>CBCTJT010000001.1:0-570667 GCA_965147305.1 uncultured bacterium
ATGAGCATGAGCATGAGCATGAGCATGAGCATGAGCATGAGCATGAGCATGAGCAGCATCATAACGGCTGCGGCCACCATCACGGCATTACTGCAGAATCAGTGGATAACTGGAAGGCGTGGGTCGGCATTATTATTGCCACCGGCGTTCGGCCTTGCAGCGGCGCACTCACGGTGCTGCTGTTTGCCAGCGTGATTGGTATTACTCGCTGGGGCATGTTTGCGGTGATGACCATGGCACTCGGCACCGGTATGGCGCTGGTTGCGCTGGCCCTATTTGTACGCCATTTCCGTCATCGTGCGGGAGAATTATGGTTGGCTGAGACATCGCCACACACGCAGCAAATACTGGGGATGGTACGTATTACCGGAGGCGCTTTGCTGATCTTATTTGCGCTGGTGCTGTTTTTAACCGTGGTACCGATCAGTGCGAACGGGGATTATATTGCGGCGGGATGTTGATAATTTATCAAGTCTGATGCGAACAACGCCGGGCCGGCATCCTTGCCGCCCCTGCCATTAACTCACGAACATCAGCGTGAATCCTGGCAGAGCACGCATTGCTGCGCGCCCGGTTGGTTGAAATCAGAAACGGTAAGATGCGGTAACCGAGAAGTTACGCGGCGTACCGTAAACGATACCGCCATTACCGACGTTTTCGTCATACTCTTTGTCGAACAAGTTGTTCAGGTTGGCCTGCAGGGTAACGTTTTTGGTCACGTCGTAACGTGCGAACAGATCCACCAGTGCATAACTGCCCTGACGTGCGCGCCATGTGCCCACACCTTCCGGACCGGTAATATCTTTGTAGGTCTTCGACTGCCAGTTGACACCACCACCCAGCGTCAGCTGATCCAGCATCGGCAGACGATAGCTGGTGAACAGGTTGAACGAGGTGCGCGGCAGCTGTGAGTTGTAGTTCTCACCATCACGATCTTCGGCGACATAAGTGGTGCCACCTAAAGTCATCTGCCAGTTATCCGTCAGCGCACCGTTCACTTCGAACTCGACGCCACGGCTCACTACGCCATTCTTACCTTCAAAAATTTCGTTGCCTGAAGCCGTGTACGTGCCGGTGCTCACTGGCGCGTTATCCAGTTCAGTGCGGAAGATCGACACCGAGGTGGTCAGACGGCTGTTCAGCCAGTCAGATTTCACACCCGCTTCGTAGTTTTTACCAATGACAGGATTCAGGAACTGGCCGGAGGCATCCTGGCTATCCTGAGGCTGGAATACCGAGGTGTAACTGGCATAGGCTGACCAGTTATCGTAGAAGTCCCAGATCAAACCACCGTATGGCGTGATGTTGTTCTCTTCTTGCTGGGTAGTTAAACCCTGGCGATTCCAGTTGGTGTAACGTGCGCCTAAAATGGCATGCAGCGGATCGGCTAAGGTAATGCGCGTCGCGAGGTAGGCCGATTTCTGACGCACCAGTTGCGTATCAGACGCTGGTGTACGAGGGTTCCAGTCTGACTCTGGGTAATTACCATTGTAATCGTTGAAATTGCCCAACTGTGCCGGTGAAATGTTAGTCCAGGCGCTGTAATACTTGTTGTCCTGACGGCTGTAATTCACACCCAGCATCAACTGATGTTGACGGCCAAACATTTCGTATGGACCACTGGCGAAAGCATCAACGGAATCCACTTTGCGTTTGCCGGTGTTATAGCCCGTCCCGCCGACTGCATCATAGGCATAGGAAGGGTCGTACTGGTTAACCAGCAGACCGGAATCTTTATTTACATAGCCGTCGATATACAGCTGCTTACTGTCGAGGAACATCTCGTTATGCGTGCCGTTAAGCGTGATGTTCCAGCCGTTATCGAAATTCTGCTGCAGGTTAACAAAGACTTTTTTGTTTTCTTTGTCGTTATACGCCCAATCCGTTGAGGTGTTGTAACCGCGACGCAATTTCACCTGTGAACCATCGGTATACCAACGTGGTGAACCACCCCACATTGGGGAGTCAGTGTCGACTTGAGTAAATTCATAGCCCACTGACAGCTTGGTTTTGTCGGTCAGGTCAGCATCCACCACACCGTAGATGAATTTCTTCTCGAAACCATAGCGTTCAATAAAGCTGTTTTTATCTTCGTAACCTGCGACTACACGACCACGCACGTTGCCTTCAGGCGACAGCGGCGCAGAGAGATCGGCGACATAGCGCTGTTTGTCCCAGCTACCGTAACTCGCTTCCAGATTGCCGGTGAACTCTTTGCTGTCGGCATGCTTACGCACCATGTTAATCGCAGCTGACGGGTTACCAGGGCCGGTCAGCAGGCCAGTGGCACCGCGCACCACTTCAACGCGCTCGTACAGCGCCATATCGGTTTGCGCATCGCCGAGGTTCCAGCGCGAAGCGAACGCCGTTGGAATACCATCGATCATATAGTTATCGATGATAAAACCGCGCGAATAGTAGTTAGTACGATCCATATCACCGCTGATGCCTTTGATACCGGTGGTATTCGACAGTACATCATTCAGGGATTGCAGCTGCTGATCTTGCATACGCTGCTTGCTGACAATGCTGACCGATTGCGGAATATCACGCGCGGTCAATGCCATTTTGGTACCGGCACGGGTGACCGGGACGCTGTAATCTTTTGCGGTCTGCTCTTGTGCATCGCTGCTGGCGCTGGCATCCACGGTCAGGGTTTGTTCTGTAGTGGTGCTATCTGCGGCCTGGGCAATACCTGATGCCACCATCATTGCCAGCAGAGAGACACGCAATGCACGCTGCGGCGCTCGGCCAGATTCCCTGACGCGCTTTTCTTTGAAAGACATAATATTCCTCAATCAACTTATCGTTATTTTGTGTTGGCGGCATAGCTGCTGACGTCTGTTAGATCCAGCCATAAATAACGTGCTGAAAAGGAATATCAGGATGAGGTATTTCCCGACCGCGCCGTCCTGGCGCAAACAGAACGACCGTAAAGATGCCGTTAAGAAAGCAAATGAGAAATATACGCATTAAGATTAGTATTGCAAGAAATTGTTACCGGTTATCCGGCAATTTTACATTTGGATAAATCCTTATTCTTCAATGATTAATAATACAGGTGGGTTATTTTCGGTAATTATCACGTACGTTAATGGAGCAAACCTGTGATAAATCACAGGTTCTTGTCGAAGGGTATTCTGGGGATCACCAGGGCCAGCGTTTTTCCGCCAAATCCACCAGGAGACGTGAAGCAGGAGAGAGCTCACTTAATGAGCGAAATTGCCAGCCAAAGGTACGCGGCATCATTACCAGCGGCAGCGGAATTTCAATCAGTTCGCCGCCCTCACCTTTTAATAATCGGCGGGAAATAAAACTCAACAATTTAGTTTGTGCCAGTACGGCACGCAGCGGTGACAGCGTATTGCTTTCCATTTGCGCGCGCGGCGGCGCGTAACCCCCGCTGCGTAAGCGTTGTTCCAGCCACTGACGCGTCGCGACATTATCCGAGGGCAATAACCAATTGTATTCATCAAGCTGTTCAGGCGTCGGATGGATATTGGCCAGCGGGTGATGGCGACTGGCGGCAATCACCACCGGATCCTCAATCAGCGGCCGGGTAATAAACTCGCTATTCCCTTGCGGCAGAAAACCCAGAATTAAATCGACTTTATTCTCACGCAGCAGTTTTTGCAGCAGATCATTCATCCCGACCGTGACTTCGAGTCGGGCAGTGGGGGCTTTGTGCAACAGGTCTTTACTCAGCACCGGTAGCATAAATTCCGCTGCCGTTGCCGCCACGCCCAACCGGATCACGCCCGCCGTTCCCGCACCCAGCGCCTGTAAATCCTGTCGGGTGACCTGCATCATGTGAACGACTTTTTGAGCACGTTCACAAAGTAGTAGTCCCGCTTCCGTGAGTTGCATCCCACGTCCCACCTTGAGAATTAACCGTGTGGCGTAAAACTTCTCCAGACGTTGCAGACATTTGGTTAAGGCAGGCTGAGTGATACCAAGGGATTGCGCCGCTTTACCCAGATGTCCTGTCTCCTTCACCGCCAGCAGATAATGCAGATCTTTCAGTTCCATTCATTCCCACCAGGAATCAATTGATAAAATTCAGAGAATATAATTTATCACTCCAGGCTGCCAGGATGGAATGACATTAACAACAGAGCAACACGCTGTTCGCGTCACCTTGTGGCGCTTAACAAGGGAGTAATGGATGAAATATTCACTGAAAGCACTGGTCGCAACGATCGCTTTGGCCAGCAGCGCACAGGTTTTGGCACAAGACACGCTGCCCGTGACGTTGCCGACGCAACAGGATAGCCGACTGGAACAGGTCGCCACCTCGCCGCGCGTGTGGAATGGCATTACCGTCAGTCATGACAACCGACTGTTCGCCTCGTTAACGCAATCGGAAGGTGCGGGTTTGCAACTGGCGGAAGTGATCAACAATCAGCTGAAAGCGTTTCCCGATGACAGCTGGAATCAGTGGAATGCTAACGATCCGGAGCATCATTTTTACCACGTTAATGCGCTGCGTATCGGCCCGGATGGTGATCTGTGGGTGATGGATTCGGGTAATAAGGGCATTGGTACCGGCGATCAGGCCGTAACCGGTGGCGCCAAGCTGGTCCACATCAGTCTGGCAACCGGCAAAGTGGTTAACAGCTATGTATTTAAGGAACCGACGCTGCAACCCACCAGCTATCTGGATGATGTGCGTTTTAATGGCGATTTCGCCTATATCACCGATCCCGGCGCGGTGGGATTAGTGGTGCTGAACCTGAAAAGCGGCAAAAGCTGGCGGGTGCTGGATAACCACCCTCTTTCAATTGACCATCAGCCGATTTATGCGGATGGCAAGAAGTTGATTCTGCGCGATGGCCGTGAAAAACGTGTGGGCCTCGATCAGCTGGAAGTTTCGCCGGATGGCAAATGGCTCTACTACCAGGCGATTCCAGGCCCGCTGGCGCGAATTGAAACCCGCTATCTGAACGACAGCGCCCTTTCGGCTGCTGAAGTTGCGAAGGATGCGGAGAAAGTGCGCGAAACCTGGAGCACTGGCGGAACGGCCATTGATGCCGAGGGCAATATCTACGCTTCGGATATCAATACCCGCAGTATTAAACGTATTTCGCCAGATGGCAAAGTGACCACCGTGGTGCAGGATCCGCGTCTGGTGTGGATTGACGCGATGTGGGTATCCAACGGAGCACTGTGGATGCCGTCGGGACAGATCAATCGCACGCCAGCGACCACCGGCGGCAAACCGTCTACTGTGGAATATCCGGTGAAACTTTACCGTCTGCCGTTACCGATTAAACCTTCACCGCTGGATCATCAATAAGCCACAACGTGCAGTTTAATGCTATTCAGCGCGGTCTTCATACCGCGCTGCAATCAACGCTAGCAATATTGATAAACAGGAGGAAATAACACCAGGATAAATCATCACCGTACGCTATTTTAAATTTATTAAAACTAAGAGGTTACGCACATATTTCGCGTAAACCTAACCTTGTGCCTGTCGAAAAAAACGCTGGATAATATTCCCAGATTGACGAGGTTGCAGAAGGTTAATTTGAACAATAAATAATCATTCGCTGTTTTTTATTTATTCCGAACACGTTGCGTTTGCTACCCACAAACGTGCTCTATCCCTCTGGACAGGAACTCTCGTCATGCTGCTGATCATCAGTCTGCTTATGATAATCTGCTTTATTGGCTTATTAATGAGCAAAAAGCTTTCTGCGCTCACCGCATTAATCATCATCCCCACGCTATTTGCGTTGTTGTCCGGCCATGGCGCGGATATGGGGCCGATGGTGATTAAAGGATTACGCACCGTCGCGCCCACTGGCGTGATGTTGATATTCGCGATGCTCTATTTTATGAGCGTGACGGATGCCGGAATGTTTGATCCAATTATTAAACGTATTGTTTCTGCGGTCGATGGTGATCCGGTGAAGATATTCATCGGCACCGTCCTGTTGGGCTTTATTGTGGCGTTGGATGGTGATGGCGCGACGGTATATATGATTGTGCTGGCAGCCTTTATGCCGATATATGAGCGCGTCGGATTATCAAAACTCAGCGTTGCAGCACTGCTATTACAGTGTACCGGGCTCGGCAATATGTTCCCGTGGGGCGGCCCTACGGCGCGCGCGGCAGCGGCCGTGCAGGCGGACGTGGCCACGCTGTTTGTTCCGCTCTTGGTTCCCTTACTGGCCTGCGTAGCGTGGACCTTCATTCTGGCGATCATGCTGGGCAGAAGTGAGCGCAAGCGCCTCGGTTTCCAGCAGCATCTGCCGGTGGATCGCGCCGCTATTCAGTTTGAGGAGAAGCCGTGCGTCGCCTGGCGTTTCTGGTTTAACTGGGCACTGACCATTACACTGATGACCTTCCTGGTGCTGGATGTGATGCCCATGGCGTACCTGTTTATGCTGGCTACTGCCATCATGTTCGTCGTCAATTATCCGCAACTGAGCCAGCAGCAGGAGCAGATCGGTCGCCATGCGCCCGCCATCCTTGCCGTAGCCGGATTGATTTTCGCCGCTGCGGTGTTTACCGGCATTTTCTCTGAAACCGGAATGGCGAACGCGCTGGCGCAGGCCATTGTGCAGACCATTCCCGCAGCGCTTGGCCCGTATCTGGCGGTCATTACCGCATTGATCAGTATTCCCGTTACCTGGATGGTATCGAATGATGTGTTCTATTTCGGCATGCTGCCGGTACTGGTGCAGGCGGCCGGACATTATGGTATCGAACCGATTGAAATGGCACGCGCGGCATTGGTCGGCCAGCCGGTGCATATTCTCAGCCCGCTGGTTGCCTCGACTTATTTATTAGTCGGCATGCTAAAACTCGATTATGCCCAGACCCAACGGTTCACGCTGCGCTGGTCATTTATTACCTCGATTGTGCTGTTAGTGGTTGCGCTGATTACCGGTTGCTTCCCGTTCTATCGTAGTATGTAAAATATATCCTACTCTCTTATAGCCGCTATATATCGCGGCTACCATCCCAATTCGGTTGTATAAAAAATCTGCTCACTATCTTATTGTGCGATATAGATGCACACTGTTGTGGGGTTATTTTCAGGACAATTCTGCATGATGCATATTATTTTCATTTGATAAAAATTGACGTAGAATGCGCCCTTTCATCTTCGTTATAAAAGTAATAAGGGTTTATTCATGAGCGATGCACTCAAAGCATTGAACAATCTTCGTACGCTGCGTGCCCATGCGCGTGATGTTGAGATTGCGGTATTAGACGAAATGCTGGAAAAGTTCGCCGTGGTGGTTGCAGAACGCCGTGAAGAAGCGGAAGCGAATAATGCCGCTCAGCGCGAGAAAGAAGAAAAGCTGGCGTTGTATAAAGAGATGCTGCTGAATGATGGCATCGACATTAGTGAATTGACGAAATTAAACCAGAGCGAAACCAAACCGAAAGCGAAACGCGCTCCACGTCCGGCGAAATATAAGTTCATCGACGAAAACGGTCATGAAAAATTCTGGACTGGTCAGGGCCGTACGCCATCACCGATCAAATCCGTGTTAGATGCGGGCGGTTCGATGGATGAGTTTCTGATTTAAAGGATCCGCGCGGATAATCGGTGCGCATGAATGCGCACCTAACGAAACTCATGACGAAGGGTAGATAGCCAGTGCATAAGTGCACAGTCTACGTAACACCTTCTGAATTGTTGTAGGGTCGCCATTCCTGGCGACCGATTAAATCCCTATTTCAACGCTGCACAGGCAGTCGCAATGCGTTTTCCGGCTTCCCGCACGCTTTCGATATCCGTGGCAATCGACAGGCGGAAATACGGCGACAAGCCATACGCACTGCCCGCCACGCCGGATACGCCGCTTTCCAGCAGATAATTCAGCACATCCTGTTCGCTTTCCAGACGTTCACCATTCGGGCGTGTTTTGCCCAACAGCCCAGCACAGCGACAGAAGATAAAGAACGCCCCTTCAGGATTCAGCACCTCAATGCCTTCAACCGGACTGAGCTGCGCCATAATCGCATCACGACGATCCTGATAGGCCGCACGCTGCGGTGGCAGGAAATCCAGCCCGCCGTTTAGCGCAGCCACCGCCGCCGCCTGACTGATGGCGCTGGCACCGGAACTGTTCTGCGACTGCACCACCACCATGGCATCAATTAGCGCTTGCGGACCGGCACCAAAGCCGATGCGCCAGCCAGTCATGGCATAGGTTTTCGACACGCCGCCTACCAGCAGAACGCGTTCGGCTAAATCTGGCGCGACCTGCAACAGGCTAACGTGTTCACGTCCATCAAACAGAATGTGTTCATACAGTTCATCCAGCATGATCCAGACATTGGGATGATCGCGCAGCACTGCCGCCAGCGCGGTTAACTCTGCCGCGTTGTAGACCGCACCAGAAGGGTTGCCCGGATTGTTCAGCACCAGCCAGCGGGTTTTATCGGTAATCGCCCGCGCCAGCTGCTGCGGTTGCAGTTTGTATTCTTGCTCCAGCGGGCATTCAAGCAGCACCGCGTTCCCGCCGTTAAAACGCACGCTATCCGGGAACGTTGGCCAGTACGGCACCGGCACAATCACCTCATCGCCGTCATTCAAGGTGGCGGCGAAGGCGTTGAAGATGATCTGTTTCGCACCGTTGGCGATACAGATCTGCCCCATCGCATAATCCAGCTGATTTTCCCGCGCCAGCTTAGCCTGTACCGCTTTACGCAACGGCGTAGTGCCATTGGTCGGCGTATAACGGGTCTCACCATTATTCATGGCTTCTACAGCAGCATCACGGATGTGCTGCGGCGTATCAAAATCCGGCTCACCGGTAGTGAGATCCAGAATATCCACGCCCTGCTCTTTCAGCTGGCGCGTCAACTGACGCGCCGCCGCATTGGCAGAGAGCGACACGGACTGCACACGCTTTGATAAGGTGACCATGTTCAGCTCCTTTAGGGTTTACAGCGCTGGCAGACCGAGGTTCTCGCGCAGCGTGGCGAATTCATAATCGTCGCGGAACAGGCCACGGCGACGAAGTTCTGGGATCACCAGTTCTACGAACAGATCCAGCTGCTCTGACATGATGGCAGGCATGATGTTGAAGCCATCGGCGCCGCCCTCTTTCAGCCACAGCTCAAAGTCATCGGCGATGTCTTCTGCGGTACCGACAATCACGCGGTGACCACGCGAACCTGCAGCCACGGCAGCCAGCTCACGTAAGGTCAGGTTTTCGCGCTTCGCCATATCCGTCATTAATTTGACGCGGCTCTGGTTACCTTCACCCAGCGGCACTTCTGGCACGGGACCGTCGAGTGGATATTGGCTCAGATCCATGCTGAAGCGCAGCGACAGCTGGCGCAGACCGTTTTCGATATCCACCAGCGTGTTCAGCTCTTTCCACAACGCTTTGGCCTCTTCACGGGTGCGTCCAACAATCGGCATCACGCCCGGCATGATCACCACGTGATCCGGATTACGTCCGGCGGCGATCACCTGATCTTTCTGCGAGCGGTAGAAGGTTTGCGCTTCTTCCAGGCTGGCGGCAGCGGTGAAGATCACTTCGGCGGTTTCGGCCGCCAGTTTTTGCCCATCAGCAGATGAACCGGCTTCGATGATCACCGGACGTCCCTGTGGGGAACGCGTGATGTTAAGCGGCCCCTGCACCTGGAAGTGCTCGCCTTCGTGATCAATCGACTTAATTTTGTCATTAACGAAGTATTCACCGGTCTCTTTGTTCGGCTGCACCGCACCCGCTTCCCAACCTTCCCACAGCTTGTTGGTCACTTCGAGGAACTCACGCGCACGCGCGTAGCGCTCGGCGTGGTTTGGCATATCGCTGCGGCTAAAGTTACGCGCTACGTCGGTGGAGAATGACGTCACCACATTCCACGCTGCACGACCACGGCTGATGTGATCCAGCGACGAGAAGCTGCGCGCCATGGTGAACGGATCGCTAAAAGTGGTGGAAGCCGTCGCTGCCAGGCCGATACGTTTGGTGTTCACCGCCAGCGCCGACAGCATGGTCAGCGGCTCAAGGCGCGCCATGGTCGAAGGCAGACGGTACATGCTGGTCGCCAGCGCATCACCCACAAAGAACAGATCAAATTTACCGGCTTCGGCTTTCTTCGCGATGGTGATCAGCCAGTCAATGTCAGTGGGATCGCCGAGTTTTTCCGTCAGACGCCAGCCGCTGACGTGCTGTCCAACCGGTTGTACAAAGAGGCCCAAGCGGATACGTGTTGTTGATGCAGTAGCCATGAAGTTGTCCTGGTCAATAAAAGAGTAAAAGTTAGAAGCGGTTCTCGGTCGCCAGCAGCGCCTGCTCTAGCGCATCCGCATGAATGCGGAACGGCAGACGTTCAGCGCTGGCCGCCGGGAATTTAATCTGTTCCGCAATCGTGCGAATCGCCACTGCACGGTCGCCGGTCAGCGGTGCTAACGTCAGTGGCATCGCGTACTGACGCAGCAGTGCCAGCAGTTCCTCATCGGGCACACCAGCGTTTTCAATCAGCGATTGCACCAGCAGGCTGTAACCGACCTTTTCACCGTGCAGCCAATGATGCAACTCGGGCTGATGCGTCAGACGATTATGAATGGCGTGGGCAAAGCCGGGTGTTGGCAATTGATCGCGCACGCTATTTGCCAGGCCGGCCAGCACGATGTTGGCATCAATCACTTTCACCAACTCCGGCGTGACCTGCTGCTTTTCATTGGCGCTAACGGCGGCTTCACCCAGTTCGCGATACACATCCAGCGCGCGTTGCGCCGTCATCACTTTGAGATCGAGAGCCAGATCGTGTGGGTTATTGCGCAGATAAGGTGCGAATTCGTAATACTTCGCCAGCGCATCCACAATGCCGGCTTTGAGATAGCGCACATCGCTGCGGGCGATCACTTCGCTGTCCACCAGCACCAGCTCCGGCATTTTCCCCAGCGGCTGGCTGCGCACATGGCCGCCCTGCTCGTTATAAATGATGGCCACCGGCGACCAGGCCGCACAGGTGGCGGCGAGCGTGGCGAAGTTGATCACTTTCAGAACCGGTAACTGGCTGCCTACCGCTTTGGCAGCATCCAGCACGCGACCACCGCCCACGGCAAACAGCAGCTCAGCTTGCTGTTGCTCAACGTTGTTTTTCAGTGTTTCGATGGCGGCATCGGTACATTCACCGTGCAGATACTCCAACTCCCAGCGGATACCGTTGGCTTCTAAGCTCTGGCTTAATTCCGGATTAACCGCCTGCCAGGCGTTGGGAGAAGTGAAGATGCGGATATGTGTGGCATAAGGTTTGATAAATTCACCGGCACGCGCACGCAGGCCGGCTTCATGTGCATAAGCACGCGGAGATTTGATCGCTAACACGTCGTCACCCTGATTAAGAATAAGGCTATAACGAGAAAAGTTATTTTATTTCATGAGGTTAATGCGAAATAGTTATAGCGCTATGTAATTTATGCATACTACGGTAAATCGCGATATAAGCAATGGAAAAGCCGCCATTTCATTTTCACAAATTCGCATTAGCTTAGTTATTTTTCACATATAGAAGCGTAAGCCATTACTGATATTCTGAGTTGCTTAGCACGCTGGGTATTTTAAACTAACGCTTAAAATTGCGTTGTTTAAACCGCTTCACGCTACTGAATCTGCATTCAATTTACCGCCTCCAGGCGGTTTTTTCGGGGATAGTTATGTCACTTGAATTTCGTCAGGTTAGAGAAGATGAGGTTGAAACCTATCAGGCGCTGATGCACGCCGCTTATGCGCCGACGCTGGCGCTGGGTATCAAATTTGATGCCGCGACGGCGGATCGCGAAAAAACCCTGCGTCACCTGCAAAGCCACAGCGTTTATGCGCTTTACGCACAAGGTGAGATGGTTTCCTCGGTCACCGTGCGCTATCCATGGGGACCACTGCCAGGGCCGTTTGGTCTGCCGCATATTGGCTGGTTCGGTGCCCATCCCGACTATCCCGGCAAACAGTATGGCCGTCAGGTACAAGATCGACTGGAGCAAGAGATCCTGCAGGGCCAACTGCGCGCCCCTGCGGTTTCCCTTGGCACCGCCACCAGCCATCCGTGGTTGATCGAAATGTATAAGAAGCGCGGTTTCCAGCTGATGCACACTACCGATCTCGGCAAAGGCCATATCACTCAATATATGAAGAAAGTGCTGGATGACAGTGCGCATGATGCGTGGATGACACGTCAGGCCGCACAACAAGGAAGCAAAGCATGAGTTTAGATGAGAGCGCATTGGGCCAGCATTTGATTGCCTTCCGCCATGAGTTACACCGTTTTCCTGAACTCTCTAATGAAGAGTTTGAAACCACTGCGCGTATTCGCCAGCAGCTTGAACAGCACCAAATCCGCGTGCTGGATCTGCCGTTGAAAACCGGTTTGGTGGCAGAAGTGGGTCCCGAAAATGGGCCACTGATCGTGCTGCGTTCCGACATTGATGCACTGCCGATAGAAGAGCAGTCTGATGTCACTTTCCGTTCAGAACGTCCGGGCGTAATGCACGCTTGCGGACACGACTTCCACAGTTCCGCCGCGTTGGGTGCAGCGATTCTGCTCAAACAACAGGAAGCGAGCTTAAAGGGCCGCGTGCGTATTCTGTTCCAGGCCGCCGAAGAGACCGGCCAGGGCGCGCCGGATGTGATTGCTACCGGCGCTCTGCAGGATGCCGTGACGATTTTCGGGATTCACAACGATCCTTCCCTGCCGCCGGGTGTGATTGGTAGTAAAGCCGGCCCACTGACCGCCGCCGTCGATCGCTTTGACATCAAAATTACCGGCACCGGTAGCCACGCCGCTAAGCCGCATCAGGGCAACGACCCGATAGTGATCGCCGCGCAAATTGTTTCTGCCGCGCAGACGCTGATCAGCCGCAATGCCCCTTCCGGCGATAACGCGGTGGTCTCGATTACCCAGATCCACAGCGGCAGCACCTGGAACGTCATCCCAGACAGCGCGTGGCTGGAAGGCACGGTGCGTTCGTTCTCACAGGAGACGCGCGAACGACTGGAGCAGCGTTTCCGCGAGATTGTGCAGGGTATTGGCGCTGCTTTCGCGGCCAAAGTCGAATTCAACTGGCATGCAGGTCCACCGTCAGTGGTGAATGATGCACACTGGGCAGATTTCGCCCTGCAGCAGGCAACCGCCAGCGGCTTTGAAGCGCGCGTGGTTGAAGCCAGCCCGATTGGTGAAGATTTTGCCTTTTATCAACAGCAGTTGCCGGGGGCCTTTATGATGATTGGCACCGGCGAACCCTATGCGCTGCATCATCCGGCGTTTCGTATCAACGATGATGTGCTGCTGCCAACATCACGCTATCTGGCTAATCTGGCCGTGGCAGCACTGAACAGTGTGGCGCCGCAATGAGTATTACCGCTGCTCTCGCTGAGCTTATCGTTCACAGCCAAACCAATGCCGCTGCACGTGATGCAGCGTGCGAAGGGGTAAAGGATTTTCTCGCCGTCAGCTGGCCGGTACTGCAAGGTCAGGTGCCGGATAGCGGCTTGCCGGCACTGCGCACGGTGTATGGCGACGGCGGCACACGTTCTCAGGCGTTGCTGCTCGGTTATGCCGCTCACGCACTGGATTACGATGATTTTCACGCCGATTTTCGTGGACATCCGAGCGTGGTGATTCTTCCTGCGCTTTTTGCCTGGCAGCAGCAACAGCCTGCGGAAATTGATGATTTTCTTGATGCCTACGCCATTGGCGTGGAAGTCGCCGGGCGGCTTGGGTTGGCCGCCAGCCAGCAGCATTATGCGTTGGGTCATCACAACACTGCGACGCTGGGCACCCTTGCCGCCGCCGCCGCGCTAGCACGTTTACTGAAACTGGATGTCAGCGCTACCGCGACTCTAATTGGTATCGCCACCACGCAAGCCAGCGGACTGCGTGCGCAGTTCGGATCCGCAGTTAAACCTCTGCATGCCGGATTTGCAGCAGAGCGCGCGGTCACTGCAGCACAGATCACCTTGGCGGGTATCGATGGCAAACAGGATGGCGTGATTGAGTCGTTTCTTGCCGCCAACAGCAACGGCCAGGCGCAGCCGGAGAAATTGCTTATAAGTTGGGGCGAACCGTGGCGCATCGTGACGCCGGGTCTGGAGTACAAACCGTTCCCAACCTGTGCTGGCACCCACAGCGCAGCGGAAGCCGCGCGCATTCTGCGTGATAGCTGGCTAGCCAGCGGTAATTCGCTGGAAGCGCTGCTGGATAACATCACCGATATTAGCGTGGCGTTCCCGCCGGGTGGCGATATTGCCGCTTCCGTGACATCGCCCACCAATGGCATTGAAGCGCGTTTCAGCCTGGAATATGTCATCGCCGCGATGCTGATCTATAACGATCTGCGCCTGGAAGATTTCGCTGAGGGCGATCTCAATCACGCAGTGCTGCCGCTGGCGGCGAAAGTGCGTCGTACGCCTGATGAAAGTGCGCCGCCGGATGCGATCAATCCCGCGTTGCGTTTTCATCTGGTTACCCTTACCTTGCGCGATGGCACGCAGTTGCAGCATCGCCGCACTCGTCAGCAATCATTAGCCGCTGGCGTGGATGTTGAGAGCAAGTTGCGCCTGGTGTTGAGTCAGGAATCGGGTGAGCGATTGCAACAATTGCAGCAGAGCAGCGCATTGCAGACAACGGCTGATCTGGCGTCGCTGCAGCAGCTACTAAGAATTTAATATTAAGGGACGGCGCACAAGCCTGTACCGTCCCTCACTGCCAGACTCTTCGCTTAGGCACAAACCATGACCAAAACCCAACGACTTATGGAGCTTGTACAGTTGTTACGTTGTCACCGATATCCGGTGACTGCGCAGCATCTTGCAGAGCAACTGCACATCAGCGTGCGTACCGTCTATCGCGACATCATCTGCTTGCAGCAGCAAGGTGTGGAAATTGAGGGCAGCGCGGGTTTGGGCTATTTGTTGAAATCGGATGGGCATCTGCCGCCGCTAATGTTCTCGCGCCATGAACTCGATGCACTGGCGCTAGGCCTGGACTGGGTCAGTCGCCACACCGATGCCGAACTGAAATCTGCGGCACAACATGCGTTGGCCAAAATCCACGCCGTATTACCGGAACATTTATCTCACGCGCTCGACCATCAATCGCTGCTGGTTGCCACGCGTGGCGAAGTGCTGTTTGAAACCCACCTGCCTGAAATTCGTCAGGCAATCCATACGCGCAACAAGATAAGCTTACGATACAAAGATCTGAAAGACGCCACTTCCACTCGGGTGATTTGGCCGGTGGTGCTGGGCTATTTCGATCGCGTACGCTTACTATGCGGCTGGTGTGAATTGCGCCAGGATTTTCGAAACTTCCGGGTTGATCGTATTGAAGAAATTCAGGCGAGTGACGAAGTTTATCCAGGGACGCGTTTTCAATTACTTAAGCGCTGGAAGGATTACCACCAGTTGCGCGAGCAGAATGGCTATCGGGATGAGTAGACCTCTCTAAATCAATAATAACGATACTAACTATTATCTCGAAAAGGATTAAATTCGTTTGATAGTTATCAAATCGAAATTAATCAAAAATAATTTTAAGGAATTACGACCTTTATCGAAGAATTATTCATTCATCTCACTCTAAGAACCCACAACCCGTTGATATTTTTTTTTAAAATATCACCACTCCTCTTATAAATTAAGACTTTCTTTATCCACCCCATTTCTTCATGTACTGACTGGCAATTTCAAGATCTCAATCACAATTTATAAATGGCACTTGGCATTCCAGTTTTAACCCGCTATTGTTTTTTCATAATCAGAAACTTTTGATGTAAGCAAGCATACAAAAACAACCCATTATCTTTTCCTTTCAGTTGTATTTTTCCCTGCTACTCCCAGCAAAACGTGCCGTAAAAAAGTTAAAAATCCATACCGTTGTAAATCAAACTAGCGCTCGAATTCCCAATGCGGGGATATCGTTGCGCAGTAGTGCAGCTTTACTATTTGATAATTGAGTCTATTTCGTTCATGACAATCTTAATAAGGAGGTCTGAAAACAGCGTTCACTAACGTCGGATTTATCGTGTCTCTCAGAACCTATCTTAATCGGAGTGCAGAAATGTCCAGAGTCCCTTTTGGTAAATCGCTTCTCGCCTCAATGCTTTCGGTGGCCTGCTGTTCCTGGAGTGCCCATGCGGCGCCAGACAACAGCGCACCGGCGACCGCCCCCGAGCAGAATAAAGATAAACCCAATATTGTCGTGATATTTGGTGACGATATTGGCTACTGGAACATCAGTACCTACAACCAGGGAATGATGGGGTACAAGACGCCGAATATCGACAGTATTGCGGCGGAGGGTGCGAAGTTTACCTCGTACTATGCAGAACAGAGTTCTACTGCAGGCCGATCGTCCTTTATCACCGGGCAAATGCCGTTCCGCACCGGGATGAGTAAGGTGGGGATGCCGGGCGCGCCACAGGGTCTGCAAAAAGAGGACCCGACCATCGCCTCGATTCTTAAACAACTGGGCTATGCCACCGGACAATTCGGTAAAAACCACCTCGGCGATCGCAACGAGTTTCTCCCCACCGCACACGGTTTTGATGAGTTCTTCGGCAATCTTTATCACCTGAATGCCGAAGAGGAACCGGAAAATCCAGACTATCCAAAAGATCCTGAGTTCAAGAAACAGTTCGGTCCGCGCGGGGTGATTAAATCGACTGCCGATGGCAAGATCGAAGATACCGGCCCGCTCAACGTGAAACGCATGGAAACCGTGGATGAGGAGACGCTGGCAGCCAATAACGATTTTATGGAACGTCAGGTCAAAGCCAATAAACCCTTCTTCACCTGGTTTAATACCACGCGCATGCACAATAAAACGCATATCAAACCCGCCGATAAGGGCGTGACGGGGTTAGGCGATTACGCCGACGGTATGGTGGAACATGACAAGATTGTTGGTGAGGTGCTCAAGAAAATTAAAGATCTCGGCATCGAAGACAATACTATCGTGCTCTATACCACGGACAATGGCCCGATGATCGCCACCTGGCCTGACTCCGGTATGACGCCGTTCCGCGGTGAGAAAAATACCGGTTGGGAGGGCGGTTTCCGTGTTCCGGCGATGATCCGATGGCCGGGTCACATTAAGCCCGGCACGGTGATCAACGATATGTTTGGCAGTAACGACTGGTTCCCAACTCTGGTAGCCGCTGCTGGTGTTGGTGACATCAAACAACAGCTGCTTAAAGGCTACAAAACCAGTGCCATGACCTACAAAGTCCATCTCGATGGGTATAACCAACTCGATTTCCTGCAAGGGAAAGCGCCGGATCAGCGTCATGAGTTCTTCTACTGGAGCGATGACGGTGACTTGCTTGCGATGCGTTACGGTCGCTGGAAAGCTCACTTCATGATTCAGGAACATACCGGGCTGGATTTGTGGAAATATCCGTTCACCAAACTGCGTACGCCGTTGATCTTCGATCTGGAGATTGATCCGCTAGAGCGCGGTGATGACGGGATGGACTACAACCACTGGTTCTATGATCGCCTGTTCCTGCTCGGCGGTGCGCAGAAATATGCCGCAGAGATGCTGCAAAGCTTCAAAGAGTTCCCTCCACGTCAAAAACCCGGTTCCTTCACCGTTTCTGATGTACAGAAATTTATCGACGAAGGCAGTCCGGCCACGAATTAAATTCGCAGACCACAACCGGGCGTGTTCGCGCCCGGTTTACGGAGGCATCTATGAAGCACAGCACTACGCTGCCGGTTCGTCCTTTGCCCAGCGCCGTAAAGTACAGCGGTAAAGGTCCTGTTTATACCCGACGCTTCCACGTGATGGCCAAACCCACTGGCTCACGCTGCAATATCGACTGCAATTACTGTTTTTACCTGCACAAAGAGCAACTGCTGCATCAGGATCACAGCGGCATGAGCGATGAAGTCCTCGAAGCCTTCGTGCGCCAATACATTGACAGCCAGGATGGCGATCGCGTGGTGTTCTCATGGCAAGGCGGCGAACCAACGCTGATGGGATTAGGCTGGTTTGAAAAAGTGGTAACACTACAGCGTCAGTATCAGAAACCAGGGCAGCGGATTGAAAACGATCTGCAAACCAACGGAATTTTAATCAACGACCATTGGGCCAAATTTCTAAAAGAACACCATTTTCTGGTGGGATTATCGATTGATGGCCCACGCGAATTGCACGACCGTTATCGCGTCACGCGCAGCGGCAAACCCACGTTCGACAAGGTCATGGAAGGCGTCGCCGCATTAAAACGTCACGGCGTGCCTTTCAACGCGCTGGTCACGGTCAATCGCACCAACGCGCGCTTCCCGCTGGAGGTTTATCGTTTCCTGACGCGTGAACTCGGTGCGACCTACATCCAGTTTAATCCCTGCGTTGAGCCCGTGGACTTCAAGCAAACCGCTCCGCAGTTCTGGCACGATGATTCGATTCCCATTACTGGCACCCGTCGGGCGAAACCCGGCGATTTGGATTCCATCGTCACCGACTGGTCGGTCGATCCCGAGGATTGGGGAAAATTCCTGATTGCGACCTTTGAAGAGTGGGTGAATAACGACTTAGGCCGCGTGCAGGTCAACCTGTTTGAAACGGCGGTGGCGCAGACTATGGGTATGCCCGGCCAGATCTGCGTCACCTCTGAATTCTGCGGTAAAGGGTTGGCGATTGAGAAAAACGGCGATATCTACTCCTGCGATCACTACGTCTACCCGGAATATCAACTCGGCAATATTAAGCACACCAAACTCGGCAGTATGGCGTTTTCCGAGCGACAGAAAGCCTTTGGCATGGGTAAACGCGACACCCTGCCCGCCGCCTGCAAACGCTGTGCTTATCTGAAGTTGTGCTGGGGCGAATGCCCTAAAAATCGCATCGTACGCAGTGAGGAAGGTGAATTAGGTTTGAATTACCTCTGTCCTGGTATCAAAGCCTTTTTCGACTTTTCACAGCCGATTCTGGTGGGCATTGCCACGCTGTTGCAACCGCAACGCACGGAGGCTGAACATGACGCTGCGCGATAAACTTCTGGCGCTGGAAAGCGACATGAATCAACAGGTACTGGGTCAACAGGAGCTGGTGCGAATGTTGATTATTACCCTGTTATGCGATGGACACGTGCTGCTGGAGGGCTTGCCCGGTCTGGCAAAAACCCGCGCCGTGCGGGAACTGGCACGCCATCTCGATGGGGAGTTTAAACGTATTCAGTTCACGCCGGATCTCCTGCCGTCCGACATAACCGGCAGCGAAATCTATCAGCAGAATGCCGTGCGGGAAGAAGACCAGTTTCGTTTCCGTCCGGGCCCGGTGTTTGGCAATGTGATTCTGGCCGACGAGATTAACCGTGCCTCGGCGCGGGTACAGTCGGCGCTGCTGGAGGCGATGGAAGAACGACATGTAACAGTGGCCGGAAAAAGCTGGCCGCTGCCCGGCGTGTTTATGGTGTTAGCCACGCAAAACCCGGTGGATCAGGAAGGTACCTGGCCCTTACCTGAAGCGCAGCTGGATCGCTTTTTAATGAAAGTGCTGGTGGATTATCCGTCAAAAGAGAATGAACAACGCGTGATGCAGTTAGTGCGCGCCGAGCAACAGACAAAATATCAGGGTGTAACTACCACGAACCATCAGCCTGACGCCGCACGTTTAAGCCAGCAGGAGATAGCAACCTGCTGGCAGGCGATCTCTGATGTTTACGTGGCGCCAACCATCGAAAGCTATATCGTTTCACTGGTGGAGATGACGCGCCATCCCGCGCAGGTCAGTGACACCTTTGCCAGTTATGTCGCGCTGGGAGTCAGCCCGCGCGGCACGCTGGCACTGGATCGCGCCGGGCGTGCGCAGGCCTGGCTGGAGGGACGCGATGCGGTGCTGCCGGCTGATATTCAACGCGTCGCCCCTGCGGTGTTACGCCATCGTCTGATGTTGAGCTATCAGGCCAGCGCCGACCGCGTCACTGCCGATGACGTGGTGAAGATGCTGTTAGATACAGTGGTGGCCTGATGGATGAATCGATCACCGTTACAATGCCAGGTTTACTGGCGCTGGCCGCCGATGCACATCAATTCGCAAATCCGCCGGGCCAGTTACCGCCTGGCGCGATGGCCGGTGAACGCGTGTCACGCCAGCAAGGGCGCGGCCTGAACTTCGACAGCTTACGTCGCTATCAGCCAGGCGATGATGTGCGCCTGATTGACTGGCAGGCCACGGCGCGATTACGCACGCCATGGATTCGCCTCTATAACGAAGAGAAAGAGCGTCCGGTGTTTATCTTGATCGATCAGCGTCTGGATATGTTTTTTGCCACGCGCGGCCAGATGAAGGCTGTTGCTGCTGCTCACATTGCGACCCTGCTCGCCTGGCGCTGCTGGCATGATGGCGATCGTCTCGGCTGTGCGTTGTTTAATGATGATGAGTTATCACTGCAACGCTGCCGTTCTCCTAAACTGGCGCTGCAACCGTTGCTGGCCGATATCGTGCGCTTTAATCAGGCGCTGCCATCACGCTACCCGCAGGAGCCCTCTTCCTCACTGGCCCTGCACGAGGTGCTGCAGCGTGCTCAGAGTCAGATCCCTACCGGTAGCTGGCTGGCGCTGATCAGTGATTTTCACGATCTGGATAAACACAGCGAAGCGCTGATCGCCGCGCTGCGCCGTCGTGCGGAGATCACGGCGTTTGTCATGCTGGACGATTTGCACTTGCGGCTGCCCGACAGTGGCAAACTGGCGGCGCGCTATCAGGATCAACATGTCGCTTTCGCCCTGACACCCGGTTTGCGCGACCAGATAAAAAATAGCGTCAGCGCGCGCCTGGCGCAGCAGCAAAACCGGCTATCGCGCCTGGGCGTGGAGGTCCGGCACATCGTGGTGGGCAATCCGCTGCTGGCGCAATTACTGCGGGGGGATGATCATGCTGGCAAAAGGCTTTAGCGTGCCTGCGCTGAAAAATCCCGATTTACCTCAGGCCGTTTCCTGGCTACCGCTGCCCAGCGGCTGGTGGTGGCTGCTCACGGTGCTGCTGGTGTGTTTATTGGCTTTCCTGCTGGTGCGTTCCGCGCGCTGGTATCGCAACCGCTGGCGCAGAGAAGCCCGCGTGGCGATCGGCCACACTACCGATGCCGATAGCTGGCTGGAGCTGATCAAACGTATTCATCTGGTACATCAGCCACGCACACTTATCAGTCAGCAAATCGATCCTGCGACAATTCTTCATGGCGTCAAACTAGATAGCGCGCTGCATCAGCAACTTTGCACCCGATATTGTCAACAAAACAATGCATTAAGCGAAGCCGATAATCAGCAGATGCGTCAGCAACTGAAACGTTGGCTGGAGGCACTTCCCGATGTCTGAACTGCTCAGCCGCATTGATTTTGCCTGGCCGTGGGCCTGGATTTTGTTGCCACTGCCGCTGCTCGGCTATTTTTTGCCACCCGCCCGACCTCAGGTTGCGCAGGAAGTCAGAGTGCCTTTCTTGCCGCTGCTGATTGCAGAACTGGAACTGGATAACCCGCCACCCGCCCGTCGTCCACTCCAGACATTGCTGTTCTGGTGCAGCTGGATATTGCTGATCTGCGCATTAGCGCGGCCAGAGCTGCTACTTCCTCCACAGATCAAGACCCAACCGATGCGCAACTTAGTGTTGATTCTGGATGTCTCCGGCTCGATGGAAAAGAACGATGCAGGCAATGGCATCACTCGGTTACAGGCTGTGCAGCAATCGGTGCGCAACTTCGTGCAACAGCGAAAAGATGACCGCATTGGTCTGGTGATTTTTGCCAGTAGCGCCTGGCCGTTTGCGCCGATTAGTGAAGACAAATCGGCGTTGCTGGCACGGCTGGATCAGCTTTCCCCCGGCATGGTGGGCCAACAGACGGCCATCGGCGATGCGCTGGGCGTTGCCGTGAAACTGCTCGATAGCACTCTGGAACAGGACGCCAGCCGCATGGCGATTCTGTTGACGGACGGCAACGACACCGCCTCGCAGCTGCCACCGGCGATGGCCGCGCAGCTTGCTGCCGCCCACCATGTGCAGGTCGATACCATTGCATTCGGCGACCTGCAGGCCAGCGGCGACGATAAAGTGGATGTGGCGCTGATGCGAAATATTGCGCAGACCACAGGCGGCAGCGCATTTCAGGCGGCAAACTCTGGCGCGGCGCTGCAAAGCGTGTGGCAGGCGATCGATGCGCAAACGCCTGCCCAGGTGAAAACGCTGGGTTCTGCCCTGCGCCAGCCGCTGTTTGCCTGGCCGCTGGCTTTCGCCATGCTGCTGATGCTATCGATGTCCGTGGTGGGTCACCTGCGGGCGCGTGCCTCATGAACGCGTTCCACTTGCTGCATCCCTGGTGGCTCATCGGACTGCCGTTGTGCGTAGTGCTGGCCTGGTGGCTGCGTCAGTCAGACAGCCAGTGGGCGCGCATCCTGGATAAACCGTTTCATAGGCTGATTATCGGCCAGCGCCTGAAATCCCGAGTACTGCTCCCCTGGCTGCTGGCGCTGGGCTGCATAGCGCTGGCTGGACCCAGTTGGATGAAACAGTTGCCTGCCGATCAAATCCCGCAGAGCAATGTGATGGTGATCCTGCAACAGGATCTCAGCATGCTGGCGCAGGATCTGCCGCCTAATCGCCACGAACGTATGCAGCACAAGCTGGCATTGCTGATGGAGCAACTCCCCGGTAGCCGCTTTGGTTTAGTGGTTTACCGATCGGGCGCCTGGCTGACTACGCCTATGACCAGCGATCCGGCATTCTTCACCCTGTTTCTGCAGGCGCAGAAGCCCACGCTGTTGCCCGATGCGCAAGGTGATGGATTGCAGGCGGCCATGGCGCTGGCTGACAAAAATCTGCCACCCTCTCCACGCTCTATCCTGCTGATCGCCGACAACCTGAGTGCCACGGACGTCAACTGGCTCAGCACCTCGACCTTGCCCATCCAGCTCTGGGTGCCAGGCACGGCACGCGGCGGCGCGTTGCCAGAAGCGATCGCCCAGCGCGGTATTGATACCCGGCTCAACGTTGCACGTTTCAAGCAACTGCAACAGAGCGGTGTGTCTGTCACGCTGGCGACCACTGATGACGACGACCTGCAGGCTGTGCGAAATCACATCCAGCAAAACTTCATCAATCAGCAAAACGATCGCCAGGATCTTCCGTGGCTCAACAGCGGCTACTGGCTGATTCCGCTGATGCTGGTGCTTTCATTATTATGGCGGCGACAGCTGGCGCTGATGATAATCCTGATACCGCTGGCAACGCTTGCTCCACCCGCCCATGCCACCTTAGTGGATAATTTTATCAGCCCGGACATGCAAGGACAGCGCGCGTTTGCCAAAGGCGATTATCGGTCGGCAGCCGCGCATTATCAGGATCCCTTTAGACGTGGTATCGCCTTCTACTACGCCGGAGAATTCGCTTCAGCCAGCGCAGCATTGCGACTTGTTCCTCCTTCACCTGAATCATTGTTATGGATAGGCAACAGCGAGGCGCAGCAGAAGCACTGGCAGCAGGCGTTAAATAGCTATGATCAGGCACTAAGCTTGCGACCTGACTGGGCGCTGGCGCAGCAAAACCGGGCCAGCATCGCCAACATCATCATGCAGCTTCGTCAGAAAGAGCGTGAACGGCAGGATGAGCAACGCAAAGAGCCGGATGAAACGCCTGACGCCATCAAAAAGGATTTAAAGAAAAATCAGGGAGTTAATCAGCAGGATATGCAGCCAATCCAGGTGGCACCGCAGGTCAATCAGTGGTATCAAAATCTGACGATCTCTCCCAGCGGCCTGCTTGAAAACCTTTATCGTTCGGAGACGCCATGAGAGCGCTGCTGCTGTGCCTGATTATGCTTGTGCTGCCGGTCCGCGCCGCCATGGATATCACCCGCGAACTGGTGGTGCCGGATCAGTTGGTACCGGGTCAACCGCTACGCGTGGCCATCACCTTCTGGACTGACAGCTGGTTCAATCCGCCCCCTCAATGGCCTGATTTTCCGGTGGAGAATGGCGCGCTGCTGCCGACAAACGTCCCCAATCAGTTAGTGAACCGCAACGTGCAGGGCGTGAGCTGGAGCGGCATACGCATGGAACGTCAGCTGATGGCCTGGGATCAGGGCACGCTGCGCATCCCGGCGCTGGACGTCACGTTGCAATCCGCCGGACAAGCGCCGAAAACCGCCACACTTCCCGCGCTGGAAACCGCTGTAAACTGGCCGACCGACGTTGAGCAGCCGGACCGTTTCTTGCCCGCCGCCAGCCTCGCTCTGACGCAGAAAATCACTTTATATCGCGCAGTGAATGACAACACGCTGCATGTTGGTGATGTGATTGAACGCCAGATCACCTTGGGTGCACGGGATGTTATTGCGGCGCAAATCCCTGCGGTTCTTATCGATCTCCCCGGTTCAACTACGCAGAAACTTGCCGACGTAAACACCCCGCTGGTCGAAGGTCGCGATGAAATCGTCGGTACGCAGCGCGTCGAACGCCTGCGCTATTTGCCTGATACACCCGGCTCGCTGGTTCTGCCCGCGATAAAACTCCGCTGGTGGAACACCGTGCAACACCAGTGGCAGTGGGCAGAATTACCGGGGGCGCGTTATACCCTCCAACCCGCGCGCGCCGCCGGTGCTGAACAGACTCTGCAATCAACGCGCGCAATGCCCTGGTGGCAGGTTGCGTTGATCGTTGTCCTGATGATGGGATTCGCCGTCGCACTGTGGTTCACGCGCCCTCTGCTGTGGCGCGCGTTATGTTTTGCCGTTCGCGCCTGGCAACGCCTGTGGCATGTCACTGTCCTGCCTTCTTTGCTCCCTCACTCCAGGAGAAAGTCATGAACATAAAATGTCTGTTAGCTGCACTGCTGTTGTGGCTGCCCTTCGCACAGGCTGATGATCTCTCTGCATGGCGGGATAGCGCAGCAAAGCGCGCCATCGTACAGTGGGTTCAGGGCGCAACGCTCTCCGGCGGCAGTGCTTTTATTCCCGAAAATCAGCGTTATGTGGTGTTCGATAATGACGGTACCTTATGGCCTGAAGCGCCGCTGACCTTTCAACTGCAATTTGCGCTGGATGAAGTGAAGCGTCTCGCCCCTTCCCATCCGCAATGGCAGCAGGATCCTTTAGTGCAAGCCGTGTTGGCCGATGACAAAGCGGCATTGCTCAAGGCCGGAAAAAAGGGGTTGATGCATCTACTTGAACTGACGCACGCCAATATGACTACCGATGAATTTACGCAACGCGTGCAGCAGTGGGTCGACACTCAGCGTCATTCACGTTTCGGTTGCCGTTATGATGCACTGGGTTACCAGCCCATGCGCCAGTTGCTGGATTACCTGCGTAAAAATGGTTTCAAGACATGGATTGTTTCCGGCGGCGGTATCGATTTTATGCGGGTGCTGGCAGAGAAGATGTACGGCATACCAGCGGAAAACGTGATTGGATCATTTTCACTGGCTGAATTCAGCCTGAGTGATAACGGCACTCAGTTGCGGAAAACAATGAACGGCGCCTTTTATGATGACGAGGCGGCAAAACCGGCGGCAATCCACCTGTTCATGGGCCATCGGCCGGTGGCTGCATTCGGCAACAGCGATGGCGATGTGCCGATGCTGCAATACACCTCCTCCAACCCCAACGCGAAAACCTTCGGCTTATTAGTGCATCACACGGATGCGCAGCGTGAATATGCCTACGACGCGCATCCTCCAGCCAGCGGCAAGCTCGTCTCCGGACGGACACTCGCTCCACGCTATGGCTGGACTATAGTGGATATGCAGCGCGACTGGCTTAACGTCTTTGACCCGACTTTGTGTAAGCCTGAATAACGTCTTATGGAGGCATGATGATGTGGAAAATTGGTTCTTGTTCACTGCTGGTGATGATCTCGTTTCTCGCGGTGGCGAAATCCCCTTACAGCAACCTAGCCTATGCGTTGCGCGAGCAGCAGATCATTACTGACCTGCGCGCTCACTGCCATCTGGCGCAGGATATTCCTGACGAACGCATTAAGCAGGTGTTTCTCAACAGTGCGGACAATCATGATGCCATCGTTAGCGCGGCGGATGCGCTGAAAAAGAAAAATCAGGCGGGTTATCATCAGCACATCGAACAGGTGAGTTGCCCGAAACTGGCGATGTTTGCGCCCGCTAAACCTTAGTTTGTTGAGTGGTGATGTGCGATTCCTGAAGCGTCACCGCGCAATACCATTGCGTCCGGCTTGCTTGGCACGATATAGCGCCGCGTCGGCTGCGGCGATAAGATCCCTGGCTGGCGTATGGCCTGTTGAAACAGCGATGCCCATGCTGACGGTGACCACTGAACTCACGTCTGACGCAGCATGCGGGATTGCAGTGGCTATCAACCTGGCTTTAATGCGTTCAGCTACCGTCATAGCCTGTGACATTGCCGCTTCCGGCAGTAACAAAACAAACTCTTCACCGCCGTAACGCGCCACCAAATCCTCTGGTGTGCGCACAGAGAGATTAAGCACGTCGGCAATCTGGCTCAGACAACTGTCGCCGGCCTGATGACCATAGTGATCGTTAAAGCGTTTAAAGTAATCAACATCCAGCATGATCACCGCCAAAGGCTTCTGCTGAGACAGCATTAATGCCAGGTAATCATCGAGTACTCGTCGATTGGCCACCCCCGTTAAGGCATCCTGGTGTGCCAACATGTCCAGACGTGATATCAGCAGCTGATTTTCACTGTGACGCTGCCAGGCCAACGCAAACCATCGTTGCAGCAACAGGCTGCCGGTGATCAGAATCACACCAAAGAACATCCAGATCAGCAGAAAATGGCTATTAATCCCCTGATTAAGGCGCAAACTCGCCAGCAGCAGCGCCAGTAAAATTGGCGCGATAAACAGGAATAAGGTGATGGGGAAAACATACAGCGCAGCCATAGCGGACAGCATCAACATCACGCTAAACGGATAAGCAAACGGCAGTTGCCACTCGGCAACGAACTGATAAGCACAGACTGACCAGAGCACACCTTGCCAGCACAACAAAAAGGCAAGGATCATTTTGCTCGTGCTTAAGGCTAATCGTCGGGTTTTAACGACCAGAATCGCAAGCAGTGCCAGAACAATAATGCACAGCATGGAGCCATCCAACGCCCATAGCGTGTGATGACTGGCCGGTAGATTTTGGTCATAGCCTGGAAACAAGCTATTGCGTAGCAGGATAATGATGGCAAAGCCGGTACTAATGAAGCCTAACCAGAGCAAATTCAGCGACAAGGCGTGAGCAACCATCTCGTCGCGTGTGCGCCAATCCTGTTTAACCCAATCGTCTTTTCTGCGTTGCAATGAAACCATGGTGTTATTCCTGACGACCTTGTGCACATTGAGTGTATGTCAGAAATCGGATAACACGTGCCATTCCGCAGGATTAGAGTAAACCGCTATACAATACCGGTCCCGTTGGTAATCCCGTCGGCGAACCGCCTTGTGGTTCCAGACTGATAGCAATGGTGCTCCCGGCCGCCAATGTTTTATTGTCCAGCTCAATCCGGGTCGCCGCATTGTTAGCCAGCAAGCCTAATGATATCGGCTGCTTGCCAGCAGGTATTAGCCAGAGTTGCAGGCTATTTGCCACGTTGAGGGCGACAGGTTTGAGCGGCGTTAGCTGTAATAAATGACTGTCGCTGCTGCGGCTGACGACCCATTGCCCCTGCTGTTGCGCATCGCCCAAGATAATCAACGGCGCAAACTCATCTGGTCGATGGTTGTAATATGACACCAGCGTGAACGCCGCCAGCCCCGCGGCTACCAGCCAACCGACGTAAGGATTGGCGCGTTTGACTGGTGTTTTTGCGGGCAGGCTTAAGGTGATTTTTTTCCAGACGCGTTCAGGCGGCGTTTGAGGCCGCAAATGCGTATCTAATCCGGTTAACATCGTCTGCCAGCTGGCGACTTTCGCGGCGAGTTCAGGTTCCTGCTGTAGCCGCCGTTCAAAGCGCAAACGGGCATTGCCGCGCAAAGTTCCCAATGCATATTCGGCTGCGAGCGCGTCATCATGTTGCTTGTTGTTGTTCATAGGCCCACGCACTCCCGAAGATGCTCCATCGCACGACGGATCCAACTTTTCACTGACCCCACCGGCTGTTGTAACCAGGCAGCAATATCGCTGTGCGACATTCCCTGATAGTAAGCCAGCGTCACACTTTGCCGTTGCTCACTGCTGAGGTGCTGCAAGCAATGTTGTAAACGGGCTGCCTGCGAATCATCAAACGGCTGCTCTGCATTATCAGTATCCGTTTCCTGAGTACTGTCACTGTATTCCTCTGACGCCAGCGCTTCACGCGCCTGTCCACTACGCAACCAGTCGATACAGCGGTTACGCACAATATGCGTCATCCATGTCATGGGTGCGCTGAGTGCGGCATCATAGCTGTCGGCTCGATTCCAGATGGTGAGGAAGCAATCATGCAGCACTTCTTCCGCCCAGGCTGGCTGGCGCAAAGTGCGCAATGCAAGTGCAAATAAATGCGGAGAAGTGAGTCGATACAGTTGTTCAAATGCCGGGCGATCGCCTTGCGCAATCGCCCGCAATAATTTCACCTGCTGTTGAGCCAAAACGTTATCCATGTTTTTCCCGGAAGGCATTGAAATGCCTTCCGAGTATAGACAATTACTTAGGCATCAGGACGGTGTCGATGACGTCGATCACACCATTTTTCTGGTTCACATCATAAGTACTGATATTGGCCACATTGCCCATGCCATCTTTCAACTGAATATTGTGAGGACCGTTGCTCATAATCCATAAAGGCTGACCGTTAACGGTTTTCAGTTCCGCATGACCGCCGCCTTGTTTGATTTTCATCTCCAGCGCTTTCATATCGTATTTACCGGCCACGACATGGTAAGTCAGGATGCTGGTCAATTTGGCTTTGTTTTCTGGTTTCACCAGACTATCCACGGTGCCCGCAGGCAATTTCGCAAACGCGGCATTGGTTGGCGCAAAGACGGTAAAGGGACCTTTACCCTGCAGTGTTTCCACTAATCCCGCCGCTTTTACTGCTGCAACCAAAGTGGTGTGATCTTTAGAGTTGAGGGCATTTTCAATGATGTTTTTCTGCGGGTACATGGCGGCACCGCCGACCATGACAGAATCAGAATTCATGGCTGCGAAGGTAGTGGCAGTGAACATTAACGCGCCTGAGATGACTGCAGTGGTGATTAGCTTTTTCATCATAAATCCTCGTTGTAGGGGAGCGAAGGAGTTGCTCACAACGGGATATACGTAAGGAGGGGCACAACTGGATGCAGGGTAGAGAAAATATTTTTAAAAAAAATCACAAGACGGCCAAAACAGCCGTCATGTGTGCAGTTACCTGCGGTTAAATCTGGTCTTCTGGCTCGAGCGCGTCCTGAATCGCATCCGCCAGGTTAGAGATCTCATTGGCAACTGCCTGAAGATCCCACGACGCTTTTGAACCGCTGGCGGAGGTTGAGGCACTGACGGATTCCTTCGCCACAGCTAAAGCGGCCGCCACAGCGATGGTCCGCTTGTGTTGTTCCGGCGTCATACCCATTGGGGGTGGTGCAAAGTAGTCATTGACCATTTCATCTCTCCGTTTACAGCGTTCAATAAATTAAATCCTGAGTGCATTATCAGGATATTGAGCGCGAGTGCGACTAAAAGTTCACGCCGGACTCCTCACCGCTGCTATTACAACCGTTTAGTCACTGTCCGGTGTCTGCATAACCAGGAGCAAAACCTTCTCTATATAACAGCGAGTTCTATTAACAATGCAAGGTCATAACTCAGCACAAAAGTTAAGCGATACCGTATATATTCCTAACGGATAAACCTATTCTAACCGTCGAAACTAACCAATAAGTTAACGTATGACCCTCAGGTTTTTAGCGAGAAAATAGGGTTTCGAATGTTAAAACCATACAGAAACCACTCTATAGGCAACTGTTTCCACATTAATTATATGAATTGTTGAACTTTTACTTCAGTCATGCGCATATCATTTGTTGATACTCCCCACCAGCGACTTGTATTTTAAGAACAGAAGGCTCATCTGAACTATAATAATGAGCAAGACTATCTACAGTGTTGAGCTATAAAAAGCGATGAGTACAAAAAGGACATTGGCTTTTATTATGCCAATAATAATGTTTTGTCATAGTCACTTAAGTTATGGGGCTGGCGCTGACCGTATTAATCAAAGAGCCGATGCAGTACTCACACTGATGAGCTATATGGTTGTTCCTGATATTACGGCAAGCAACCTGAATATCGGAGCGGGCACCAATGAAAACAATGAACTTAACATCACTCAAATGGGCGGAGGTGCGACACTGAGTCAAAAATTTCCAATTTATGTTGAGGGAGCCTTGGGTTATAGCCGTTACGACCCGCAATTTGTTCTAAGTAATGGAACTGAAACACGCCGTATCCCTACAAGATGGAACAGCCTGACAGGAACGGGAGGAATTGGCTGGGACTTTCATCTCTATCGTGACAATTGGGGGGGCAACTGGGTTATACGCCCTATCGCAAATGTCATGCTCGGTACAATGGCCAGTGATATACGGATTGGAGCATGGATAATCGATAGAAAAACCAATGCGGATCTTGATTTTCTGGATGGTGGAAGACTTAACGCCTACGGGTTAGGTGGATCATTGATGTTGGATTATGAACTGATTTCTGCACCGCAGGATATTGATATTGAGTTACGCTACTCTGAGATGAGATTGCAGACATTTGGCAATACCTCGCGCTCTGTTGATGGACAGGCAAATGCCCAGAACCTGGGTGTTTATATTCGCCGCAGAGCCCCCATCGCTGACTGGACTGTATTAAAAAGCCCAGTGCGTTACGTTCTTGAAGGCGCGCATACTGAATATTTGGGGGATCAACGCGGCAAACTTGGTTTTAATAGTTTGAGTTCGATTGGCTTGGGTATTGAACTTGACAGCAGCAAATATCCTGTTTTTATAACCAGAACTCGACTTGTGGCACGCTACATGTTTGGAAATGACACCAGTGGCTACGGAATCGGGTTAGCGATGAGTTTTTAGCTTTGTTCTTCACGATAATAAAGTTATGTACATCAGATGAATTTCATTAAAAATCTGACCGGTTTGATTTCGAGCACTTTACTCCAGACGTTTTCGAGATCAACAATACCCGCCAATGCAAGCAGCACAAGGATGATGATAGCCAGCAGAGCTGTTAATACAATAGTCAGCCTAAAGATATTATTCTGAACCTTGGACTGGTGTTTACTTAAGGACAATTCTTTTTCATAATCCACAATAGTGTTGATCGACTTTCCTTGAATATAATAAATCCCATCAAACTCACTTAAGTCGCCCGTTAAAACCAAAGAATCCAGCAACAACCTAAGTTTGACTTTATACTCTTCCTGCCGAATGTGCTTGTACCATAAACGACCATAAATAATACTTAAAATATCATGCTCGCCAAAACCATTGGTTTGACGGCTTGGCCTAAGTTTAATGTGCTCGTTCAGCATAATTTTCAAAATGGCGCAACGATTGTGACTGAGACTTTGAGTATTGGAGGTCACGAGCGAAATAATTCCACCCTTCCCCTTGGATATCATGTTTTTTAAAAACAATACCTTAGTGTATCTATCCAGAGTAAAAGCCATTATGCTGTAATAGACCGACGAACTTTTAACCTTATAATGAATGATTTCACATTTCATTTTTACAATTGCAAATAAATCAAACTCGATAACATTATTTAATTTTGTATCGAGCAACAATACATATTGTATTTCTTTCAAATGGTCATATTTGCTCCCTGCGAGAAGGTAACGAGTATCTTCAGCATCCCGGAAGTAAACGGAAAAGTAGTTATTGGGGTCTTCATTATTGAAGTTAAAATCTTTAGTAAATAGTGGGATGAATCTCACCCAGAGTTTAATCTCCTGAGTGTTAATTTTACTAAGCAACATGAACCCATCCTTAAGAATTATCTGAATTTTAAAAGGAATCATTGTTCGCCATTTTTAGTGCCGTTCAACATCGCTATCCGCTCAATGAAAACTTTATATCATTAGCGACCGCTCGGAACCCAACACCTTGAAATTAAGAGTTAATATCCTTATCCGTCTTAAAATTATCTTTTACCAAACAAATTGCAGTGTAAATGAAATGTTAAGATAACTATTTTCCATGGAACTATTTTATTATGAAATTTGTCATTCTTTATGAACCTTAATAGCCAAACCCTTAAAAACACTCCACTAAAATTTAATGTGATAATATAACAATAAAGTTGTATATAGCTTACCATTTTCGCACTAACACATTGAATTAAAATCAATAAAAAAATATTAATAACATTAAAAAAACTTGTAATTAGTTGAGCGACGTCAATTTTTTCAACAAAAGAAAAATAAATTTAGTAAATGTTATTTGATTAAGCACAGCGGTGTACTACGTTTAAATCGAAATGTTTCGAGTAATTTCCCATTTCGCCATGTACCACCTATCAGGAGCATGGAACACCTCCTGGTAGGCCCAATCTTCAGTCTTTAATTCAAACTGTTAGATATTTTATCTTTGAGGACAATCATGAAACTGAAGCCATTAATGGTGTATATGGCACTTTCCTCTTCACTGAGTTCTATATCATTTGCTCAAGCGGCAGATGAACTCAGGAAAGACGCGGCAGGCCCCACGCAACAAGCGAATAATGCGCTGTATGACCAGCTACCCTTCTCTGATAACACCGACTTTACCAATGCGCACAAAGGATTTATTGCACCACTTCCACCTGAAGTCATCAAAGGCGAAGCGGGTAATGTTATCTGGAACCCAGGGCAATATGCTTTCATCAAGGAGGGGGAAAAAGCGCCTGATACGGTCAATCCCAGCTTATGGCGCCAGTCGCAGTTAATTAACATAAGCGGCCTGTTTGAAGTGACTGAGGGTGTTTACCAGATCCGAAACCTGGATCTCTCTAACATCACAATCATTGAAGGTAAGAATGGTATTACCGTCGTAGATCCCCTTGTTTCAGCAGAGACGGCTAAAGTCGGCATGGACCTCTATTACAAAAACAGAGGTAAAAAACCCGTCATCGCCATTATTTATACCCACAGTCATGTTGATCATTATGGTGGTGTGCGTGGCGTGGTTGACGAAGCGGATGTTAAGTCCGGGAAAACTAAGATTTACGCTCCAGAAGGATTTATGGATGCGGCGGTCGCTGAGAATATTATGGCGGGCAACGTGATGAGCCGCCGCGCCAGTTATATGTACGGCAACCTTCTCAAAGCAGATCCTAAAGGGCAAGTGGGTGCAGGTTTAGGTACAACAACCTCAGCTGGTACTGTAACGCTGATAGCACCGACTGATTACATCACCAAGACAGGCGAAAAACATACCATCGATGGGCTGACCTATGAATTTATGATGGCGCCGGGTTCTGAAGCACCTTCTGAAATGCTGTGGTATATCGAAGAGAAAAAAATTATCGAAACCGCAGAGGATGTCACTCACACACTGCACAATACCTATTCCCTGCGCGGAGCGAAAATTCGAGAACCGCTGCCATGGTCAAAATATATCAATGACGCTATTAATCGCTGGGGGGGTAAAGCGGACATTATTCTTGCTCAGCATCACTGGCCAACCTGGGGCAATGATAACGTCAACAAGTTACTGAGATCTCAGCGCGACCTTTATCGTTATATCAATGACCAGACTCTGCGTATGGCTAATGAAGGCCTGACGCGAGACGAAATCGCAGCCAAGTTTAAACTTCCCCCTGCATTGGCTAATACCTGGGCTAACCGCGGATATTATGGTTCAGTAAGCCATGATGTTAAAGCCACCTACGTACTGTACCTTGGCTGGTTTGACGGCAACCCAGCGACGCTGGATGAATTGCCTCCAGAAGAAGGCGCGAAGAAATTCGTCGAGTATATGGGCGGTGCTGATAGCATCATGCAGAAGGCTAAAACTGATTATGAACAGGGCAATTATCGCTGGGTTGCTCAGGTCGTCAGTAAAATAGTGTTTGCAGATCCAAACAATAAAGCCGCGCGAGAACTGGAGGCGGATGCCCTTGAGCAGTTGGGTTATCAGGCAGAAGCTGGCCCATGGCGCAATTTCTACCTTACCGGTGCGCAGGAATTACGCAGCGGTGTGGTGAAAGGGCCGACTCCAAACACTGCCAGCCCGGATACCGTCAGGGCGATGACTCCAGAGATGTTCTTTGATTATCTCGCGGTACACATCAATGGCGAAAAAGCAGCTAACGCTAAAGCAACATTGAATGTGGATCTCGGCAAAGACGGCGGTAAATACAAGCTCGAACTGGAAAATGGTGTTCTTAACCATACCGCTAACTCTCAGGCTGATAATGCTGATGCGACCTTGACCTTGAGTCGAGAAACACTGAACAAGATCATTCTGAAGGATGAGACATTACAGCAAGCTCAGGATAAAGGTGAAATCAAAGTCACCGGCGATGCTGATAAGCTTAATGTGTTACTGAACTCCATGGATAAATTCGAATTCTGGTTTAATATCGTCACGCCTTAATAGTTATGCAGGCTATTTCTGGAGAAGTAGCCTGCACTCTAAAAACTGTTCGCTTGATAATTATATCAATAGTCACTTTTGGAATGCTTAAAGCGCGACGCGCTCTCTTTTCAATTACCCTCTGCTTCATTTTATCCTGGATGATCTGGTGGAGAATTTATAATGTCCAACCTCAGTGATGAGAGTAATAAACATGTTTTCTGGAGAGCACGGAAAAATCTGAGGTGGTATCGAGCCTTAAATCTGATTTTGCTGTTCTTCGCATGGTTTGTTTATGGCTACCTTAATAATAACGCGGGGCTTCAGGTTTGGCTTATCTTCGCCCGACCTCTCATAGCTGCATGTCTGCTGGTTTTTGTTGTGTTAGAAAACCTAATTCTTAACCTTTCGTCTCCCGCCACGCCTGTTCCATATGAAAAATCCCCAGAGCCACGTTTTGCCCAACGATACTGGAGGAAATTGCAATCGCCGGGCATTAAAGCCTCGTTAACCTACGTCTATCAACATATTTTAACGGCTGTATGTTCAGTCCTTGCTATTTATATGCTGGTAACAAACTTCAGCAACACCGTTTTATTGACGCCGATAACAACTGGGATAATTCCTGTTATTTGTATTTTACTGGCCGCTTGTTTTTCCGTGTTGGTCGGTGAGCGCATGCTCAGTTTCAAACCTATACGCCAGTGGCCACTCCATTCTATGCTCACAGGACTGACGCGAGCTTTATTAAGCATCTTGTTGGCGATCACCATAGCGTTAGCATTTTACACTTACATTCCTAAAGTCTCACTAGTGGTTCTTTATATAGCTGGTGCGATTTTATTCGCTATCGCATCCGAATTCGTGCTGCGTACTGTCACGAGTATTTTTACTCTGCCCAGGGCAGGATGGCGTTCACCATTCCTAAGCAAAAGCATCGTTGCAGAATATTATCGCTGGCCACTTCATCCACTATTGATAGTCAGAAAAAAGATTTATCAGCATTTCGGTGTAGATATTGGAAAGATCCAGGCATTTGCATTGATAGCGCGCATTTTTACGCCTGTGATGCTGAGTATTATTGTTGTGGGTTGGTTAATCAGTGGTCTCCATCAGATACCGCTTGCTCAGCGCGGCATTTATGAGCGGTTTGGGCAACCCGTCAAAGTTTTATCCTCGGGTTTGCATGTTGGTTTGCCATGGCCATTTGGTCGAGTGCGTCCGGTAGACTTCGGAGCCGTTTACGAGTTGCAACTGAGTGATGAGCTTCCACCGACTAAAACCTCTGCACCCAAAATCGACGACCGTATTGAGGGGCCTGCCCCTCAGGAGAGTTGGCGTCTGTGGGACAATACTCATGCCACCGATCAGGCACAAGTCATCGCCAGTGCGGCAGGTGAAAAGCAAAGCTTCCAGATAGTCAATATGGACATTCGACTCATCTGGCGTGTTGGCATGAATGATACCGATGCCATGAACAGCCTGTATCAAGCGGATGATATCCCCACCACCATTCAGCGCGTGGCGAGGCAAGTCCTCACGCAATATTTTGCGCATCAACAACTTGATGTCCTGCTAAATGAACAACGTGCAGGTATGTCGGTTATTCTGAATAAAGAAATTCAACAACGTCTGAATAAAATGAATATCGGTGTGGAGCTACTTTTCACACGCGTTGAATCTATTCATCCCCCCGCTGGCGCTGCCAATGCTTATCACGGCGTTCAGGCAGCACAAATCGCAGCCAATGCGCTGATTGCGCGAGAGAAAGGTTACGCTGCAGCACTGGCCAACGATTCCCAGCGTGTTGCCCTGACCGCCATTAACACCGCCCAGGCCTTTTCTCATGAACAGCAAGCGATGGCAGATAATGCGCTGACGCGTGCTAACGCTGAAAATGATTCATGGAAGATGAATCCGGATGCCTTTGTGAATGAAAGACGCTACCAGATTCTCAGCAAAGCCCTGTCGCATACGCCACTTCTTATTCTGGATGATGAAATTTCGAAGCAGCACGCTCCCATCCTCGACTTAAGACAGTTCTGGCAATCCTCAGACGTGAATAATTAAAGGGCGGCGCATAATGAAAATTCGAACAATCTCATCAGCTGTCGAATCCGACAAAATTGGCAAAGTTTTTAAAAACAATGGCAGTACACGTAAAATTGAAGGCGGCCTGAAACGCTATTTGGTTGCGGCTTTACTTCTTGTACTCACACTGCTGATAGCCTGCTTAGTCCAGGTACATGCGGGAAGTGCCACCATTATCACCCGCTTTGGCAGCCCAGTCAGGGTCATTCTGGATCCCGGCCTTGCATGGCGTTTACCCGCCCCATTCGAAACGCCGATGGAAGTAGATTTGCGTAGTCGATCGACCTCAAGTGGTCTTCAGGATGTGGGGACCCGGGATGGATTGCGAATCATCGTTCAGGCGTGGGCAATCTGGAAAGTCTCGCCTGACCCGTCACATGTCTTGCGTTTCATTCGCGCGGTCCAGAATCAACCGGAAGAAGCTGCACGACAAATCCGTACCTTCATCGGATCCTCACTGGAAACCACCACCAGTAATTATGCCCTGTCAGAAATCGTGAACACTGATGGTAAACAGATAAAAATTCCACAGCTTGAGCAGCAAATTAAAGCGCAATTAAAAGAGCAGCTGTTGAATAGCTACGGTGTCGAGCTGATTGATGTCGGCATTGAACGGCTGACTTTACCCGCGGTCACCCTAAATGCGACGGTTGACCGGATGCGCGCTGAACGCGAGACGATTGCAACAGAACGCACTGCTGAGGGGAAACGCATGGCCGCAGAGATCCATTCTAAAGCGGATCGGGATGCACGCGTCATGGAAGCTGATGCATCCGTTAAGGCCGCAACTATCACGGCTCAGGCTCAACGGGACTCTGCGACGATTTATGCAAAAGCATATTCACTGGATCCACAGCTCTACAATCTGCTTCGTTCTCTGGATACGTTGAATGATGTGGTCAATAAAAGTACGCGCATTGTGCTGAGCACAAATGCGGCGCCTTTCAAAGCATTGGTACAGCAACCCGATGACGGGGAGCGGCCTGCGCCATGAAAAACCCGTCAACCGTCTATTCCCCTTGGGGGCAATCTTATCGCATCGCCTTTTTCGGTCTGTACGCCGCAACGTTACTGGCTGCTCTGGCCTGGCTATTTTCGAGTTTTCATCAGATTCCACCGGATAGCCAGGCGGTAGTGCTGCGTTTTGGCAAACCCATCGCCGTAGAACATTCGGGAGTGTTATTCGCCTGGCCAAATCCTGTCGATAACGTTGAGGTCATTCCAGGTCCGGCCCGAATTCTTCAGCATAATGTGCTGCCATTGCAGCGCAGTCAGCAATTGAAGCAACTTTCACCTGAACAGTATGAATCCGATGCGGGAGCTGGAGCGGGTTACCTTCTCACCGGGGATGCGGGGGTTGTCCAGCTCAATATGCAGATTTTCTATCGCATCAATGACCCATTGCGGTTCGTGATTCAACGCCCACATATCAATGCGCTGATCGATCGTCTGGCGCTGCATGCAGCAACCATTGTCAGTGCCAGCCGCGATCTGGACACCATTTTGGTTGCTCGTCCGGAAAGCGTTCAGAATGATAGTGATTCAGCCCAGGCCCGCTCAAAACTGCGTTCAGACTTAAAGCAGAAAATTCAGCAGGACCTCCAGCAGCTTGCAACCAACGGTAACGCGTCAGGCATTGAAATTGAGCGCGTTGACGTTGCGTCATCCTTGCCCTTCGATGCCGTTTCCGCTTTTGATTCGGTTCTGACTGCCAGTCAGCAAGCCGAACAAAATATCGCTCAGGCACAAAACGAAGCCACGCTGCGATTACAGCAGGCTCAGCAACAATCCGATCGCTTGTTGCAACAAGCTGAGGCGACCAGCAGTGAAGTACGTGCTCAGGCGGAAGTTTCCACCCAAACCATCACCAAACTGGCGCAGGCTCGTGCTGAAGGTTCAGCGGTGGGACTACTACCAAGGCTCTGGCGGGAAAAGATTACGCACATTCTCTCTTCTGCCGGTCAGGTCATTACGGTTGCACCGGGTGATAGCAGCCAATTGCTGCTGCAGGGCCCCGCCCCTGGTGCTTCGACTTCAACCCCCTCCTCGCAAAAAATTTACGGGAGCTTCCCATGAGCCACCACTGCAGTCATGGTCATATTCACCCCAATTTCAGTCAGGGTCTGTTAACACCCGAAGAACGACGCCATATGGCAATCCAGCTAACCCTGGCAATGACCACAATTGGCCTCATTCTGTTGAGCCTGCTGTGGAGAACTTTTTCACCTGAACAATCTGCGATAAGCGATCTGCTGGCGGGAGTCGCGTGGCTCGTTGTGGCTGTGCCGGTATTTCGGGCGGGCTGGCATAGCCTGAGACATCCTGATTTGCATGGCGTCACAGATTTGCTCATTGTTCTGGCAATGTTGGGGGCCTGGGCGCTGGGCGATTTGATCACCGCCGCACTGCTGCCTGTTTTAATGATCTTTGGCCACATTCTCGAAGAGCGCAGCGTGATGGGAACACGTCAGGCTATTGCCGGGCTGACCCAATTGACGCGGAGCCGCACCCGGCGATTACACAGCAATGGGACTTTTGAAGAGGTGGACAGCTTATCGCTCAAGGTCGGCGACATCGTTGAGATTCGTGCCGGAGATAGCGTCCCTGCTGACGGGAAAGTATTGAGCGGCTATGCCAGCCTTGACGTTGCTTCGATCACGGGAGAATCCGTCCCTCAGGAAGCGGTGCCCGGCAATATGATTTATGGCGGTGCCATTAATCTGAACGGTTTGCTGCGCATGGCGGTCACCCATACCGGTGATGAATCTACACTGGGAAAAGTGATCGCATTGATGAAAGATGCGGAACAGGCCAAGCCTCCTATTACCCGATTACTTGAACGCTACGCATCTCATTACTTAATCCTTGTGTTGTTGATCGCCGCCAGTACCTGGTTTTTAACCTATGACAGCCAGGCGATGCTGGCCGTTTTGGTCGCCGCTTGCCCCTGCGCGTTGGTACTTTCTGCCCCCGCAACGTCCATGGCTGGCATAGCTGTTGCCGCACGTCATGGCATCTTGATCCGTAATGCCGCTTTTCTTGAAGAGTTGGCGGATGTGGATGCCCTGATTATCGATAAAACCGGCACGCTGACACAGGGCCGCTTGCGCGTTATGGATTCACGTTTGGTAGACGGAGTTATCTATCAGGATGTGCTGGCTCTTGCTGCCGCTCTTGGTGCCACCAGCAGCCATCCGGTGAGCCACGCATTGGCTGCGAATGTTGCTAAAGAATACTGGCCAGAGATCAGCGATGTCGAAGAAAAACAGGGGCTAGGTGTAGTTGCCAGAACGGAGACGGGTATCGCATTACTGGGTAGAGCAGATCTCTTCGCTGCGTATTCAGTTACCCCCACAGCCACGCCGGAACATGACGGCCCAATTGTAGGGTTAGCACATCAAGGCCATTTTCTAGGATGGTTGCTTCTCGCTGATACTCTCCGACCGGAAGCGTCAGAAGCGCTGGAGTCACTGGAAAAATTGGGCATTGAGAGGCGTTTATTGCTCACCGGTGACCGGCATTCCGCCGCAAACCAGGTGGCGCAAACTCTGCGAATAAAAGAAGTGGTCGCGCAGGCGCTACCCTCCACAAAGTTGCTTGAAGTACAAAAAGCCGTCAACGACGGATGGCGTCCATTGGTGGTAGGAGATGGAATTAACGATGCTCTGGCCCTCAAAGCAGGTGCAGTAGGTATGGCGATGGGCGCAAACGGCGCTGATATTGCCATGGTTTCTGCTGATATCGTCTTAACGGGCAGCGACCTACGAAGATTACCGACAGCGATCAGATTAAGTCGCAAATGCCGGCGGACTTTACTGGTGAATGTTTTTATCGGTTTAGGTTGGACACTCCTTATTGTTTCAGCGGCGGCTCTGGGCTTATTAGGTGCAGCCGGCGCACTCATTGCGGCTCTTTTACACAATCTGAGTACCCTAATGGTGTTAGCAAACACCGGGCGTTTACTGCAATTCGATGAAACAAAAGGACCGGCTAAGCAAGTCACCCAATACGAAATGCAACCAAGTGAATAGCAAGAAAATAATATTCAAAGATTGCATATATCACGTTGTAACTGACATCAATAGGCCGGAGTTTTTTATGAAATCACTGCTTAAAAAATTATTTCTTTCAAGTGTTATGGCACTGCCAATAACGGCCTTTGCCGCTGAAGGAGGCGGAGATTCAGCGCAGGCAAATAACCCTTTGGCCAATATGACTGCATTTAATATGCAGAACTACTATATCGGTGATGTGAGCGGCAGTGATAAAGATGCCAATCAATTCTGGTTTCGTTATGCCCAACCTTTCTCTTTGGGTGAAAGCAAATGGCTGTTGCGTGCCTCTCTACCGATTAATACCTGGCCTTCTGCTCCCACAGGGGGACACCAGACAGGCTTAGGCGATCTCAACCTGTTCACCGCGTGGTTAATCGATACGGGAAATCCGGCTGTCAGCTTCGGTTTTGGTCCGCAATTAACCGCGCCGACCGCGACACAGGACGAATTAGGCAGTGAAAAATGGTCTGCTGGTTTGGTGAACGTGCTTTTCGACGCCAGTTCACCGCAATTCCAATACGGCTATTTGGCCTCCTGGCAGCATAGCTTTGCAGGAGAGAGCAACCGCAGTGATGTTAACGTCGCGGCTTTCCAGCCTTTCCTGTTTTTCCAGTTGGGCGGAGGAACCTACCTGAGATCCGCTCCCATCTGGAACTATAATTTCCAGAATGACAGTTACGGCGTTCCTTTGGGGTTAGGTATTGGGCAGGTGATTAAAAGTCAGGGAACGGTTTACAACTTCTTTATCGAACCGCAGGGTTCAGTCGCCGATCACGGCCCAGGTCAACCTCGATGGCAGATATTTGCTGGCCTGAACATCCAGTTTTTAAATTGAGATAAGCGAGTAATAAATAAAGTCACAAGCAGAGGCGATAATACTATGAAAATGTTTATATTAACGACCTTATTAGTTTCATCGATGTCTGTATGGGCGTCACCTTACGATACGCTGGCCCATGCATTAAACGAACAGGTCATGATTAAAGACCTGCGAACGCATTGTGATATTCCTCAAACTGTCCCCGATGAGAAAGTGAAATCCGTCTTTCTTAACAGCCAGATTAATCATCAATCGCTCAGCGCAGCGGGCAGTGCATTAAAAGGAGGGCGTCAACAAGAGTATCAGGCAATGATTGAGAACATTCGCTGCCCAACCTTTGAAAAACAATGAGGATGCCATGATGAACAAGAACGCACATCAATCTCTGCTACGTATCCTCACAATTTCAGGTTTTATTTATGCCAGTCAGGCCCACAGCAGCGGTTTGTATTTATATGAAATCGCGACGGAAGACACAGGCCTGGCGGGAGCGGGACAAGCGGCACGTGCACAAGATGCCTCAACCTTAATGACCAATCCAGCAGGCATGACGCGCCTCCCGGACAGCATGATTACCGGGGGATTGCAGGCACTTTACGGTGACACACCCTACCGCCTTGATAGTGATGCCGGTTATCAGGGCAAAAGCCCCGGCAATACCATCGGCTGGTTCCCCGGTGCCAGCCTGTTTTATCACCATCGTCTGACGGATGACCTCTCTGCAGGAATAGGCCTTTATGGCAATTACGGGCTGGGGCTCGACTTTGGTGAATGGGCTGGCGACCGGCTGATTAAGAAAAGTACGCTGGTTGGAATGACGCTCAGTCCCGCCCTTGCGTGGAAAATTAACCCACGGTTGTCATGGGGTATTGGTTTAGGCATTAACTACGGATATTTGTCATTAACACGCAACGTGGAGGGCGTGGACGAGAAGGCGAGCGATTATGACTGGGCATTAAATTTCCGTACTGGCCTGTTGTTTGATGTGACGGATAAGACACGTGTCGGTCTCAATTACACCAGCAAAACTGAATATCATTTTAGTATCGATGGAAAGGCACGTTTTCCTCAGTTGCCTAATGTTGAATATAACCTGCCGCTTTCTGCGCAAATCAATACACCGGATCAACTGATGTTGAGTTTGGTGCATGATTTCAATCAGCAATGGTCAGTGATGGGCGATCTGGGTTGGCAAAACTGGAGTCAGTATGGCGAAAACCAGATCTACGTATCAGGTGATGCCCTTCAACGCGATAACCGGCTAAAGGATACCTGGCATACCGCATTGGGTGTCCAGTATCGCCCGGACGATCGCTGGCGCTTAAATACGGGTGTCGCATATGACAGCAGCTTCTACCGTAATCAAAATGATGCTTCGATGACGATGCCATCAGGGCAAGCCTGGCGCTTCGGTGTAGGCGCACAGTATCAGGTCACACAGTCCAGCAACGTCGGAGCTGCGTTTGAATATCTAAAAATGGACTCCTCCAGCGTGGCCAACCCTTTGCTGAAAGGCACTTATCATAATCCTGATATCTATTTCTTCAGCATGAATTACAGCTACACATTTTAACGCTAAAGATTCTTAACCTTCTGGGGGTTATATGAAACCAACGGCTTACTGCATTATTTTATCCCTGCTGGTTTTTATAAGTGGCAGTGCTCTGGCAGCAGGATCTGATGATGGGAAAGGGGATCAAAAACTGGATGATGACCCAACAAAAGTCACGACCAAGGCCGGTTTGTCATGGTCGGACACCTATGACATGGATGACAGCAACGTCTCGTTTTCCGGATCAATCGCACTCGACAAGGCGAAAAAGCTCAACGCCCGCATCAACAGCGATGCAAGTGAATGGCGCATTGGTGGTTCCTGGTTATTTCCCGTGGGGATCGTGAACTTCAATTTCGGTAAAAATGAATATACCAACGGTGCCACACAGACCAATTATTCGGTCGGCACATTTATTCCACTGAGTTATTTTGGCTTTTCGCCAGGAGGCTTCCAGATATTCCCGATGGCAGGTTATACCTACAACACCGGTGAAATCCGGGACTGCCAGCGAGATAGCCAGGGATCCTGCGTATCACCGCAGTTTGCCGAAAACCTGTCACCTGAATCAAATTTTGAGACCATCACGACATCTGGCAGCAGCGGATATCTGGGCGCTTTTACGCTGAAGCCCCTGACGCCAGATCTCACCATGATTGCCTTTGCGGCAGGTTCATATGGATCCAAAAATGATGAAGGGGAAAATTATCATGGCTATTTTGGCGGAGTGGGCCTGGGATATTCTATAGACAAACATAACTCAATTAACATCATGACATTCATCATGGATAACAATACCTATCTCGACTCACCCGACAACCGTTTTGTGCTCTCTTACAAGTACCAATTTAATTAATTTAACAGGAGCCCTCCCTTGGCTGGAATTGTTAAATAAGAGATGATGTAAGACTTACATCTCTTATTTAGGCTGTCATTGCATTTTTAAAACCGCATTTTCACCCCGACAGTGGCAGATATATTTGCCTCAACGTGGGTATCACCTCCATTGCTCCAGGCCCTGCCAATTTCGGAATAGGCCTGAACTTTTTTGCTCACCGCCCAGGTTGCACCTGCGGCAGCTTCCGTCATGCTGTACTGCTGGTCAGCGGTAATGGTTGTGGTACCTGCATTATTCGCCGTGTTGGCAAATTTAACCTTATCTTGCCCATTGCTGATCATGGTCCAGTAATTGACGCGTAAATAAGGTTTTACCAGGCCATATTCGGTGTCGTAGTCCGCTGTCAGTCTTGCACCGATGCGACCGATCAGTGATCCATCAGGATTAACATCCACGCGGGTTTTAGAGGCACCATCAAGAGTAACGCTATCGAAATCGCTGTACTGATAAATCAGCTGCGCCTGGGGCTCAATTTTTAAGACGCTGTCACCCAACTGCCATGGTCTGCCGATTTCTACCGAAGCTGCGAATGAATTGCCGTCCGGATGAACGGTCTCGCGGTTACGTCCGTTTTTAAGATCAACGGCGTGATAGCCATACTGCAGCACATTATCCACATAAAAACCGTTCTCATCGGTCCATGTTGCATACCCACCTATATAGGTTGAGAACGTCGAGTTATAGGCCAGACTGTCGATGTCGCCATTTTTGCCGGATATTGACGTATCGTTATCGAGGAACGTGCCGTAAATGCCGGCTCGCCATTGCGCATCCTGATACAGATCCCCGCCCACCTGCATTCCGTTGTAATTGGATGAAGTTCGGCTCTGCAGCGGATCGTTGATTTGTTGGTCAACAGACTTGACCAGATATCGCATCCAGAAACGACTCTGCTGGTCCTCTGCGACATCTGCCCGCCAGGGTTGCTCATCACCCACGCGCTGATGAAGTGTGCCCAGCACCGCAAGGTCGGCCTGCCGAATGACGGCTCCTAACGTGTCAAAACCGGGGACGTCAGGACGATATCCAGCCCGCAGGAACCAGTCTTCTCCCGCCCCCTCAGCATTGCCTGCAAATAGCTGGTATTGATATGCGCCCGCCAGCAACACATCAGCGCCAATATTGAAGGCATCTTTGGTGGTCTGGGCGGTGGTGGTTCCTCCGTTAAGGGCTTCCACCACCATAATTCCGTCACCTTCAGTGGGTTCGCCTAACTGGCTGACATCGATATTTAACAGTGTGTGGCCGGTTGCTGTCCCCCCATCAATGACCAGCTTGTCGGCAACACCAGGGCTGTGTTGCTGTGCGGCTATGTTCAACGCACCATTATTACCCACGTAATTTCCCGTAACAGTGAGGGTTGATCCCACATCACCGCCCCGTAAGTTGACAGTGCCCTGATTCAGCAGGCTGGCGACACGCTGATTGAATCCACCGGTATCGAGGGTTGCGTTCTGACTGACCACATGTGTTGAAGCGGCGCTAAAGGTGTCGTCAGCTGCGCCCTGCAGCGTGCCTTTTTCCACAACGGTCAGCCCACTCCAGCTATTCGTTCCTGCCAGTCTGGCAATGCCGGAGCCTTGTTGCCATACCTGACCCGCACCCGAAATATCCCCCGCCAGAGTGAAGGTATCAACGCGGTTCAGGGCCAGGGTGCGCTGGTTATCGATATTACCCGCCAGATTGCCGCTGCTACCGCCATTACCCAGCTGCAAAATGCCCTCAGTAATATGGGTGATACCCTGGAAATTATTATTTCCCGTCAGGACGAGTGTCCCACTGCCGCGCTTGGTTAAGTCGCCCTCACCCCCGATGACATTCGTCAGGGCTGCATTAAACGCCTGCGTATCGATGGTTCCGCCACCGTTTGCCAGATTGACTTGCCGATCGCTGCTGAAGCCCTGTGTATAGCGCAGCGTGCCGCCAGACAAAGTAATAGTGCTTCCACTATTCCCTAAATTGGCATCCGCAGAAACCTGCACGGCCCCGGCACTGATCTCGGTGCCGCCACTGTAACTGTTGGTACCGTTAAGTTGCAGCGTGCCGAGATCGGTTTTGTGCAGCGCGCCGCTACCGATAAGCGATGCATTGATGGTGGCCAGATAATCTGCACCAGGTGCAGTTCCATCACCCACACGAATCTGAGTATCAGCAGCGGCGAGGGTTAGCGCATCACCGTTTAATACATATCCATCGCTGGCAAACTGTGCGCCGGTTATGCCCACCGCGCCGAGAGAATTATCGATGGTAACGTTGCCTGCATCACCACCGAATACAGCGAATGATGCATTACTATAAGGGGAGTTGTAACGGCCTGCGGGCGTCGTGGTATCCGTGGTCCAGTTGTCATTGCCGCTGCCGTTTTGCCAAACGCCATTGCCACCTTCAATCACGCCGTTGTCCTTCATCTCTCCCGCACTGCCGCCGGTTCCATCCCAGAACCTCAGCTCGGCTCCGGCATGATTCACAAGATTGACCTGACCGGCAATGGAGGTCTGAACATAGAGATCGTCGGCTGCCTGCGGCGCATTTCCTATCACCAATGAGTTGTTGGTTAAGGTTCCGGTGTAATTCAGGACACGGTAAACACCGACGTCAAAATTGCCCCCACTGCTCTGCGTGATATTAAGCTGGCCGTTGAGATTAAGGTCACCATTAACATTGATGAGATCGTTGTAGATGCCGCCTGTGACATACGCTTCGCCAAACTGGTAATCCAGTTGAGATCCCTCATTTAACATCAGAGATCCCATGGTTAGCGCACCCACGCTGCCCAACCCCGCACCTGGCGCGAGGTGCCCCCCACTGTCCACTGTCACAGCGCCACCCAGCGTGCCACTGCCGCCCAGAGTAGCACCGCTGTTTACGGTGGTTAGCCCGGATGCTGCTGATTGGTCGCCATTAACCAGAAGCGCACCTTGCGATACCTGCGTCGTGCCGGTGTAGCTGTTATTCGCGGTAAGCGTCAGGATCCCCGTACCCGTTTTTTCCAAACCGCCGCCGTTGCCACTCACAACGCCGCTGATCGTGTCATCAAGTCCCAGGTTGCCTTCTTGCAATGTCGCTGCACCTAACACTACATCCCCTGCGCCTGAAACAGATCCGACGCTGGTGGATGCATTGGCCCCGCTGATATCTACAATGCCACCGCTGGCGTTGATGATGCGCGCGTTCTGCGCCTGAGCCACGTCTGAAAAGAGGGTCTGCCCGCTGTTGTTTATCAGGGCACTTCCGGCATTCGCACTGTTGCTCAACAGCAAGTACGAAGTTGCGTCGGTATTAATGGTGGCATTGCCGCCATTGGTGCTATCGGCAAACTGCAAACGAGCACCACTGGTAAGGTTGAACTGATGATCTTCTGCCTGGGACGCATTGTTGAAATTGAGCTGGGCCTGGTCAGCAACATTGATGGTGCTGTTTGTACTGCCTAAAGCGCCTGTCACATTGGCATCAACGACTAATTGTCCGTTGCCTGCTTTACCCCGGAGCGTCGTGTTACCCTGGTAGGGGTTAGCCTGATTCAATACCAGGGTGCCGGTTGTCGCTGCGGCAGAAGTATCAACAACGGTTAAATCACCTCCTCCCGCTATAACAGAATCAGCCGTCAGCGTATGTCCGTAAGCATCGAGTGTGCCGCCACCGGTGGTGTCCAGGAAGACATTACGGTTTAAAGAAAAATCAGCACCTGCCTGTAAAGCGCTCGCGTTTTTTAACGTCAAACTCGTTGTGGGTGCGCCCAGGCTGCCATCATCAGAAACCTGCAATGTTCCGCCCCAGACCTCAATACCCGCGGAAAAATCATTGATACCGTTAAGGATTAATCTTCCTGCGTCGGTTTTCAGCAAGCGTATGCGGTTTGTGTCCAGAGTATCCTGGCGAAGGCTGGCATTAATGGTTGTGGTCACATCACTCCCGCTCGCACCATCGCCGACACGTATTACATAGAAGGTATCGGCAACAGACTCGCCCTGAGTCTGATAAGTGTTCGTCGGCACAGGTACGCTTTCGGGGAATGACTCTGTCACCGTGCTGATGTAGTTGAGCGCGGATGCGGGGTTGAGCTGGTTCAAAACGTATCCATCGGCGGTGAACTGCATGCCAGAGTTGACGACGCGACCATTGATATTGCTGATCTGCACCTCTCCGCCAGTACCCTGAAATATTGCAAAAGCTGTCTGAGACCAGGGCGCATTGCCGACCCCGCTTGATTGAGTCCAGTTATTGGTATCGCCCGCAATATTGGCTTTCCATACACCATCGCCACCATCTACCTGACCATTGCCTGTGGTTCCATCGCCATGATTGGCCGTATCGTCACCATCCCAGAACTGCAACTCACTGGCTGGATCAATAAAATTCAGTACGAGGTTAACCTGCCGCGCAATATTGGTCTGGATGGCATAAGTCCCCCCATCGTTGGGTGGCAGGCTATTGATATCGAGGGTGTTGTTAACCAGTGAACCGCCATAGTTAAACAGGCGATAGACACCAGGAAGGAAGCTTCCTCCTGGGGTAAGCGCCACGTCCAATAAACCATCCAGAACCAGATTGCCTTTCACATCCACAAAGTCATTGAGGCTGCCGCCTGGTGTGTAAGCTTCCCCCAGCGAAAACTGGCTATTGGTTGTCGATGAGAGGCTGAGGTCACCATTGATGGTTAACGTACCGGTGCCGTTATCGCCTGGGGTCAATTGGGTATTATTGGCAAAGATAACATCGCCACCAATCGTGCCGTTGCCGCCCAGCGTTGATGAAGCTGCCACCGTAGTTAATCCGGTCGCTGCCGTTTGATCGCCGTTGATCAGTAGCGTGCCCTGATTGACTGTCGTGGCACCCGCCCAGCTATTGTTACCCCCCAGACGCGTGAGCCCTGAGCCGAGCTGTTGAAAATCGCCACTGCCAGAAATCACACCATTCAGCGTCACCTCATCACTGCGGTTAATCGTCAGCAATCCGTTGTCAATAATGTTGGTGCTGGTTGACAGACCTCCAGTAGCCCCCCCGTTACCCAGTGACACTTCGCTGCCATCAATCAGCGTCGTTCCGGTGTAACTGTTATTTCCCAGCAGCACCGTACTACCACCGCCCGTGCGCGTCATACCGCCACTGCCGCTGATGACACCGCTGTATTGTTGATCTTCAGTGCCATCGAAAATCAACTGACTGCCAGTCCCAGAGGTAGCAACATCATAATTGCGGATAGAGGCGCTGCCTGAGGCATTCAGGTTATTACCGCTGCGTAGTATCGCTGCGTTATTCAGGTTAATTTCCGGCGTACCCGATAATGCGAGGTCATCTAACACCCGGACATCAGCCGCGTTGAGAGTCAGATTGCTCCAGCCACTGCCAATATTGGTTCCCTTTGCGAGGTCATCAGCGGAAAACGTACCGACAGCCGCAGCCGAAGTGCTATTAAATGTCAGAGCACTGTTGTTCCCCCCCTCACTCAAAATATGGCGAGTGTTCGCGAGCGAAACGTTACCGAGAGTTGCACTGTCGCCGCCATCACTACCGCTGAAATTGACTGCACCCGCGAACGTACCGCTGCTCCAGTTAAACTGATCACTTCCACTGCCCAGCGTAATCTCGCCTTGGGTACTCCCCCCGTTGAGCGTAACCGTATCCGCGCCGCTGCCGGTAAGAATCGCCTGCGCATTACTGTTTGCAGCCAATAATGTACCGCTATTGGTCAGCGTGGTATTGCCGCTGCCTGAAGCATCAATGACCGTTGCATTAGTGCTGGCAGTGCTGATAGTGCCGGTGTTGGAAATGGTGCGATTCGCCGCGCTGCCGTTAATCAGGATGAGAGGGTTGGCGTTAGAGGTGCCTGTGCTGGTGATTGATCCTGTGTTACTGAACTGGCTAGCATTTTCAGCCAATATTGTGCTTCGGGTATTACTGCTGGTTTGGATCTGCCCGCTATTGCTGACGCTGCTTGCGTTGGTCGCGGCAATCGCTGCACCGGCACTGCCACCCATGGTGATGTTTGCGCCGGAGCTTACGCTACCATCGGTGTTGCCCAGGATACCGATGCTGTCAGCACCGCTGCCGTTAATGGTGTAACCGTTGCTGATGGTGAGGTCACCCGATGTTGCCGACCCATCCGTATCCTCGAAGGCAAATCCTTGCCCGTTGCCGCTGACGTTCAGGATATTGCCAGTTCCCTGCGCATTGAAAGTCACCGCCGTTCGGATTGCCGGTCCATCAGAAGCATTGATGGTGACATTGTTCAGGTTAATATTGGCCGTGTTCGCGTTGTTATTAATGCCGGCACCGCTATCAGCGATATCAATGGTGGTATTACTGGCTGTAAACGAACTGGCCCCCGAATCCAGGCGAACGCCATCCGCCCCGCCAGATGCGGTAATTTGATTCCCACTGCCATTGACGGTTAAAGCTGCACCACTTCCAATTAGCTGTACGGCAGCTAACCCGCCATTGGCGCTCACATTACCTAATCGGTCTACAACCGCACCTGCTCCCTGTACCCGAATCCCTACATTTCCACTGTTCGCCGCACCACCAACAGTAATGCTGTTGTTGTTCACCAGAGTACCGCTGTCCTCAATATCGACGCCGATATTGTCATTGCCCTGTACACTGATAGGAGCATTAACCGTGGCGCTACCGGCATCGTGCAGCCAGAGTCCTTTACCGCCACTGCCATTTAAATCGATCCCGTTCACACCATTTAAAACCAGATTACCCGCATGCGAGACATCGTAGCCGATAATGCCCGTTTGACTTGAAGTGGTGGAAGTAGAAGCCGTAGAGGTGACATTGGTGAGTCGTTGATCGCTATCCAGCGTGCCATTGATATTGTAGTTTCGGCCATCAATACGCACAGCCGTGGCGTTATCGTGATCCAGTACAATACCGCCATCGTTGATGGTGCCCACCGCACCGCCCGAGACCAGCACGCCCACCGCATTTTCACCGTTAACATGAATAATGGCGGGGCCGGTAATCAGCGAGCTGGCAATGTCATCAGATTGATCTGCTGTGCCACCGTCATCCACACCATTAGCGATCACGCCAATCGCGCTGTTACCACTGACCGTGAGCTGATAACCGCTGCCGCTGCCATTGTCGCCGTTAAACACTGCGCCGTTATCAACGGCAAACAGCACAGAATTGGCCTGGCCGCTGTCGTCAATGATGGCGTTGCTGATGTTGATTTTTGCCAGATTGCCCCAGGCGTAATACCCGATCTGATGGTCGTTTTCGAATGTCAGCGAGGCCGCATTGCCAATATTAATTTGCGCATTACCACGGGCGTGCACTCCAATAGCCCCCGCCGATAACAAGCGGATAGTGGCCTGAAGATCGACCTGAGCAGCCTGATTATTGAGTCCCTCGGCATAAACGGCATAGTTCCTGTAGGTAAATACATCCCCGTCACTGCCACCGGTATCGCCTGCTGTACCTACCGTGATGCGACTACTGGCAGATGAGGTAACATTCGCCGCTGCATTTTGTGCCTGCAGATAAATGGCGACGTTGTTGTCACCATCAACGAATATATTTCCGTTGTTCGTCACACTGCCCTGGTTATCGACCACATAAAGGCCATAATTACTCGCCGCTGCGCCGTTAACCAACTTGCCCAACACATTGATAGATCCATTATTTATCAGGGATCCCGTCGCTCCGTTCGAGAATATACCTACGGCATTACGCGTGCTGTCACCGATAAAAATAGTGCCGTTATTAAGAATATTTCCACTGCTGCTGGAGTAGATACCAGAGGTCAGCGCGCTGCCGCCGGTTAAAGGTATGGACGATGGTAGAGTGGCGTCGACGGCAGGACTGTACCCAAGATAAATTGCCCCCTGGTTAATTACGCTGGCACTCTGATCGGCATAGATGCCATATCCCGCCGCGCGTCCTTCACTATTTCGGCTGTTCCCGGTCAGTACGATAGTCCCACTACTGGTGTTGGTCGCACTGCTGGTTCCTGATACGGAAATCCCTCTGGCATTGGCTGTGGTGCTATCCGTGATCGCGACATTGATATGGCCATTATTTGTCAGTGTGCTTTGCCCCAATCCTTGCATGCCAATACTGCCGGCATTACTGACATTCTGGTTGGTACCGTCCTTTTCTAAAAATAGTCCGGCATTAAGCGTGCCATTGTTAACGGCCGTTGCGTTAGTGACCTGCATGCCAATCGACGTTGGGCTAGCGCTGTCACTGCGCCAGTGATTGATGGCACCATCATTGGTCAGTACTGCTCCACTGTCGCCTCGCATTACCGCACTCGCACCATCCACAGCCAATGAACCCGTGCTGGTGACGCTACCGGTCGCATTGGCACCTGTTGCATAAATGACATTCAAATCGCCAGTGAGCAAGGTCGCATTATTGGTGTGCGCGTTCTGGTCATCCCAGACGTTATAAGTCAGGTTTATGGAGGTTTGTTGTTGTTGATTCAGTAAACCGCCAATAATCGCGTTATAAACCGACTGGGCCTCAGGTGCAGAGTCAATCACCTCTCCATTCACGGAAGCACCAGCAGTCAGCCAGTACTGAACCTGGGGTTTTCCAGCATAGGCATTCTGGCCTACCAGGTAGTCATTCACCTCGGCGATATCAGCTGAAGATGTAATGTTAAAAGTCTTTGAACCAAGCTGAATGACCCGTGATCCTACCTTGATATAATTTGGAATCGTCAGCGTGTAATCATATTGCGCACTTTGCGCTGAAACGCTCTGGCTGTCATTTGAGATAACCGACGCGGGTCGAAAGTGAATCAGATTATCAGACAACCAATTCACCTGACTGGTTGCTGTGCCAGAGCCATCAGCCCTGGCGAGAATGCTGTTTTTGGCCAACAAATCTATGGTATTGGCTGGTGCGGAAATGGGAGTGGTGCCTGCCGTATCTTCACCCACATTGATATTCGCAATACCGCCCAACGAGGAAACAGAAGCAATGCCGAAATTGTTATAAATGCGGAACGAATCGGGGTCATAAACCGCCAGCATTAGGTTGCTGACAGGGGTATCATCCGCTGATACAAAAGTCGTTGAATCATAGACATTAATAACCTGATAGCTCCCTTCAAGGCCCGGAATTTCAACATTCAGTTCCTGATTCTGTTGAGGATTTGCGGGTGAAGGAGAATAAGTGAACTGGTTAATATTGTCGGTGGTAATTGGCGTTACATTCCCTTGTGAGTCAGTTGCTGTTATGAGAGTAATCCTGCCCGCTTCAGTACCGTTTCCGTCGGGCAAAGCATCAAGCACCGTGATCGAAGTTGCCGTGCCATTAGCACCCGTTGAGAAGGTCGGTATTGCACCCAGGATATTCAACGTTGTTCCCGGGGAGAAATGGTTGGGCAGTGACTGGTCATCAACCGTGAAAGCAGTACCTGTGCTGATCACTGAATCATAATTAATCCCCTGATTTTCGAGAAAGGAATAATCTGGATAGACATCAATCCATTGGATATCATCGGCATGCACCGACCCTATTGAAATAAATATGATGAATATTCTTGCCAGCACTTTTGAAAACGATCGGCTCTGAGTTGAACTGTAGTGCCGTTTTGCGATCTCGGACACGGGAACAAAACCATTGCGCGATGCACTCCAGATTAGCCTATAAACAAAGTTCATAAACGCACCTGCCCTTGAAGTTATAACACTCTGTTTTTTAAGGTTAGTTGTTACAATATGTACCATTTCATAATAAAAAACTTACAATCAACAATAGTATAAAGAATTTAAACCGTGAGGCATTTTTTGGTCTTATTTTCAGAGAGGGTTAGTACCAAAAATAAAAAATGAATTTAACCAGCAACGAAGTTAAAGAAGAAGTGAAGTGATTGAGAGACTCCAATGAAATGATTGCAAAGATGATAGTAAGTAAAAATATCGAGTGCCGTTGAAAGATAAAACCACGCGGTAGAATACAATATCTTTAAAATCAAAAATGAAAGTTACATATTGGAACGCCGGTCACGAAATGTTATTTTTATCATTACCTTTCAATGCATTACTCAAAACAACAAAATGTTTCATTGATATTTATTGATTATAAATAAATACTTAGCCCGTACCTGAAGAAAATTCACTGCATAATCTTGATGGAAAACCATCATGATTAAAGTGCCATGTTGTTAACTTTAACAATTCGGAGTGTGAAAATGAAAAATATGATGATGAAAGCAATCGTTCTGGCTGGTTCAGCATTTCTCACGACCAGCGTATTGGCGGCGCAGGAGATCAGTAAAGAGGAGGCGAAAAATTACACCGAAGTTGCAACGGTTTCTACATCGGGCACATTCACCGATCCGAAAGATGCTAAAGACGAATTATCTAAGCTAGCCGATGAGAAAGGTGGGAAATATTATGTCATTACCTCTGCGCGGGTAGAAGGTAAGGTTCAGGGAACCGCAACCGTTTACAAATAACAGCCTGTGGACTGCCCGTCGTGATGACCGGCAGTTCTTCATTGGGGTGGAATTATAAATTTATTTCCACGTCATCCCTAAGCCAGTGGAAAATATACGTTCATCCAAAGTATCGCGAGTTCCTTTGACAATATTCCGATGATAACCCACATGAAACGTTGACCATGATGTCAGCGCATACCTCAGTCCCAGTTCTGCATCGACAGATACCACGCCATCATTGTCCAGTGAATGACCCAGCTCTCCGTTGCTATATAGCGTAACGGTTTTATCAATAAGGAATCGCTGATAATCCCAATGTATTGATGCGCCGAAATGGCTATCCCTCCGGTCATCACTGTAGCCATAACTAAAGGCTCCTCCCAATAGAGATACGGAGAACGCACCGGTCTCATCATCCCATAACTGATATCCTGGGCCGGTTCCAATCAGTAACTGTCGAGACAAATCTTCAACCCAGTCGCGTTTATAACTGAATCGTGATTGCCAGAAATATTGCTCTTCAAGCATGTAGTCAATGGCATAACGAAAACTGTAATTGTCTGTGTTAACACTATTATCTTCAGTTTCCCGATTGTACGTTGCAGAAATGTCGTGCCTCCACTTCTCCTTTTTGAACTTCGTATTTAATGATAAATTGTAGTCATCTGTTTTGGTCGAAGCATTTTTAAGATTAACGCCTGCATCAATATTACCCGACCAGTCCCACTGATCAGACCGCACCTCTGACTTCATAAATTCATCGATACGTTTTACAGACACTATTTCCTTTTTATCATTATGTTTGATAATTACAAACCCTGATTTATAGGGGAACACAGAAACGGGATAGTTTTCTTTTGTTTTTTTATTACCGATGGAGATAGTAGATTCACTCTCCATGGTGCTAACCGAGGCCCAATTGACTTTCAAGACCCCTGCGTAATTCGTTTTTAATTCGAGTTTTCCATCATTCAGAGACTGAATCGTTCCACTCAGTCGATCTCCGTTAACCAACCAGACGGTATCTGCCCGAACAACACAAGAGAAGGCGGACAAGAATATATATAAGCCCAAAACGCACCTGAATAATTTTATTTCCATACTTTAACTTTCCGCCAAAGTTTCTTAACAACAAAAACTACACAGACTGATATCATCAGACTAAACCTTTCAAATCTTTCCTGCCAATGTCCATAAGTATAGTAGACTTTAATCATGTGCATTAGGAAGTAAAGAGAAACATCAAGACCTATTTTTATCATGATCAATAAGTTGGACAAATTAATGGAAGCCTTGATCATCTATATTTATAATCTTCCCTCATCATGTGGCAACAATAAAAGATTGAGAGGTTAAAAATGAAATATGTCATGATGGTTTTTTCGATGATACTCTTGTTGATGATTTGTTTTAAATCAATTGCTGAACCTGATCTCAGTTCATTAGGCTTAATTTCTCAGGACGACACCAATAGTCCCGTTCCAAAAGGGCTGATATTAGGGGGTGCTGCGATATCCTCTCAGGCGAGGTATCGTGAAACCAGCAACGATGAGTTAATTATCCCCGGTGCGCTCTATTTTGGAAAAAACCTAATGTATCTGGGTGACAGGGCCCGTTACTACTTCAATAAAGATAACGATGTCGCATTTTTTGGCTATGGACGATATCGATTCTCCAATCTTGACCCCTCTGATGCGGGTTTTAAAGGAATGCATAAACGCAGGGGAGAATTTGAAGCCGGAGTGGGATTAACATGGATTACAAGCTATGCGCTGCTGACAACACGCATCGTTTCTGATGTATCGGGGCAGAGTAATGGGCAAGAATTTCTGTTGTGGGCCGATTTTCCCATGGTATGGGATAATTTACTCGTTATGCCTGGTTTTGGTGTGGTGGTTCGCAGTGACAAACTGGCCAATTATTATTTTGGCGGCGTTTCATCCTCAGAGGCTTTACCCGATCGCCAGGAATGGGATACCGGAACCACGCTTTCTCCGATGGCTTCCGTCGTGACCAGTTATCGTTTCAGCCAACATTGGACAGGCATGTTTGCAGCCAATTATGAATACTATGACAAAGGAATTGCCAATAGCCCGATAGTTCAACACAGCGGCGAGTGGTTCTTTATCACAGGCATTGGTTACTCATGGTAGATGTTAAGAATGATTACCTATATCCTTAATATCGCATATTGCGCCCAGCGAAGACTAAGAACGGAGTTCAGGCAACCCCGCTTTCTTACGCCATTCCACTACTGTCGCGACAACTTTTTCAGGTGTGAGGTCATCGTCAAAATTGTATTAAATCAGGTCCGACCCATCTGGATGCTGAGTCACCGCAATGAAGTTTTCAAGTAGTTTGTCCTGATAACTGTCACCGCCTTCAGCGCTACAGATCTCACTCACTAGATGAGTGAATTCCGCTTCCGTATAGTCTTCAAACCTGTTTTTTAAATCCATTTTTCACCCCCCATTTTGTTATGCAGATTTTAACTCAAGAACTGAGTGTGATAATTTTGGATGACTCAAAACATCAATAGTATTTCTTGGAATTAAAGAGTCCTTATCAATTCCACTCTATTCTTAGACACAGAATTATAGAGTAAGCTATTTCACTTACTTCCCCTTCTTTTTATCAGCGTAACGGACAATCTCCAGAAAAAATGTCACTATGAGCGCGTATAAAATCAATTTAATACTGGCAGCAGGGGTTATTTCCCTAAATCCATGAAAAAAAACCAACACCAAGAAAAAGAATATAAATCGTCCAATTACATGAAGAGGATTTCGGTTTTCCATTTTCATAAATAATCCCTTTACACATACATAATCCTTACAGATACCATAAAACAGATACTTCACAGATGCAAATGACAATCAATATCAATTGATGTTGCGTTTAGCGTAACCGCAACGGAACTCCTTTTCCTAATGAGAGTTTCGCCTAAAGTCGCAAGTCAGCGTTGAACCTCTCAACATTACTCCTGACAGATTCTGTCACAGCCCTCTCGTACTCTGCAGCGGTAAACACACAAGGAGAAAAAGACCATGTTCACCGCCGATATGACCATTCTGTACGTCCCGAACGTTGTAAAGAGCACCGACTTTTATGCATCGCTGTTTGATATCAAGCCAATCAATGTCACGCCCACTTTTGCGATGTTTGTTTTTAACAACGGATTCAAACTGGGTTTGTGGTCGAAATACACCGTTCTGCCGTCTGTGGATACCCAGCAGTTCACGCCCAACGGTGAAATCACTTTCAAGGTGCAACACAAAGCGGACGTGGATTTCCTTTACAACGAATGGGGCGCGTTCCGTGAGATCACCATTGTGCAGTCGCCTGCAGTGATGGATTTTGGCTACACCTTCACGGCCATCGATCCTGATGGGCACCGTTTACGCGTGATGTGGTTGCAGTTAGAAGACTGATGTTGTGGGGCGGCCACACGGCCGCCCATACGTAAAGCTAACCTTGCGGCGGGATAAATGCCTGCACCGGCGTCAGTTCTCCGGCGTATTTGCGCACCTGAACTACGGTGATTTGACCACTGCAGCCCTGCGTCAGCGACGACGTGCCAATATCCAGCGTCAGCACATTGGGGTTGCCGTGACGACATAACGGACGCAGCGCGGTGGGATCCACCGGATCGTACCAGGCACCCGTTGGCAACTGCACCACACCCGGCATCACGCTATCGGTCACGCGCGCACTGGCCAGCACGTGGCCGCGCGGGTTGTACAGTTCGATGATCTCGCCGTCATTGATACCCAGCGATGCCGCATCATCCGGATTCAGGCTGCACACCTCACGGCCATCGCGTTTGCCGCTCAGGCTGTAATCACCGAAATCCAACTGGCTGTGCAAACGCGTGGCGGGCTGATTGGCGATAAGCCAAAACGGGTGATCGGCATCGGGCTTTTGCTGCGGCTCGCGCCACACCGGATGTCCCGGACAGTTTTCATAATCAAAACTGGCGATGGTCGCCGAATAGATTTCGATTTTTCCGCTCGGCGTTGACAGTGGTGATGCCTCGGGATCGGCACGGAAGGCATTCATCATCCGTCCACCGTCTTTTAGCTGCGGCAACTCCAGCACGCCCTGCTGCCAGAACTGTTCAAAATCGGGGATCTCGACCTGATGCGTTGCCAGCTTTTGCTGTAACTGCGCGTAGTGATGTTCCAACCAGCCGCGCGTATCGCGACCTTCGGTAAACGCCTCTTCGCATCCCAACCTACGCGCCAGCTCGGCAAAAATCGTGTAATCATCTTTGGCTTCACCGTGCGGCTGCGCGACGGGCTGCATGGCAAACAGATGACGATCGGTTGGCGCACCGCCAATATCTTCACGCTCCAAGGTCATGGTTGCGGGCAATACGATATCAGCATGGCGCGCGCTGGCGGTCCAGGCGATCTCGTGCACAATCAGGGTATCCAGCTGGCAGAATGCCTGACGGAGTCGCGCTAAATCCTGATGGTGATGGAACGGATTGCCCCCCGCCCAGTAAGCCAGGCGAATATGCGGATAGGTTAAGCGGCGGCCATTGTAATCGAACGGTTTGCCGGGATTGAGCAACATGTCCGAGATGCGTGCCACCGGAATCAAGCGATCGATGCCGTTTTTACCCTGCGGCAAAGCGGGAAAACTCACCAGATTGTGGTGTTTGCCGTAATGACCCAACGCGCCCAGCGCATAGGTGTAACCGCCGCCCGGTAATCCCGGTTGACCCAGCGCGGCGGCCAGCACCAGCCCGAGCCACACCGGTTGTTCACCATGCTCCGAACGTTGTAGCGCATGCGCAACGGTAACCAGTACACGTTTACCGGGTAAATGGCGGGCGAAATCAGTGATATATGCCGCGCTAACGCCGCAAATCTCTGCTGCCCAGGCGGCATCACGCCGTGTGCCATCTTCTTCGCCGCGGATATAGGCGACCATCTCCGGCCAACCCACGGTATAACGGCTGAGGAAGTCTTCATCCGTCAGCTGTTCATCAATCAATACAGATAAAACACCGAGTATAAAGGCAGCATCGGTGCCTGGACGCAAGGCAAGCCACTCACCTTTGGCTTCCGCAGGAAGATCGCTTTTTAGCGGGCTAACTGAGATAAAACGCGTACCGCGCTGGGCCGCCTGCTGCATAAAGCCGCGCTCGGTGTGCTCGCTTAATCCACCGCTCGCCACCTGTGAGTTTTTTAACGCCAGACCGCCAAAGGCGATGACGATTTCACTGTGCTGGGCAATCTCTTCCCAGCTTACGCCGCGTCGCGCAATCTCATTCATGTCGCCGACGATATGCGGCAGCAGCACCGAAGCAGAGCCGGAACTGTAGCTGTTGACGGAACGGACGTAACCGCCCAGTGTGGTATTCAGGAAGCGGTGCACCTGGCTTTGCGCATGGTGAAAACGTCCAGCGCTCGACCACCCGTATGAGCCGCCAAAAATGCCTTCCGGCCCGTGAGTGTCGCCCACGCGCTTCAGCTCACGCGCCACTAATTCGTAGGCTTGCTCCCAGCCCACGGCCACGTATTCGTCGTTGCCGCGGCGCTGATCCGGGCCAGGTCCTTCTTCCAGCCAACCACGACGCACCATCGGACGCGAGACGCGCGCCGGATGATTAAGTGCCGTATGGAAATTTTGCAGCAGCGGACTGGGATCGGGATCGCCGGCGAAAGGTTTAATGGTGAGGCGATCGCCCGATTGCTGGGCATGAAAAGCACCCCAGTGGGCGCTGTGCATTACCGGTTTTTGCGTCATCACTGTTCCTGGCTATCAAAAATGAAAAACGGTGCTTATAGCACCGTTGCAATAAAGTTTCTTACGCGCCCGTTTTCCGGGTCGTCGAGGACTTGTTGTGTCGGACCGGCCGCCACGATTTTGCCGTCTTCCATAAAGACAATGTTATCGGCAACCTCGCGTGCAAAACCAATCTCGTGGGTCACAATCACCATGGTGATACCGGAGTGTGCCAGCTGTTGAATCACCTGCAGCACTTCGCCCACCAGTTCTGGATCCAGTGCTGAGGTTGGCTCATCAAACAGCATCACGCCGGGGTCCATTGCAAGCGCACGTGCGATAGCCACACGCTGTTGCTGTCCACCGGAGAGATTTTGCGGCCACTCATCTTCTCGTCCTGCCAGACCTACCTGCTTGAGCAGCGACAGCGCTTTGCTGGTCGCCTGCTGACGGTTCTGTTTTTTCACACGCATCGGCGCATCAACGATGTTTTGCAATACGGTACGGTGCGGGAACAGGTTGAACTGCTGGAACACCATGCCAATTTGCGCACGCTGACGCGCAATCTCACCGCTACTCAACTCGTGCAGCGCCTGGCCTTTCTGTTTATAGCCAATGATTTCGCCGCCGATGCGAATAGTGCCGCCATCCAGCTTTTCCAGATGGTTGATGCAGCGTAGCAAGGTGGATTTCCCCGACCCCGAAGGACCGAGGATCACCGTGACCGAACCGGCGGGAATATCCAGATTCACTTCATCGAGGATAGTGACGCCGGAAAAGCGTTTGGTGACTTTACGTAAGGCGATCGCTTCAGCCATTGCTTACGCTCCTTTCAGGTTTTTGCGCGCTAAAGCCCGGCAAGGATTTAAACAGGCTGCGTTTTTCGCGGCGCGTGACGCCACGGCCAAAATAGCGTTCAACATAGAACTGACCAATCGACAGGACCGAGGTCATCAGCAGATACCACAGTGTCGCCACCAGCAGCAGCGGGATCACTTCATAAGTACGCTGATAAATAATCTGCGCGGAAAACAGCACATCCTGCAGTGAAATCACTGACACGACTGCAGTGGTTTTCAACTGGCCGATAATTTCATTACCAGCGGGCGGCATAATCGCGCGCATCGCCTGCGGCAACACGGTATGACGGAAAATCTGCGCAGGACGATAGCCCAGCGCCCGCGCCGCTTCCAGCTGGCCGTTGCCTACACTCTGGATGCCCGCACGCACAATTTCAGCGGCATAGGCAGACTGATGCATCACCAGCGCGATCACCGCCGCACTGAATGGGCTCACCAGCGCATTAGATTGGGTGCTCCACAGCTCACCCAATCCTGGAATCGAGAGTGAAATCGTCGGATAGAGCGCGGCGATGTTGTACCACAGGAACAATTGCACCAGCATCGGCACACCGCGGAAGAACCAGGTGTAAAACCAGCTGACGCCCACCAGCACTGGGTTCGATGAAAGGCGCATCAGCGCCAGCACCGTACCAAAAGCAAAGCCCAGCACTACCGAAATCGCCGTCAGTTGCAGCGTCATTAATACGCCCTGCAGGATCGATTCGCCGGTGAAGTTTTCCGCAATCACGCTCCATTCGAAGCGTGGATTGTTAATCATCGAGTGCGCCATTGCCACGACGCACAACAGCACCACCAGCGCACTCAGCCAGCGTCCGTAGTAACGTTTGCCGACGATTTTCAAATCATCGGTGTGGTCACGTACATCACTCATTGAAAGATTTCCTGGTTACGTTTGGATTCTTTAACCGCGCCAAAACCGATGCCCCAGTTGTCGAGGATCTTTTTGTAGCTGCCATCTTTGATCAGCGAGTTCAGCGCGGCCTGTACAGCTGGCTCCAGCGCAGAATCTTTCGGGAAGGCAACGGAAACCGGCGCGTCATGCACGGTGATTTCGCCACTCAGCGTAATAGGCTTAATCACCTTCGCCTGCCACAACAGACCTTCGTACGGGCCCAGGAACATCGGCACGCGGCCACTTACTACGGCCTGCACACCGGCTGGACGATCAGGGAATACTGACACTTTGATCGGCTGTTTACCCGCCGCTTCACAGGCTTTGCTGGCTTCTTCCAGACGCGTCACCTGCGTGGTGCCTGAACCGGCGCCCACTTCTTTACCGCAGACCTCGTCCAACGTTTTGAATGGCGCGACGTTGGCATCTTTGCGCGAAATAATACCCAGCAGGCTGGCATCGTAATAGCTTACGAAGTCGATGATCTTGGCGCGGGTTGGCGTGGCATTGATGTTTGAAAGCGCAACGTCATAACGACCCGTTTTCAAACCTGGAATAATGTTGTCGAAACCGCCGGTGTCGCGCCACTGGACCTGAATCCCTAAGCGTTCACCCACGGCATTCATCACGTCGATTTCACGACCGGCCAGGGTTTTGTTGTCTTCTTTATAGAAGGTTGTTGGAGGCGTGTTGGGATTGGTTCCTGCCACGATATAGCCGCGCTTAACCACATCTGCCGGCAGCAGGCTTTTCAGCGCAGGATCGGCCTGTACATGGAGTGAGCTGTCAGTTGGGACGGATTGATCGGCGGCAAACGCGGTGTGCGCACTCAATGCGAGTGCAAGCAAGGTGATACCTTTGGCGAGTTTCACTGGAACCTTCTCCTGATATATATAAATGTTTCCCTGTAGGGAAAAGGCGTTGAGGTAGCGATGTATTTTTCTTCTCTCTCGCCACTCGGCGGAAAGAAATTTTCATCCTCTAAACGTCCCGGAGCCATTCTCAGTAAGATATGCAGCGATCACAAATGCGAAAAACGGATATCTATTGCCAGAATCCGGGAATAGAGCGTGGCGCGCAGGATTACAGGGATGACCGCGCCAACCATGGCGCGGTATCAGGTGAGGTATTCAGAATCAGTCAGGTGTTCAACAGCCTGCTTTTACCATCGCTTATGACCGTTTTCTTCTTAACAAGACATTATCGTTCTAAACGTTTGCGTATCGGTTCGAACTCTTTGGTCGCATGACGCGGTACGTTATCGGGTAAATTTTGCTCGGCGGCCGGCCAGTATTGCCACGGCATTTTCTTGTCGCCCAGCTCGTCATCCATTCCAACTGTCTTCCCGGAAGTTGTAGAACGCCCAACAAATTAACTAAAGCTATTTCCGCCATGTTGAGGTTGCAGCCTGAAGTCTATCTTTTCGCTGGCTCTGCCCAGAGCAATGAACATCAAAATCCGCAGCAGGAATGTAAAGGTTTGTATGATCCGGCGCACACTTTCTCCTTAATTTATGCGGATTCTTAGCACTCTTTTTGGTGCAGGCTCGAAGCTAAATTGATTCCCTTATAGTTCACGTGCGTTATCACTGGTTTTTAGCTGGCTGATTTGTATGAATTTAATGACACTTTGATGAACGCTGTTCATCTGCAAAGTTTTAAACCGCATACCTCACCCTTAATTTACGTTTCTTCACGCTTCCCACGCATTTAGCACCAATCATGGAGAAAAAAAGGAGACGCTGATTTAGCACATATACAATGAGAAACATTCTCATTATCATGCGCATTTGCTTACATATGTTAATACTTCAGGGAGAAGATTTAAGTGAATGTAACTTTATGTGTCAGGAAGCGCCCTCTTGCGCTGATTGTAGCGACTTTGCTCACCTCACCGGTTTACGCCGCAGAACCCACGGAAAAACTGGCTGACGATGAATCGATGATCGTTACTGCGGAACAGGGTTTAAAACAGCAGCCTGGCGTTTCCACCATTACCGCTGAAGACATCAAGAAAAGCCCGCCGGTTAACGATCTCTCCGATATCATCCGCAAAATGCCGGGTGTTAACCTGACCGGTAACGGTGCAAGCGGCAGCCGTGGTAATAACCGTCAGATCGACATTCGTGGCATGGGCCCGGAAAACACCTTGATCATGATCGATGGCGTGCCAGTAAGTTCACGTAACTCGGTACGTTACAGCTGGCGTGGCGAACGTGACTCGCGTGGCGATACCAACTGGGTGCCAGCGGAAATGGTCGAACGCATTGAAGTGATTCGTGGCCCAGCAGCCGCGCGTTACGGTTCCGGTGCGGCTGGCGGCGTGGTGAATATCATCACCAAACGCCCGACCAATGACTGGCATGGTTCGCTGTCACTGTTCACCAATCAGCCTGAGAACAATAAAGAAGGTGACACGCGTCGCGCCAACTTTAACCTCAGCGGCCCGCTGGCAGGTGATGCGTTAACCATGCGTCTGTATGGCAACATCAACCGCACTGATGCGGATGCGTTCGACATCAACACGGCAGAAAATGGTTCATACGCGGCCGGTCGTGAAGGCGTGCGCAATAAAGATATTAACGGTGTGCTGTCCTGGAAAATCACGCCATTGCAGGTGATTGATTTCTCATACGGCTACAGCCGTCAGGGCAACATCTACGCCGGTGATACCCAGAACAGCAACAGTAATGCCAGCGCCGATGGATTGGTGGAATCACTGTACGGCGATGAAACCAACCGCCTTTACCGCCAAAGCTACGGTATTTCGCATAACGGTATCTGGGATTGGGGAACCTCGAAATTAAACTTCAACTACGAGAAGACCAATAATACCCGCCTGAAAGAAGGCACCGCAGGCCGTACCGAAGGGATGATTAACACCGATGAGTATGCGACCAGCCGACTGGAAAGCTATCGCGCCGGTGGTGAAGTCAGCTTCCCGCTGCAATTGTTGGTAGATCAAACCGTCACCCTTGGTGCGGAATGGAACCGTGATGAGCTGAACGATCCAGCTTCAATGCTCACGCAAACCGCCACCGGCGTGACGCTGCCTGGCAGTTCAGGCGATCCGTCTCAGCGCAGCAGCAAAAACGACGCGACCATCAGTTCTCTGTTCTTTGAAGACAACATCGCCGCCACTGACAGCACTGAGGTGATTCCCGGCCTGCGCTTCGATTATCACGATCAGTTCGGTGCAAACTGGAGTCCAAGCCTTAACATTTCTCAAGGGCTGGGCGACAACTTCACGCTGAAAGCCGGTATCGCTCGCGTGTTTAAAGCGCCAAACCTGTATCAATCAACGCCGGGTTACCTGCTTTCGACGCGCGGCAACGGTTGTCCAATCGGGCTGACCCAATGCTATTTGTTGGGTAATGGCGATCTGGATCCGGAAACCAGCGTTAACAAAGAGATTGGTATAGAGTTCAGCAATGAAGGCTATGTAGCAGGTATCACCTACTTCCGGAACGACTACAAAAACAAAATCGTCGCGGGCACCGATCCTGTCTATTCTGAGGCGGGCTACAACGTGCTGCGCTGGGAAAACGGCGGCAAGGCAATTGTGGAAGGGCTGGAAGGTAATCTGACCATTCCATTAGTTGCCGATACGCTGGAATGGCGTACTAACGCGACATATATGTTCCGTTCGGAAAGTAAGGACACCGGTAATCCGCTTTCTATCATTCCAGAATTCACCATCAACTCACAGCTGGAATGGCAAGCAACACAGGATCTGAGTGCTAACATTAACTGGACACAATATGGTCGCCAAAAACCACGCCAGTTTGCTGAAACAAATACTGATGTAATGAACATGACCACGAAAGAGATCAAGCCGTACTCTATTGTGGGTCTTAACGTTAATTATGACATCACTAAAAACTTGCGCGCTAATGCAGGTATCAACAACCTGTTTGATAAACAAATTTACCGCGAAGCTACCGGTGCTATTACTTATAACGAACCAGGCCGCGCCTATTACGCTGGCGTCACCATGTCGTTCTAAGTCCTGAAGGGCGGCCTTCTCAAGGCCGCCCCTATTTCCTCTTGCGTCTCTGATTCCTATCCCTCTGTTAACACATCAATTTCCAATCAAAACCTCACAAGTATTTCTTTGACGCTTAGCCTGCAAATTTTGATGGTTTTACGTCAAATAACCGCTCGCGACAGTGAAATGCATCCGTTAATTTCATCGTTATCTCCCCTACAGGACATAACAAATGATCAAAGAAGCGTTTTATCGCGCTGGACAGCCCGCGCCTAAACTGGGCGTCAGCCCACTCTCCTGGGTAAACGAGGTGTTGCATTACCTTGGCGCGGGTACATCCGCAGAGACCTGCTTAAGCGAGGCCAGACAAGCGGGATTTCAGGGCGTGGAGTTGAGTCGCATATTTCCGCGTGAGCCGGGTGCATTGAAGCAGTTGCTTGCACAACATCAACTGCAACTGGTTTCAGGCTGGCATGACGGTTTCCTCACCGAACGCAGCGTTGAGCAGGAATTGGATGCAGTGCATAACCATGCCGCCCTGCTACAGGAAAACGGTGCCAAAGTGATGGTGTACGGTGAATGTGGCTGGATGGCCGACAACGCGCTGGATGTGCCGCTGAGCACCCGACGTCTGCTGCCGGATAATCAGGTTGCCGCCTATGCCGATCGCCTCTCCCGCTTTGCCGAAGCGCTGTTTGTCCAATACGGTTTACGCCTCGCCTATCACCATCACCTGATGATGGTGGCCGAAACGCTAGCGGAAATCCGCGCGCTGTTCAGTGCCTGTTCGCCCGCCGTTGGCCTGTTGCTCGATACCGGTCACGCCACCGCAGCCGGCTTCTCCTACACGCAGCTGATAGATGAATTTGCCGAGCGCATTTGTCACATCCATCTGAAGGATGTGCGGCTGGATCGTCTGCAACAGGTGCGAGCCACCGGCATGACCTTTAACGAAGCGGTGCTCGCGGGGATGTTTACCGTGCCGGGCGACGGCGGCATTGATTATCGTCCTCTGGCGGAGTTTATCGCTCACAGCGGTTATCAGGGCTGGATGGTGGTGGAAGCCGAACAAGATCCGGCGAAAGCGCCACCATTAGAGACCGTGACTCGCGCACAACGTTTTGTTGCCCAACATATTTTACCTGCAAACGCTTAAGGAGCCGATGATGGCTGGAAAAACACTGAATGTTGGCCTGATCGGTTCAGGCTTTATGGGCCAGGCGCACGCTGATGCATGGCGTCGCGCGGGCTTACTGTATCGCAACCTGGCGCTGCAACCGGTTCTGCATACTCTGGCGGATGTGACACCCGCGCTGGCAGAGGAAGCCGCACGGCGTTATGGCTTCCAGCACAGCACCGCTGACTGGCAGTCGATGGTGAACAATCCAGAGATCGATATTGTCGATATCACCACGCCTAATAGCATGCACTTCGACATGGCGCTGGCAGCGATTCGCGCAGGCAAACACGTTTACTGCGAGAAGCCGCTCACCGTTTCGTTGCAGGAAGCGCAAACCCTGACTCAGGAAGCCGAGCGCGCTGGCGTAAAAACCATCATGGCGTTCAATAACATCAAAACACCAGCAGCGCAGTTGGCGAAACAGATGATCGATCGCGGAGACATTGGCACACCGACCCGCTTCCGTGGCTGGTTCGATCAGGGATTTTTCAACGATCCCGAACTGCCGTGGAGCTGGCGCTGCTCGCGTGAACAGGCCGGTTCTGGCTCGCTCGGTGACTTAGGCTCACATGTGGTGAGCGTGGCGCAATATTTGATGGGACCGATCAAGAGCGTGGTAGGACAGGAGCAGTTGTTTATTGAAACGCGCCCTGCTGCGGGCGGCGGCTCAGGCTATGGTGCCCAGGCGGATAAGCAGGCTGCGCGTTTGAAAGTGGAAAACGACGATCAGTTCCAGGCGCTGGTCACTTTCGAGAGCCGCGCCGGCGGCGTGATTGAATCTTCACGCATCTCCGCAGGTAAAGTGTTCGGCATTGCATGGGAAATCTCGGGCACCGAAGGCACCATCATCATGGACGGTGAGCGCTTTAACGAACTGAAAATCGCACGATATGGCGATGCGAAACACGATCGCGGCTTTAAAACCATTTATGCCGGTTCTCAGGTCGAGCAGTTTAGTGGCTTCTTTGGTTTCGATTTCGCAGGCGGCGGGCTGGGATATTTCGATGTGAAAGTGATCGAAATCTATGATCTGATTAAAGGCCTCAGCAGTGAAGCCGGTTGCTTCCCGGACTTCCGCTTTGGCCTGGAGAATCAGCAGATCATTGAAGCGATGGTGCAATCCTCAGCCAGCGGTGAACGCGTGGAGATCGCCAGCCTGCGCAACTAACTAAAAAACTCGCGCAGTGCTTCAGCCAGCGCCTGCGGTTGCTCATCCGGGATGAAGTGACCGCAGTGCGCGATTTTGATGCCTGAAACCTCTGCCGCAAACTCCCGAAGCGGGATTGCCATATCCGGGATCGAGCCCTGATCGGCGCTCACCGCCAGTAATGGCACGGTTAACTTGCCGTTATCACGCAACAAAGCACGGTTTTGTTCCGCCGAGATACTCACCTCGCGATACGCCGCCATACCTGCACGCAAAGCACCGTTTTGTTGCAGCAACCGCGTATATTCCGTCATATCTTCCGCGTCAAAAACCATAGGACTGGCGGCTTTGCGTTTCAGGAACCACTCCAGATATATCTCCTCACGCCCGGCAATCAAGGCTTCAGGCAGATCCGGCAGTAAATGGAAGGCAAAATGCCAGGTTTTCCAGGCTTTATCGGGCGTAGCAGGCAGCGCATCCGGCAGGGTGACACCCGGAATGCCCGCATCCAGCAGTGCCAGTTTTTTTATATGATTGGCATAGCGCATAGCAAACGGCCAGGCCACCCACGCCCCGACATCATGTGCCGCGAGATAATAGTGATGGATGTCGAGTTGCTGCAGTAGGCCTTGTACTTTTTCTGCCAGAGAAGTGGTGTCGTAACCGCTGTAAGGTTTATCGGAATCTCCCTGACCGGGCAGATCGGGCGCGATAATCGAATAACGATCGCCGAGCTGAGCCATCACTTTTCGCCAAGCAAACCAGCTTTGCGGGAACCCGGCTAACAGCACCAGGGTTTCACCTTGAGGATTGCCGCCGCTAACGTAGTGGATGCGAACACCGTCCACTGTGGCGTAATGATGGTAAAAATCTGGCAGGTTGGCGACAGGTTGTGACCAGCGCGATGTTGATTTCAGTTCTGAAGCGTTCATCTGGTTCTCCGAATAATGGAAATGTTTATTTCCTAATTAGTTAAAATTTTTAGTCGAGCAGTTTGAGGGCCGTGCTAATCAGGTGCTCGCGCGCGGGTAAATCCTGCATTTTTCCTGCCACACGCATGCCGAGCACAATGCATAATAAGATGCCGCCTAGCGCCTGCACATCAAGTTGCGAGTTGACCGAACCATCCTGCTGGCCATGTTCAAGCAGTGCAGTAATCGACGTTAAGTTACGTTGTAACGCCAGGCGGACTAATTCCGCCAGTTCCTGATCTAAAACCTGTAACTCAATCGCACTGCCCACCACTAAACAGCCACGCCGACCTTCGATATCGCTGGCGGATTCAAGGTAAAAACGCAGTAATTCGGCAATTTGCGCTCGGCCGTTGGGTTGGTGATCCAGCCGTTGTCGTAGTTGTTGATTTCGTAGCGAGGTATAGCGGGAAAATACCTGCAAAAACAGGCCGCGTTTGTCATTGAAGGCTTTATAGATACTGCCTGCGGTAAGCTCCATTGCTGCGCCGAGATCGTTAATGGAGGCGCTGTGATAACCCTTCTCGCGAAACACCAACATAGCGCGGTCGAGTGCGATATCAATATCAAACTGGCGAGGTCGCCCGCGTTCCCGTGTTGATAGTTGCGACATGGAAAACACCATTTAGGAAATGATTAATTCCTAAATGGTACAGGAGAGGATGAAGAATTAGCAAGCAGTGCTAGTGAGATTGCTGATTAGGGCACAGCACGATACTGAATAAAATCAGTCTTCGTTGCCACCTGATCATACAGCGCTCGGGCGCGGTAATTATTCTCGCGCGTCATCCAATACACTTTTGAACAGTTCAATGCCTCAGCGGCAGCATTCACCGCTGCGATCAACGCGCGGCCGGTGCCTTTTTTACGCCCGTCAGCACTGACGAACAGATCCTGCAAATAACAATAGTCGCCCTTAGTCCAGGTGCTGCGATGGCAAATAAAATGCACCAGTCCCGTTAACTTGCCCTGCTCTTCCGCCACCAGACAATGCATCGGTTCGCCTTCCGCAAGCAGTCGCTGGAATGTCGTATTGGTGACTTCTTCCGTGACCTCACTGACATAAAAGTCGAGATAGCCTAACCATAGCGATTTCCACTGTGCGTAATCCTCTGCAGTGAGTTTTCTAATCACCTGTTCCATTTCTTTCTCTCCATTGTTGGCGTGTTATGTTGAACATCAAGCTGGCGGGCGGATCCTGCGGATTAAACACCCTTTCAAGGAAAGTCATTCCGATCTTTTCCAGGACGCGGCGCGATGCGCTGTGGTTTTCTCTGACCACGCCGACGATTTCGCCAAGCTTTAAGTCATCAAAACCATGGCGGATGGCGCGCAGTGCCAGTTCGGTCGCATAGCCTTTTCCCCAGGCATCCGGTTCAAAACGGTAACCCAGATTATTGGTTCTGCGCCTGTTGAATTCGCTGACAAACACGCCACCGAAACCAATCACATGCTGCGGATTGCTTTTTTCCATGATGGCCCAGTCATCGAAACCATGAATAGCGCGGTCTTTGATTCTGCGGAGTAACACTTCCCGTGCATGATCAATATTGGGATAAGGCCCGCGCGGGTTAAATTGATGTGTTCTCGCATCGCCATAGATGCGAAAAAGCGCCTGCAAATCCGTGCGCTCAACCGGCCGATACAGCAGCCTTTCAGACTCCCAATGCATTTAATCCCTCGCCGTTTTTTGTTATCCAGCGAAGTAACATAGCACCGCGACATCGCTTTGAGTGTTAAGAATTTTTGCTATGATGTCAGCCCATATTTCTAATGATTGAATCTGAACCATGCGAACATCGGACTCGTTGCGACTTCTGCTGCTGGCGGCTATCTGGGGAGCCAGCTTTCTGTTTATGCGCATTGCCGTACCCGCTCTGGGTGCGGTGAATACCGCTTTTTTGCGCGTTTTATTTGGCGCACTGGGTTTAATCATCGTGATGGCAGTGCTGCGCATTCCGCGCCGCTTTGAAGGCAAACTAGGCTGGGCAATGTTGCTAGGGGTGATTAACTCTGGATTACCTTTCCTGATGTATTGCCTTGCCGCGCGGGTTTTGCCCGCAGGCTATTCGGCGATACTCAACGCCACGACGCCATTGATGGGCGTCGTGATTGGTGCCGCGTTCTTTAATGAACAACTTACTGTCAGTAAAGTGCTGGGCATGCTGGCCGGTTTTGTCGGCATTATGTTGATCAGCACCACTGGCGAAGGGGTGCTCTCGCACGCACTGATACTTGGCATTGCGGCTTGTCTGGTCGCTACCGCCTGTTACGGTTTTGCCGGTTTTCTGGCCAAGCGCTGGATCGGTTCGCGCGGCGGGCTTGATGCCACAAAAGTGGCATTCGGCAGCCAGCTTGGCGCTTCACTCTTCCTGCTGCCTTTCTTTGCCTTCAGCGCCCCGCAAACGCCAGCAGCAAACTGGCAAATTCCTGAAGTCTGGGCCTGCATTCTGGCCGTTGGCTTTATTTGCACCGCGCTGGCTTACATCATCTACTTCCGTTTGCTGGCCGATATAGGTCCGCTGCGCACCCTCACCGTGACCTTCCTGATCCCGCCTTTTGGTATCCTGTGGGGCTGGTTAGTACTGGACGAGCAGATCAACCAGGGCTTTATGGGCGGTGCACTGTTGATTGTACTGGCGGTATGGCTTGTGACGCGCAGCGGAATGGTTAAAACCGCCACGCCGAGCACCAGTGGCAGTAAATAGCGCTATTTTTTACTGGTGGGCTTCAGCGAACGATTGAGATCCTGAATGCGCTTCATGGTTTTTACCGTGCGCGATGAAGTCGCTGAAGCCACCGACAAAATCAACATCTCGAGACACACCAGTACGGTGCCATGCAGCGGCATGCGGCCATTCTCGCCACCACGAGGCACATTAATAATCACATCTGCTTCTTTGGCGAACGCTGAATCTAAGGCATTGGTCAGCAAAATCACCGGCATCCCCAGCCGCTTCGCCTCTTTCAAGGTGGTCAGCCCTTCTTTATGGGCAGATTTCTGCGCCATCATGATCAGCACATCCCCACGCTGTAACGTGATCAACTGTTCAGCGAGCGCGATGCCCGAACGATTGAGCGTGACGGCAGGAATGCCAATGCGCGTGAACAGCCGAGCACTGTAATCCGCCAGAATCCCTGAAGCATTGATGCCAAATAGCGCCACCTGACGCGCATCAATCAACATCGCGACAGCTTGTGCCACCGCTTGCCGATTGTGAGGTTCCGAGAGGGCATCGCAGGCGCGTTTATGGCCACCCAGCACGAAATCGATCCCCGAATTGATGTCACACGACAGCTCGCTGACGGTGGCGCTCATCTTCTCTTCTGAATTCATCGCCGGGCCAAACCAGGCTTTCAGCGTGGTCTTCAAATCACGCAAACCGGCAAACCCTAACGCCTGAACGGCACGCACCACGGTGGCATCCGAGGTGTGAGTGGCATCGGCTATTTCCATAGCGGTGGCGTCTAATATTACCTCACGATTGTCGTGGATATATCGCGCGACGGATTGAAGACTCGACGATAATGACGGTGCACGTGCGCGATAGCGCTCACCTAATACATCAACCCGATTTTTTATTTTATTTACGGCCATCTTTTTACCAGTTTGTCTTCAGGGTGCAATCCTGTCTCAATCTCAAGCATCGCATTGTAGTATTTTTTTCATGATAATCCAGCACTACGTTTGGCATCCTTTCAGCAAAACAGCTCAAAAAACCCTTATCCAAAGCCAATTTATATCATTGTATATATTCAATTTAATACAATTAACACATTGAGATTTATGACATTCACCGAAGGCATTTATGCTGTAGTAACCACGCCATTATTTCCGTTTACTACTACATTTTTTCATGTTTGAATGATTCTCAATAACATCACGCAACCGAGTTTTACGCAGCATGATGCCCAGAGAAAGGATATTTCTTGCGCTTTTCTCTGCTAAAAAAATTTAACGCCAGCTTCGTTTCATGGACGAAATTTAATTACGCACCAACACCAGGTTTATTTAAATGAATAACAACAAAAATTTTGCTTTTAAAACAACATGCCATCCGGCCATTATCGCCGCAATATACGGAGTCAGCGTTTTCACTGCAGCAGGCAGTCTGGCAGCAGAAAGCAACAATACCCTGACGGTGTCCGCGCAGGAAAGTAGCTCACAAGGCTATAACGCCACTAGCAGTTCTGTCGCCAGCAAAACCCCTACGCCGCGTCTGAACGAAGCGCAATCAGTGAGTGTGGTGACCCAACAGCAGCTTGAAGATTATCAGGCCGCCAGTCTCACGGATGCGATGCGCTTTGTCAGTGGTGTCACAGAGGGCAATACCCTGGCAGGCACCGAAGATGGGTTTGTGCGTCGCGGATTTGGCAGCAACTCGGATGGTTCGATCTATCGAGACGGCATTCGTAGCAGCCAGGGATTGAATTTCGATGCCACCACAGAACGCGTTGAAGTGCTTAAGGGCTCGGCCTCCCTGCTCTATGGCATTCAAAATCCAGGTGGCGTAATTAACCTGGTCAGCAAAAAACCACAATATGACTGGCACACCAAAGTCAGCGGCCGCTCCTCCAGTGAAGGTGGTGGCGCTGGCACCGTCGATGTGACCGGCCCGCTGGGCAACGGCTTTGCCTTTCGCCTGATTGCCGAAAAGCAGAATCAGGATTACTGGCGCAATTTTGGTAGCGATAAACATACGCTGATAGCGCCTTCGTTACAGTGGTACGGGGAAAAAGCCAGCTTCCTGGTCAGTTATGAAGACTATCAATACGATATTCCGTACGATCGCGGCACCGCCTTTATCAATGGCAAGCCGTTAGATATTGGCTACAAGGATCGTCTCGACGATAAGGCGAATCACGCCTGGGGCCACAACAAAACCCTGAATGCGCACTATGACTGGCAGTTCAATGATGACTGGAGCACGCGCGTCACTTTTGGCTGGAATCAGCGCCAGTATGACAACAACGAAGTGCGCGTCACCGCCATCAACCCCACCACCGGCGTCGTCACGCGTCGTGCCGATGCTAACCGCGGCTTCAACCACAAAACGAAATACGTTTCATGGGATTTGCTCGGTTCACAACAGCTGTGGGGCATGACCCACGATGTGGTGATCGGGACTGACTATGAGATGAACCAGACTTATCGTGCGCATCAGTATCAAGGAAAATCCAATACCGACTTTAACTTTACCGATCCGCAATACGATATTCTGTCACCGGTCACTAATAGCACCACGGAAAACACCGCCAACGCCAACAACCTGAACCGCATTCATAGCCGTTCGGTTTACGCGAAAGACAGCATTTCACTGACGGAACAGTGGATTGCGGTGCTCGGTGGACGCTATCAGCATTACGAGCAGCGCGCGTCTAAAGGCTTCGATCCGGTAGTGGAAACACTGAACAGCGAAGGCAATAAATTCCTGCCGCAGGCGGGTCTGATTTATAAAATCACGCCTGATGTCTCGCTTTATACCAGCGTCAGCAAATCCTTTACGCCCTCCACCGATGCGGACGATGACGGCAACGTCGGTAAACCGGAACAGGGCACCACCTGGGAAGTCGGCAGTAAATGGCAGATCTCACCGAAGCTGTTTGCCAGCGTTGCGCTGTACCGCATTGATGAACGTGACATGTCGCTCAGCATTAACGGCACGACCCGGGCGATTGATAAAGCCCGTTCCAGCGGCGCAGAGTTTGAGCTGAACGGCGAAGTATTGCCGGGTTGGGATCTGAGTGCCAACTACAGTTACGATAAAGCTGAGATTGTTGATGATGGCGTGAATTCTGCCAATAATGGCAATCGGCTGCAAAATGCCCCGCGTCATTCGGGCGCACTCTATCTTAGTCACAATCTCAGTATCAACGGCATTCCCGGTGATTTCCGCGTCGGTGGCGGCGCGCGCTATGTCGGTTCGCGAGCGGGCGATCCTGAAAATAGCTTCACCATGCCGGATTACGTGGTGGCGGACAGCTTTATCGCCTGGAACAATCAGCTGTTTGGTGAAAAGACACAGCTTAAACTGAATCTGAATAACCTGTTCAACAAGCACTATTACACCTCCAGCGGCGGCAATCTGCGCGTGCGTGAGGGTGAAACCCGCAACCTGATGGTCGAGGCCAGCGTTGAGTTCTGATTCTGTTTTTAAAGCGGGCGCCCGGCGCGCCCCTTCCCTTTGGGGGCCGATGCTACTTGTTCTGGCCTGCTTCTTACTGGTGCTCAGCAGCGCCGCGCTGGCAAAAACCATCACGGATATTGACGGTAATCAGGTGGATATCCCTGACCATCCGCAGCGCATTGTGCTGGGTGAAAGTCGCATGCTCTACACGCTGGCGCTGCTGGAACCGGGCAATCCTTTTCAACATATCGTTGCCTGGCCACAGGATTTGAAAAAGTACGACAGCCAGACGTGGAACAGCTTTGCGCGCCAGTTCCCACAAATGTTGAAGATCCCTTCGCTCGGTTCGGGTGGCCCAAATGCCATCAATCCTGAGCAGATACTGGCACTCAAACCGGATGTGGTGATCCTGCCGAGCCTGGCGCGTTACGATGATGCCGATCTGCGTTTGGTAAGTATGCTGAAGGCGGCGCACATTCCGGTGGTGAAGATCGATCTGCGTGTGCATCTTCTGAAGAATACCCGTCGTAGCGTGGAGATTTTTGGTGAGGTGCTGAATCAGCAGGCCCGCGCGCAGGCGTTTAACCGTTTTTATGACGCGCATATGCAAGTGATTCGTGACCGGCTGGCCAGTTATCACGGCGCGAAGCCTTCAGTGTTGTTGCAGTTGCACCTTGGCCGCCGTAATGAATGTTGTGTCACCGCAGTCAACGGCAGCCTTGGCGAACTGTTAAATGCGGCGGGCGGTGACAATATCGCCGCTAAAACGCAGCACGGCGTGTTTGGTCGCTTAAGTGAGGAAATGGTGATCGCGGCACAGCCGGATTATTACTTCGCCACCGGATTTGGCGATAACGATGCGCAGGGTTTGCTGAAGCTGGGGCCAGAAGTGGCACTGCCTGCGGTCCAAAGCAGCTTCGCACAACTGACTGCGCAGCAAAACGGTTTGCGTGAATTAGCCGCGCTACGTAACGGCCACTCCGCCGTCATCTGGATGAATTTTTATCTCAGCCCGTGGCACATCGCGGCGACGGAATTTATGGCAAAAACGCTTTATCCTCAGCTGTTCGCGGATGTCGAACCCGAGCAAACGTTGAAGCAAATCTTCCACGATTTCCTGCCCATACCTTACAGCGGGACCTATTTCGCCCAGATCCCTGTGAAATGATCCAACTAATTTATAATCGAAGCGTAAATTACGCTTCGATTATATTGATTTAATATTAACCACACAATTCATTCGCTTATAAAATAAAACTCAATACAAACACCTTTAACCCACAAATACGCTGCCGCCGCGCTTGTTAATATTCACACTGGCACTAACCTTAATTCTGCAGTCTGGACATAACGTGTGACGCTATCCACGATTATGTAATCGCAATGCATGAATGAGGGCATTTTATGGCCGAGCATAGAGGCGGTTCTGGTAACTTCGCAGATGATAAACAAAAAGCATCTGAAGCGGGTAAAAAAGGTGGGCAAAGCAGCGGCGGCGGTAGTTTTAAAGACAACCCCGAGAAAGCCTCCGAAGCCGGGAAAAAAGGCGGAAAAAGCAGTAACAAAGGCTCTTAAGCCGTAGCGGGCGCGCTAGTCGCCCCACCGACAAGGATGCCATTACGTTCCACTGGCAAATGAATAAGTGCAATGACGATATATGACTGACGTCTTGCGCTTATTCTGCTCTCTCCCTCTCCTTCCAGTCACGCCTTTTATTTACATTACCGCAGTCATAATAACGCCTCGCTTAAGCCGAAAAAATTCAACTGGTCATTTTTTGACGTGACATATATCACATTTATGCCAGGCTTAAATTATCAATAGCGAAGAACATGGAGATTTCGATGAGTTCATTTACTAACAAAACGTTGCTCACCCATCAATATCCGACACCTCCCTTCAAAAAACAATTACAGGATTTTCCTGGGCTAGCGGCAAAAATGGAACCGCGCCCGGATCACGGTGAAACCAGCTATCGTGGCACTGGTCGTTTAACCGGTCGTAAAGCGCTGATAACCGGCGGCGACTCCGGGATTGGCCGGGCGGTGGCAATTGCTTACGCGCGTGAAGGTGCCGACGTGGCGATAAATTACCTGCCCGACGAAGAACAGGATGCGGCTGAGGTGATCAAACTGATTGAAGCGGAAGGTCGCAAGGCGATTGCCATTCCGGGTGATATCCGTTCCGAAGCCTTTTGTCAGCAGCTGGTGAAGGAAGCGGCGACAAAACTGGATGGTCTGGATATTTTGGTCAACAACGCTGGACGTCAGCAGTTCAATGAATCGATTCGTACCCTTTCGACGGAAGATTTTGATGCGACGTTTAAAACCAACGTTTATGCGATGTTCTGGATAACGAAGGCGGCGCTCGAGTACCTACCGGCGGGTTCATCAATCATTAACACGTCGTCAGTGCAGGCGTACGATCCCAGCGCAATCCTGCTGGATTATGCCCAGACCAAAGCGTCGATTGCGGCATTTACTAAAGCGTTAGCCAAGCAGTTGGGCAAAGACCAAATCCGCGTAAACGCCGTAGCGCCCGGCCCTTACTGGACTGCACTGCAGGTGTGTGGCGGCCAACCGCAGGAAAAAGTAGAGAAATTTGGCGCTTCTGCGCCATTGGGCCGACCCGGTCAGCCTGCTGAAATCGCGCCACTTTATGTGACGTTTGCGGAGACTACTAATAGCTTCACATCCGGACAAGTCTGGTGCTCTGATGGCGGCACCGGTACGGTTTAAGCCGACGAAGGGCGCATGCTAAATGATGCGCCCTTTTTCAATCTTACCCCGATGTTTTCAGGCGCGGTGTACGAAACACCAGCATGATGCCCAGCAGAATAGCCAGCATTCCCACCATCCCCGACCATGGCAGCGCATTACCCAACAACAGGTAATCCAGCACTGCCGTTATCACCGGAACCAGATAAAACAAACTGGTGACGTTAACGATGCTTCCCGCACTCAGCAGCCGATACAGCAGCAGCTGCGCCACCACCGAGATCATCACCCCGAGAAACAGCACTGAGATCCAAAAGTGCAACGTGAAGTCGATGTGGAAGGCTTTGACCGGCAGCAGCAGCGCGCACAACGCCAGGCTCACCGCGTATTGCAGCGGCAACACCTGGGCCGGATGCTGCGACACTTTTTTCTGCATGATGGCACCGAACGTCATACACAGCAGTGCGCCCAGAGCAAAGACTATGCCGCTCAACGGCAACTGTGATGCCGCCAGACTGCGCCATACCAGTAATATCAATCCCGCTAAGGCGATCAGTAATCCCAGTAATCGCGTGCCCTGCATGCGCCTTTCCACGATGCAGAGCGTCAGGATCGGTTGTATGCCCATAATGGTGGCAATCAAACCAGGCGTTACACCCTCGGCCATCGCCTGGAAGTAACACACGGAATAGGCACCAATCAAAATCAGCCCGGTCAACATCACTGTTTTTCGGCTGCCCGCATCGGGTAACCAGCGACGTCGAAAAATGCCCACCAGCAGCAATGCAGCAAGCGCCACACTAAAGCGTACGATCAATAGCGCCATCGGTGAGGCATTGTCTAAACCCAGGCGTGAAAAGATGGCCGCACTGCCCCACAGCAGCACGAAGCCCGACGTCGCCGCTTGCGACGTCAAAGACGAAGAACGCATGAAAATGCTCCTAAAACAAACGTTGTAAATTTAAGCGTGAAAACTTCCGGTTCTTAGCGAACCACAACGAGTGCAGGAGGCGGTGGCGGACAGCAGATCGCATACAGGCCATGTTCGTATGACGGGAAAAGTGCGGCTGAAAGTGTCATTTACGCAGGCCTGTAGTGAAAATGGGGAGTTAAGAAACAAAAAGTTAACAGATCGCTTTGCGCTTGTCATCCATTGAGTCGCGCAGGAAAAACCTCACGCAACCAATCAATAAACACCCGTAAACGCTGGGTCAGATGGCGGTTTTGCGGATACACCACGTGAAACGGATAGCTGGCGGGCCGCCAATCTTTCAGTATTTCCACCAGCGCGCCTGACGCTAAATCTGCGGCTGCTGCGTATCGAAATGTCTGGATGATGCCTAATCCCGCCACTGCGGCCGCCAGATGCGCATTGCTTTCGTTAATGCCGATACGATGCTCAATTTTCATTTCCTGTTTCTCATTCCCCTGCATGAAGCGCAGTGGTAAAGCGCGTCCGCTTTGTGGGGATAAATAGCTAATCCAGCGATGACCATTTTTCAGCTCCTGCGGATAGGCTGGCACGCCGTAGGTCTTGAGATAACCGGGTGCCGCGCAGGTGATCATCTCTGCATCTCCCAGATGACGCGCCACCAAAGATGAATCACCGAGCGGCCCGCCACGAATCACACAATCGACATTGTCACTAATCAGATCCACAGCCCGGTCCGACACGCCGAGGTCGAGGCGGATTTCGGGAAATCGCGTGACGAAATCAGGTAACAGTGGAATGAGCACCTCTCGCGCCGTTGAACCGCCAATATCAACGCGCAGATACCCGCGCGGCTTGCCATTTACCGCGTTAAACGCACCATCGATATCTTCCAGGTCACGCACGATACGTAGCGCTTTGTCGTAGTAATCACGTCCCTCCGGCGTGACGGTGACGCGTCGTGTGGTGCGCTGTAACAGGCGAACGCCAAGATGCCCTTCCAATTCCTGCACCAGTTTACTCAACGTGGCATTAGGCATATCCAGTGAATCGGCGGCTCGGGTAAAATTCCCCGCCTCCACCACGCGCGCGAAGGCCCGTATCGCCAGAAGTTGGTCCATGTTTATTATCCACACACAGGAATAGTGATTTCGATTTTACACCATTTATCACTAAACCGCGCACGGTTACATTGCCTCCCATGCACTGCGATGCAGTCATCACACACTTAAATCCATTTGGGAGAACACACATGAACACATCATTAAACGGTAAAATTGCGTTAGTCACCGGCGGCACCAGCGGGATTGGTTTAGCTTCAGCTCAGGCGCTGGCAGCACAGGGCGCGCGCGTGTTTATTACCGGTCGTCGCCAGCCAGAACTGGATGCCGCCGTCACGCTTATCGGCGCACAGGCAACCGGCATCCGCGCTGATGCTTCTGTGCTGAGCGATCTTGATGCGGTGTATGCGCAGATTGCACGCCAGGCGGGTCGTCTGGATATTCTGTTCGCCAATGCTGGCGGCGGCGATATGTTACCGCTCGGTGCTATTACTGAAGAGCACTTCGACCGGATCTTTGGCACCAACGTGCGTGGCGTTCTGTTTACTGTGCAAAAAGCGCTGCCGCTGTTAAGCGACAAAGCCTCAGTGATTTTGACCTCTTCAACCACTTCGATTCAGGGGACCGCAGGATTCAGTGTTTACAGCGCCAGTAAAGCTGCCGTGCGTAACTTTGCCCGTTCATGGGCGTTGGATGTGAAAGATCGCGGTATTCGTGTCAACGTCGTCAGCCCCGGTCCGGTACGCACGCCTGGTTTGGGCGATTTAGTGCCCGAAGATCAGCGTCAGGGATTGTTCGATGCGTTAGCTGCTCAGGTGCCCTTGGGCCGCCTGGGAGAACCCGGAGAGATTGGTCAGGTCGTCGCGTTTCTCGCATCCGACGCTTCGAGTTTTATTAATGCCACCGAACTGTTCGTGGATGGCGGCATGGCACAGGTATGAGTTGAAGATGAGGGAAAGACGTCAAGATTAGGGCAATTTTCCTGTGGCGAAGTGCGTAAAGGATGACGCGCTTCGTCAGTTAATCCATTTGAATCGAATCATTCCTTTCACCCTTTCACATCTCAGTAAAAACACACATAATTCAGCGCTGTTGGAGAGAAACAGTTTTAGAACATGCCAGGAAGGCTATCAGGCAGCGATACCATGCTGTCTTTCAATATTTAGGTTTTGATACCTTCTATTGTCTTAAACCAGTAAGGAAAGCGTGCAGTGATGTTAAAGACTCTTGCGTTTATCGCTCTATTAATTGGCAGCATTGTCAGCGCTCAGGCTGCTACGCGGGTCGAGTTGCTGGCAGGGGCAAATAATATCGATCTCAACCATGATGGCGTCCCGGATTTGCTGGTCTCAGCGACCTTTGACAATAACACCTCACATCCCAGCCAGACGCTATCTGCCTTCATCAACAAAAACGGTAACTGGTATATTTTACCGGTCCCGGATGATGATGGGTTCACCTGGTCAGATTTCCGTCTGGCGGGTTCATCTGACAAAATCATCGGCTTTGAGTTACATAATATACAGGGTGTTTATTACCTGATCCGCGCGATGAAATTCTCGTCAAATCAGGACAATGATGATCTGACTGAAGCCGCGAAAATAAAATTCTCTCGCTATCGGGTGGCTGAAAGTAGCGAAGAGCCTGGCGCACCGGTTTTTTATTGGCAGTTGTCGGGCAGTTATACCACCTCACAAACCTTTAACGATGTTGATCAGGCTTTCGCACAATTAAACATGGGTGAATTTAAATAGTGCTGTGCAGGCGTTAATTCGCCTGCTGATCAATCACGCACTTCATACTGCACCGAAAGCTCGCCCTTCTTTTCTTTCACTCGGGTAATGACGATATCGCCAACGTCCCCGGTGCGTTGCACATGCGTGCCGCCACAGGCGTAAGGTGTGAGATCGCCCCAACTGACCATTCTGCGTCCGGCATCATCCTGCAGCACGCGCGCTAAGTCCCGCGCCACCAGCGCATCGACACCTTCAGCGATGATCGCTTCATCAACGGCTTGCGGTTCGCCCTGCGATTTAAAAACGATACGTCCATTGCCGGGCCGATGATCGCCTTTGTAACCTAACCAGCCAAACTTCTCTCCGGCGTAAGCAATCAGATGCCCCGCAGAATGGTAACGCGTGTGCAATGCGCGCAGTGCCACATCAATTTGAATATGCACACGACCCAACGCCACTGCACGGTCGGTGATATGGATTAATTCACCCTCTTCCTGGATGAGTTGAAGCACGTTGGCATCGCCTATCGTGCCACGGTCAGCGGGTTGCCCACCGCCTTGCGGATGGAACAAGGTTGCCGCCAACTGCACACGAAACTGCCCGTCTTCCTGCGCTTCACAACGCACCACTTCCGTATCCATTTCCAGCAGATCGCTGAAGTAATAGGTTCTTTCCGTCATCTCGACTCCAATAATCACTTAAATGCTTGCAGCGTGTTGAGCGTTGTCGTGGAACCGCCACAAACGATAACCAGCACGTTTTCCACATCCACTAACGGCAGTTTTTGTCCGTAGAGCAGTGCCAGTGCCGCGCCACATGCTGGTTCGACTAAGATGCGATGGTCTTCAAGAAACCCCAGACAGGCATCAACGGCCTCCCGATCGCTGACGCACGTGGCTACCAGTTGACGGGTTTTACTGACGTCAAACGCGCGCTGACAAACCTGACCCGCGCCCAATGACGTCGCGATACCGCTGAGATTTTCCACCGCAATGGGATGTCCTGCAGCCAGCGCCGCGTGATAAGACGCCATGCCTGACGTTTCAGCGATATAAATCGGTACCTGATGTAATCCGTGATGCGTTAATCCTTGATCAACCCCAGACAATAAACTGCCGCCACCCACAGAGAGCACCACAGCATCAGGACGCACACCGTCCTCCACAACTTCATCGATCAACGTCGCAATGCCCTGCCACAACAACGCATCATCAAAAGGATGGATAAATGCGTCCTGTTCAGTCACCAGCGACTGTGCCAACTGGTTGGCGTCCGCCCAGGTTTTACCGTGGACTTTCACCTCTGCTCCTTCCAGCGTCAGCAGATGTAGCGCCTGTTGAGACGTCGATTCCGGAACCACCACCACCGTCGGTACACCGAGTTGACGACCCGCATAGGCCACCGCTAAACCTGCGTTTCCGCCCGATGAAGAGATAAATCGCTTCACTCCGCGCGCAGCATGCTGCTGACAGGCAAATCCGATACCGCGGATTTTGAAGGAACCAGAAGGCTGCAGCGCTTCCATCTTCAGCCACACTCGGGTTTGATTGAGTTGGCTGAGTGGCAAAGATTCGAGCAACGGCGTTTTAATGCTCAGCGACTCAGCTGTTTTCATTTTTGATTTCATCCAGATAGTTGTAGATGGTGTAACGCGTCACGCCGAGCGCCGCAGCGGCTTTCTCAACTCCACCTTTAATCAGAAACAGCCCCTTCTCCTGCATATGCTTCACCGCGAGCAAATTAGCCCGCTTGGTGTCATTACGATTGTTTCCGGGATGCTGTGCGGAGGTGGTGTTGATGATATCGCTCATCAAATCTTCGATAGTGTCATGCTGGGTTTCCGCTGCCGGTTCGGCTGCAGAGATCTGCACATCGGGTTGACCCATTGCAGTCATGGATTGCAGCACGCGCAGCGCCTGCTCAATGTCTGCGTTATCGACGTTGATGCAGAGTGCGGCAAAAGGCACTCCGTGGCGATCGCGATAGATGGCAGTGCTACTGCGAAGCGGCTTGCCCTCGCGAGTAAAAGTGGGATAGTCCAGCAGCAGGGAAATGGCTTCGTCTTTGCGCTCCATCGCACTGATAAATGCCCGGTCGGTGCGTAATCCTGCTAATACGGAATCACCCCTTTTACGTCCTGTCACTTCAGCATTTACGATCTCAGCAATCGAATATTCCGGCTGACGCAGATCATGCAGCACCACCTCAGCATTACGCTGGATCACGCTGCCGATGACCTTGACTGCGCCAGCCAGCATGCGCATTAAGTCGGCGACATTTTGCTCGTCAGTAATTGAAGACATCTCTGCACCACTATCTCTACATTTTGTAGAAAAATAGCATTGCAAATACCTATGATCAACTTTTTGTTGATAATGTGTTGTTTTTCTTTTTCTGGCTCAATCTGCTATGCCCGCGCGAATGAATCTCATCGAACTGCTGACTTTACGTGACATGCTTAGCCGTATTATGGCTAAGCCTTCTCCACGCACTTTATGAATTTCCCGCACATCCATGAGATATTCGATTTTTGGCACGCACATCATTCCGTCACAATGCCAGGCTGTAATAGTGAGTTTCGCTGACCCTAAGGGCAGCACTGGATAAACAGGAGAATAGCTGCATGTCTGAGTTTCCAACCATCGCTCTTGTCGGACCTGGCGCCATCGGCACCACTGTGGCTGCCGCGCTGCATGAAATCAATCGCACGCCACAACTGTGCGGGCGTACAGCGCATGCGCAATTGCTGCTGCGCCACGAAGAGGGTGAGATTGTCGTGCCTGGCCCGGTGCTGAGCAATCCTGCAGAAATAGCCACGCCCTTTGATTTGGTGTTTGTGGCAGTCAAAACCACTCAGGTTGCGGAAATCGCCCCCTGGCTGGCGGTGTTATGCGATGAGAATACGGTGGTATGCGCGCTGCAAAATGGTGTGGAACAAGTCGAACAGTTGTCGCCGTTAGTCAATGGCGCAACGGTGCTGCCTTCTGTGGTGTGGTTTCCAGCTCAGCGCGAACCTGATGCTTCGGTGTGGCTACGTGCAAAACCGCGCCTGACCTTGCCCGATGTTGAGCAAGCACAGCGCATCGTGCAAGTGCTGCAAGACTCGCGCTGTGCCGTGGAACTGGACGCAGATTTCCTCTCCATCGCCTGGCGCAAACTGTTGCAAAACGCCGTCGCGGGTTTGATGGTGCTGGCCAATCGCCGCGCCGGGATGTTTCAGCGTGAAGATATCACCCAACTGGGTCTGGCTTATCTGCGGGAATGTCTGGCGGTGGCACGAGCTGAAGGAGCTAACCTGAGCGACAACGTGCCACAGGAAATTATGGCTGGCTTCCATCGCGCCCCGGCAGATTTAGGCACCTCGATCCTTGCGGATCGCCAGGCTAATCGCCCGCTTGAGTGGGATATCCGCAATGGCGTGGTGCAGCGACGCGGCAAAGCACAAGGCATTGCGACCCCAATCAGTGATGTGGTAGTGCCACTGCTGGCGGCGGGGAGTGATGGGCCGGGTTAACGCTCGAGAAAGTTGGCTGACTTACGCTGGGGTGGTTCATTCAAATCCAGGGTGAGCGTTTTTTTAGCTATGCGCAGAGTTCAAAGCAGAGCCGCAATACTGGTGACGGGGATGAAAAATTTATATTCCCCCCTTTCCGTTTTTAACGGAATGAATCGCATCTTGTCACGAATGCATATTTTCCTTTGGCGGTAGAGAAAGGCGAATATATCGTCCTTCTCTACACACTGATTACATCCCTTACTCACTGACAAAATTCGGCGGGTCAAATGCCGTGATTTCCGGCAACGGATCCTGCCAGAGTGCAATCTCTACCCAGCAACTTTGCGCACTGCATCCCTGCCCTAAACGTGAACTGCCGCGATCCTCGGTGAGCACATTGGGGTTGCCATGTTTATCGAGAGAATTGGGTGAACTGGAATCGATCGGGTCGTACCAGGCACCGGTGGACATCTGCACTACGCCCGGACGAATCTCGTCACTCAAATGCACGCCAGCCAAAATCTCACCACGCTGATTAAACACTTTAACCACTGCACCTTCAGTAATGCCGCGCTCGGCTGCATCTTGAGGATGTAACCACAAGGGTTCACGGCCTTGTACTTTGCTGCTACGGCTCAAACTGCCGTGGTCATACTGACTGTGCAAGCGGGTGCGCGGCTGGCTGGAGAGCAAGTGCAGCGGCCAGCGGCTGGCGGTTTCCTGCTGCGCAGCGGCTTCGGGTTCATACCAGAAAGGATGGCCGGGACACTCTTCGTACCCAAAGTTGGCCACCGTTTGCGAGAACAGCTCAATTTTGCCTGAAGGCGTGCTCAATGGCGCGGCCTCAGGATTATCACGAAAATCCTTAAGGAAGATATGAGGCGCATCGGGCCGATCGTATTCGATCATCCCCTGTTGCCAGAAGTCGTCAAAGGTCGGCAGCTGAATGCCGTCAGCCTCTGCACGCGGTCGTGAAATCTCGTAGATGTGACGCATCCACTCTTCCGCACTGCGTCCTTCGCTGAAGCTATCGCCGAAGCCCATCTTTTCTGCCAGCGCGAGGAAAATGGCATAATCATCCCGCGCTTCTCCTTGCGCGGCAATGTGCTGGCGCATGGCAATCATGTAGCCATCATTGCTGGAGCTGCCGATGTCGTTGCGCTCTAGCGAAGTCGTCACCGGGAACACGATATCCGCAAACTTGGCCTGCGCTGTCCAGTATTGCTCGTGCACCACCACGGTATCGGGTTGACGCCAGGCTTCCACTAAACGATTGATATCCTGATGATGATGGAATGCATTGCCACCGGCCCAATACACCACGCGAATATCAGGATAGGTGCAATCGTCACCGTCAAATTGGTACTTGCCGCCCGGATTGAGCAGCATATCGGAGAGGCGCGCCACCGGGATTTTTTCATCAATGGCATTTTTGCCAGCCGGGAAGCGTGGCCCAGAAAAAGTTCGGCGAGTGGCGCCCGCGAGGTTGGTGCTGGCATAGGCAAATCCTAACCCACCGCCTGGCGTGCCCATCTGGCCAATCAGGGCCGCCAGCGCAACGGTTGCCCAAAAGGTCTGTTCACCCTGGAACGCACGCTGAAGCGACCAGGCGATATTGATCATGGTGCGTTTAGCGACCATAGTCCGCGCCAGGTCACGAATCGTATCGGCTTCCACGCCAGTGATGTCCGCCGCCCATTCGGGCGTTTTGACGACACCGTCTTTTTTGCCCTGCAGATAATCACGGTATTGCTCAAAGCCCACGGTATGGGTCGCTACAAAGTTAGCGTCATACAGCGATTCAGCAATCAGTACCTGGCTGAGCGCCAATAACAACGCAGTATCGCTGCCGGGTTTAAGTGACAACCAGCGGTGATTTGTGACGCCAGAGAGATCGTTTTTTACCGGGCTGACGTTGATAAACTCGGTACCATTTTTCTGCATTTCAGCCAGCCAATGCTGAAGCGCATGATCATTGGCTGCACCGCCGTTAACCTGCGAATTACGCAGTGGCAAACCACCCAATGCGATGAAGAGTTCGCAGTGTTCTGCCAGTGAAGACCAGTGCGTATGCTGCTTTTGCATCACATCCAGCTCACCAATGATATGCGGTAACAGACGCTCAGCCGCCGCAAGGCTGTAAGTGTTAGTGCTGTCGGTGTAGCCACCTAACTGATTAAAAAATCGATGCAGCTGACTTTGCGCGTGGTGAAAACGCCCGGCGCTCGACCAGCCATAGGATCCTGCATAAAACGCCTGATTGCCGTGCGTATTTTTCACGCGCGTCAGCTCATCCGCCACCAGCGCGATGGCTGTTTCCCAACTCACTTCCACAAAGGGTTCTTTGCCACGTCCCTGACGCGCATCGCGTCCGTGTTGCAGGTAACCGAGGCGGACGGCAGGACGGCGGATGCGGCTCGGGCCATCCACTCCACCCACCAGTGACTGACCAATTTTGGAGGGATTGCGATCCCATTCAACCGGCTCAATCGCGGTTAATGCGCCGTCAGTAGTGGAGACGCGATAAGTGCCCCAGTGCATTACGGCAAGGTTGTGATGTGTGGTCATGAAGTGTTTACGTCGCAGGCTTATTGTGATTTTGATGACTTAAATTATCACAACAACAAGGGGGCCGGAACGGTGAACGGTCCAGCGCACATTTAATTCTATGTCTGGTCGCAAACAGATTAAGTCGTTGGGTGGTGAGACCGATTCCCCAGCAACATCTGGTGGGGAATCGGTTGATTGTCACGCTTAGATCGCAGAACGCAGTAGGTCTTTCACAATCTTCAGCGCTTTATCGAACTGTGCATCTGGAATAGTGAGCGGATAGAGGAAACGAATGACGTTGCCATGCGGTCCGCAGGTCAGCAACAGCAAGCCTTGCGCCAGCGCCTGTTTTTGCACGGCCTGGGCCGCGGCTGCCGAAGGTGCGCCGGTGGCAGGATCGCTGAACTCTGCAGCAATCATTGAACCCACTCCACGTACATCGCTTAATGCCGGGCACATTTCTGCAGCACTCTCCAGCACCGCACGCAGTTTGGCTCCCAGTTGATCCGCACGTTCACACAACTTTTCTTCACTGATGGCATCAATCACCGCATGGGCGGCGGCGATGGAGAGAGGATTACCTGCATAAGTTCCGCCCAGACCACCCGGCAGCGGGCTGTCCATGATGGAGGCCTTACCGGCCACCGCGGAGAGTGGCATACCGCCCGCCAGGCTTTTTGCCATCGTCATCAGATCGGCCTGATGATGATAATGCTGCATGGCAAACAGCTTGCCGGTACGGGCAAAACCGCTCTGCACTTCATCCGCGATTAACACGATGCCGTGTCGATCGCAGATCTCACGCAGTGCCTCGACAAATTCGGCAGGCGCTACGTTGAAACCGCCCTCACCCTGCACCGGTTCGAAGATTATTGCGGCAACCTGCTGTGGATCGATATCGCACTGGAACAGCGACTCTAACGAGCGAATGCTGTCCTGCACACTGATACCGCGTGCTTCTGAAGGATAAACGGCATGGAACACTGAGCCGGGGAATGGACCAAAACCGATTTTATACGGCTTAACCTTTCCGGTCAGCGCCATTGTCATATAGGTACGGCCATGGAAGCCGCCACCGAAAGCGATAACGCCAGGGCGTCCGGTGTGACAACGGGCAATTTTAATGGCGTTTTCCACCGCTTCTGCGCCAGTGGTGAAGAATGCGGTTTTGGTCTCGCCTTCGATCGGCGTCAGCTCATTGATTTTTTCAGCCAGCCCGACATAACTCTCGTAAGGGACAATTTGATAGGCGGTATGGGTAAACTGTGCCAGCTGTTTCTCAATCGCTTCCACGACTTTGGCGTGGCGATGTCCGGTATTCAGTACGGCAATCCCGGCGGCGAAATCGATATATTCAGCGCCCTCAACATCGGTAATGGTGGCATTGTCCGCCTGCTGCGCATAGAAATCACACATCACGCCCACGCCACGCGGCGTAGCACGCTGACGACGCTGATTGAAATCAGAGTTTTTCATTGTTCAAACCTTCTCTTCAAGCGATACGATGCCTGCCGTAAATATTCAGGCATGGATACAATTTATTAATCACTACTTTAATTGTTCGTCGAGTTTCTTCGAGTCGTAATAATCACCTTGATAGGTGATTTTTCCTTCGTTCACTTTGATATAAGAAACGCCGTGGAATTTAATCGGTTTATTGGTTGCCGGGCTGCCCGCCCATTCACCACTGTTGACGCCGGAGAACACCCATTCAAAAGCCACAATATCGTGGTTATATACAGGCTCACCGATCATCTGCCATTTCAAATCCGGCACACCGTCAATAAAGGCTTTTATGACATTCTTCTCGGCTTCGCTATTCCCTTTTACCGGGGTGCCGACAGCCGCATCATAATAAGTCACATCTTTTGCCAGGTAGGTTCCGGCCTGATGGGCATTATGCTGATTCCATGCGCCCATATAATCTTTCACCACTTCCAGCGGTGTTTGGCTGGCAAAACAGCTGGAAGAAACAAACAGTGCTACCACCATTGCGATCTTTTTCATGTTGATTCTCCATCGTTAAGATAAGTCGCTCATGACATGTTTAATGCGTGTGTACTCTTCTAAGGAGTACGCAGAAAGATCTTTGCCATAACCGGACTTTTTAAATCCGCCATGCGGCATCTCTGCACAGAGTGGAATATGGTTATTGATCCAGACCGTGCCGAAATCGAGTTCACGGCTAAATAGCTGGGCACGACGGTGATCGCGCGTCCAGACGCTGGCCGCCAGACCGTATTCCACGTCATTCGCCATCGATAACGCTTCACTTTCAGACGCGAAGGTTTGAATCGTCATCACCGGTCCGAACACCTCGTGCTGGATAGCCTCATCTTTCTGCTGCAGCCCGGAAATAATGGTGGGTTCGAAATAAAAGCCAGGTCCGTTACCTGCTTTGCCGCCGGTTTCAACGCGCGCGTGCGCAGGCAGACGGGCGATAAAACCTTTCACCTGTTCCAGCTGATTTTGGCTATTGAGTGCACCATAAAAAGCGTCTGTATCATCAGGCTGGCCGAAACGCAGACTGCGCGCTTCGCTGACTAATTTGTCGAGGAAATGGGGATAAATTGCCTCTTCAACCAGAATACGCGTAGCGGCAGTGCAGTCCTGACCGGCATTAAAGAAGCCAGCGGCGCAGATGGTTTTCACCGCTTTGTCTACGTCAGCATCGCCAAACACTATCACCGGTGCTTTACCGCCCAGTTCCAGATGCGCTTTGGTCAGATTGGCTGCCGCTGAAGCCGCCACCTGCAAACCGGCTCGTACCGAACCGGTGATTGACACTAGCGAAGCATCGGTATGCGACACCACCAGCGAGCCACTCGCGGCTTTACCCAACACCACATTGATGGCACCTGGCGGGAAGAAGGGTGCCGCCAACTCTGCCAGCAGCAAGGTGCTGAGTGGCGTGGTATCGCTAGGTTTCAACACCACGGTGTTTCCCGCCGCCAGCGCAGGGGCGATCTTCCATACCGCCATCATAAATGGGTAGTTCCATGGCGTGACCTGTCCAACGATACCCAGCGGCTCGCGGCGAATGGTGGAGTTAAAGCCCGCCATATACTCACCCGAGGCTTTGCCTTCCTGACAGCGGGCGGCACCGGCAAAAAAGCGAATCGCATCGCAGGAACCGGCGATCTCTTCCTGACGGATAAAGTGCTTTAACTGACCGGTTTCTTCGCTCTGGATATCGACAATACGCTCACAGTGCTGTTCGACCGCATCCGCCAGATGCAATAACGCGCGCTGGCGCTCACTCGGCGTACTCCTTTTCCAGATTTGAAAAGCACTTTTGGCGGCGGCATAGGCCGCGTTGACATCTTCTTCATTAGCTAAGGGGGATAATGCATAGACTTCACCGCTCACCGGGCTGACCAGTTCGAAAGTCTCACTGCCAGAACCCTCACAGAAGGCTCCATTGATAAAGTGTTTTATCTTACGCATGCGACAGGCTCCTTTAATCATATAACATATTAGGTTTTATCATTATGATCACAAATCAGGCAACGTTTCTTTCACATTAATTTGATTGCACTCGCATATTTGCGGGTTCACAGATCCGTAAGAGGCTGTTTAAGGGGCTGTTAGTTTAAACTGCTGATTGCGTTGCTTTTCACCGATTTTAGTCACGAGAAGATAAGGCAACTCATTGTTTCCAATGTGGATGTTTTATGTTATGAATGTGCATCCTGCCTCCCCAACACGAATAAGAAATCACGAGGACTATGATTACTCATGCAGTGATTTTTTCCCCTATTGGGCAGTCCAGTCGTTCCGATCAAATCGTGCAGCGATTGGCCAACGCCATAGTTTCAGGTCTACTTGAAGCCAATGAGCAACTGCCGAATGAAGCGGATTTGGCCCGAATGATGGGCGTCTCACACATCACGATTCGCGAAGCGTTGAATACCCTGCGCGCGAACGGACTGGTTTACACTGTGCGCGGACGTAACGGCGGCAGTTTTGTTGCCAATAGCATCGATAAACAGGCATCGACTCAACATCCGTTCAATATGATCAGCACGGAATATCTGTCTGATCTCGGTGAATGGCACTGTGCGATCTTCTGCCATGCCGCGAAATTAGCCTCGACACGCATGACGAACAACGACATTGCCACGCTGACGCAATTCGTCGATATCCTCGAGCAGGCTGCCAGCGCAGAAATGCGCAGCCAGGCCGATATGCGCTGTTTGCTGACGATTGCGGCTAATTCGCAGTCGGCAAGAATCGCTAGCCAGGAGCTGATTATTCAATCGGAATGGGCATCACTGGTCACACTTTTATATAAGTCAGACGCAGCTCATCACACTACTGTCGATATTTATCGCAAGTTATTGACCGCATTTAGCGGTCATGATGAACTGGCTGCGGTTAATCTGGCGAGCGCGCTGATTAATGAATTAACGTCCCAGCTAATTGAATACAAAATAAGCTTTAAAGCGATTATGTGAGGAGAGAAGAGTGAGCGATGTCAGCAACAACGAGCGGATCGTCAATACACTGGAAGCGCTAATCGCTGCAGTGACACTCTCGACGAAAAATCTTTCTGCTCACGTCAATCAGACCCTTGCCTCCATTCCTGTTGCAGGCATTGCATCTGATAAACAGCGTGAAAGCAGCCTGCGCAAAAGCCTCTATCCTTCGATTGAAAAAATTCTGCTGGAGAGCGAGTTTTGCTCTGGCGCGGGGTTTGCCAGTCATCTGGCAACGGAAAACCTTGCTCAGCCCTACTGGTTCCTGGAGTGGTGGTTTAAAAATCCGAAGAGCAATCAACAATCCTGCTTAGATCTCGATCAGGCCACACAGCAGCGACTGGATTTTAGTACTTTTGAATGGTTTAAAAATACGCCCGATGCCGAAGATGTTTATTTGCACGGCCCGTATGTGGATTATGTTTGCACCTCAGCGTATACCATTACCGCCGCGTCTCCTGTCGTGATTGACGGAAATATGGTGGGTGTGGCAGCGGTAGATATATTAGTCAGCCGTATTGAGGAAGCCTTATTACCTATTGTTAAGCAGAGCAGCAATAAAGTAGTAATGACTAACAGTGAAAATCGCGTGATATTTTCCAGCCATTTACAACATCGCACCGGTTCATTGCTGAATATTGATTTGCCCTATCAGACTACGCAAAACGGCTTCTGCAAAATCTATTTCCTGTAAAAGCCTGCCGCGTGATGCGGCAGGCTTTTTATTAGAACGAAATCATTTTTCCCGGCGCCAGTTTGGCGCTGATGCCGAGCAGCGTCTTCGCCAGCGGAATCGCCACTGGAGCCAGCTTTCTGCCTATCATCAACGGTGTGTGTTTGATCGCCGTCAGCATCGAAAAATCGCTGTTGGTATTGACGATATCATCGCGAATCGCCTTGCCAATGCGTACTGTCTGCGCGATACCATGCCCACTCCAGCCATGCACTGAATAGATCTTGCCGTTCTTGCCCCCTTTACGGCAGTCAGTGGCGCCATTAAGCGTTAAATCCGTGGTACCACTCCAGGCAAAATCGAGCTGTAGCTCTTCGTGCTCGGGAAAAACGGCCCGCAAGCGTGAAGTCAGGTAATCCACTGTGCGGGTATCATCCCACCGCATGCCCGTGCCCTGTCCACCAAACAGCAGACGCTCATTTCGCACCGGGCGGTAATAATCTATCTGCAATTGCGTGTCATACACCGGTTTGCCGGTGGGCAGAAGGCTTTTTGAGCCGCCGCTGACGGGCGACGTGACGCCGACATAGGTATAGAAAGGAATGGTGGTGGCGTTATTCTCGTTCAGCAAGGTATGAGTCGCATCATGAACCGCAATCACCACGCCTTTGGTAGCCGTAATGACACCTGCGGCGGTATGAACGCGCGTGATGCCGCCGGCTTCCTCAATGCGCGTCACTTCGCTCTGCTCATGAACCTGACCGCCATTCAGCATAAAACCGTAAATCAGGCCGCGATTGAGCGCCAGTGAGTGAATCTGTCCGCCTAGGTCGTCTAACACGCCGCCATAATAGGCGTCTGATTTGATATGTTCCTGCAACTCATAGCCGCCTAACACCGCCACATGATCATCCCCAAGGAAACGACGCGCATCCGCCGCTTGCACCAGCGCGTTCATATGGCCGGGATGAATGGCGGCGGTAATGTGCCCGCGTTGACGATCCAGATCGAGATGATAGCGGCTGGCGATATCATCAATCAGCGACATGGCTTCAGTTGAGGTGAAATGCCACAGGCGCTTCGCTTCATCGATACTGAGATTATCCAGCATCGATTCTGCTTCCCAGCGGGCCAGTCCGGGCGTCAGTTGCCCGCCGTTGCGTCCTGACGCACCCGACCCAATGGCGTTTTTCTCCAGTAGTATCGTTTCAACACCGGCTTCCGCCAGATGCAGCGCCGTGGAGGCGCCCAACAATCCGCCGCCAATGACTACGAATTCACACACTTTTTCACCTTCCAGTGGGGCAAACGTTGTCCAGGGTGCAAGCGTCGACTCGTAGTAATTGGCCGGATTTCCCGGATCGATATTCTCTGTTTCATCACACTGTCTGATCCAGTTCCAGTCGCCATTAATAGCGGTTTGACTCGGTCGTGAAAATTTAGCATCGCGCATTAATACAGGTTTAATTAAATCTGGCTGTCTGCTCATAAATTATTCTCGGTTCGTTAATCGCACCACAGGGATATTCACTGTGAGTTGCACTGCTTGTTTTACTCGGAAATCATCACTTCACGCTGGGTGACACTGCAGTAAATAATCCAGCTAATCCCTAACACCGCCCAAATAGATCCCAGCATAAAGGCATCATGATCGAGGTTGACCCACATCATCGCCACACACGCCAGTCCACACAGCGGTAGCACCATATTTCTGAACAAATCACTGAAGGTACTAATTTGTTTATCGACAAAAGCGAATTTCACGATGACGGAGAGGTTCACGGCGCTAAACGCCACCAGCGCGCCGAAACTAATTAATGAAACGGCAGTATCTAAGTTAAAAAAGATCGAACTGAGTGAAATAAAGCCGGTTAATAATACGCAGTAGAGCGGATTACGCGTTTTCGGATGGATGTAACCTAATACCGGTGCGGTAACCGGATTGTTTTTCCCCATAATATGCAGCAGTCGTGCAGCACTGGCATGCGAGGCGAGCGCAGAAGCTACCGTGTTCAATAAAATACCCAGCAGGAATAGCGTCTGGAAGAATCGGCCACCCACGTATAAAACGATTTCCGGCATCGCTTCCATCGGATTTTTGAACATGGCGTTATCGGGATAGTAAAGCTGAATAAACCATGCCGCGAGGAAGAAAATCGCGCCGCCGATTAATGCGGTATAGAACACCGCTTTGGGGATAACATTTTCAGGCTGATCCGTTTCATCAGACAGCGTGGTCACAGCATCAAAACCGAGGAAGGAGAAACAGAGTACGGCAGCACCGCTGATCAGCGGGAGGATACTGGCATTGCCATTAAACAGCGGAGTCACCGTCAAAACGCGGCCAGTGCCATAGGCGGTATCCAAATCGTGAACCACAAGGTAAACAAACACACCCATCAAAATGACTGGCATGCCCACAAATAGAAAATTAACGTTAGCCAGAAGTTTAATGTTGCAGCAATTGATATAGGTAATCAGCGTGGTGAAAGCGAGAATGGAGAACCACGGTGGAATCGCGGGTAACAACGTTTGTAAATAGATGCCCGCCAGCAGTGAGTTAATCATCGGTAAGAAGATATAGTCTAACAGCGATGACCAGCCCACCATAAAGCCAATATGATTGCCGCACACATTGCGCGCGTAAGTATAGGCCGAACCCGCACACGGATATAATTTCACCATGCGGCCATAACTGAGCGCGGTAAATAATACGGCTGCCAATGCCAGCAAATAGGCTAACGGCACACGACCTTCGGTTAATTTTGAGACAATGCCGAAGGTATCAAATACCGTCATCGGCGTCATATAGGCGATACCAATAATAATCACTTGCCAGATGGATAAATTTGTCTTTTTTCTTGAATTCAGGCTCATAGCTATTCCTATTCAATATGTCAGACACGCCGCTCCCTTCGCATGGTATCGGCGATGGAGTGTAAAGAGGGATGATAGTGAGAAGGGGTGAGGTCGCCCTCACCCATAACGATTATTCTTTGATAGCGCTCAGATCATAATGCTGTTCATTGCTTTTCTGGCTATAAGGTTTGGCAATAAACATATACAGCGCACCCGACCCCACCACAATAAACAAGCCGATTAATACAATCCATTTATCGACGAAACTGCCCTCACCCGGCTGCACCAGTAAATAAATACCACTCAGCCCGTACATCAGCGCCAGAATATTGACCCAGATGCCCCAGCGGCCAATACTCCATTCGCCCTGCGGTTTCCAGCCTTGCAGACGTTTACGCAGTGCCGCTAAGACCACCATCTGGAAGGAGATATAGATCCCCGCCACGGCGAAAGCAGTAATGCGCGCCAGGTTATCCGGCTGATAGTAAACCCAGATGCAAATCAACAGCGGTAAGGCACAGCTGACAATCATGGCGTTATCGGGCACATCGTGTTTGGAAATTTTCGCCATCCAGTTGCTACCGGGCAGCATTTTGTCACGCGAGAAAGAGAACAGCAGTCTGCTGAGCGCTGCCTGCAAGGAGAGGATGCACGACAGCATCGCAATCACCGCCACCACGATAAAGATCTTCTCACCCATCGGCCCTAACGCGTTATTCAGAATCTCAGGGATCGGGTTTTGGATTTTGCCCGACACAATGTCGTGCAGATTGGGGTAGGACAACAGATAGCCCAGTACCGAAATTACCGCCGAAATCGCGCCAAACACAATGCTCAGAATCATCGCGACAGGAATTTTTCGACTGGCGTTCTGCACTTCTTCCGCCACGTTACCGCAGGCTTCAAAACCGAAGAACATAAACAGACCGAGCAATGACGCCGACATAAAGGCACCCGTGTAGCCGCCGCTGGCATTAACGCCCATCGAATCAAAGATCACACTGATTGGCTGCATGCGATGGAACAGCAGTAAATAGATACCCAACGCAATCACACTGACAATTTCACACCAGAAACCGATACGCGCCACGCGTGCCAGATTTTTAGTGCCGGAGAGGTTGATGGCCATCATCATTAACAGCAACACCACCGACGTCATCAGTAAATTAATCGCCGTTTGCTCATAGCCTAATAATGATGCAACAAAGGTTGAGCTGTATTCGGCGATTGAGGTGATGGTCACCACCAGCGCCCAGAGATAAACCCAAGCGGCGATCCACGCATATTTCTTGCCCCAAAGAATACGCGACCAAGGATACAAACCACCGGTAATTGGATATTGTGATGCCACTTCACCGAATACCATCGCCACCAGAAGTTGCCCACCTGCCGCAATCAAAATCCACCAGATTGAGGGCGGACCGGCTAGCGTCATAGCGAGAGCAAACAGGGAGTAAACGGCGGTGAGAGGGGATAAATAGGTAAAACCCAATGAGAAGTTGGACATCAAACCGATCGATCGTTTGAATTTTCGCTCTTCGTGTTCGGTTGTACTGCGGGTATTGCCTGACGGGATAGTACTCATCAACGCCTCCAGAACCTTGACTGTAATGTTATGTCAGTATTTATAAAACATAATATGTTATATGTATATTGTGCGATGTCACAGTTTTGTTAAATGACATACAACGTCATGTTAAATAGTGATTTTTCTGTTTATAGGGGATTCTTATGGCATGAAGGGAGGTGGAATTTGGGGCACAGGAAGGGGCTTTCGTCGATCAAACGTGGTGGATGGGCGGCCGTAACCGCCCATAAAATCTTCAAATACCGTGTAACTTCGCCAGCAGCCACATACGCTCAGCAGCCACATCCGCGTTGTTCAGCAAACCGGCCTCATCCGCCAGTCTGAATGCTTCCGAATAGTGCGTCAGACTGCGCGCACTCTGCATGCCGCCAAGCAAAGTGAAATGTTTCTGATGGCCATTCAACCAGGCCAGGAACACGATGCCCGACTTGTAATACTGAGTGGGTGCCGAAAACAAATGGCGTGCCAGCGGTACTGTCGGTGCCAGTATCCGTTCAAAGGTGGCGCGATCGCCCTGCGACAATGCATGCAGTGCGCTGGTGGCAGCCGGTGCAATGCCGTCGAGGATTCCCAGAAGCGCGTGCGAGAAACCTTGCTCATCCCCGGCGATTAGTTCGGGATAGTTAAAGTCATCGCCGGTATACATTTTGACGGATGCCGGCAACTGGCGACGCATCTCTATTTCACGATCTTTATCCAGCAGAGAGATTTTTATCCCCTCCACTTTTGCCTCATTTTCGCGAATCACCGCAAGGCAAACCTCCATCGCACTGTGAATGGTCGCGCCGCCCCAATAACCGCGTAGTGCGGGATCGAACATGTCTCCCAGCCAGTGCAAAATAACCGGCTCACGTACCTGACGCAGAAGCGTGCTGTAAACGGTGATGTAATCCTCTGGCCCTTTTGCAATAGCGGCGAGCGCGCGACTGGCCATCAGAATAATACGGCCACCACAGGCTTCAATTGCTGAGATTTGCTGCTCATACGCGGCAATCACATCCTGTAAGGTCAGACGAGAAAAATCTGTCAGATGGTCGGTGCCCGCGCCGCTGGCGACCCTTGCTCCAGGATAAGCCTTTGCTTGTTCTACGCTGCGTTTGATAAGCTCCAACGCGGTTGGCCAATCCAGCCCCATGCCACGTTGGGCAGTATCCATGGCTTCAGCGATGCCCAATCCCAGCGACATTAAATGATGGCGATATTCCAGCGTGCTGTCCCAGTCAATCGCCATATCGCTATGCGGATTTAGCATTCGCTGTGGATCGGCAACCACATGTGCAGCGGCATACACGTCGCGATTGAATACCGGTTTCGCCGGTACGCTCCAGTGGCGCTCACCCTGCATGACGTAACTGTATGGCTGGCCGTTGCGATCCAGTAAACGCACTTTATTGCTCACAGACATGGTTCTGTTCCTTCTCTCAGTGTTTTGCCAGATGCCCGGACGGCATCACATTCTGCGAACTGTTGTGGCTTCCGATAGGCAGGCGACGCACACCCAGCAGCACCACGCTGCTGCAGATGATGACGCAGGCGGCGACCAGCCAGACCGGCTGCAAGGTGTAGTGTTGCGCGTAATATCCCGCCACGATCGGCGAGATGCCGCCCGCCGCCATCCCCATATTCATCACAAAGCCGATGGCTGAACCGCGCAGAGAAGGCGGTACCAGTTCAGCGGTGAGCGAGAGAACAATGGGTGTAATCGGATAGCCAAGGAAACCGAGGAGCAGCACCAGCACAATCACCAACGGCACCGAGAGGTTGAAAGCCATGGCCGCCATCACCAGCCCGCTAATAAAAGTGATTGTCATCAGGATAGTGCGACGGCGGTTGAAATCGCCTTTATCGCAGTAGCGCCCCAGCACAAAGCCGCCGAGCGCACCGGTAATGCCCAACAAACTGGCGATGGTGCCTGCAGTGCCAATCGATAGATTTTTCACCTGCATCAAATAGCTCGGTGCCCACAGCAACACAATCCACCAGCCTGCCAGCAGCACGAAATAGAACGCGGCCATCAGCAACACCGGCGCATGGCGAAATAAGGTTCTTAATGGCACTTTCTCCGCTGCCTGGCGTGCAATCAACTCGGCAGGTTTACGATCATTTTTCACCAGCACCAGATACAACAGCGCCACCAGCATGCCCATCGCGCCCGCCACGTAGAACACCACGCGCCAGCCAAAGATCGGACCGAGCATGGCGCCCATCCAGGTGCCGAGGAAGCCGCCAATCGGGTACCCCATCCAGTAGAGTGACATCACGGTGGTGCGCTGTTTTTCGCTGGTCACGTTGGCCACTTCGAGCGAGGCGGCTGGCCAGAAGATGCCCTCACCTACCCCCGTCATCACGCGGTAAAAAATCAGGCTGGTCATGCTACCGGCGACACCCGTCAACAGCGTCGCGAGTGAAAACATCATCAGGCCGAGAATCAGCACCGGTTTGCCGCTTAACTTGTCGGCGATAATGCCGGAAATGAATAGAAAGACGATGAAGCCAAAGAAGAAGGAGGAGAGCAGAATGCCACTCTCCGCTTTACCGAGACCGAACTCTCCGGCGATCAGCCCAATGGCTGATGACACCGTCATGCGATCCACCGAGTACATCATGTAGCCAAGGCCGCACAGCACGGTGACCAGAATCATTTTACGGGTATCTGTATTCATCTTTTCCTCGACAATGTCTGTGACCGACGAAAACAGCTTTTCAGCTCTGTCAGATACGGTTAACCGTGCGCCAGATGGCGAGCCTTGCAGGTCTTAAGCACCTCATCAGGATCCTGAGTCCACCAGTTCAGGCGGGAGAAAATTTCAACTTCATGTAATCCGCGATAACCTTGGGCTTCTACCGCTTCCCGCATGGCGCGAATATCGATAACGCCATCGCCCATCATGCCGCGATCTTCCAGCAGGTCCCGCGTAGGCGTGAGCCAGTCGCAGATATGAAACGCCAGTAGCCGTTTCAGACCCGCACGGGCGATTTCCTGATAAAACTCAGCATCCCACCAGGTGTGATAGACATCGACGGCGATTCCCAGCCCGTCGTCACCCAGCTCATCGCAGAGATCGTTAACCTGTTTCAGCGTGTTAATGCAGGCACGATCCGCCGCGTACATGGGATGTAGCGGTTCAATCGCCAACGGCATGCCGCCCGCGCGGGCGTACTCCAGCAGAGCGCTGAGTCCATCACGCACTTGCTGGCGCGCCCCCGGCAGATCTTTCGAACCTGGCGGCAAACCGCCGACCACCAGCACCAGGCACTCTGCGCCCAATTCCAGCGCCTCATCCACCGCTCGCTGGTTGTCGGTTAGGGTCGCCTGGCGTGCCTGCTGGTCAATGCCGGGAAACATGCCACCCCGGCAGTAGCCGCTCACCGCCAGATCGTGATGACGAATCAGCCGCGCCGCTTCAGCTAAGCCGATGTTTGCCACCTGATCGCGCCACGGCGAAATGCCGCGAATCTCATGGCGTGCACAACCTTCGATGATTTGCCGCAGATCCCACTGCTGGCGCACGGTCGCAGTGTTAAGCGAGAGTTGTTCGGAATGAGGACGACTCATGTTCGGCTCCTTAGCGTTCCAGCGATGGCACATCAACCCAGCGACGCTCTTTCCAGCTTTTCAAAGCCAGATCGACCAGTTGCAAACCCTTAGCCCCTTCCAGCAGATCCCAGCGGTATTCCCCTTCGCCCCAGACGTGGCGTAAAAACAGCTCCCACTGCACTTTGAAAGCATTGTCATAGGTCTGGGTATCCGGCACGCTGGCCCAGTCATCGAAGAAATTATGAGTCTGACGAATATCGGGATTCCACACCGGCTTCGGCGTATTGACGCTAGCCTGAGTGAAGCAATCGCTGAGGCCAGCCACCGCAGAACCCTTCACGCCATCCACCTGGAATGTCACTAAGTCATCACGGCGCACGCGCACGCACCAGGAACTGTTGATCTGAACAATCGCGCCGTTGTGCAATTCGAAGGTGGCGTATACCGCGTCGTCAGCCGTGGCGTCATAAGCCTGCTGCTGTTCATCCCAGCGTTGCGGAATGTGGGTTGCGCCGATGCAGCTCAGGCTTTTAATTTCACCAAACAGGTTGTCGATGACGTAGCGCCAGTGGCAAATCATGTCGAGGATAATGCCGCCGCCATCTTCGCTGCGGTAGTTCCAGGATGGACGCTGTGCAGGTTGACGATCGCCTTCAAACACCCAGTAACCAAATTCACCGCGCACCGATAACACGCGACCAAAGAAGCCGGATTCATTCAGCAAACGCAGCTTTTGCAGACCCGGCAACCAGAGCTTGTCCTGCACCACGCCGTGACACACGCCTTTTTCTTGTGCGAAATGGTATAGATCCAGCGCATCATCCAGCCCCATCGCTACCGGCTTTTCCGAATAAACGTGTTTCCCCTTGCTGATGGCTTTCTTCAGCAACGCCGGACGTGCTTGCGTGGTGGCTGCATCGAAAAAGATGATGTCATGCGGATTATTCAGTGCTTCATCGATATTGGTTCCCCAACGTTCGATACCAAACTCGCGCGCCAGAGCAGCCATTTTTTCCGCGTTGCGGCCAATCAGAATCGGATCGGGCATCAATCGGTCGCCATTGGCGAGCGCGACGCCGCCCTGCTGCCGAATCTGCACAATCGAGCGGATGAGATGTTGGTTTTTACCCATTCGCCCGGTCACGCCGTGCATGATGATGCCCACTGGAATCTGCGCCATGTATTCACCTCAAAGTCGTTTGTGATGGAAGTAACACGCTCAACATCTATTTCAACGCTTCACCGTTCGCTGATTCATAATCAATCAACTAACTGGTTGATGACGTCACTATAGTGGGCAAAAAGAGACCTGACTTTGATCGAATTCACATAACCAACTAGTTAGTTGAAAATCTTTCACCCTTGTTTTATGCGCAAAAAGGGGCACTATAATGCTCAGAAAAACAGTGATGTGTGAGGGTTCTGCTTTGGTTGATCGTGTCGCGAGTAATATTGAGGATGTAACGGATAAGCAGGTGCGGATACTGATGGCCGCGCGCGCCGAGTTCGCTGAGAAAGGATTCGACGGTGCACGCGTCGATAGCATCGCCGAACGCGCTCATGCCAATAAGCAACTGATTTACTACTACTTCACCAACAAAGACATTCTGTTTACCCGCGTGCTGGAAGTAGCGTATCGTGACATTCGCGAGCAGGAAGCGGCTTTAAAGCTCGATCATCTCCCTGCCGATCAGGCTATTTTGCAGCTGGTGGAGTTTACCTGGCACTATTACCTGAAAAACCCCGAGTTCATTCGCCTGCTCAACAGTGAAAATCAGCTCAAGGCGCGGCATCTTAAAGACTCTGACATCACCGTGCAGATTAATCAGAGCTGGAGCAGTATCACCCAGCAATTGCTGCAGCGGGGGCGTGCCGAAGGAAACGTGCGCGAGGATATCGATGTGATGCAACTCAACATCAATATCTCCGCGCTGGGCTTCTTTTATCTAATTAATCAGTCAACGCTGTCGATTATTTACCAGCAAGATCTCAGTGCCAAAGCGGCGCTGGATGAGCGCCTGCGAGTGATGAAAGAGTGTATTGCCGCGTGGATTAAACCCCACTAAAAACGATAATTTACCGTCAGCGTGACATTGCGCGGTTCACCATACAGCACCTGATTATAGAAACCGTTCATCACCGTATAGCGTTGATCAAACAGATTATTAATATTCACCGCCACATCCGCCTGCGGCGTCAGCGAATAGCGTGCCATCAGAGCCGCCAGCGCATAGGATTTTTGCGTTGCGCGCGTGCTGCCCGAAGGGCTGGTGGCGGACAGCCAGCTGCTGCTTTGCCAGTTGACGCCAGCGCCGACGGTCACAGGATAAAAACGTCCCGGCAGCTGCCAGGTGCTGAACAATCGCGCCGTGGTGCGCGGCAACTGTGGATTGAGGCGTGAGCCATCGCTTTCTGAGGCCGCATAATTCGCCAGTCCGAGCGACATATTCCAGCCGGGTAATAGCTCGCCTTGCACATCAACTTCAATCCCTTTTGATGTGGTGCCGTTGACCGCTTTGTAGGCCTGACTGCCGTCTGGCAGCAGCGCGCCGCTATCTACCGTGGCAACGTTGTCGAGGTGCGTATCGAACAGCGATAACGAAGCATTTAAACGTCCTTCAAGATAACGCCCTTTTATTCCGACCTCGCGATTGTTACCGCGCGTGGGTTTCAACACGTGGTTATCACTGTCGCGATAGGTTTGGGGATTAAAGATGGTGGTATAGCTGGTGTAGAGGGAATAGGTAGGATTGAGTGCATAAACCACGCCGACATAAGGTGTGATCGCCCCTTTCTTCTCATCATTAAAATCCGTGCTGCCATCACTCTGGTTAATTTTGTATTGGCTGACGCGCGCACCGACAATCAGTTTCACCGGATCGGCCAGTGAGAATCGGAATGCACTGTATAGCCCGCGCTGAGTGATTTCGGTGTGGGTGCGGGTCCAGTTAGCCTGACTAAAGTCCGGCTCCGGGTAATCACCGTTCCACTGATACAAACTGCCCATGGCAGCGGAAGGATAGACAAAGCCACTGCTGTTCTCGTCGGTAACACGTTTTGAAGTCATCACTCCTATTACCACTTCATGTTGACGTCCCAGCAAGGAAAAAGGGCCGCTGGCTTGCATGTCCAGACTGTTCTGTCGCGAGGTGGCGTTGCTGGCCAGCGCGATGGGAATCACCCCTTCGCCAGTGTTGCGATCGGGATAACCCAGGCTGGAGAACAGCTTTGCGTCCGAGTGAGTGCGTTGCTGGGTCAGGTTGGTTTTGAGCGACCAGCCGTTATCGAAATGCTGATCCAGGCTGGCAAAGGCGGTGCGCAAAGTGTTATTCCAGTGGCTCCAGTCGGCTGCCGAGTTGACCGACCGCGACCACTGGGTTTCTGATCCATCACTATACCAACGCGGTACGCCGCCCCAGGTGGTGCCCGTGGGTTTGATGATCTGCGCGTCGTAACCCACGCTCAGCGTGGTGTTATCGGTGAGATCGGCCTCAATCACCGCATACAAGGCCTGCTTTTTTTGCTGATAGCGATCCAGCCAGCTATGTCGATCCTGGTAACTGCCCACCACGCGCGCGCGGACCCGACCATCGTCCGTGAGCGGTGTAGAGACATCCATCATGCCGCGATAGTTATCCCACGAACCGGCACTGACGGATGCCTGCGCCTGAAAACTATAGCTGGGTCGCTTGCGCACCAGATTAACCGATGCGCCAGGGTTGCCGGCTCCGGTTAACAGTCCCGTCGCGCCTCGCACCACTTCGATGCGATCGTAAAACGCGGTATCGAGAAAACTGGCACCGTCGACAAAAATGGTGGGCACGCCGTCGAACTGGAAACTGTCGATGCTGAATCCGCGCGAAAAGAAATCGACGCGCTCGCTGTCTAAGGTGCGTGAAGTGATACCGGTGGTGGCCTCCAGCGCAGATTGCACGCTGGTGAGCTGTTGATCATCCATACGTTGCCGGGTCAGCACTGTCACCGATTGCGGCGTCTCTTGAGGTGACAGCGCAAGTCCTGTCGCCGCGCGCGTTTCGCCGGTGGTATAGGAGAGCGTGTCTTCGGTGGTGGTGCCCAGTGAACCACTGCCCTCCACCAGCAACGTGTTGTCATCAGCCATCGCCAGTGCCGAACTGGCCAGCAGCATAGCCGCGAGCGGTGCTTTATGCGGTAAATCCCAAAGTTGTTTCATCATTTTCCCGATTGGTGGCTCATTACAATGGTCCATACATTCAAACGAGAATCATTTTCATTTGTGATTGCGGACGGGTAAATGCCGTGACAAGCACTTGATGAGTGCACCAAACGCACGCTTCTAATCGGATTGTTAACCCGCTGGCGTTCGCGTTAGGATGCGCCTTTCCCCTTTCGTGAGGCTGCGATGAAATACCCGGATCTTAATCTGCTTCTGGCGTTGGATATCTTGCTGGAGGAAGGTAGCGTTGCCGCTGCCGCGCGGCGAATGAATCTCAGTGCTCCAGCGATGAGCCGCACATTAGGACGTATCCGTGACACGCTGGGCGATCCGGTTTTTGTGCAGGCGGGACGAAAACTGGTGCCGACGCCACGTGCGCTGGCGCTACGCGAACAGGTGCGCAGCGCGGTAGAACAGGCCACACAAGTGCTGACGCCGGGTGAACATGTGCAGTTGCAGGAGATCACGCGTCGATTTAACGTGCGCGCCAACGATACCTTTGTCGGACTGTATTCTGGTCTTTTGCTGGAGGCGATGGCGCAGGAAATGCCGCGCGCCGTGCTGCATTTCTCCCCGGAAGAAGATGATGTGGATGTGGAGACGCTGCGCAGCGGGCGCATCGATTTGTTCATCAGCGCCGCCCGCCAGCTGGGGCCCGAAATCCGCGTGCAGCCGCTGTTCACCACCCGTTTTGTTGGCATGGCCCGTGAAGATCACCCTATCTTTGCGCAGGACATCACACCGGAGCAATTGACGCGCTGGGGGCACATCAGCATTTCCCGACGCGGCAAAGCCAATGGTCCAATCGATCGCGCGCTGGGAGAGCTGGCCCTGCAACGACATGTGTCGCTGATTGTCGCGACGCCGTACAGCGCAATGTTTGCGCTGCAGGACGCCGACCTGTTGCTGCCACTGCCTGAACATCTGGCGCGCAGCGCATTGTCGAGCGGGTTACGGGTCCGGCTGTTTGAACTGCCAGTGCCACTGGAAACCGTGCTGCTGACGCAAGCCTGGCATCCGCGATTTCAGCAAGATGCCGCCCACCGCTGGCTGCGCCAAACCATTCGGCAACTCTGTAGCGAGGATGATTGACCACGCGACTATGCATCCTTGATACGTGCGTCAAACGCACGCATCAATTCTGAAAACCTCACTTTTCTGCATCATTCCCCTTCTTTACAGTGACGCCTCACTCACCAATGAAGGGAAGCCGATGAATAGCGCCCTGTTTTTTCCAACCCCTAAAGTCCTTACGCTGCTCAGGCATTGTGACCTCACCACGCCCCGCGCCACTTACGTGCTGCGCGCCTTACTCGCGGCCAACCTGGCGCTGGTGCTGGCCTATTGGCTGGAGTTAGACATGCCCTATTCGGCTGCGAGTACCGTATTACTGGTGCTGAATCCGGTACAGGGTGCCGTGTTGGGCAAAGGAAAATGGCGTCTGATTGGCACGCTAGTCGGGATGGTGGCGGCGCTGGTGATTATGGCGCTGTTTGCGCAACAACCCTGGCTGTTCGCCCTCGCCGATAGTCTGTGGCTGGGGCTGTGTGTGATGGCAATGAGCATATTACGTCACTTTCGAGCCTCCGGTGCGGCGGTGGCAGGCTACACCATTGGACTTGCCACACTCGGCGCCATGCAATATCCCGATCTGGCGTTTGAACACGCCGTGGGCCGCGCCTCCACGGTGGCGGTAGGCGTGATGGTGCTCGGGCTGGTCAGCGCGCTGTTTAGCCGCCGTAGCCTGAGCGTAAAGGTCGAAGCACTGCTGTGGCACCTGACGCAGCGCACCGCAATGTTACTCACCCAGCCCGACCGCGATCACGCACAGCGCCAGCTGCTGGCCGAACTGTACGGTGTGGATGATCTGCTGGCCGCCGCACGTCAGGAATCGGCGACGCTGGCGCAGCAGGCCCCTGCCATTCGTCAGGCCATGGATTTGCTGCTGGTGATCGCCACCACCGCATCCACAGGCGACTATCCGCACTGGCACAAAGTCTCGGAGGCACTGAGTCAGGGTCACGCGGGAAACGCTGAAGCACAGTTACACCTGCGTTTGGCACTCCACAACGGCGCGCTCCCCTCACAGGAAGCAGCGCAAATCGGCAACCTGCTGCGGGTGTTAACCCTCCTTTCCCGCCTGCATCAAACACCGTCACGCCAATCCACGCCCGCCATGGCCTTTCATCGTGACTGGCCAGGCGCACGGCGCAACGGCCTGCGGGCTGCGCTGGCGCTGATGGCGGCTTCCGCGCTGTGGATCGGCAGCGGCTGGCCCGCCGGAGATATCATGCTGTTAATCATGGCCCCTTACTTTGCCCTGCTCTCCACCTCGCCTCAACCCGTGGCGGGTGCGCGTAAATTCCTGCTGGGTACGCTGTTCGCGCTGCCGCTGGCATTTATCTGTACTTTTATGCTGCTACCGCTGATCAACGGCTTGCCCCTGTTATTGCTGGTACTAAGCCTGTTTTGGTTGCCCGGTATTTACGCCACCAGCATGCCGCAGCACATGCTCAGCGGGCTGGCGTATCTGGTGGGATTCAACACGCTGACGGCCGCCGCTAATCCAATGGTTTACGATGCCACGCAGTTCCTCAACTGGTCGCTGGCCTGGTTGATCGGTTGCGCCCTCACGCTGCTGGCCTTCCAACTGATGCCCCGTAACCCGGATCGTCATGCTGCACGCCTTCAGGCGCAGATTCGTGCCAGCCTGCTGGTGCTCTTCGCCGGAAAACAGGTGTCTGCATCGCGCTGGATCCAGCATCAGCAGCATCGCGTGGCGCAACTGGCCGGTTTATTGCGTGCGCGGCCAGAGGTGCAAAAACGCGCCATTGAACAAGGGCTGTTGGCGCTTAATCTCGGACGCGAATGGTTGTCGCTGGCTGACAGTGTTGTGCCACTGGAACAGCAGCCGTTTATAAAACTTACCCGACAGCGCATTGCCCAGCGCCTTCAACAGCCGACACTGGCGGCGAAACATGCTGCTCGCGCCGCACGTCAGTTGGCAACACATCCATCCCCTGATAGCGCAAGTGTCGCCGCGCGCTTTCGGGCGATCGCCACTCTGCTACGCAGTGATGCGGAATACCTATCCGGGAGCAAACCATGTTGAGTGAAGTCGCGATTGCGGGCATCTATCTGCCGCCATTTTTTATCTATCTCTGTGCCACCTTCCCGCTCTTCATTGGCGTGCGTTTCTGCCTGCTGCGCTGTGGCGTATTGCGCTGGGTCTGGCATCCCGCGTTAGTTGAATTTTCCCTTTCCTTCATTTTACTGGCGGTACTGATTCTCTATGTCTGATCTCTCTTTTAACTGGAAAGCGTCTTTAAAAGCGTTTTTCACGTTGGCGATGGTCGCCATCGCGATCGTGTTGGCCACGCTGCTGTGGCGCGCCTATGTGCTGGCACCCTGGACGCGCGATGGCCGGGTGAGTGCGCAAGTGATCCGCATCGCCCCGGAAGTATCGGGCACGGTGAGCGCGGTCGCGGTGGCAGACAATCAGTGGGTTGCCAAAGGGGCGGTATTATTCCGCGTCGACCCAGCACGCTTCGATCTGGCCGTGGCCGACGCGCAAGCCCAGCTGAATGAGGCCAACGCCACGCTGCAGCAAAAGCGTGAGGAAGAAAAGCACCGCCAGCAGATGGGTTCACTGATGGCGGCGGAAGATATGCAACGCGCGCGTGAAGCATCGTTGGTGGCGCAGGCACAGCAGCAACAGGCCGCAACCGCACTCGCACTGGCCCGACTCAATCTCCAACGCGCCACGCTGCGTGCCCCCGTGGATGGCTACGTCACCCACCTGCGTTTACAGCCGGGTGATTATGTCGAAGCCGGCACGCCGGATATTGCGCTGGTGGATGCCCACAGCTTTTGGGTGACAGGTTATTTCGAAGAGACCAAATTATCGGCGATGCGAATTGGCGATCGCGTCAATATCCGTTTGATGGGACAACAGGCGCTCCTGCATGGCCATATTGCCAGCTTTGGCCGGGGCATCAGTGACAGCAACCAGTTATCGGACAATCAAGGCTTGCCCAGCGTGGAAGCAACCTTCAGCTGGATCCGCCTGGCACAACGTATTCCCGTGCGCATTGAATTCGACGCACTCCCCTCTGATCAATTACTTACCGCTGGCATGAGCTGCAGCATTGCGGTGGCAGACAGCACCACGCCACAAGGTCGTTTAACCTCGCTGCTGACACGCTGGCTCTAACCGAAACAAGGAGAAGTTATGCAACAAACCACCGAGACTTTTACCGTACTCAATGTGAACCGCTTTCCCATGGTGATCCTGAACCAGCAGGCCGTTAGTGATGGCTATGCCGATCAATGGGCGCTGGAAATGAAACAATTAATGGAACAGGGCGATCCTTTTGTGATGGTTTACGACCATATGCGCGTTGATGAAAGCGATGCCGATCGCGAGCGACGTAGCCGCTGGCTGATTCAGCATCGCAAAACCCTCAGTCAAATCTGCCGGGGCATGATCAGTATTGAATCCGATGCGCAACGCTGTGAACAACTGGTGAAAATGCGCAAGCTGTTTGGCATTCAGCATCAGGTCGTGAGTTCAGAGCCGTATGCATTGGCGCTGATCCGACAGTGGCTGGCGATGTAACAGCACACGCATTACTGCGCCAGCCAGCCGCCATCCATATTCCAGGCCGCACCGCGCACCTGCGCACCACCTTCACTGCACAGAAACAGCACCAACGCACCCAACTGCTCTGGCGTAACAAACGCCTGAGCAGGCTGTTTCTCTGACAATAACGCCAGGCGTGCGGTTTCAGCATCTTCTCCGGCCGCGATGCGTTTATCGATCTGCTGTTGTACCAGCGGCGTTAGCACCCAGCCCGGACAGATGGCATTGCAGGTGATCGGTGATTGCGCGTTCTCCAGCGCAATCACTTTTGTCAGCCCGACCACCCCATGCTTCGCAGCCACATAGGCGGCTTTCTCTTTCGACGCCACCAGCCCATGCACGGAGGCGATATTAATGATGCGCCCCCAGTGACGTGCCTGCATGCCGGGTAAGGCGGCGCGGCTGGTGTGGAACACCGAGGAGAGATTGATGGCAATAATGGCATCCCATTTTTCCACCGGAAAAGACTCCACCGGCGCGGTGTATTGAATACCGGCGTTGTTCACCAGAATGTCCACCGCACCATAGTGCGCTTCCGCCCACTCAATCATCGCGGCGATTTGCTGCGGATCGGACATGTCCGCCGCGTGATAATCCACTGTTGCCCCGGTGGCAGCGATAACCGCTTTCGCGTGTTCCACTTCGCCAAAACCGTTGAGTATCACCGTGGCGCCTGCCAGTGCCAGTTGCTCAGCGATACCTAATCCGATACCGCTGGTCGATCCGGTTACCAGTGCCACTTTTCCCGTTAATTGCATCGATTCATCCTCCTTCAGACAATGCCGGTGAGGTAAAACACCCCAATCACAAACAGCACGGCCAGACTTTTGATAATGGTGATGGCGAAGATGCCACCATACGCTTCTTTATGCGTTAACCCCGTGATCGCCAGAAGGGTGATCACTGCGCCGTTGTGCGGCAGCGTGTCCATCCCGCCGCTGGCCATTGCCGCCACGCGGTGCAACACTTCCATCGGAATCCCCGTGGCCTGCGCCGCCTGCACGAAATGTTCTGCCATCGCTGCCAGCGCAATACTCATCCCGCCCGATGCCGAACCGGTGATCCCCGCCAGCACGGTAATGCTGATCGCTTCATTGAGCAGCGGGTTGGGAATCGCCTGCAGCACGCCAGACAGCACTACAAAACCTGGCAACGCGGCGATTACCGCACCAAAACCGTATTCAGATGCAGTATTCATCGCCGCCAGTAAGGCACCGGCCACCGCTGTGCGACTGCCTTCTGCCAGACGACCGCGAATGTTGCGCCAGCCAAAAATCAACACCACCAGAATGCCGCTGAGCAGCGCAGCCTGTACCGCCCAAATCGCGGTGGTTTTCTTGATGTCGGTGAGGATCGGCGTGGGATTTCCCGGCAATGTGACGCTGCTCTGCGCGCCGTACCACGACGGGATCCACCAGGTGAAGCAGAGATTAAGTACCCCGACCAGAATCAGCGGCAGAATGGCGATCAGCGGATGCGGCAAACGGATATCTTCCGCCGTTTCTGGCTCATTCTTCAGGTCTTTGCCATAGGGTTCCTGGTTGGCCTGTGCCCGACGACGTTGACGATCCAGCCACAGCAAGCCCACCACAATAATAAACAGCGATCCGATCAATCCCAGCCACGGCGCGGCCCAGGCGTTGGTGCCGAAGAAACTGCCGGGAATGATGTTCTGGATTTGTGGTGTGCCGGGCAGTGCATCCATGGTGAAGGAGAACGCACCGAGCGCACCGTGGCCGGGATCAAACGTTTAGGGATATTGCTCTGACGAAACAGTTCGGCGGCAAACGGATAAACGGCGAACGCCACCACAAACAGCGACACGCCGCCGTAAGTCAGCAGTGCGCACACCAACACGATCACCGGGATGGCATGGCGACGCCCCAGCAGCGCAATCGCCGCCGTGACGATCGAGCGTGAGAAACCGGATAGCTCAATCAATTTGCCAAAGATGGCCCCCAGCAGAAACACCGGGAAGTAGAGCTTCACAAAGCCCACCATCTTTTCCATAAACAGACCGCTGAACACCGGCGCGACCGCAGCCGGTTCGGTTAACAGCACCGCTAACAGCGCAGCAATCGGGGCGAACAAAATTACGCTATAGCCGCGATAGGCGGCTAACATCAGCAACCCAAGCGCAGCGAGGGCAATAACGACACTCATGTTGCTTCCTTATTATTTTGTAGGGTTGAAGGTAAAGACATGGCCAAAAATTTGAATCGGTCCGCCTCAATCCGGGCGTTCAACCGCCAGCGCGACGCCCATGCCGCCGCCAACACACAGCGTTGCCAGACCGCGCTTCAGCTCACGCTGATGTAAGGCATGAATGAGCGTCACCAGAATGCGGCAGCCGGAGGCACCAATCGGATGGCCCAACGCAATGGCACCGCCGTTGACATTGACACGTTCGGGCTGCCAGTTGAGTGCTTTGCCCACCGCCAGCGCCTGCGCGGCAAAGGCTTCGTTGGCTTCGATTAAGTCCACTTCGTCTAGCATCCATCCCGCCTGTTGCAAGGCTTTGCGGCTGGCCGTCACCGGGCCAATACCCATTACCGCCGGGTCCACACCGGCAGTGCCGCTTCCGGTCAATCGCGCCAGTACCGGCAGGCCTAATGCGGCGGCGCGTGATGCGGACATCAACAGCACGGCGGCCGCGCCATCATTCAAGCTGGAAGCATTGCCGGCGGTCACGCTACCGTCCTTTTTGAAGGCTGGATGCAGACGCGCTAACCGCTCTGCGGAACTGTCCGCGCGTGGCTGTTCATCTTCGCTAATCACCTGCGTCTCACCTTTGCCCTGCGCCACCGCGACAGGCGTGATTTCGGCACGGAAGGCGCCCTGCTGCTGTGCCGCCACCGCTTTATGCTGGGATTGCAAGGCAAACGCATCTTGATCGGCACGGCTAATGTGGTACTCATCGGCCAGATTCTCGGCGGTGATCCCCATGTGATAATCGTTAAAGGCATCCCACAGACCGTCGTGGATCACACTGTCCATCAGTTGACTGTGGCCCAAACGGCAGCCGCCACGTGCATCCGGCAATAGATAAGGAGATTGGCTCATGCTCTCCTGACCGCCCGCGATCATGATCTCGGCGGCACCGCTTTGTATTGCCTGCGCCGCCTGAATTATCGCCTTCAGCCCTGATCCACACACCATATTCAATGTGCTGGCCGGTACGCTGTAAGGCACACCCGCCGCAACGGCTGCCTGGCGCGCGGGGTTTTGCCCGCATCCGGCGGTGAGCACCTGCCCCATGATGACCTCATCAATTAGCCCGGGATCGAGCGAGGTTTGTTTTAGCAGTGTGGCGATCACCTGCTGACCCAGTTCCGCTGCGGTAACAGATGCCAGAGCACCGTGAAAACGGCCAATTGGTGTGCGGGTGGCTGCCACAATCACGCATTCGTTCATGGTGCCTCCTTTGAAAAATGCATTTCACGGACATCATCGGCGATGCGTAATTGCCCGGCCGTTTTTGCACGGATCTCATCGAGCGTGACGCCCGGCGCATACTCACGCAGTACAAAAGCGCCCGCTTCAATCTCCAGCCAGCCGAGTTCGGTAATGACTTTGCGAATACAACCCACGCCGGTGAGCGGCAAGGTGCATTCGGACAGCAGCTTTGATTCACCATGCTTGGAGGCGTGCGTCATCATCACGATGATGTTTTCCGCACCCGCCACCAGATCCATCGCACCGCCCATGCCCTTGACCATTTTTCCGGGGATCATCCATGAGGCGATATTGCCGTTAACGTCTACTTCCAGCGCGCCCAGCACCGTCAAATCGACATGACCACCACGAATCATGGCGAACGACTGTGCCGAATCGAAGATTGCCGCACCCTTTCTTGCGGTCACCGTCTGTTTGCCCGCGTTGATCATGTCGGCATCCAGTTCGGCTTCGGTAGGAAACGCCCCCATGCCCAATAATCCGTTTTCCGACTGCATCATTACGTCCATGCCCTCAGGCACGTAGTTGGCCACCAACGTCGGCATACCAATGCCAAGATTGACGTAATCACCATCGCGCAGCTCCTGAGCGACGCGCTGCGCCATCTGTTCACGCGTGAGCATGTGCGCCTCCTTCACTCAGGGTGCGTTTTTCTATTCGTTTCTCGAAGGTGCCCTGAATCAGGCGATCGACATAAATGCCCGGCGTATGGATCGCCGCTGGATCCAACTCACCCGGTGCCACAATCTCTTCAACTTCCACCACGGTGACACGTGCCGCCATCGCCATCAGCGGGTTAAAATTCTGCGCGGTGTGGCGATAGATCACATTGCCGTACCAGTCCGCTTTCCAGCCTTTAACAATGGCGAAGTCACCGCGAATCGCCTGTTCGAGGATGTAATGCCGCCCGTCGAATTCTCTGACTTCTTTGCCTTCTGCCACGGGCGTGCCGTAGCCGGTGGCGGTGTAAAAGGCCGGAATTCCGGCGCCACCGGCGCGCACTTTTTCCGCCAGCGTGCCCTGCGGCGTAAGGATCACCTCCAGTTCACCGCTCAGCATCTGCTGCTCGAACAGCGCATTTTCACCGACATAAGAGGCGATTATGGTTTTGATCTGCCGATTTTCCAGCAGCAGGCCGAGGCCAAATCCATCCACGCCACAGTTGTTCGAGACCACGGTCAGCCCCTTAATCCCCTGCTGACGAATCTGAGCAATGAGGTTTTCTGGAATGCCGCACAGGCCAAATCCCCCCGCCAGCAGCGTCATGTTGTCTTGCAATCCAGCCAGCGCCTGCTGATAACTGGTGACGCGTTTGTCTAATCCTGCCATTGCTTTACATCTCCTCAGCTCACCGAATAAAGCCATCCTCGCGTCACAAAAATGATTTGTTAATTTTGTTTTTATTGGCCTTTCATTTACTTTTTTTATTAATATTCCATTAATCGTTGTTTTACATAAAGTTAACAAATAACAAAATGAAAATGACTATCAAGCAGTTACGCGCGTTCTTAGCGGTCGCTCACACTTTGAGTTTTGCCCAGGCCAGTGAACGCCTGGCAATTTCGCAACCGGCGTTGAGCCTGGCGATCAGCGGATTAGAAGAAGCGTTGGGTGGACCGTTGTTTATGCGCACCACCCGCCACGTATCGCTCACGCCGGAAGGCGAGATCTTTTTTCCGATGGCGCGACGTCTGCTGGCGGATTGGGAAAATGCCGAAGAGGCGATGCATCTGCGTTTCACGCTGCAGCTGGGGAAAGTCTCGATTGCCGCGATGCCCTCTTTTGCTGGCAACTTGCTGCCTGCGGTGCTGAAGGCCTTTCGTCAGCGCTATCCTGGCGTCAATATCGCGGTGCATGACGTGATCAATGAAACGGTGCTGGAGATGGTGCAGGAGGGGCGCGTGGAGATGGGCGTTGCCTTTGAACCCGAACTGGCCGATGCGCTGCACTTTACCCCGCTCGGCAGCGACCGCTTTGTTGCCGTGGTGCCCGCTGATAGCCCGTTAGCGAAAAAGTCACAGTTAAGCTGGCGTGAACTGCTGCATCTGGATTTCATCACCTTGCAGCGTCCATCAGCGGTGCGTCTGCTGCTGGAGCAATCACTGGCACAGGCTGGGAGAAGACTCGACGTCGCTTACGAGAGCCATCAATTGGTGACCGTGGGTAAAATGGTCGCCAGCGGTTTGGGGGCCAGCGCGGTGCCTGCGCTTTGTATTCAGCAGATGCGAGAGTTGGGCGCGGTTTGCGTGCCGCTGGTCGCGCCACAGATTGAGCGGCGAGTGGGCATTTTGCGCTTGAAGCAGCACCAACTCTCTCACGCCGCTGCTGCACTGGCGCAGACCATGAGTGATGAATGTCGCTGGCCCGACATGTAATTCAACTTTATTCACAACGTAACCTAAACCAGACCCTATTTACTGTGCATTCGTCCTAATGGCACGGGCCATTTTTATGCATTAAATAAACACCAGCCATTAACAATCGATTTAAGCCAATAAAATAATTGCTAGATAAATCATTGATAATGGGTTGAGCCTTTAACCGCTTTGATTAATTGCACTAACCAAAGCCGTCAAAAAATTGCTAATGAGATGTAAAAAAAACACCCGACCGGACATTTTAAGATCAAATCCGCTACGCATTAGATGTAAGAATAATCCTAAGCGCGGTAAATAACCCCTCCGCAAGGTGAGTTTTATTACTTAATTACCTCGCTGCATTACCACCCATAAACCAGAGGCAGTTTTCATTACCTTTAATAAAAATTAAAACCCTGGAAAACCACTTTTCATACGAAAGATAGCCAGGCCAATCACTGACTAACGTTAAATTATTTAGCAATTAATGCTATCTGATTTTTGATCTTAACGGCTGATTTTCACCATTAATCCTGGGTGATTTAGAAAGTTCTTAACTCTATTGAGGTATGAAGTGATTTCAATCATGCCAAGTAGAGAAAAGACAATGACATTTTAAAAAGTCACCAGCCAGAACAACCTAAGACTTTTCTGAGGATAAGAAATGACTGATTTTCTTAACTCGTTGAATAAGAACAATTATCCTGCCAGGATATCCGCAGCTCTTACAGGAGCGGATGAGTTTGTTATGAAAAATACCACACGAGAGGACTTACGCTGTGCCAGCTGCCAATATGGCTGCCAGTTGACGAACCGAAACAACGATATTCTTAATCGCTGCCCGATACAAAAAATTGCGGTATGGCCGGGGAACAATCATTTCCTGATTAAAGGTGTGCTGTCATTAGTGGCTGGCCGCTATGAAAGTATGTTTTGCCGGGGATGTATATTCGTTGATTTTTCGCGAGAAAACTTACGTTATCTCACCAATAAAAACTGGATTGATTATCTGAAATCCACAGGGCTTACGATCGTTTTGGTCTCCGATCGTGCACTGGCCGCTCTGGCTGCACATTGGATAAAGAGAGAGGGAATCCACTCTGTTATTTATAGTGAAGACCGGTTAGAGGATATCAAAAAGGTGATTAACAGTACCTATTATGGTTTAAAAGGAGGCGCAACAAGGAGAGTTAATGCACTGTCAAATGAGGAAGTGACCTTTCTGGATTTAGCCTTAAAAGGGAATTCACTTTCTGCCATTTCGATAGCAATGAACCATGAGATGAAAAAGATTTACAACATCAAAGATTCGATTCGACGAAAGACCGGTACCAGCCTTAATCAGCTGATCTCGGGTCACTAAGTAAAAAGGATTACACGAAATGACGCAAACACATAAAACACTGCTTTCACTGGTTATCACCGGAGCCCTGTTCTCGGCCTCTGCAGTTGCAGCCTCCGATAACACCATTAACTTCCAGGGTGAAGTCGCTGATGAAACCTGTTCCATCTCGGTGAATGGCAATGCGGCCTCACCGGTGGTGCTGATGCCAACCGTGAGTAAAGCCGATCTGGCCGCCAGCGGTGATGTCGCCGGGCAGACAGCCTTCACAGTAGGCCTGACCGGTTGCACCGGTAACTCAGCTTCAACGACAAAAATTTCAACGGTATTTGTCGGCAATAACGTCACGGCCAATGGCAACCTGGCGAACACAGGCACTGCGCAAAACGTTGAAGTCCAGCTGGTGGATAGCAAAGATGCAGTGATCAACCTGACCGGAGGCTATACCGGAGATGGCGACCTGACGCTTGCCGCCGATGAAACCGAATCCTCAGCCACGTATAACGCGCAATATTATGCCAATGGTGTTGCCGCCGCCGGAACCGTGGCGGCTTCATTACAATACGCGGTGACTTACCAGTAATAATTAATCAGCGTACGTTCGGCTATCCGGGCGTACGCTGCATGCCATGAGATCGTTTGTATGTATTTACGCAATGCCCTTGGCGCGTTATTTCTCAGCGTGATGTCAGCTACGGCCACAGCAAGCGTTACGCTATTGGGCAGTCGGATTATTTATCCGGCGCCAGCCAGCTCGATTAATATTCAATTTAAAAACGACGATAGCATGCCATATGTTATTCAGACCTGGTTTGATGATGGTGATATGGATGCTAAACCTCAGCAGATTAATCACGTACCATTTATCACAACTCCACCGGTATTTCGTATTCAGCCGAAATCAGGTCAGGTCGCGCGTGTTGTGATGAGCCAGCCAGACAAATTGCCTCAGGACAGAGAGTCAGTTTACTGGTTTAACATGCTGCAAATACCGCCCGCATCACAAGCAGCCGCCGATAAAAATGCCATGACGGTGATGCTGCGCAATCGGGTGAAATTGTTTTATCGCCCAGCGGCAATAGGCAAACCGGGCAATATTTTAACCGGTATTAAAGTCCGCAGTCTGTTTGATCCCCAAAAGGGCAGCGGATTACAGATCGATAATGCACAACCCTGGCATGCTTCATTCGTGGCGATATCCATACGCATGACGGGAAAAACCTTTGAGTGTGAACCGGTGATGGTTGCCCCCTTTTCCACGCACACCTGCTGGTTCAGCCGTACCAAACAACGCTTACAGGGTGTAGGCAGCGTCAAACTCGACGCGATTAACGATCAGGGAGCCAGAATAAGTGAAAGTTACCCCATCAACTCCCAGTGAATTGAAACTCCCCTTATTCTTTTTGACCGTTTCATTCTATTTCTCAACAGCCGCTCACAGTGAAGAATATTATTTCGATCCGTCGCTATTTAAAGGATCCTCCTTCGGTCAGAACATCGCGCAATTTAACCAAAGCGAGTTACCGGCGGGTCATTATCTGGTCGATGTTTATGTCAATAATAGACTCGTGTCATCCAGCGTGAAGCTGGAGTTTTTGCCCTCGATACAAGGAAAAGAGGTCGAGCCATGCTTGCCCTTTTCACTGGTTAAAATGTTGCAGTTGAAAAATGTCCCTACTCAGCCAAAAGACCGCGAGTGTGCCCCGCTCGCTGACTGGACGTCCCAAGGCAACTGGACTTTTGATGCCGCCGCGTTACGACTGAATATCACCTTGCCCATGTCAGCGCTTAACCGCACGCCGCGCGGTTATATTCCGCCCGAACAGTGGGATGGCGGGATGACCGCGTTATTTCTGCGCCATAACACTAACTACACCTGGACGGAAAATAGCGCGGCCGCCTACCGCTATCAATATTTGTGGAGTGGGATCACTGCAGGCACCAACGTCGCCAACTGGCAGTTACGTCATCAGGGTAATCTTCGCTATCTCAACAGCAGCCAGGGCGGCAGCAGTTATCGCTATAACAAGGTGCGAACCTGGGTGCAACGGCCGTTGGCATCGATCAACAGCCAGATTTCACTTGGCGATAGCTATACGGACAGCTCGCTGTTTGGCAGCTTGCCGTTTAATGGCGTAAAGCTCGCCACTGACGAACGTATGTGGCCGCAAGGCAGACGCGGTTATGCCCCTGAAATCCGTGGCATCGCCTCCACTAACGCCCGCGTGGTGGTGAAACAGTTGAACAAGGTGATCTATGAAACCGTGGTGCCGCCCGGCCCGTTTATCATCGATGACCTGAACAACACCCGCAGCCAGGGGGATTTTGACGTCGAGGTGATTGAAGCCAACGGTAAAATCGCCACCTTTACGGTGCCCTACTCCTCGGTTCCCGATTCGGTGCGTCCGGGCAACTGGCACTACTCACTGGCACTGGGCCGTGTCCGCCAATATTACGCCGTTAATAATGCTTTCTTTGAAGGCGTGATGCAGCGTGGCGTAAGCAATAGCTTGACGGCAACGGTCGGATCACGGCTGGCAGAAGATTATCAGGCCTGGCTACTGGGCGGCGTCTGGGCAACCGGCGCAGGGGCATTAGGTCTGAACACTACCTTTTCGCAGGCTAAGGCCGAAAACGATCAACGCACCTCTGGCTGGCGCGCAGAGTTGAGCTATAGCAAAACCTTCCAGACCGGCACCAACCTGGTACTGGCCGCTTATCGTTATTCGACCCGTGGATTTCGCGACCTGCAGGATGTATTTGGGGTTCGACGCCAACAACAAGCGGGCATCAGCTATTACTCAGACTCGCTCAACCAGCGTAATCGCTTATCGGCCACACTCAGCCAGTCAATGGATGAGTACGGTCTGGTGAGTTTAAGCGCCAGCACCGCCGACTATTACAACAACCAATCACGCATCACCCAGTTGCAGTTCGGCTATACCAACAGCTGGCGCAATATCAGTTACGGCATCAACGTGGCGCGTCAGCGCACCAGGTGGAATACCCAGCGTGATGATCTCAGCGTCAACGATAACCTCGATAGCAGTCGTCAGCAGCGATACAGCGAAAACACGGTGTCTTTCAATATTTCAGTGCCGCTTAACTGGGGCGCCGGTCTCTCGTCCGTGGCCTACAACTACAACCAATCTAAGCAGAGCCAGTCTTCGATGGTTTCGCTCACCGGGTCGGCAGGCGAACAGCGTGATTTCTCCTATTCGCTTTACGGGGGAACCGAACATTACCGCAATGGCGTGAGCGGAGAAGCCAACTCCTTTGGCGGCAACCTGCAGCAAAACACCCGTTTCGGCGCAATCCGCGCCAACTACGGACAGGGTGATCGCTACCGGCAGGTCGGTTTAGGCACATCTGGCACTTTACTGCTGCATCGCGGCGGTCTTACTGCGGGACCTTACACCAGTGATACCTTCGCGCTGATCCATGCGGAGGGCGCGCAAGGTGCATCGGTACAAAACGGACAAGGCGCCGTGATTGACTACAACGGTTATGCGCTGCTGCCTTCACTCACTCCTTATCGTGAAAACACCGTCAGCCTGGATACGTTGCACATGCGCGCCGATGCCGAACTGAACGGAGGAAGCCAGCGTGTGGTTCCCTATGCCGGTGCCGTGAGTCAGATTAGTTTTGCCACCTTACGCGGCACAGCCGTGTTGATTTCCCTGAACACCACCGAAGGTCGTGCACCGCCGATGGGCGCCGAAGTGCGTGATGCCTCCAACACGGTGATCGGCGTTGTGGGTCAGGGAAGCCAGCTGTATGCGCGTGTTCCCAATGACTCCGGCAGTCTGCAAATCAGCTGGGATGGCAATGCCCAACGCTGCGCCGTCAGTTATCAAATCACCGGAAAGACGCAACAGGCGCTTATCCTCCTCAATGGTATTTGCAGGACGCTATAACTCGTGAAAATTAAATATCTCCTGGTTGTGCTGCTGATGCTGCCGCTGACGTTATGGGCAAATTGCATCAGAGTCACCAGCACCTCATCACTCTCTGCCGCCGCTAAAGCCGCTGGCTATACCGCATCGTCATGGACGGGTGCCTGTGACACCTGTTCTGGCAACGTGGGATTGCCTTCGGTGATCAGCATTAATAGCGGCACATCCTTTCAGCCCTCAGGATCTTTGCTGGCCAGCTCGGTAGGTTCTTTTCTCAGCGCCGCCAGCAACACCGCTTACAGCCCGAATCAGATCCTCTACCGCTGTGCGGTGGCAGATGCGGGCAGTCTGTATGAGATGTACGCCACCAACGGTGACAGCGCTTATGCGGGCATGTACGCCAGCAGCGAGGTCAGCGGGGCATATTACGATGTGGCAAAAAACGTGGCGGTGCGCATGACCAATCTTGCCACCGGTGAGTATTACAGCCGCTACTGGAAGTCACGCCAGTTTACCGCCGACAGCTGGTACTCCGACGGCACCTACATTTATATTCCGGCCAGCGCGTTTAGCAACGTGCTGTACGAGATGTTCAAAATCAGTTCCACCTCTTATTACGCCAATGGCGATAACCGTTACAGCGATCTTTGGACGCAGCCGCGCGGCTATATTGCTTTCAAGGGCCCGGGTCTGGACACCAACAGTCTGGCGGTGGGCCAGGACAGCGCCAGCTATTGGTACGGATTTTACGGCAACTGGCCCGCCGCCTGGAGCACCTATCGCAACGTGACCTATGTGCGTGGCGCGCTGTGTGAAGTGCAGAACTACCCTTCTGTGGTGCTGCTGCCAACCATTAGCGTGAACACACTCAAGGCAGGCGGCAGCAGTCAGGTGCCGTTTTCCATCTCATTGCAGTGCGAATCTGGCGCACGGCCCAGCACCAGCACCTCCACCAGCAGCGCCGCCAATGTGGCGATGGGCTTGCTGGTGAATCAACCCAATGCGGTGTCACAGGCGACTCAGCTAGGTTTGACCACCAGCGGCGGCGGATTGACCTGGCTGCTGGATAATCAATATGGCAGCAGCGGCGTGGCTTCTGGGGTGGGCATCAAAATTTACAACGCCAGCGGTTCCGCGATCAATTTACTACCCAACCTCGCCAGCACCGGCAGCGGAAATACGCGCGGCTGGTATGCCTATACCGATCTCACCTCGCTGGTCTCTTCCGGTAGCAGCAATATTTACAGCGGTGATTTTTTGGCTTCGCTCGAAGCCTTAAGTGGACAAACAGTAACAGCAGGAACAGTCAATGCGCAGTTGCAAGTGGTGGTCAGTTTTCAGTAGCATTTTTGCGTTAAGCAGCCTGTTATTCGCTGCTCACGCCATGGCCGTGGTGAATGTGGATAGAACACGCATCATTTTTAATGCTGGTGAAAGTAGCCAGACGCTGAATTTAAAAAATGGTGTGGAATATCCCTCCGTGGTGCAGATCTGGAGCGATGACGGCGATTTGATGCAGTCTCCGGAATTGAGCACTGCGCCCATTTTTGCCATGCCACCGATGATGAAACTCTCACCCGATGAACAGCGTGCGATTCGTCTGGTGCTCACTTCGCGACAGTCATTACCTGAAGATCGTGAGAGCCTTTATTGGCTGAATATTTATCAGATTCCCGCGCTAAGCCGGCAAACAGGCGGCGCTGAGCAAAAAATCCTGCTGCCGTTGCGGTTGCGGCTGAAGGTTTTTATTCGACCTGCGGCGCTGGATGCGCCTCAACCTGAAGATGTGCATAAGTTGCGTTTTGTTGTACGCGATCGTCAACTGACGGTAGAGAATCCAACGGCGTGGTATATGAGCCTGCGATTGCAGTTTGCCAATAAGGTTAAAGTGGATGATGTACTGGTGGCGCCGTTTGGTTCCCAACCGTTAACATTGAACCATATAGTTATGCATAATGATGAGGTGAGCTTCGAGGTGTTTGATGATAACGGTAATCCAGTAATTTACATTGGAAAGGTGATTTCTCGTTAATAATCAATAAAACTTTTTAAAAAACCTGCCTCAGTCCAACAGATTTATGGCAGGTTTACATTTTATGGGAGTGAAAATACGCTACTGGCTTTCGGCTACGCCACACCAGCGCACGAGCGTCAGCGCTATGGCTTTGGTGCAGGCAACCAAATCGGCAATCGGTACATGTTCATTAGGCTGGTGTGACATGGCAGGATCGCCCGGTCCAAAGTTGACGGTGGGCGTCTGCCCTAGCGTGCTGGGTAGACCAATGTCACTATGCGCACCAAATCCCGCCAGCTGCGGATTGAGCGCTGCGTCATTCACACCCTGCTGAAATGCCCCAACAAAAGGATGATCCGCTGGAATCTCCGCGCAGTCTGCATCCAGAATCCACTCCACTTTTGCCGGGTGCTTTGCCAGATACGGATCGAGCGCGCATACTTTGGCCACGTGTTCTTCAATTTCGCGTTTCACCTTGCCGCCCAATCCCATCTCATCTTTTTCGGCAGGGAGATATTGCACATCGATGACGATCTCCGCCCGACCGGCAATCGACGCTGGATGCTCGCCCACTTTTAATTGCGTAACAATGATCTGGTTCGGCATCTCCATCAGCGGATGATTTTTATCGGGCTGCGTTTGCCAGCGACGGTTGAGAACATCGAGACCATCCAGCATCTGACGGCACAGCATCACCGCATCGACCGGCCCGCTGCTGTCCCAGCTGTTAGGCGTCAGTTCTGCATGTCCGCCAATGCCATCGAGAATAATGCGTGCCCAGAGAATGCCGTGACAGATCGGTGAAATGCGGTTAGCTGTCGGCTCGGTCATGATACCGGCATCGGCTTTGAAGCCGCGATCCACCATCGCCAGTGAACCCATGCCGCCAATCTCCTCATCCACCACCGTGGTGAATACCACGTCTCCTGCGAGGCGTATACCGAGGTCCTGCAATAACTCCACCGCCATCAACATGCAGGCCACGCCACCTTTCATATCGACCGCACCACGCCCGTAGACCGCATTGTTTTTGATCACCGGCAGAAAAGGATCGCTGTGCCAATGTTCTGCCGGACCCGGCGGAACCACATCAATGTGTCCAGTGAGCATCAGCGATTTGCCGCCGCCCGCGCCGGTTAGCGTGCCTCCGAGATTTGGACGCCCCTCAAACGTGCGACCTTTATTGGCTCCTGGCCGCCCTTCATATTGGGCATACAAGGCCGGACCATCGGGATCCCATAAGTCGGTGGTCATCCCCAACGCGATGAGGCGTTGCTGTAAGTAAAGCTGGCAGTCGCGCTCTCCCGGCCCGGCTTCACGCGGGTCAACTTTGACAATTGAGGGGAAAGCGATCAGGTCGCACAACGTCTGCGCGATGCGCTCGGCGCTGGCATCAACGTGTGCGCCAATTTTTTCAGTCAGGCTCATGAATTATCTCCGATAGATGAAAAGTCGTTGTGCCATTAACACGATGATCAATAACAAGCCCACCACACCGAGCTGCCAGACACTGTTCAGTCCGAGCTGTAACATGCAGGTTTTGATGGTCACCAGCATCAGCGCTGCCGCCAATACCCCGACCACGCTGCCGCGCCCGCCGAAGATGGCGACACCGCCAAGCAACGCTGCAGTGAGTGATTCCAGTTCTAAATTGACGCCAATTTCCGGTCGTGCGCTGCCTAACCAACTGAGTGAGATGAATCCGGCGCAGCCTGCTAACAGTCCACTCAGGCAGTAAACCAGCAGGCGCAGACGATCCACGGGAATCCCGACCAGACGTGTCGCGTGCTCATTGAAACCACAGGCATAAACCCATTTCCCCCATGCGCTTTTGCTCAGAATCAACCAGGCGATAAAAAAGGCAGGGATGACACAGGTCAGAAACGGCACAGGAATCGCGAAGTTTGCTCCTCGGCCCCATTGCGTCAGTTCTGCTGGAACGCCTGAGATAGCCGCTCCACCGGTTAACGCTAACGGCAGGCCAGAAAACAGATAAAAACTGCCCAGCGTGACGATCAATGGCCATAACCGCAGACGCGCCACCAGCAGGCCATTCAGTGCTCCGGCGGCGGTTCCACTCAACATGCAAATCACTGGAAGTAATACCGGATTAATACCCTGTTGCAGCGCCAGCATGCCGACTACAGCGGAAAGTGACACATTGCCTCCGACCGAGAGATCAATACCGCCGCCGCCCGCCATCACCACCAACGATTGGCCCAATGCCACCAGAGCAAGCAGCGTAGCGAATTGCAGGATCGAGGTGATGGACCATAAAGCCAGCATCTGCGGTAATGCGAAGACAATCCCGATGCCGAGTAGCAGCCACAATGCGACGAGTAAGGTGAGGTCAGGCGATTTATGCATGATTTTCATGCCATCCTCCTGAATGCCAGTACCCGACCACTGGCGGCCTCGCTGCTTAACACCAGCAGCAATACGGTGCCTGTGACGACCGTTTGCCATAAAGAGGGCACCCCCACCAACAGCAAACCGTTCTGTAGAATGCGCAGCAGCAATACGCCCAGCAAGGTTCCGAGCAGACTGCATGAACCGCCAGTAATGCGCGTGCCGCCCAGTACCACTGCCGCGATCGCCTCCAGTGCCAGGCTGCCACCCACCGTCATTTCCACATTGCGGTAGGTCGCGATATAACAGGTGGCGGCTAAGCCACACAGCACACCGCTAATCAGGAAAGTGGCGATGCGCACCTGAGTGACCGGGATGCCTGCCAGCCGGGCTTTCTCTTCTGAATTCCCCGCTGCCAGTAACCACAATCCATAAGGCGTATGGCGCAGTGCGAGCCAAACCAGCGCCCAGGCCAGCATGATCATCCATGCCATGACCGGAACACCTAGTAGCGTGTGCATTAGCCCACGGGTCAGATCATCGGGCAGTCCGGATAACCATTGCCCACCCAGCAGCACAAACAAAGCCGTGCGCCAGACGCCAAACAACCCCAGGGTGCCCACTATCGCGGGAATGCGCCCGACCACCACCACCATCGCGGTGAGCAGACCCGCCAGCAGGCCAATCAGCGGCCCCGCAAGTGCAGCCAGCCAGGGCGACTGCAGCATTAGCAGTTGTCCTACGCCCCATGTTGCGACCCCCATCACCACGCCAACGGACACATCCACCCCGCCCATGGCAATCACCAACGTCATCCCCAGCGCGATCAGCAACAACTCGCTGCTGTTGCGTAAGATGGTGAGCAGGTTATCCGCCGTGGCAAACCACGGCGAAAACCAGGAGAAACAGCCAACTGCCAGCAAGGCGATCGCCAATAAGGCCATCTCCCGTGAAGTCATGTGCATGTGTGGCCCCGTCAGAAGTTGAACTGATCGACGTTCTCTTTGGTGAACACGGCCGGGCTGCCCAGCAGCAGCACCCCTGTTTTGCTGTCAAACTTCACCGGCTCTGCAAAGCTCGGCACTTTGTTCTCTGCGGCAAACGCTTTGCCATCGATTAACTGCTTACCCGCCCACACTGTCAGATAACCGAGTTTTTCCGGGTCCCACAGTACGGTGTAGCCAAACGCCCCACTCTTCAGATAGGCACGCGCGGTATTCGGGCTGCAGAAGCCACTGCCGACCACTTTGCCGTTTTTCCCCGCGCTCTCGATGGCTTGTGCCACACCAGGGCAGGTAGTGGAAGCCATGGCGATTACCCCTTTGAGATCTGGATTCGCCGACATCAAATCTGTGGTGATCTGTGCCGCACGGCTGGCTGAGCCACCGGCATACTGCGGTTTAAGCAGCGTGATATGGGGATATTTACTCTTCACGCGTTGCTGCATAAATCCAATCCAGCTATTGAGGTTGGATGCGGTGGCTTCGCCGGAGACAATGCCGATTTTTCCGTTCTCACCCACGCGCTTCACCATTTCATCGATGATGCTGTCACCCAGTCCTTCATCGGTAGCCTGCGCGACATAAACCGGACGTCCGCTATCGGGCGCATCGCTATCACTGGTAAAGAGATGCACATTGCTGGATTTCGCCTGCGCCATTACCGGCGCAATACTGGAGGCATCCAGCACGCTGATACCGATAGCGTTGACCTTCTGCGCGATCAGGTTCTGCACAATTTGCAGTTGGTCCATTGGGTTGGTGTCTACCGGGCCGCTGTAAACAAACTCAACGCCCAAATCTTTCGCGGCACGCTTACCGCCCGCTTCCATGGCCTGAAAATATGGAATGCCAATGATTTGCGGCACAAAGGCGACTTTTTCCGCCGCCAGTGCACATCCTGAGACCAGTAGTGACAGAGAACAAACAGCCGTAGCAATTCGACGCATGATAATTTCCCCTGGTGTTAGGTGTTTTCAAAAATGCGCGCATCGGGATGCGCGCCAGTAATAAGTGAAACGATTTCGTCAGGCGTGGTGTCGGCATGGCGCCGTTCGGCAATTTTCCGGCCACGACGGAACACCACCATGCGGTCAGCCACGGCAAACACATCGCTGATGTTGTGGCTGATCAGCACCACCGCGCAGCCGCGTTCCGCCAGACGACGCGTGAGCTGCAACACCTTCTGCGTTTCGGCCACCGCCAGCGCGGCAGTGGGCTCATCCATGATCACTAACTGTGCGTTGAGGTTGAGCGCACGGCAGATCGCCACTGCCTGGCGCTGACCGCCCGACAAGCTGCCCACCGCCGCTTCGGCATCGGAGATATGTGCATCCAGATCTTTTAACAGCTGATCGACCTGTTCCCGCATCGCGCGGCGTTTCAGGAAAGGGATACCCAGTACCCGGCGCTTGAGTTCGCGCCCGAGAAATACGTTTTCAGCAATCGACAAGTTCTCCGCCAGTGCCAGCTCCTGATAAATGGTGGCGATACCGTGTTCCGCAGCCTGACGAGGCGAGGTGAATTTCACCGCTTTACCCTCGATCCACAGTTCCCCCTCGCTGGCGCTGTAGGCTCCCGACAGCACCTTGGTAAAGGTGGATTTCCCCGCACCGTTATCACCGAGTAGTGCCAGCACTTCGCCGCGATGAATTGATAAATTGACCTGGCTCAGCGCAGTTAATGCGCCAAAGCGCTTACAGATGTTGCGCGCTTCGATGAAGCAGCTATTCATCTTCGCCCTCCTGATAGGCCGCAGAATGGAAGTCGATTTCCCATTGCAGCACAGTGCCGTAAAGCGCGAAGAGCCGCTGTTTCTCCTCGGTGCTGAGGATTGAAGCACACGCATCCAGTTCGGCTTTAAGCCACAAAGCCTGTTGGTGAAACTCATCTTCGGCATGCATCTCGACCCAGCGACGGACGTCGGCATCCTGCTGACTTTGCTCGCTGACGCGTTTGCACCAGTGGTAGTACATCCACTCGGCGCCAAACATCAGCGTAATGATCTCGGCATAGCTGCCCTGCTGAGCCACCCGCAACATGCCATCACGAAACGTGGTGACGCCCGGCAAGTCATCGGGATACTCCTCGGGCTGGATATCGCGCCCGGCCAGCACCGCTTCGAACCAGGCAATCTGCGTATCCACCAGCGCGTTGAGCACGCCAATCAACCAGCGCTGTTGACGAATACCAGGCGCTTTGCTGACGGCCAGCGCAAAAATGGCAATCGCGGTGGCGACAAAGTTACCTTCGAACACCAGATAACGGTTGAATACGCTGTCGGGCAGTTGATCCTGTTCGATATCCCGCACAAATCGATGCTGCTGCATCTCTTGCCACACCTGCTGATGCTGTTCGAGAAGTTGATCGGTAAAACTGACCATCACGCCTCCTCCAGCGCGGCCTGCGCCACGGACATAAAATGTTTTACCCGCGCTAACTCCACCTCGTTCCACCACACGCCATCCACTTTCATGGTGCTGGCAACAATCACGCCTTGCGTACGCCCTAAAATCTGACAGACGTTAGCCGGGGTAACGCCCGAGCCCACCAGCAGCGGCAATTCAGTAGCGGCACGGATTTCATCAATTTCACTCATCGTGGCGCTGTCGCCGGTGCGCTGTCCGGTGGCGATCACCGCATCGGCTTCAAAAAAGTCGACATCTCGCGTCAGTTCCTGGATGGAACGGTCGGCCACGATGGCATGGCTGCCGTGTTTGACATGGCTGTCTGCGAAGACACGAATGTGATCGGCACGTAACTGGCTGCGGTAGCGCAGCGCTTTGGCCGCCGCACCTTCAATAAAACCTTCGTTAGCGATATAGGCATTCGCCCACTGATTGACGCGCACGAAACTCGCGCCCCCCGCTAACGCAGTGGCAATGGCGGGAATGGCGGCATTGGCTAATACGTTGATGCCAAGTGGTGCGCCAAAGCGTTCACGAATTTTTTCCGTGATAACCGCCAAAAATGCGGCTGTTTCTGGGCCAATATCTTCAGGTTTGGCAAAGGGAATATCGCCATGGTTTTCAACGATCAATCCATGTACGCCGCCTGAAAGGTAGTTTTCCGCGTCACGCAATGCGCGGTCGATAATATCTTTCACAGGCTTACCTCGATATTTCGGCGCACCAGGAAAGGCATCGCAGTGAATAACGCCAATAACTGCCTTCTTACGTGAAAAAATATCTTGTATCGCGTTACTTTTTTCTGCTGATATAGAAGCCATCTCTTTCACCTTATTAACGAGAAACCTATGCGTGTCTATGTTGCAGGTAATATTGTGGTTGATGAAACCTGGTCCATTCATGAGCTGCCACAAAAAGGCGCATCCATTCATGGCGTAAAAATATCGCAAGACATCGGCGGAAAAGGCGCCAATCAGGCGATCGTCATTTCCCGCTGTGGTATCGAAACACAATTAATTGCCGCCACAGGTGACGATATTAACGATCAGTGGATTCGCAATTGCATGCAAAGCGAAAAATTAACGTTAAACCCTCAAAATAGTATTTCTGAACACAGTGACACCTCAATCATCTTTACCAACCACGACGGCGACAACGCGATTATTACCACCATGGCAGCGGCCAATGCGCTGACATTGGATATTATCCTGGCGCACTTAGCGGATGCCTCAGCCGGCGATATTTTGCTGCAGCAAGGTAATTTCTCCGTTGAGAAGACCCGTGCACTCTTTAGCTGGGCGAAAAATCATGGGCTCATCACCGTATTTAATCCTTCACCCGTTAATCCCGACTTCGCCGATCTATGGCCGCTGGTGGATATTGCCGTAGTAAATCAACACGAAGCCGAACTGCTGCAACCTGCAGGTATCGCCACTTTAGTTATCACTCAAGGTGCCGCTGGTGCTGAACTGATCACCGATTCCCAGCGCCATTTCTGCCCGGTAACACCGGTTCAGTCAGTGGATAGCACCGGTGCAGGCGATACGTTCCTGGCGGTGCTGCTCGCATCGGCCTTGCTACGCGGCGTCACACCTGATGCGCTCGCACTGCAGCATGCCAGCGCGGCTGCCGCCATCACCGTGAGTCGCACCGGAACATTTAAGGCCTTCCCCACTGAAGAAGAACTCTGTGCACTGCTGGCCGTGGGGCTTTAACGGTGGCCTTTCGGCCACCTCTCGCCACAACGTAATTACTTAAACAGCGGACGATAGGTATCTACGTTCGCTTTGGTCACCACGGTGGCCGGCACCAAAATTGTTTTGTTGACGGTTTTTCCTTCGGTGATGGCGTTAAGAGCTTTCAGCGCCTCTTCGCCCATTTTCTTCGGATCCTGTTGCAGCACCGCTGTCACATAACCGCCGTCAATCCCACTGATGGCTTTTGCTGTCAGATCCCAACCAAACACCTTGATATCCTTCTGGCGCCCCTGGTTTTCCACTGCTGCAATGGCACCAAGGAGTGCCGGTTCGCCGGTGGCGTAAATCGCGGTGAGGTCCGGATTACCGGTGATAAGGTTTTCTGCGGCTGTCATCGCGTTATCCTGAATATTCTGACCATCCACCACGTCGGCCACGGTGATTTTGCTGTTACTTTTGATGGTGTCCTCAAACCCTTTCTGACGCTGGTTTTGAATCGCTGAGTTCAATGCACCAACAATGCCTAATCGCGCTTTCCCCCCCATCTCTTTTGCTACGTAATCAACAAAATATTTACCGAGGATTTTACCGCCTTCAAGATTATCCACTCCAACCTGCGACGCTTGCGGACCTGCCGGTAATACGGCATCAATCGCAATCACCGGGATTTTCGCCGCAGCAGCTTCTTTAATTGCCGGCATAATGCCGTTTACGTCGATGGCATCGACTAAAATGCCTTTCACGCCTTGTTGAATATAGTTTTCAATGGCATCGTTTTGCGCCACGGGATTATCGTTGGCGTTATAAATCACCAGCTCTTTACCACTGGCTTTAGCGGATTCCTGAGCCCCTTGATTCATCAGGTTAAAAAACAGCGCCTGTTGATTTATTTGTACTAAGGCATAAGTGGGCGCTGCCTGGGCTAATGTAAAAAGCGAACCTGATGAAAGTATTGCAGTAGCCAAAACTATTGAACGTAGTTTTCCGGTGAAAGATGACATCATGTGTTCCTCGTCGGGAATAAATAATAATCAGCGTTTCACAGCGCTATCACGCTGAGAGGTTATTTTGGCTGGCAAATATCGATGAAATAAAGCAGAACACAGCGTTAAGGCCATGTTTTCTCATGCCACCGGGTTCAACTAGTTCGGTATCCCATCCGCTGGGAGTACGGGGTGAAATAGTATGAATCAGGCTGGGAAGTTATTCCCGGTACTGCGGTAAACGGTTTATACAATTCGCCCAGCCGATTTTTTTGTCAAGCGTTTATTTATCCGCTCGTGAAAAAGGAAAGCGCTGTATCAGTTACGCTTAACTGTGTTACAGATAGGCCACCTGGGGATTGAGGGCGAAATTCATGAGTACAAAACGCGTGTTGTTATCGGATGTTGCGAAACTGGCGAGCCTGTCAAAAGCCACGGTATCACGTTACATGAATCACAGTATTGTGCTGCCTCAGGAGACCATTGATCGTATCGAAAGCGCCATTCGCACCCTTGATTATCGTGGCAACAGTCTGGCGCGTCGTCTGAGCAAAGGCGGCAGTGAAACCTTAGGGCTGGTGTTGCCGGATATCACCAACCCGTTCTTTGCTGAACTGGCTGATGCGGCCGAAGAAGCCGCCTCGGCGCGAGGTTACAGTCTGGTGCTTTGCATCACGCGTAATAATCCGGAAAAGGAGGCGCAGTTTATCCGCTGGCTGGATACGCGTCAGGTTGACGGCTTGCTGTTCACCACTAACCGTCCCGACAACGGCGTGCTACGCAATGAAATTCAGCGCCAGCATCATGTGGTATTGCTGGATGAAGATATTCCCGGCAGCACGGTGCCCAAAGTGTTTGCCGACAACGTGCAAGGTGGGCGCATGGCAACCGAACAACTGATTGCTGCCGGACACACGCGGATCGCCTTTATCGGCGGGCCGGATCAGTTGATGAGCGTCCGCGAGCGCTATCAGGGTTTTTGCACTGCGATGCAACAGGCCGGTTTAGCCATTCCCCCAGAATGGGTGATGTATGGCAACTATGCGCGCGAATTTGGTCAACAATCACTCAACCATCTTTTCAGCTGCCCGCAGCGCCCTACCGCCGTATTCGCCGCCAGTGATTATTTGGTGCTGGGTTTGCTTGATGGCTTACGGGCCAACGGCTTACAAGCGCCGGCTGCACTCTCATTAGTGGGTTTCGATGATGCCAACTACACCGATCTCACGCATCCCCGCATTTCCACTATCCGCCAACCCGCCCGCGAGCTGGGACACACGGCGGTGAGTATTATGCTGCGCCTGCTCAATGACGACACCGATATCCCGATGGAAACGCGCTTGCCGGTGGAATGGGTTGGTCGTGATTCGATTGGATTTGTTAACAGCGTCCCAAAATGATGCAAAAGCGCACAACAATGGCGCAAAAAGTGAGCTGTAATTTTTAATCGCGCTATAGTGAGTAAACCGGTTTACTTAATAATCACGAAACTCGTGATGGTTTACAACAAGTTAGCCGAAAGTGCAGTGCCTGCCATGCAGGCTGGCATGGATGCTGCAATGTCATAACTGGCGAGTAAATATCATTGTAGCGTTTGTCCTGTTGGTTTAGACAAAAGTCTTATCTGGTAGGTAAACCGGTTTACTAGAAGGTAAATCGTGCCGGATCCGCACTTTTTCCAACAGGACAAATATTTCCCACTAGCGTTGATGGGAGTTGTCCAATGCAGCAATTACAAGCTCTTCCAGCCCGGGTCGAGATGGTCAATATCACCAAAACCTACGGTTCGATTCGCTCTTTGCGCGGGGTTAATCTTCAGCTCGCGCCAGGGGAAGTGCTCGGTTTGGTTGGCGATAATGGCGCCGGCAAATCGACACTCACCAAAGTCCTGTCCGGAGCGGTGATCCCCACCAGCGGTTCGATTCGCATCGATGGGGAACAGCAGCATTTCAGCAACCCTGCCGATTCACGCCGCTGCCATATAGAGATGGTCTATCAGGATTTATCCCTGTGCGACACCGTTGATGTGGCGGGTAATTTGTTCATGGGCCGTGAGCCGATGAAATCCGTGCTCGGTATTCCCTTTCTCGATCAAACCAAAATGCATGCGCAAGCACGTGAAATGCTGAAAGGTCTCGGGATCTCCATTCCCGATACCCGCCTTCTGGTGCGCAATCTCTCAGGTGGGCAGCGGCAGGCGATCGCCATTGCCCGCGCGGCCGCGTTCGAACCTAAAGTGCTGATCATGGATGAACCGACCGCTGCACTGGCGGTGGCAGAAGTGGAGGCGGTGCTGGAACTGATTCGCCGTGTCTCAGCGCGCGGGGTAAGCGTGATTCTGATTACCCATCGTCTGCAGGATCTGTTCCTGGTGTGTGACCGCATCATGGTGATGTATGAGGGCACCAATGTGGCCGATCGGCGCGTGGCAGATACCAGCCTGAGCGACATCGTCAACCTGATTGTGGGTGAAAAATTTACTGCTCATTCAGCGGCAGCACACTGAGGAAACAGGATGAGTATCATGAATCTAAGCAGTTCACGCATGATCCAGCACTCGCTGCCCCGCCGCCTGTTGCACAACCACTCTGGCGTGGTGAGCATTGCGCTGTTTTTTATCTTTTGCTGCGTGGTGTTTTCGCTGATCACCAGTAACTTTCTCTCCAGCACCAACTGGCTGAATATCATTCGTCAAAGCGCTCCGCTGCTGATTGTCGCGACGGCAATGACGTTGGTGATCACCACCGGCGGGATTGATTTGTCTGTAGGATCGACACTGGCACTGGTCGGTGCGCTTTCAGCGATTGCGCTGAACAACTGGGGCCTGCCGTGGCCGGTGGTGTTGGTCGGTGGACTGCTGCTGGGAGGTTTGGTCGGAGCAATCAACGGCTTTTTTATCGCGTTTGAAGGGATACCCGCTTTTATTGTCACACTGGCAACGCTGGCTGTGGTGCGCGGTATTGCGCTGCTGGTTACTCAGGGTTATTCGATCCCGGTTCCCGCTGACAGCCTGTTCACCTTTATGGGCCGCGCCTGGGTACTTGGCATTCCCATGCCTGCGCTGATCGGCATTGTGATTCTGTTGGCCGGACATATCCTGCTGAATCACATGCGCTTTGGTCGCTATGTCACGGCGATTGGTGCCAACGCAGAAGGCGCGCGCCGCAGCGGCATCAATACCAAAGCAGTGACCATGAAGGTCTACATCCTCAGCGGCATGGCGGCCGCAATGGCGGGCATGATTATCACTGCTCGTCTCGGCAGCGGATCGTCCAATCAGGGTGAAGGATTCGAATTGCAGGTGATTGCGGCGGTGGTCCTTGGCAGCACCAGTTTATTTGGCGGATTTGGCACCATTATCGGCACCCTATTGGGAGCTTTATCGATTGCGGTGATTCAGAACGGCCTGATCTTGTCGCATATTTCTCCGTTTTATACCCAAATTGCGACTGGCACCATCATCCTGCTCGCCATTTGGCTCAACACCCGCATTCTCAACCCAACCCGTGCGACGGCAAAAGGATAGCTGATGAAAGGATCAATTTTCCGTCATGCCGACCCACTTCCTTTAGGGGTGAGCAGCGGGCATGTCATGACCGTGCTCGGTCCGCTACCTGTGTCAGAGATGGGTGTGACATTAATGCATGAGCACATCCTGTTAGATGCCTCCGGTAAGTGGGTCGCGCCTTGCTGTTGTAGCGATCGCCATATAGCCGAGATGCCGGTCAAGATGGAGAACCTCGGCGAGCTGTCGATGAACCCGTTGATGAGTCGTGATAATTGTCAGTTGTTTGATACTGACACCGCCATCGAAGAATTAATGAAATACCGCGCACTGGGTGGTGAAACGGTGGTGGACCCCACCAACATCGGTATCGGACGCGATCCCAAAGGGTTGCAGCGAATTGCGCGTTTAACCGGTTTAAACATCGTGATGGGCACCGGACTTTATCTGGAGCCTTCACATCCCGAATGGGTCAAAAGCATCACGGTTGAACAACTCGCTGACAAACTCATCTATGACCTGGGTGGCGCAGAGGAGAAGCCCGAGGTGATCGCCGGTTTGATTGGCGAAATCGGTATTTCCAGCCGCTTCACACCCGATGAAGAGAAGTCACTGCGTGCTGCCGGTCGCGCCAGCGCAGCAACCGGCGTCCCCATTCAGGTGCACTTACCCGGCTGGGAGCGGCTTGGCCACAAGGTGCTGGATATTCTTGAACACGAAGGCGCCGATCTGCGTCATACCGTGCTGTGCCATATGAACCCGAGTTTTTCTGATAAACCTTATCAACGGGAACTGGCTAAACGCGGCGTATTTCTCGAGTACGACATGATCGGCATGAGCTATTACTACGCCGACGAATCCGCCCAATCGCCATCCGATGAAGAGAATGCGCGCGCCATCTGCGAACTGATTGAGGATGGTTATATTCAGCAGATTTTGATGTCGCAGGATGTGTTCCTGAAAACCATGCTGACGCGCTACGGCGGCCACGGTTACGGCTATATCCTCAAACATTTCGTCCCACGCCTTAAACGTCACGGTGTCAGTGGCGAACAACTCGAAACCTTAATGATTGGCAATCCGCAGCGCGTATTTGGCGGATAAACGGAGACGTGTCATGCAGAAAAAAGTACTACTGGTGGGAGAATCCTGGACCAGTACCTCAACCCATGTGAAAGGCTTTGATCAGTTTGCCACCGCTACGTGGCATAGCGGCGCAGTGGATTTTATGGCGGCACTGCAAGAGAGTGATTATGCGATTACCCATATGCCCGCCCATGCAGCCGCCACTGAGTTTCCTCTGGATCTTGAGGCATTACAGCAGTGGGATGTGATTATCCTCTCCGATATTGGCGCTAATACTTTGCTTTTACATCCGGATACGTGGATGAAAAGCCGTCGTACGCCCAATCGTCTTAAGCTAATTCATGATTATGTGGCAGCAGGTGGGGCTTTAATGATGATTGGCGGCTATTACAGTTTTCAGGGCATCAATGGCGGCGCACGTTACCGTAATACGCTGGTGGAAAAAGTGTTACCGGTACGCTGTCTTGCCTGGGATGACCGCATAGAAACGCCGGAGGGTAGCTATGCAGAAGTGACAGCGTCACACAATGTACTGACCGATATTCCAGACGACTGGCCCTGGTTGCTGGGCTATAACGAGGTGGAAATGCAGCCTGAAGGCACACTGCTCGCCACCGTTTCAGGTACGACACATCCTTTGCTGGCGGTAAGAGAATATCAACAAGGACGGTCGTTGGTTTGGACCAGCGATATGTCTGCACACTGGTTACCGGAAGAGTTTTCTCAATGGAAAGGCTATCGCCAACTGTGGCTGAATTGCCTCGATTGGCTGACGGAGCGCGTCTGATATGCCACCAAAGTCGCTTGAACTCGCCCAGCAACTGCTGGGCTATGACACCATCAATCCACCTGGTAATGAAGTCGACTGTATGCAGTTCCTGGCAGACTGGCTGGCGGAGCAAGGTTTCGACATCACGCTCACGCAATTTGATGCAGGTCGGGTCAATCTGATTGCCAGTATGGGTGGAACCTCCGCGGATAAACCGCTCGCGTTTACCGGCCATCTTGATACCGTTCCGCTGGGTAATCAGCCCTGGCAATTTGATCCTTTTGGTCGCGATATCGACGGCGATCGCCTGTATGGGCGTGGCGCCAGTGATATGAAAGCCGCGGTGGCCGCTTTCGCTATTGCCTGCGTGGAGCAAAAAGCGGCGATTCAGGCAGGTTGCGGCGTAGTGTTGATGATTACAGGTGGAGAAGAAACCGGCTGTGAGGGTGCGCGGGCGTTGATATCAGCAGGCAACTTGCCTGAAATCGGCGCTTTGATTGTCGGCGAGCCGACGGCCAACTATCCGGTCATCGGCCATAAAGGCGCATTGTGGTTGCGCTGTGAAACGCGCGGTAAAACAGCACACGGCGCGATGCCAGAACTGGGTATTAATGCCATTTATCTGGCGGCAGACGCGCTGGGTAAGATTCGCCACTTTTCTCCCGGTGCACCGCATCCTTTGATGAAGCAGCCCACATTAAATGTTGGGCGTATTCAGGGAGGCTTAAACATTAACTCGGTGCCGGACCGTACTGCCTTTGATGTCGATATTCGCAGTGCACCAAATTTGCAACACGCCACGATTCGGCAGCAGCTCACTGAACTTTTGGGGGAAGAAGTCACATTGACCACGCTAGTGGATTTGCCCGCAGTGCTGAGTTCGGAAGCCAACCAGTGGATTAAATCGGTATACCAATCTTGCCAGCCGTTGTTTGAACATCCACTCGAAGCCAAAGTGGTACCCTACTTTACCGATGCGTCGCTATTGTTGCCTGCACTCGGTAATCCACCGTGCATTATCCTTGGACCCGGTGAACCCACAATGGCGCATCAAACCGATGAATATTGTTTGCTGAGTCGCCTGGCTGAAGCCGAAGACCTTTATGGGCAGTTAATCAAAGAGTGGAATGATTAAACCTCGATGCTCATATCCGTCGAACAGCAGGCGACGGCGTCGATCGAACTGCACGGGTACATTTTGTGTCCACACGACACTATAATACTCGCCATAAAGGTTTAACCAGGAAAGTGCTATGCCAGATTACATCTTCTACAAAAAAGATCAGGTCGTTGCCACTGTCGAAAGATCGGATGTCGAGAGCGCTGTCCTACTCATTTCACAAGGCTATAAAAAGTTAGATGAAGAAGTCGAAGCAGCTAGTCCGGAAGCAGCCTTAAAACGATTAGCGGATATACAAAATCAAGATAATGTGGCGCATCATGCTTTTGTTACGGGTTCGGTATTTAGTTCCATCGTCAGTGCGCTGTTCAAATGATTATCCTTCGCCTGCCCTGCGCCGCTGAAACCTTTGTGGCGCACCTTCTTCCAGCATAATTAACTCTCTGACAGACTGTCACCGCATAATATGATGCAGAATAAAACCGATCCCCTTCATCACGGCACAATCAATTATTTCACCCCTCCAGCACTTTGACAGAATATACCCTCATCGCTACGCTTTAATGCAAGCATATATGTCACAAACATGCACATCTTAAAAATATTACCTAAGGTGTCCGCCTTTCAGCCTCTTATAGCTTTCATTTCCATTGGTGAATTGTTCGGCTGCGAAAGCTATAAGATCGCTCTAATTTTACTCATGGAGGTTTATGAGCACCGGAACGATTTCTAAACAATCTGACTTAACCGTTGATGATATTACGGTCATCGATAACAAATTATTAAAACGCGCTGTAAGTGCTGCTGCATTAGGCAACACCATGGAATGGTTCGATTTTGGCGTATATAGCTACCTCGCCGTGATTATTGGCCAGGTCTTTTTTCCCGGTGCCAGTAATACTGCGCAATTGATCGCCTCTTTCGGTACCTTTGCCGCTGCGTTTTTAGTTCGTCCGATCGGGGGAATGGTATTTGGTCCGTTAGGTGATCGCTTTGGGCGACAGAAAGTCCTCGCTTTCACCATGATCATGATGTCCATCGGCACCTTCTGCATCGGTCTGATTCCCAGCTATGCCAGTATTGGTATCGCGGCACCGATCCTGTTGCTTGCTGCGCGCCTGCTTCAGGGCTTCTCGACCGGCGGCGAATACGGTGGAGCAGCGACCTTTATCGCAGAATATTCCACCGATAAGCGCCGTGGCTTTATGGGCAGTTTCCTTGAGTTCGGCACGTTGGCGGGTTATCTGCTTGGTGCCAGTCTGGTCACCGGCATGATTGCGCTATTACCACACCAGGCCATGATGGATTGGGGCTGGCGTATTCCGTTTTTCCTGGCCGCGCCTTTAGGTTTATTTGGCCTCTATATTCGCCTTAAACTGGAAGAAACGCCGGCGTTTAAAGAACATATGGATAAGCGCGAAGAGCTTGAGCACAATAAGCCTCAACTAACCTTGTTACAGATGCTGCGTGTTCAAAGCAAACCGCTGTTGAAATGTATAGGGTTGGTGCTGTTATTTAACGTATCCAATTATATGTTAACGGCTTACATGCCCAGTTATTTAACTGGCGTGTTAGGGATGAGTGAATTATCCGGTCTGATGCTGGTAATGGTTATTATGTTTATCATGATGCCATTGACGCTGATGTGGGGACATTTAACCGACCGTATTGGTCGCAAGCCGGTGATTGGATTGGGTGCATTAGGCTTAATCTTACTGGCTATCCCCAGCTATATGCTGATTGGTTCAGGCAATATGATGCTGGTATTTGCCGGTCTGGCGGTATTAGGTTTATTACATACCTGCTTTAGCGGCACCATGCCCGCTACGTTACCGGCACTGTTTGTAACCGATATTCGCTACAGCGCATTAGCGATTGGCTTTAACCTTTCCGTGTCACTGTTTGGCGGCACCACACCGTTAATCACTGCATGGCTGGTGGACACCACGCACAATGCGATGATGCCCGCTTATTACATGATGGGTGCCGGGATTGTCGGCTTGATCACCGTGCTAACACTGAGTGAAACCGCGCGAAAACCGCTTAAAGGCTCATCACCTGCTGTCGCCACCAAAGCGGAAGCCCATAAGCTGATTGATAAATTACGTAAGCAGCGCGGCCGCAAGGCCCAGCAACACAAACCAGCATAATCTCCGGGGCGGCCATCAGGTCGCCTTTCTTCTATACACTTCCCTGATTAGCGAAGCGCAAGGCGTCGATAATTTCCTAAACCCATCTGTTCGCGCCAGAAAAGACCAAAATATCGACTATGATCTGTTCTCAGTCATTTCGTGTCGTCCCACTTTAAATCGTACTCAGCCAGCATCTTTAAACGGAACGTAGACCGCTTGATGTCGTCCATTGCCCTTGCGAGGGTTAAACGAGGCAATTGAATGGAATTCAGATCATTTGAGAAATCCTGGGGAGCTGAGATTCAGGCAGATGGCAGCGTGCTATTCCGCTTGTGGGCACCGGGTCAGCAGCAGATTACCTTACGTCTCGCCGATGGCGATCACCCTATGTCAGCCTCGGACGATGGCTGGTATCAACGGCAACTGAGTGGCGTACAACCTGGTGCAACTTACCAGTTTGTACTGGCGGATGGCACAGAAGTGCCCGATCCCGCCGCTCGCGCGCAGCAATCCGGGGTTAATGGCCCTTCAGTGGTGGTCGATCCTCGCCATTATTCGTGGCAGCACATCGAATGGCGTGGACATGCCTGGCAAGAAACGGTGGTGTACGAACTGCATATCGGTACGTTTACCCCCGAAGGCACTTTCCAGGCCGCCATTGCCCGATTGCCCTATTTAAAAGCACTTGGCATCACCATGATTGAGGTGCTGCCGGTGTCGCAGTTTGGGGGCAATCGTGGTTGGGGTTATGACGGCGTATTGCTGTATGCACCGCACTCCGCCTACGGCTCGCCGGATGATTTCAAAGCCTTTGTGGATGCAGCACATGGACACGGCCTGTCGGTGGTGCTCGACATTGTGCTCAATCACTTTGGCCCGGAAGGTAACTATCTGCCGCTGCTGGCCCCTGATTTCTTCCATAAAGAGCGCATGACACCCTGGGGCGCGGGCATCGCTTATGATGTTGATGCCGCACGTCGTTACATCGTGGAAGCGCCACTTTACTGGTTGCAGGAGTATCACCTTGATGGCCTGCGCTTTGACGCCATCGATCAGATCGAAGATACCTCCAGCAAACATGCATTGATTGAGATCGCTGAACGCATCCGCCGTGAGATTAAGGACCGCCCTATTCATCTCACCACTGAAGACTCCCGCAATGTCACCTTCCTGCATCCACGTGACAAACAGGGCAATGCGCCGCTGTATACCAGCGAATGGAATGACGATTTCCACAACGCCATTCATGTGTTTGCTACCGGTGAAACCCATGCCTACTACCAGGATTTTGCCGAGGTGCCTGAAAAGTTGATCGCGCGCATCCTGACTGAAGGCTTTGCCTATCAGGGTGAAATCTCGCCGCAGACTGGTCAACGGCGCGGCGTGCCCAGTGCGGCGCAGCCCCCGGTTGCCTTTGTCGATTTCATCCAGAACCACGATCAGGTCGGCAATCGCGCGCAGGGTGACCGCCTGATCACGCTGGCAGGCTCGGACCGCACTAAAGTGCTGCTGGCCACGCTGTTACTGTCACCGCATATCCCGCTGATGTTTATGGGCGAGGAGTATGGCGAAACCAACCCGTTCCTGTTCTTCACCGATTTTCATGGCGATCTGGCCAACGCGGTACGTGAAGGGCGCGCGCGCGAATTTACCGGCCATGCAGGCCATGACGACAGCGTGCCCGATCCCAACGCGGAAGAGACTTTCAACCGTTCAAAACTCGACTGGAGCAAGCTGGAAAGTGAAGAAGGCAAAGCCTGGCTGGCGTTCACTCAGCAATTGCTGGCGTTGCGCCAGCGCCACATTGTACCGCTGCTCGCTTCAGCGGGCGGTCACAGTGGCAAAGTGTTGAAAACGGCAAAAGGTTTTATCGCGGTGAGCTGGCAGTTCCCACAGGGTGAACTATCACTGGCGCTGAATATCAGCAAGCAAGCGCAGCCTCTGCCAACCATGCCAGGTAAAACGCTTTTTGCCTGGCCACAGGAGAACGATGTGTTACCGCAACATGCCATTGTGGTGCGTCTGGCACAGGGAGAAAAAGAATGACAATTCCTTCAGCGACTTATCGTATTCAGTTCCGCAACGGCATGACCTTTGATCGTGCCATCACCCTTCTGCCTTATTTACAGCGGCTCGGTATCAGCCATCTTTACGCCTCGCCTATCTTCACTGCCACCACGGATTCCACCCACGGCTACGATGTCACCAATGCCAATGAGATTGATCCTGCGCTAGGCGGACGTGAAGGCTTTAATCGGCTGTCGGCGGCGTTACAGCAGGCCAATCTCGGTTTAATTCTGGATATCGTGCCAAACCATATGGCGGCGTCACTAGAAAATTTGTGGTGGCGTGATGTGATCGAGCATGGTGAAAGCAGTCAGTATGCGCGCTATTTCGATATCGACTGGTCGCGTCGTCTGACGTTACCGTTCCTCGGCGATGACTTTGAGCGCGTCCTGCAAAACGACGAATTGAGCATTAAGCCGCATCCAGAAACCGGTCATCCGGCGCTGGCTTACTACGATAGCTTCTACCCGCTGACGCCTGCCAGTTGGCAAGGACGCGCCGACGAGGTGCTGGCCATCGACGATCGTGCAGCGATTGCCGAATTGCATCAACAGCAGCCCTGGCAGCTGATCAACTGGCGCGATGCGCGTAAAGACCTTTCCTACCGACGCTTCTTCGAAATCACTGGGCTGGCTGGCGTGCGTGTTGAAGATGAAGCGGTATTCAACGCGTCACATGCACTGATTCTGGAGCTGGTGCACAGCGGTGCAGTCAGTGGTTTGCGTGTTGATCACGTCGATGGTCTGGCCGATCCGCAGGGGTATCTTCAGCGTTTACGCAGAGCCGCAGGTGAGGATTGCTATATCACGGTGGAGAAGATTCTGGCGGAAGAGGAGCAGATTCCGTCTGAATGGCCGATCTCCGGCACCACCGGCTATGAGTTTATCGCCGCGCTTTCACATGCGCTGATTGACGATACACAGATTGACGCATTGCATCTGGCCTATGAAGCCGTTACCGAAGAACGGAATGATGTCAGTGCCGGACTACGCGCCGCCCGTGAATTAATGGTTGATCGTAATTTTGCCGGTGAATTCTCACGCCTGCTGGCATTAGCAACCGACGTGGCGCATTCAGAGCAGCGCAATTTTGGCGAAGCAGAGTTGCATGTCGCGTTACGGGAAATGTTGATCGCCTTCCCGGTTTATCGCACCTACGGTCGCCCGGCGGGTATGCCACTGGCCGGGGAGGCACTTCTCCAGCAAGTGCTGGAATCGGTGAAGTTCAGTGCGTCCCCGCCTGCACTCAGTTTCCTGCAGGCCATTTTACTGGGCGCGATATCGGAACAAAGTGAACAGGATGCCGCTGAATTCCGCACGCGCTTCCAGCAACTCACCGGACCATTGATGGCAAAATCCGTTGAAGACACGCTGTTTTTCCGTAATCACGCCATTCTTGCCATCAACGAAGTGGGCGCGGAGCCATTGCCGCATCCCTTCTCAGTCGAACAATTCCACCAGCAGATGCAAATCCGGTTGCACAAGCAACCCGACGCACTCTCAACGACGTCAACACACGATACCAAACGCGGGGAAGATGCGCGTGCCCGGCTGTATACGCTGAGTGAAGCGCCCGCACTCTGGGCTGAGAATGTCACGCGCTGGCGGGAGCTGAATCAATCCAAAGTGCTCACCCTGAACGAAGGCCCGGCACCCGAACCGGCGGTGGAATGGATGCTGTATCAAGCGCTGGCAGGCGCGTGGCCCACGACCTTACATCCAGATGACCACGACGGGTTGCATGCCCTTGAGGTACGTTTTTTACCTTTTGTGGAGAAAGCGCTGCGCGAAGCCAAGCTACGCACTGACTGGGCGGATGGCGATGAAACCTACGAACAGGCGGTGCTGGATTATGCAAAACATCTGTTATCAGCCGAAAATCAGGCATTCCTGACAGACTTTTTCGCAGCCATTCAACCTTTCGTCGATGCCGGACTGATTAATAGTCTCACCCAGACCGTGATTAAACTCACCGCGCCGGGTGTGCCGGATATCTATCAGGGCAGCGAAGCGCTGGATTTCAGTCTGGTCGATCCTGATAACCGCCGGGAGCCTGATTTCGCCACGCTGCAGGCACAACTCGTTGAACGCAGCCGTCCTGATTTCACTCAGTCCTCGGACTGGCGCAGCGGCGAACTCAAACAGCAGGTGATTGCGACCTTATTACACCTGCGTCTGGATAAGCCGCAACTGTTCCGTTTCGGCGAGTATCAACCTTTGTACGCCACAGGCACGCATCCAGAGCACCTGGTTGCCTATGCGCGACAGGACAGTGAAAACAGCCTTATCGTCGTAGCGCCTCGGTTGATGCTCGAAGGCACATCCTGGGCTGACACAGCCATCCCCCTGCCTGAGTCGCTGGCTCATCGGCATTATCGCAATCTGTTGAGTGGTGAAACCTTAGCGCTTAACGAACAACTGTCATTAGATAACTTACCGCCTTACGCGCCACTGGTGCTGATTGCCAGTTAATAACAAGCCTGTATTTCTGTTCATGGGATGGAGAGGGATGAATGTCTAACGCAAAGCCTTTAGAAATTATCGCGGGTTCGGGTCAAACGCTTGGCGCAAATTATGATGGCGAGGGGGTCAATTTTGCCCTGTTTTCAGCGTTTGCCGAGCGTGTGGAGTTGTGTCTATACGATGAGAGCGGTCAGCACGAAATCGCGCGTTTCGATCTGCCGGAATATACCCATGAAGTCTGGCATGGCTACATTCCCGGTTTGAAGCCCGGCGCGCTTTACGGCTATCGCGTGCATGGTCCATTTGAACCGGAAAACGGCCATCGATTTAATGCCAACAAACTGCTGCTCGACCCTTATGCTCGTGAGCTGCGCGGCGATATTCAGTGGAACGATGCGCATTTTGCCTACGACCTGCTGCATGAAGATAAAGATCTAACTTTTGATGAACGCGACAGCGCACCGTTTACGCCAAAATGCCGGGTGATCGATCCCAACGAATTTGACTGGCAGGACCGTAATCGCCCGGTTATCCCGTGGTCACAGACCGTTATTTATGAGACGCACGTTAAAGGTTTTAGCCAGCTGAACCCGGCGGTGCCACCTGAAATGCGCGGCACTTACGATGGCATGAGCAATAAAGCCACCGTTGAGTACATCAAAAGTCTCGGGGTTACGTCGGTTGAACTGCTGCCAGTGCACTGGTTCCCGGACGATCAGCATCTGCTCGATAGAGGGTTGAAAAACTTCTGGGGCTACAACTCACTGGCGTTTTTCGCCCCGGCCTCGCGCTACTTTGGTCCGCGCGGCATTCAGGGCTTCCGTGACATGGTCCGTGCCTTCCACGACGCCGGTATCGAAGTGATCCTCGATGTGGTTTACAACCATACGGCGGAAGGTAATGAATTGGGACCGACGCTGTCGTTCAAAGGCATCGATAACTTCTCCTATTACCGCACGTTGCCGGATCAGCACCGTTATTACATCAACGATACCGGTACTGGCAACACCGTGAACACCTCCCATCCACGCGTGCTGCAGATGGTGATGGATTCACTGCGCTACTGGGCGGAATCGATGCATATCGACGGTTTTCGCTTCGACTTAGGCACCATTCTCGGGCGCGAACCGGAAGGTTTTGACCAGCGTGGCGGCTTCTTTGATGCCATGACGCAAGACCCGGTGCTGTCGAAATTAAAACTGATTGGAGAACCCTGGGATATTGGCCCCGGCGGCTATCAAGTCGGAGGCTTCCCGCCAGGCTGGGCCGAATGGAACGATAAATATCGCGACACGGTGCGTGAATACTGGAAAGGCGACAACGTCTCAACCGACTTTGCCGCGCGCCTGCTCGGCTCAGGCGATCTTTATGATCAACGTGGCCGTCGTCCATGGGCCAGCATCAACTTCCTCACCGCGCACGATGGCTTCACGCTCAACGATTTGGTGTCGTACAACGAGAAACATAACGACGCTAACGGTGAAGATAACAACGACGGTCACAACGACAACCGCTCCTATAATTACGGCGCGGAAGGCCCGACCGATGACGAAGGCATCAACGCGGTGCGCGAACGGCAAAAACGTAACTTCCTTGCCACGCTGCTGTTTTCACATGGCACACCGATGCTGCTGGCGGGCGACGAATTTGGCCGCAGCCAGATGGGCAATAACAACGGATACTGTCAGGACAGTGAAATCTCCTGGCTGCATTGGGAAAACTTGCCTGAGTCTGCGGATACATTACGCGAATTCACTCGTCATCTGCTGGCGTTGAGGGCGAAACAGCCGTTGCTGCGCCGTGAAAACTGGCGCGACGGCATGGATATTAAGTGGTTTAACGCCGGTGGTGGCTTCCAGCAAGAAGACCAATGGGATGATGGCAGCACGCTCGGCGTTTATATTGGTCGTCCCGATCTGCAAACAGAAGAAGGCATCTGGCACGATGTATTGATGTTGTTCAATCCGTTTGAAGGCAACGTGCCCTTCCGCATCCCACAATTTGGCGAAGGCGGCTGGGTGCTGGAACTTACCACCTCCGATACCGCTAAAAAGGGGTTGGTGATTACTAAAGAGAAGGATTTCGAACTGGAAGGCCGCAGCATGGCGCTGTTTAGAAGGCCTTAAATTCAACGGGGAAACTGGGTTCCAGTTTCCCCTCTAAATTACAAATGCATCCGGACCTTTTGCAGCCAGTGTATTTAAGATGCGCAGTGCCGGGCCACTCGGCTTGATTTCTCCACGCTCCCACTTTGAAACGCTATCCACTGTCATACCCAAGGTATATGCCAGTAATGCCTGACTCAGGCCATACTGCTTACGCATGAGTTTAATTTCCAGACCCGTCATATCATGTACAGCTGCAACCCGCTTGCGATATTCACTTGCAGAGATTCGCGTGGCAATCTGAGAAACATCTTCATCAGAAAGTAGGCCTAATCCTCGCAACTCATCCGCATCTTCAATCATCTCATCCAATGTTGCTGGTGTAGTTTTCATCGCAGTTTACCTCTCTAAATGTCCCACGACTTTTAAGCTGTAGCAGGTCTGCCGCACTCGCTTGCAAGTAACCTTTCGCGAGGATTTTATACGTTGCCAACACGTCATCCTCGATCTCTTTCGCATTTTTCTTATGCAACTCGGCTTTAGTCCAGCCATCATAGAAAAATAGTGTGTTTCCTCTCTTGAAGAAAATCACCGACCGGGCACCACCACTTTTACCCGCACTTAATGAAATACGCTTTTTGATCACGCCTCCGCCAAGGTCAGCTTCAAACTCCCCCCTTTTGACTTCGGCAGCAGCATGGCAAAGGTCAGCATCATGAAGACTGGCCTTTTTGAAATTCCGATCAAAACGTTTATGTACATAAATTGCCATTCCTTAGCCCTTAACCTAAACCCGTAATGATTATTATAATAACGATTACGACTTCGCGACAATATCAGCTTGTTAGAATTTCTGAATCAGGTGCACAACATATTTAAGTGGCACTACTTAAAATCGTGAAATTGGCTAAGAATGTTGCACCTTCGCTGCGTATGATTTGAGCTCCATCACTGTTCAACAAAAAATAATTAACTAAATCTCGCATTCTGCCGATGGTTATTAATCTGCCCTATTCCCTGATTTTCCTGAACCAGGGGTGCTTTTAGATTAAGGATAATTAGATGAACATCTCCCAGCGTCTCTTGCTGACCCTTTCCATGTTGTTTGGCGCCATCATCCTGCAGGCGATTCTTGCGCTCTCGCTATTGTCAGGATTTCAGGACCGTTTTGAATTTGTGCAAACCAACGCCATTCCTTCGATTAAGGACATTGGCAAACTGATCGACCAAAGTAACCAGCTGTCCATTACCCTGTACCAACACCAAAGCCAACTGCACGACAGCAACATGCCCGCCGTAGAAAAACAGATCGATGAGCAAATCAATGGACTGAAAGCGCTGACTGATTACTACATGGCGAACGATATTTCGAATGAGGAAGACAAACGCCTGACCAATGTTGCTTTTGAAAACATTCAGCGCGTTGCTTCGCAGTTGCCTGCATTTCTCACAGCGTCTCGTGCTCACCAGAATGAAGTGAGCCTGGGCTTGCTGGAGGGAAATAGTGGTGTGGGTGCCGCCATTCGTCAGATGATCGCTGATTTTCAAACTCAGCTGGCACTCAACATCAGTGCGGGTGACGCATTGCGCACCACCAATCGCAGCACTTTCCATTTCGTCTTCTGGACGACCGTTGTGGGTGTCGCGGCGACTGTGGTGATCTTCGGCCTGTTCTCACTGTTTACCGTGATGCGCATTCGCCGCAGCTTGAGCGCCGTGGGCAAAGTGATGCTGACTGCCAGTGAAAACCTCGATCTTACATTGAGTGCCGATGAAAGCCGCCGCGATGAAGTGGGCAATATGGCGCACTCCTTCAATATTTTGATGCAGCGCGTCTCTGAAGCCCTCTCCTCGGTGCGTAAAGCGTCTCAGTCCGTGAGCAGTGCTTCTGTGCAGATTTCGGCGGGCAACGAAGATCTCTCCTCACGTACAGAACAGCAAGCGGCTTCGCTGGAGCAAACAGCTGCCAGCATGACGCAACTCAGTGAGACGGTGCGACAGACGGCGGACAACACGCGGCAGGCGAGCCAACTGGCAGCCAATGCCAGCGCGCTGTCAGAGAAAAATGGAACATCGCTCACCACCATGCTGTCGACCATGGACGAGATTCGTGGCAGCTCGCGCAAAGTGACCGAGATTGTCTCGATCATTGAAGGTATCGCTTTCCAGACCAACATTCTGGCCTTGAACGCGGCGGTTGAAGCGGCGCGCGCCGGTGAACACGGCAAAGGCTTTGCGGTGGTTGCGGGTGAAGTGCGTAGCCTGTCTCAGCGCTCAAGCAACGCGGCCCGTGAGATCAAAGGGTTAATTGAGGAATCTCATCGTTTAACCGAATCGGGTGCCACGCAAGCCGGCGATGTCGGCCGCAATATGGACGTGATGAACGATGCTATACATCAGGTGAGTCAGTTGGTGGGCGAGATCGCCGCTGCTGCCGTGGAACAGAGCCAGGGGATCATGCAGGTTCAACAGGCGGTTAATCAGATGGACGATGTCACCCAACAGAACGCCGCATTAGTGGAACAGGCGGCCGCCGCGTCACAATCCCTGCAAGAGCAGGCGGGTAACCTGAATCAGCTGGTTGGGAAATTCCACGTCAGCGATGCCATTGACGTTCCACAGCCCATCGTCCGCACGCCATCGCGCCCCAAACCACAGCGTCTAGCGGTAGTTAATGACGCCGACTGGCAGAGTTTTTAATCCCTGTTTCTCCCCGCGTCGCGCACGCGGGGAACCTTTCTGTTACCCTTTCCGATAACTTATGGATGGGGACAACTATGGATTTACAGCAACAATTGCGTGGTAAATGGGCGATTTATGGCCTGATGTTTTTACCCGGTTTCACCTGGGCTTCGTGGGTGAGTCGAACGCCCTACATGCGCGATATTCTGCATGCTTCCACGGAAATGATGGGCATGATTCTGTTCGGCTTTTCATGTGGCTCTATGTTATGCGTGCTGCTGGCAGGAAAACTCATCACCCACTTCGGCACCAGCCGTGTCATGCGTTACGGTTTTATCCTCCTGTTAGCCGGTATCGCCCTGATGTTGAACGCCTTACTGCTGCATAACGCATACGGCGTGTTCGCCAGCCTGGTGTTGCTGGGCGGCGGCACCGCATTGATCGATGTGGTAGTAAATGTCGAAGGCGCAGCTTTTGAGCGACTGATTGGCAAATCGATCATGACCACCATTCATGGCTTTTTCAGTTTTGGCACGCTGATCGGCGCGCTATCAGGACTTGCCATGACGGCAGCGGATGTCAGCATCACCTGGCACTTTGCCTTCATGGTGCTGGTGAACCTGCTGATTGTCTCCGCAGCTCTACGTCATTTACCCGCCACCAGCGACAGCGAACGACATGAACAGGCGCACAGCGGCGGCTTCCTCGCTCAGGTCGGACGCGAGCTACGCGATCGACAATTGCTGATCCTTGGCGTGGTAATTCTGGCGATGGCGCTGGCTGAAGGCTCTGCCAATGACTGGCTGCCGTTACTGATGATCGATGGTCATAATCTTAATCACACGCAAAGCACACTGGTGTATGCGGGTTTCACCGCGGGCATGACCGTGGGTCGTTTCCTTGGCGGATATGTGGTGGATCGTTTGGGACGTGTACTGGTATTACGCGCCAGCGCATTCTCAGCCGCATTGGGTCTGGCGATGGTGATTTTCTCCAACAACCAATGGCTAGCGGCTGCGGCAGTGTTGTTCTGGGGTATCGGCGCCTCGCTGGGTTTCCCGCTGACCGTTTCGGCAGCAGGCGATGGCAAAAACAGTGCGATTCGCGTGACCATTGCGGCAACGCTCGGCTATCTGGCGTTTTTAGTGGGGCCGCCGGGATTGGGTTTCATTGGTGAACACGCCGGACTGCGTATGGCGATGCTGCCGGTGCTAGTGATGGTGCTGTTAGCGCTGTTGTGTGCTGGTGCGGCGGGATCTCGGAATCTTAATAAGGCTGACCAATCCGTTTAATGATGGCGGCCTTAGGGCCGCCTGCAGTCAATGTGAAGAGTCAGGCGCGCATATGCAACTCACTTTAAACCGTCGCTAAGCTGCCAGCATCAATGGGCCAGGTTCATCATTCGCGGCCTGCAAGTGCTGATCATCAATGCGATGCACGATGGTTAACAGAGTGCCCCCCACCTCATCCGGTCTGATAGCAAACGTCACATCACTTTCCAGATAGGGTGGCTTGTCATCACGCAACCGATAATGAATCGATTTACCGGGCTCGCTGGCAACGGGTTGCGCATCCGCTAACGCTGCGTTGGGCAGCCAAACTTCACGGTATTCCGCAATACTGATTGCGCGCCACACTCTCTCCGGTGGCGCATCCAGTCGATACTCTTGTACCAGCTCGTTAGGTTTATCGACTTCACTCATTGATCCATCTCCTTCAGCAAACTATTTAGGGCCTCGATGCGCGTCGGCCAGAAAGCACGATATTTGGCTAACCAGTTAACCAAAAAAGTCATGCCCACCGGATCAACTTCATAGTTCACAAAGCGCCCTTGCCGCTCTTCACGCACCAATCCCGCACCGCGCAATACGGCAAGATGCTGAGACATCGCAGACTGGCTGATCTCCATGCCGTCTCGCAATGATGTTGCGTTCATGCGCCCCACCGACAATTTTTCAAATATGGCACGGCGGGTCGGGTCCGCCAGTGCTTTGAATATCGCATTTTCAATCATGTTGATGACATTAGCACTGGCTTATTTAAGCGGCAAGATAATGCGCGGCGATGTCTTGTTCGGTGACGATCACTTTCGCTACCAAACCGTATTCCACTGCCTGCTCCGCACTCAACCAGAAATCACGCTGAGTATCTTGCTCAATCCTCTCAATTGCCTGGCCGGTGGCATCGGCAAAGATGTGATTGAGGCGATTTTTCATGCGCACGATTTCGTTGCTGTAAATCTGCATATTGCTGGCGGGGCCTTGCATTCCACCGGAAGGTTGATGCAGTAAGAAACGGGTGTTGGGCAATGCGTAACGCTGAGCTTTGTTAGCGGCGGCGAAAATCAACGCCCCTGCGCTGGCGACACAACCTGATCCAATCATGATCACTTCGGGCGTAATAAAGCGTATGGCATCAAAAATCATATCGCCCGATTCAGCATGACCGCCGGGTGAGTTGATGAATATTGTGATGGGCTGCTCGTTGATCGCTGCAAGGATGTGCAATTGCTGCACCACTTCTTTAGCCATTTTTTCATCTACGGTGCCGGTGATGAAAATTTTTCGGGCGTTGATCAGGTGTTCCATCAATGATGGGTTAGGTAGCGTAGCAGAAGGCGGCTGAGAAGAGTCGGTATCGTGGTAGCGCATGGGATCACTCCGTAAATAGAAAAGGAATCCATACACATTAGTATTTACTTATCTATTTAGCGAGCGATTGCCACCCTTATTTGAAAAAATATGTTGGAAAAACACGCGTCATCTTCAGGGCACAGACCAAGTGCCCTGAGTCTCAAAATCTGGCGGAAGAATTATTTCTTGCTGCTATTGGTGCTCTCGAATTGCTGGGTGAGATAAGTACTGGTGTTGTTCAACACGCTGACCATCTTATCCAGATTAGTGAACTGCGTTTTGTAGCGCGCGATTTTGTCATCAATACGTTTACTGGTGGTGTTGTATTGATCGGTCAGCTGATTCAATTTCTTACTGATGCTGTCTGTGGCACCCTGCAAAATGCCTTTACTACTCAGATAGGCGGTAAACGTCGTGTCGAGCACCGTGGTCACACCGGTTTTCTTGCCATCACCGGAAAACATGTCGCGAATCGCATCTGGTTTAACCTGCAACGCAGTGGTGAGCTTATCGGCGTCTAGCTTCAGCTTGCCATCGGTCGGATCGGTGGTGATGCCCGCCTGACTCAAGGTTTTATATACCGTAGACCCTGAGGAGTTCGCCAGAATGCTCTTCAGCTGCGTCTGAATATTACGCAGCGTGCCATCTCCTAGCAGCGCGCCATTTTTACTGTCTTGGTCTTTACCCGCATCCACCGCCGTGTATTTGGTCAGATTGCCGATGGTGTCTTGCAATGAGTTGTAAGAATTCACCCAATCGGTGATGGCGTTTTTCGCCTTGCTGGTGTCAGTACTCACCGACAATGTCTGATTACCGGTGGTTTTATCATTCAGCTTCAGCGTAATGCCTTCCACCGCATCGGAAATGGTATTGCTGCTGCTTTCAATCGGTACATTATTGACGGTTAAGCTGGCATTCTGCGCTTCCACGCTTTGCGTCATGCCGCTGTTAGCGGTGTCAGCCGCATCAAAACCAATAAAGCCATGCAACGTATCATCTCCGGTCACGCTTAGTGACTTGACCGCGTGATCAGTACCTGTGGCTGATGACGTTAATGACAAACGAAATTCGGTGCTGGATACCTTAATCAGGCTAGCGCTGATGCCTACATTGGATTTGTTGATGGTGTCACGTAGCGCCGACAACGAGGTCTGATCTTTGGTCAGCGTGATGCTTTTCTCTTTGCCGTCCGCTGTAACAAATTTCAAGATGCGCGAATCGGTGCCATCACCCATCGCTGCTTTGACATCCGCCTTTGGCAAGCTGGTCAGCGTTTGGGATTGAGCAAGATGATCCACGCTGATGGTGTATTTCCCCGCCAGCGCGCTGCCATTGGTGTCGGCGCTAAATGCACTCGAACTGGAAGTGGTACTGGTCGCCGTATAAAGACTCGCATCCTTTAATTTGGTGTTAGCCGTCTGAAAAGCCTGAATCGCGGTTTTAAGTGTGCCGTAAGCAGAAAGCTTCGCCGTGGCGGCGGACTGCTGCTTCGAAATCGGTGCCAGCGACTGTTTTTCCGCAGCGGTCAGCTTGTCCAAAATGGTGCTTAAACCCAATCCTGAACCCACACCTAAAGTTGAAATCCCGGCCATGTACGTAACTCCTGTTATTTTGACGTTACGGTACTATCGGCGACTTAACGCAAACCTTTAAGAAAACCTGATCATTTCTTTACGCTATCCTTACGAATAACCTTACAGTTTGCACAGCATCAGTGCAGCCGCGGCTTTGGAGGCAGAACCTCTGATTTTCACACATCGCCTTGCGCCGTAATAAAACATGACCTGTCTCACATTTAACTGTCAGTATGCTTGTCGGAATCGCAGAGCGGCTTATGATCCTGCCAGATTGTTACTGTGTGCAAACGCAGGCAAAACCTGACACGCCGCCCTCCCGGTGGGTCAGGTTTTTTCTTTTTCAGGGCAGATAAAAATGAAAATCGCGAAGATCCTCAATAACAACGTTGTGGTCGTACTGGGCGAAAACGGCAAAGAACAGGTCGTTATGGGCCGCGGGCTGGCTTTTCAGAAACGCGTCGGTGATGCGCTGGATGCGCAGCAGATTGAGAAAGTTTTCGCGCTGCAGAGCGACACCCTGACAGGAAGGCTGAGCGAGTTGCTTTCTGATATCCCGCTGGATGTCATCACCACCAGCGAGCTAATCATCGCCAACGCGCGTCAACAGCTAGGTCAGCCGCTGCATGAGAGCCTTTCGATTGCGTTGTGCGATCACTGCCATTTTGCCATCGAGCGCCATCAGCAAGGCATTCCGATTCGCAATGTGTTGAAGTGGGAGATCAAAACGCTCTACCCCAAAGAGTTCGCGATTGGCATGGAGGCTCTGGCACTGATTAACAAACGTTTGGGTGTGGCGTTGCCTGACGATGAAGCGGGCTTTATTGCCCTGCATTTGGTCAACGCACAGCTGGGCAGCGACTTTGCGGATGTCTCACATGTGACGCAATTTATGCAGGAGATTTTGCACATCGTGAAGTATCGGTTGCAGCTGGATTACCGCACCGACAGCCTGAGTTATAACCGCTTCGTCAACCATCTGAAATTTTTCGCCCAGCGCATGCTGGGGAAACGCGGCGTTTGCAGCGAAGATGAGTCATTGCATGATGTGGTACGCGATAAATATCCGATTGCCTATCAATGCGCGCTGAAGATTGACAGCCACATCCAGCAAAAATATCTCTATGCCCTCTCTGCTGAAGAGCGCATGTTTCTCACCATCCATATTGAGCGAGTGCGAAAAGAGACATTAGCGTTGCAGGAAGATGCCGACGAGGCATGAAAACGGGCGCCTGCGCGCCCGTTAGAGGATTTATTTCAATGCCGCGCCGTGGCTGCGAATCACGTCCTGATACCAGAAGAAGCTCTTTTTACGCGAGCGCTCCAGCGTGCCGTTGCCCGCATCATCGCGGTCAACATGGATAAAGCCATAACGCTTAGAAAACTCGGCTTTAGAGGCGCTGACCAGATCAATCGGCCCCCAGCAGGTGTAACCCATCACTTCCACACCATCCTCGATCGCTTCCCGCACCTGCACTAAGTGGTCATTCAGATACTGGATACGGTAATCGTCATTGATGCTGCCATCGGCCTCAACCACATCTTTGGCACCCAGCCCATTTTCCACAATAAACAGCGGCTTCTGATAGCGGTCATACAAGATGTTAAGCAGGATACGCAGGCCTTCCGGATCAATCTGCCAGCCCCATTCTGAACTGGCGAGATGCGGATTGGGCACCATCGACAAGATATTGCCCTGCGCTTTCTGGTTCTCTTCTTCATTAGTGGTGACGCAACCGGTCATGTAATAGCTGAAGGAGATGTAATCCACGGTGTTCTGCAGGTCACGTTTGTCCTCTTCGGTAATGGAGACGGTGATTCCGCGATCGGCGAAGAAGCGTTTCATGTAAGCTGGATAGGCACCGCGCACCTGCACATCACCAAAGAATAACCACTCGCGATTCTGCTGCAACGTTTCCAGTACATCGGCCGGACGGCAGCTCAGCGGATAAAGCAGCGCACCGAGCAGCATATTGCCGATTTTACCCTCCTTCACAATCTCATGGCAGGCTCGCACGGCGCGACCGCTTGCTACCAGCTGATGATGAATCGCCTGATAGATCGCCTGCTGGTCGCTCTCTTCTGGCAATCCGACGCCGGTAAAGGGCGCGTGCAATGACATATTGATTTCATTGAACGTCAGCCACAGCTTCACTTTATGCTGAAAGCGAGTGAAGACCGCGCGCGCATAGCGTTCGAAACAATCAATAGTGATGCGATTGCCCCAGCCACCGTATTTTTTGATCAAACCATAAGGCATTTCGTAATGTGACAACGTCACCAGTGGCGTGATGTTGTACTTCGCCATCTCATCAAATAAACGATCGTAAAAGGCCAGCCCCTCTTCGTTTGGCTGAGCTTCATCGCCCTGCGGGAAGATACGCGTCCAGGCAATCGAGGTGCGCAAAACAGTAAAGCCCATCTCCGCAAACAGCTTGATGTCTTCCGGGAAGCGATGATAGAAATCAATCGCCGTGTCTTTGATGCCAAAATCATCGCCGCTGCGTTCAACGCGGGCGCCGAAAATACCTTTGGGTTGCAGATCTGAGGTTGATAAACCTTTCCCACCTTCCTGCCAGGCACCTTCCACCTGATTGGCGGCAACGGCGCCACCCCATAAAAATGCATCCGGGAAACGTGTAGTCATTTACTTGCTCCTTGGTTATTTCAGCACGGCCAGCAGCGGCGAGCCTTCACTCACCGCGCTGTTGTTCAGGGTTAACACATCAATAAAGTCATCACTGTTACTCACCAGCACCGGTGTAGTAAGGTCAAATCCAGCGCTTTTGATCGCCTCAATATCAAACTCCAGCAGCACATCGCCCACTTTTACTGGCTGATCGTTTTGCACCTTTGGATGGAAATATTGCCCATCGAGTTTTACGGTATCGAGTCCAACATGAATCAGCACCTCCGCGCCTTGATCTGAGGTCAGTCCAATCGCATGTCCGGTGCGGAACATCGAAGAAACCACGCCATTGACCGGCGATACCACACGGCCCACTTGCGGCAGAATGGCCGCGCCTTTGCCGAGTAAACCGCTGGCGAAGGTTTCATCTTTGACTTTTTCCAATGGCAACACTTCACCTGAGATCGGGCTTACTACGCTTTCGCGGCGCGTCAATGTTGCAGGCGCAGGTGCCGCGATGGGTTCAGCAACAGCAGGTTGTGGCGCGGATTCCTGTAAACCAAACGCATAGGTCATGGCACAGGCGAAAATCAGCGCGACCGCCGCACCGGCAAAGGACGCCAGTACGCTGGCATCAATACCCGTGCTGGGCACGACCTGAATGAAGGTGAAAATGCTGGGGAAACCAAAGGAGTAAATGGTGGTGTGCCAGAAGCCCAGAATGGCGGCACCCAGCGCGCCACCGATACAGCCGAAGATGAACGGACGACGACGCGGCAACGTGACGCCATACACCGCTGGTTCAGTGATGCCAAAAATGCTGGCGCTAAACGCCGATCCCGCCATCGCTTTGAGTTTAATATCGCGCGTCCGCAGGAAGATCCCCAATGTCGCGCCCGCCTGTCCTAAAACCGCTGGCATCAGTAATGGCAGTAAGGTGTCGTGACCGAAGTTGGCCAGATTATTGAGCATGATCGGCACCAGGCCCCAGTGCAGACCGAAAATCACACAGATTTGCCAGATCGCGCCCATCACTGCGCCGGCTACCATTGGGCTAAGACTGTAAATCCACAAATAGCCTTCAGCCAGCATTCGGCTAAGCCAGGTCGCTGCTGGGCCAATCGCCAGGAAGGTCAGCGGCACGGTGATTAACAAACACACCAGCGGCGTAGTGAAGTTACGCACCGCGCCGGGTGAACGTGGATGTACCCAGCGCTCAATCAGGCTTGAGACCCACGCAGCAAAGATGATTGGAATCACCGAAGAGCTGTAGTTGAGGATTTCCAGCGGGATGCCGATGAACGTCAGCGGCTTTCCTGCCTGCTGCTGTTGCATCGCTTCAAGTATCAACGGATGAACTAGCGCTGCGGCAATCGCCATGCTGACGAAAGGGTTACCGCCAAATTTTTTCCCGGCACTGTAGCCGAGCAAAATCGGCAGGAAGTAAAACAGCCCGTCACTGGCTACAAACAGCACTTTGTAACTGCCGCTGTTGGCGTCCATGACGCCGAGCACCAGCGCCAAAGCCAGCAGGCCTTTGATGATGCCAGTGGCGATCATCACACCGATAAACGGTGTAAAAATACCGGACACCAGATCGATAAAACGAGCAAACAGGTTCTGAGGCGCACTGTCTTCCACGTTTTCGGCTTGATCGAGTGCATAACGTGCCGTTAAGGCACGGTAGACGTCCGCAACCTGGTTGCCGATGACCACCTGATACTGTCCACCGCTCTCTACCACCATGATCACGCCAGGATTATTTTTCAACTCGGCGGTATGCGCTTTTTGACTCTCTTTTAACTTGAAGCGCAGGCGCGTTGCGCAGTGCATCACGCTGATGATGTTCTCTTTTCCACCTACGCCGGCCACGATCTCATCTGCCAGTTCCTGATATTGCATCTTCCCTTCTCCTGCAAAATGCCCCGAATTTCGCGCAAAAAAAAACCTGAGGCGCGCCCTCTGTTATCGAGAAAGGGCGCGCCTCAGGTTTTGCCTGCCGAACAGTAACAATCCTTAATGCAGGCTATCTTGCGTAGCATTGCCAAAAAGTGGCAAGCAGTTTTCAAAAATCGCGCTGAAAAGTGTGAAGCGCGTCAATTATTGTTCAGGAGTGCAATACATGCCCGGCTCGTTGTAATGCAGATAAAGCCAGCGCAGTGAGCAGCACGCCAATAAGAATTATTAGCTTATAGCTCAGGGTGTTAAGCAGAAGAATGCCCAGAACACCGCCGAGCAGGAAAGCCATCACCGTGAAAAAATGCAGTTTTAAACGTTCAAGATAGAGCGGCGCATCTTTGGGAGATTCTTTGCGGCGTAACACATCCAACAACATAGCCAGTTCAATGCCGATATCGGTGGCAGTACCGGAGACATGGGTTGTGCGCACACGTGCGTTGGAAATCCGTGTCACCACGGCGTTTTGTAATCCCATCAAAAAGCTCAAACTGAGAACCAGCAATATGCCCGATTCACTGAAGCTGAACCAGCTCTCAATGATACCCAGCACCAATAATGCTACGCCTTCCAGCAGGATATTGATGGCATAAATCCCGCGAATTTTTCGCCTGCGTCCGGAGTTGATAATCAGCGTCGAAACGGAAGAACCCGCAATAAAGAGCAGCACGATCAACAGGAAGAACAATCCGACATGCAGATTGGCTTTCGCCAGATGATCGGAGAGTGAAGAGACGTTACCCGTCATGTTGGCGGAGAAAAAACCGACGGTTTCAAATGCAGCGGTGTTGAGCGCACCCGCCACAGCAGCCAGTGTGCATGCTAGTCGGGTATCCGTATTAAAGGTGCGCGTATTTTCAGAGGTGATCAGCATGGCTATTCCCGGCCCTGGCAAAGGGGAATATCTTCCTCCTGCGGCTGGGAATTCTCAAGTATCAGGCAAAGGCAGCAATGGCGTTTTGCAGCGGCGTGCTGCCGCCGTTTAAGCATTGTCACTCATCGCAGAGCGAATTTTTAGCCATTAGCGGAAAAGATCAGCGTGATATTTAAACAGCTCAAGATCGCTATTAATGCCGAGTTTTTTCATTCCTGATTGCTTGTGACCGCTGATGGTTTTTCTACTTCGCTTTAATTTATCGGCAATTTCGTGATTGCGCATGCCATCGAGCACGCAGCGTATCACTTCAGCTTCACGTGGCGAAAGTAAGGTTTCAAGCCGGGAACATTCAGATGGGTTGGATGGATTTAAGGATACGGAAAGTGACACCGTATCAACCATAGCGCGCCTGCATGAGGGCATTTTGGCAAGTTCAAACTCGATATTGGGTGGAATGAAATACTGCCCGTGCCCGGTCACGCGAATAGCGTACAAAAGGGTGGGCGCCGATTCTCTCTTGGAGAGATACCCTTTTATTCCCCGCTTAAACGCAGCACGGATGACCGCCAAATTTTCCATGGACGAATAAAGCAAAATGCCCAAACCAGGATGGCGTGAAAGGATCTGTATTATGAGTGAGAGTCCATCTAATTCCTCGCTGCCCAGAATATAATCCAGCACCAGCACATCGATATGTTCCTGTTGCAGGTAGTCCAACAGGTCACGGCTGTTGACAAAACTACCTGAAATCTCCAGATCAGCTTGTTTAGCTATGGCAATTTCCATCGCCAGTAACATCATCGGATGGTCATCCAATAACGCTACCCTCACTTTATTTTCCCTTACGCTATTCACCTGAGCCTCTCTGAGTCACCGTTGGCTTATATTTTCCATGGTGATCATCTGACTTAAATCACTACTGAGCCAGTCTTGCACGACGGGATTAGCGTCATACTTTTCCAATTAATTTGTAGGGATTTACTGACCGTGCACATCAGGCAGAAAGAGACGGAATATGAAATTAAAGAAATAATTATCAGACTTGGTTTCGATTAAATCCGTACTGTGTAAGCCGATGATGAAACTGAACATTATTTTCGCAGTTCAGTTTCAGATAAATAGAGCGTTTATAGTGACTAATGGTTTTATTGTGGAGTCTGACACGCAAAGCGATATCTTGCTGACTGCTGTAGCGGGCCAGCCATTTCAACATATTAAATTCTTGCAGAGAGAGTGAAGGCGCGCTGCTGCGCGTTAAGGTTTTAGGTTTGTGCTCAGCCAGCGAATTTAGGCTGGTCACGATGCTCGCTAATGAGGATTTCTTTGTCATAAATAAAACAGATTTGAGTTCATGAGCAAAAAAGTTGAGCAGAGCGGCATCATTTATCTCTGTCAGTACCAACACGCGGATGCAAGGATAAAGTGCCTGTAACAGGCGCAAAAACGCATAAGAAGATTCAATATCATCCACTTCGGTTTTCAACTCAATAATCATCACATCGATTGACTGATTGATTAATATTTTTTTTGCTTCAGTGAAAGACGCACATGATGTGAATTGATAATCACCGGATATCAATAACCTTTCTAAGCCAAACGCGGCCCAGTGATTGGCATCAACATTTAATATTTTCATGTTTTTTACTTGAACAGTTAAAAAACCATTTAATCGTGATTGATGGCGGTTTTAAATCGGACAACATTTCTTTTTGTGTGCGATAACGACTACAAAAAATTAATTATCTCGTGCTGGCGAAGCCGCAACCGCACACTACTATTATGGAGTGACTAGCTAGTCCTTATCTCTCACGGAACATTGATATGAGGTCTTCCTATGAAACAACAGAGCTACAGAGGCGGTGCAGGGAATTTTGCTAACGATCCGGCACGAGCAAGAGAAGCTGGTAAAGCGGGAGGCAAAGCCAGTGGAGGCAACTTCAGAAACGATCCTGAACGCGCCGTTGAAGCGGGTCGGAAAGGAGGCAAGATAAGTCGCCGTCCTCCAACAAAGTCTGAGTAAAGCGCTTTAGGATTTATTCTGCCAGGGACTGGCATCTCCTCCTAATCGATGCGTCCAATACGATTTAACCTCAACCCGGTCGGCCACTGCCCTTCCTGCTTTTCCATGCTAAATCCAATCGCCACCGCTTTCCCCACCAGATTTTGCTCTGGCACAAAGCCCCAATAGCGGCTGTCATAACTGTTGTTACGGTTATCGCCCATCATGAAATAGCTATTCACTGGCACCACCCACTCACCTGGCTGCTGTCCCGGCTGTTGGAAAAATGGCGATGCTGAAGTAAAGGATCCTGGCTTTTGCAAAATACGATGCGTCACCCCCGCCAGCGTTTCAGTGCCGATCAGCAAACGCTGTTCAGAAGCCTTTTCCTCACCGATGGGTCGAACATAAAAGCCCGGATGCGCTCCGGTGGTCTCCACAAACTCGCCCGCATCCAGCGCGCTGTAATCCATTGCTATCGCAGGGGTACAGGGCTGATTGTTCCGACAAGCGGGGAAAATGGTGAGATGTTGTGTCGCTGGATCGAATATTACTTTGTCGCCGGGTAAACCGATGACCCTTTTAATGAACAACTGCGTTTCGTCCTGAGGATAGGTAAATATCGCAATATCACCGCGTTTGGGATGCCCGGTGGCGAGCAACGTTTTCTGGTTGAATGGATTTTGTAGCCCGTACGAATATTTATCCGCCAGCACCCAGTCACCGGTGAGTAAGGTTGGCATCATGGATCCAGAGGGAATGCGAAACGGCTCCCAGCCAAATGCCCGAACCAGTAACACGATGACGAGTAAGGGAAAGAGGGATGCGGGTGTATCCAGCCAACCTGGAAGGCGCCTGGTTTTGTCCTGCTTCTTGAGCGTAGGCTCTGTTTTTCTCTTCTCAGCACTGACACGAGATACAATGCAAAGCCTGTATGCCCAACTCAGTCCGCTAAAAACCACAGCAATGGCCAGAATCAGGGCGAAAATGTTCATCATAAGAAGGTTCCAGCGCTGCCGCGTCATTCACGTAAATCAATACGGGTATTTAATATGCGACGCCAATATAAACCAACCGTAAAGTTATCGCTCTCCGATCTGTGCTTTACGGCTCGCTTATTAGCGATGCATAAGTGGAGGCTTGAGTTGCAAGCTTTTCAATGCCATATTCTCTTCAATACTGTGGCTTGCTTAATCTGCATACTTTAATAGGGAGTGATGATGTCAGCTGAAGAGAGAATAAAGGAACTTGAGGAAACCGTGCAGCGGTTAAAAATTGAAACCGATGTATTGCGCGAACTGATGATTAAACAGGTTGCGTTAAATAACATCAGCTTCAAAGGTAAGTATGATGAAGTCATTATTAACATGGCTAAAGAGTATGAAGAGCGTGGGCTTGAGATTGATCGTAATCGTGCCATGCATGAAGCGATGCGGCAGTATATCAAAGATGATAGCTCATCGAATGATTGAAGCGCCCTTCAGCAAGGAACCCTCTTACACACTGCGCAAAGCAAAAGAGCCGCATCAGCGGCTCTGTATTGAGAATCAGATAATGGGTTTTTGATCATCAGGTAAACCACGATCGTCAGTCTCATCGTCCTCTTCATCGGGCAAAGGCAAATCGTCGCCAGGCAGTGGCTTAACATCATCTGGTTCTGGACGTTCTGACATACATACCTCCATTCACCCTGATTGGGTTTTATCAGTTTAGCCGGGTGATAATTAAGGCGATGGCGTAATTAATCTGTTCTGTGAATCAAGCGTAAGATATTTTATAAAATATTTCCGCCACTAGTAAAGTCTATTTTCTTTACTACATGCTTCGTTTATCCACTGTTCTTCTATTATTACCCTAACTTCCAGCGTAACCAATTATCCAGCTCGCCCTCAGGCAATGGGCGGGAATGAAAGAACCCCTGCGCCTGATCGCAACCGAACTCTTTTAACGCTTCGAGCGTCTCAATGTTTTCCACGCCTTCGGCTAACACCACATAATCCAGTTCTTTGAGCATAGCGATAATGCTGCGAGTGATGATGCGTGACGCGGTATCCGTGGCAAGTCCGCCGACAATCGAACGGTCGAGTTTGACGACATCCAGAGGCATTTTTCGCAGGTAACTGATATTGCTGTAACCGGTGCCGAAATCGTCCAGCGCAATACCAAAACCACGCAGTTTCAACATTTCCAGACCATTAATGGCCGCCGTGCTTTCGATGATGCGCTCGGTTTCCAGACACTCAATGCCGAGAAGGCTAGTCGGTAAGCGTGCCTTGTTCATCTTACTCTCCAGCCTGTCGGCAAAATTCTCCTGGCTAAAATCGCGCACGCTGACGTTTACCGTGACAGGCAACTGGATACCTTGCCCGTTGAGCCGTTTCAAACGCTCAATGGTTTTATCAATGACCCATTCGGTGATCTCTTGCAACAGCGTGGTTTGTTCAGCGAGCGGGATGAATACCGCAGGAGAGAGTTCACCTCGGGTCGGGTGGCGCCATCGGATCAACGCTTCAAGCCCAATTGGCAACCCGCTGCTTAGACAGATTTTCGGCTGGAACACCAGATACAAGCCGTGATTATGCCGAACGGCAGTGGCCAAATCGTTGACGAGGGTAAAATCATCCGTACGCCGCTCGTCGTTTTTTTCACTGAAGCTCATACACGGGATCCCGCGGCAAATGGCTTCATGAAGTGCACTGACGGCACGGCGCAGCGCTTCCTGAGCGGAAATTTCTGAAGGCGAAAACAGGGTTTCACCGGTATGCGTTGCCAAATCAACTGACAACCCTTCGCCAATTTCTGCGCGCACTCCCTCCATGCGTTGCGCAACCCACTCGGCGCTCAGCGGACTCTGTTGAAGGGTTAGTAGCGCGAACCGCCCGGTTGCCACGGTATAGAGCAGTTCATTTTTACCGGGGCGAAGACGTAGCGGCAATAATGTGGCCATATCTTTGAGCAGCCCTTCGACAGGCGCCATGCCTAATGAGCGTGCCAGTTCATAGGCGCGCGGCATATCAATACAATCGATCAACACCAGCCGATGCGGGGTGTTATCACCCGCGTTACGCAGGGATTGCAGATCCCGGATCAGTTGCTGTCGGTTAGGCAATCCCGTAACCAGATCGGTAAACCCAACGGAATGCCAGGCTTCAAGAAAGGAAATCACCAATTGCGATAGCAGCGTCATCGTCGCCAGCTTTTCAGCGCTAAATGACTGTGGTTTACCATCCACCACGCACAGCGTACCTAAAACCAGCCCTTCCCGACTCTTCAGTGGCACGCCGGCATAAAAGCGAACAAAGGGTTCGCCAACGACAAAGGGGTTCACGGCAAAACAGGCGTCAAGTTGCGTATCGGGCACCACCAGCGGTTGATCTCCTTCTACAACGTACTGGCATAACGAATCGGCGCGCAGGGTTTCGCCAACATTAAAGTTGTGAGCGGCTTTGATGTATTGGAAATCATCGTCAAGGACGGAGATGAAACTACTGGGAACACCCAGGGTTTTACTGACTAAATCAGTAAATTTGCTCAGGACATCATCACGGCAGATATCTGGATTCCGAAGTGCCTGCAGCGTTATGCAGCCGGGTTTAAATTCGTTAGTTCCGCTCATTTGCACTCGCCCAATCCATTGGTACTGATAGCAATTCAGAACTTAAAAGAATAACTTCATTATCATTAAGGAGAATATCCGCCATTTTGCGTCTATTTTGCTCATTATTAACCGGTGAATCGCACCATACTAAGCCTGCCAACTCGGTTTGTCATGCTTAATTATCTTTACAGAAAGCTTACATGAAAAACGTGTGGAGGTATCAATCACCCCAATCAAGCGAAGCGTTATTTGAGTTGATTATCATGGCCTGCATAAGATCTTATCAATAGCACACTAATTAATAAGATTTTCGAATAATGATATTAAATTCAGCTTGTTGCCTGGGTTAGTATGAGTCCAAAAAATATTCAAATTATCGATTCAGATCGGTTTGGCTATTCTTAACTTACCACTCACAGCTCCCTGACTTTTCCTCAATAATACGCCTCGCTTATTTGCAAACCGATTTATCCTGGACATGATTTATTTTAACTCAGGGATTTAAGTGTCGAACTTTCATCAAACCATTGTGTCCCAGTGGTGAGATATTTCTCTGTAACGAATGTTGACCCGCCTTGCGCGGGTATTTTTTTACCCCCTTTACGTCAATACCTGAGCCATCTTCTCCTTACTTTCAACGTATCCGTTCTGCAGTCGCTTCAGGATTAATCGACAGAGAGGCTAACTGGATCTGCATAGTCACGATAAACAACTCAACATTTCCCCTTCCATCTTCACTATACCCGGCGTAACCTATATGCAAAACGACTATGTTTCATATACGGAACGCATAATGGGTATCGTAAAAATTTCTGACCTGATGCATGAAAATCTGCGTATCGCTAGCACGGCATTGAGCCGCTCCATCAACGCACAAGCAGAACACTGGATGAAGATTGGCATGCTGGCTGAGCTTTATCCTGACCTCAACCTTCAGGAACTGACGCGCCTGTTGATGCGCGTCGAACGTGACGGCGGCGCGGATTTAGCGCAGCTGCTCGACCAGCCAACTTTAACTACGCAGGGAATCGCGCAATGACCATCAAACTCCACACCGCTGAAGAAATCGAACTGGCACGCGCTGCCGGACACGCCGCGGCAAAAGTGCTGGAAATCATCACTCCTTACGTCAAACCCGGCGTAACCACAGATGAATTAGACGCCATTTGCCATGATTACATTGTGAATGAGCTGAAAGTGGTCCCCGCGAATATCGGTTATCACGGCTATACGCGCACCACATGTACATCGATAAATCATGTGGTGTGCCATGGTATTCCGGGCGAGAAAAAGCTCAAGAATGGCGATATCGTCAACATCGACGTCGCCATCATCAAAGATGGCTGGTACGGCGACACCAGCCGCATGTATTACGTCGGCGAGCCTACAGTGCGCGCTAAACGTTTGGTTGAGATCACCTATGATTCGATGGTGGCGGGCATAAAGGTGGTTAAACCCGGCGCCACGCTGGGCGATATCGGCGCGGCGATTCAGCAGGTTGCTGAGAAAGCCGGTTTTTCGGTGGTGCGCGAATATTGCGGTCACGGTGTGGGTGAAATTTATCATGGTGAGCCACAGATCTTGCATTACGGCACGCCGGGCACTGGCCTTGAGCTGCAAGCGGGGATGATTTTCACCATCGAGCCTATGATCAATGCCGGTAAAGCGGGTACCAGCGTTCTGTCGGATGGCTGGACGGTAGTGACAAAAGACCGCTCGTTGTCAGCGCAGTGGGAACACACCATTGCCGTGACCGAAACCGGATTTGATTTGCTCACCCCATGGCCGGAAGGCACGGGCGATTACGCGGCAATTTAAGCCGGATTTCGCCTCAGCATTCCCTCAGTCACTCATGATGCGCCAATGCAGTGGCGTTACTTTTCACCGCCGTGTAAGGTAACGTCACTTTTTTTATCCGGAACTCAGACTGATGCGTGAACAAGCCATTTTTGCTGGCGGCTGCTTTTGGTGTACTGAAGCGATTTTCCAATCGATTCAGGGCGTGTTGAGCGTTGAAAGTGGTTACATCGGTGGCCATGTCTCCTCACCCACTTACGATCAAGTCTACAGCGACACCACAGGTCACGCCGAAGCGGTGAAAATCGAGTTCGATCCCGCACTCGTCAGTTATGACGATTTACTCGACATTCACTTCGCGACACACGATGCCACGCAGGAAAACATCAAAGAAGGCGTAGTGCGTTCACGCTATCGCTCCGCACTGTTTCCGACCAATGATGCGCAACGTCTTGCCGCTGAACAGGGAATAGCGCGTGCCGCTGCCGAACTCGGCAAACCGCTGGTGACAAAGCTGGAACCGTTAGCCGAGTGGTATGCAGCCGAAGACTATCACCAAAACTTCTGGGAAAAAGAAGGTCAGGAAAATGCCTTCTGCATGATGAACATCCCGGCAAAATTGCAGAAATTGCGCAATAAATTCCCTCAGCAGGCGTCTGATAGCTGACGCGAAATCTGATCAATAACCTGTGTGATATGTTGAATCACCTTCTGTGCCGCGCAGGGCGCAGAGAGAGTTCGATACCGCACCCCACTGAGCACCACATGAAGATGTGATGCTCGTGCGGTGAATCACGAAAAGGTGTGATTGGTTTGCAGATTATTGCGTGCGCCACATACGATATTGGCCCCAGAAACCGACCTCAGTGGCATACTCTTGCGGACTACCATCGGCAACAATATCCAAAGATTTACGCATGCCCATGCTGAGGACAGTACAATCATTGCTGACTTTAAGCTTATGCAGACCATTAGCTAAGTAAGCTGTGACAAACTGGTTTTGTCTGAGCATCGCCACATCCTGGTTATCGATGTTGATAACAAACTTGCAGGTACCACCACTTCCGCCACCAATAAACTGCTTCAGACGTGTAACGGTCACTTTTGTCTGTGGTTTGCTGGGGTCTGGCGTCACTAACTGCTGGTTTATCACTGTGTCTGCAGGTCCATAAGGTCTGGCGCAACCCGCCAATGTTAAAACGGCACACGCTATCAAAAGCTTTTTCATTATTTTTCCCTTTTATCCTGCTGCTCCATGCAGCATTTCGCGATACGCTTTATCGGCAAGCCTTAAATTATCTTGAGCATATAGCGCCTCCCGCATTTCTCACTCATTAAATTAATTAATAAAAACAATAAGATGATAAGAGTTATAAACAACTCCTGCGGCGCCAATCATTAACAACATGATCATTGATAGTCGTTCCAGCCGCTGCTGCAGCGGTCGCGGCAGCCAGCGTTTAACTGAAATGATGTAGAAGGTCAGCACGGCGAAATCGAAGAAAACCCAGACCAACGCCAGCGTGATCAGACTGCTGCTGAGATGCGGCGTCACCGCGATAAACTGCGGAAACAGCGCGGCAAAAAACAGAATATCCTTTGGGTTTGATACCCCAATCATAAAGCCTTGCAGCAACCCGCCTTGCGTGCCTGCGTTGTCCCGCGAGGATATCCCGGATGACCGCAAGCCACGCCACGCTGTTACGCCGATAAACAACGATCCCGCCAGACCGATAATCTGCAAATTGAGTGGATTAAGTGACACCAGTCCCGTCAGCGCTAAAGCGGCCAGCGCCATTAACACCAGCGAAGCACTGTTAGTACCGATCACCGTGGCAAAGGCTCGACGATATCCCTGGCGCGCAGCGGTGCCCATCACCAGTGCCACTACTGGGCCCGGCGTTAGGATTAGCAGAAGGATCGCCAACATATACGTCAGCAGCAGCGAGATGCTCATGAAAATGACCCGGACGCGTATTTAAGGATCGCCAGTATTGCGGGAACGCTGAGCGTTGAAAAACGGATTAAAATGCAGTTGAATGTGAGTTTTACTCAATATTGATCACATGCCATGACGCTTCCTCCACTCTATGCCCTGCGCGCGTTTGCTACAGCAGCACGTCTGGAATCATTTAGCCAGGCTGCCGCCGTGCTTAACGTCACGCCCGGAGCTATCAGTCGCCATATTCGCACGCTGGAAGCCTGGTTCGATTGTGAGTTATTTGTCCGTAAAGGACCGAAGGTTGCCATCACTGCGGCCGGAAGCGTATTAGCCGCTCAGCTTGAAGGAGGCTTTGAACAACTGGAGAGTGCCTGTGCCGCTTTCACCCAACATAACCACCAACTGCGTCTGAAAGCGCCTTCGACGCTCACCATGCGATGGCTGTTAGATGCATTGCAAAATTATCGTGAGCAATACTCAACACCTGACGTACAGATCACCAGCGTATGGATGGACACCGACAGCGTGGAATTTGCGCGCGAGCCTTATGACTGCGCGATCTTACTGGGAAGCGGCGAGTTCGGTGCCGATACAGAGAGCCGGCTGCTGTTTCAGGAGTGGTTAATTCCCCTTTGCGCCCCAGCACTCAAGCAGCAAGCACAAACGAATCTGGCAGCCTGCGAATTGATTCATCCTACGCACGATCGCCGCGACTGGCGTCGCTGGTTAGCGGGCGTGCATGATGCCCCGCAGATCAATCTGTGGCAGGGAAAGCTGTTCGATACCTTAGAGCAAGGCAATATGGCCGCGATCAGTGGACATGGGGTCTCAGTGGGTGATTTGCTGCTCAGTATCGAAGCCATCCAAAGTGGACTGCTGACGTTACCCTATCCACAACCCGTGGCAACCGGTGAGGGCTATTACCTGGTGTGGCCGAAATCGGCGAGCAGTATGAAAAATATCAGCTTGTTTGCTGATTGGCTGGTTACGCAGGTCCCCCATTGCAACCCGGCGGATCTCTCATAGCTCAAGGGCGGCCAGTTGGCCGCCAATCTTTATCACTTACGGCGTTTTTTGCAGCGTAAACACGCTCACACTGTTGACCATGTTCGCCGCTTGCTCGCTCAGCATGGCTGATGCAGCTAAGGATTGCTCCACCAGCGAGGCATTTTGCTGAGTGGTGATGTCGATCTGACTGATCGCAATATTGATTTGACTGATGCCATCGGCCTGCTCGGTGCTGGCCTGATTTATCTGTGACAGCACATCCTTCATGTTGACGACGTTCGTCATCATTTCCGTCATCAGTTTGTTGGCATCCGCAACCATGTCACGCCCATCCACAATGCGCGTGGAAGACTCCTCGATTAAATGACGAATCTCATGGGATGACGTTGCCGTCTTCTGTGCCAGCGCACGCACTTCCTGTGCCACCACGGCAAAACCGCGACCGTGCTCCCCTGCTCTTGCTGCCTCAACAGCAGCATTCAATGCGAGGATGTTGGTCTGGAAGGCGATCGAGTCAATCAGGTTGATGATGTCAGCCATGCGACCCGCTGAATCATGGATTTCAGCCATTTTGGTCGACACGTTGTTCATCATTGTGGCGTTTTGACCTACCGCGCTTTCCGCCTTTTCAGACAGATCGGCAGCAAAATGGGTGTTGTTGCGCGTGTTGCTTATCGTGGCGGTGAATTCCTCAACCGATGCAGCCGTTTGCTCGACCGAACTGGCCTGTTCTTCAGTGCGCGCGGCTAAATCATGGGTACCCGACATAATTTCACTGGCACCTCCGGATATTTGTTCCGCACTAATGCGAATGTGACTGACAATCGTCGACATCTTTTCCTGCATCATCTGAATGGCGTTTATTAATTGCCCCATCTCATCTTTACGCTTCTCATAAAAATGCGTACTGAGATCGCCATCGGCGACACGTCCTAAGAACGCAATCACATTTTTTAATGGCACGGTAATAGAACGAATAATAATCCAGCCAATCAGTGCAGAGAGAATGACCGCCGCAATAAAGATGGCCACCATTGAGATTTTAGTGGTGTGATAGGAATCCATAAAATGGGTATAGGAACCGTTCATCTGCTGCTCTTGCAATGCGATAAAACGCTTCACCTCACCCGTATAGTCCTTCTGCTTGTTCGCCAGTGTCGTCAGATAATAATCCAGCGCTTTATTGGGGTCCTGGTTAGCAAGTTGCAAAAATTGATTACGTCCCTCTAAATAAGCTTTACGTTTATCATCCAGACTTTTGAGATAAACAATAGAATCATCATCTGTCGCCAGTGCATCGAGCTGACGGTAAATCTCTGTAATTTGCCCGGTAGCGCCCTGAAGCTCATTCATGATGGTATCGCGGCGCTCCGTGTTGATTGGGCTGAGCAGCAAAGCCTGTCGCTGAATGGTGGTGTTAATCTCATCGATCAACTGATTGCCCAACGCAATGGTTGGGTAATCATCCTTCATCATGCCGTTGACGCCGGTTTGCGCCATAAAAAGCGAATTTAAACCCAGCACGGCGACCAAAAGCAGCATGCCGATATTGATGAGTGAAGAAATAATGAGTTTGCTGCGCAGTTTTATATTGCGTGAAAATCCTTGAACTATGTCCATTTAGAAACCTCAATGATTTTTATTAGTGAGTCATGAAATCCAGGTGTTATTAAAACAAAGAAATGGAGACGCTCCGCGTTCTCATCGGCAGCATCCCTGCTGTTATCGTCAGCATGTTCATTAACCTTAATACTTTTACTTAAATATAACTTACTCATAAAAGACAATTCACTTTGTACGGAATAGCTCAAATATTGAATTTGATCAGTTATATTAAATTGTCGGCAATAATAGTCACCTGGGTGATCAGTGTGCTTTACTTATTAAACTGGATTTGGGGTCGTTGAACTTACGTTTGAATAAGCGTAACGGCTTTTTACTGCAGCTTATGCAATTGCTGTTAACATGCAATCATTAATTATGCAGGCTGTTTCATCTACGGGCAGCCAACTGGCCACCCAGAGATAACACTACACCGAGCTTGACGCTTCACTATCCGTGAGCAAATCTATCGATTCATTGGCTGCTTCAGGCAAGTCCGCAAGCAGTCTGGTTGCCATATGCGCTTCCTGTTGCAAGATCCGCTGAAAAATATCTACCCCTTCACTGTCATCAGCCTGCCCGGCGGCGGCAATTAACGTGGTGTAAGTGGCAACTTTATAACTGCAAAAGACATATACGCTGACTGCCGTACGCGCGCCCGGCTCATCACGCAGCATATCGCTTGCGGCTTGACCCACCACAGACATGCGACCTAAGGACTCTTTTAGGGCCGACCAACAATTGTCATGACATTTCAAAACCTCTTTGACCTGCAACTGCTGTTCGCGCCCCTGATCCAGGTAATGCACGATATGCCTCCCAATCGAGGAACCCCTGTCAAGACGATCCATTGCCACTTTCAATAACGTTTCACCGTGCTTCTCCATCGCGTGTGCATCACGTAGCCAATCCAGATAAACAGATTCCCTCGTCATTCATTCGCTCCTGGTTGATATGCTCTTAGTGAACTACCTTTGTGGATGGTATGCAGATGCTTAGCGAGCTAACCACTTCAACACTGCCGCTCAGGGAATTATCTGGAAATAAGCGAAGCGTTAATTAACAGCCGAGTAATCATCTTAATTAAACGTAGCAAGTAAGCCCCTCTTCGCAAGCCAGTCGGCTCGAAACTGAGAACAGGGTTAATATCACAACCTTACCGCTTCGCTTATATTTTCCCGAGCAACACACTTTACTCAACATCTGAAATGCGCTAACAATCATCTTTGATGCGAGTTTCATCCGCTTATAAACAAAAATCGACTTATACTTAAACAAACAGTCCGCAAAATATTAAAACTTAAGATTAATCCTGACTTGATTATGGTAAAAACAACGCTACATTTATTTTTGCTTTATGTTGGTACAAATATAATGAGGAGAACGCATGACGGACCCTAACAAGCATCCTGAAGAGGAAGAGAAAAAGACGCAACGTCGTGGGGGCACAGGGAACTTCGCCGAGGATAAAGAGCGAGCTGCAGAAGCAGGCCGCAAAGGCGGTCAAGCCAGTGGCGGCAATTTTAAAAACGACCCTAACCGGGCCGTAGAAGCTGGCCGTAAGGGAGGAAAGATCAGCCGCCGGAAATAACTACATCATTAATTCAATCCAGGGTTACTTAAGCTAGCCCTCATCACAACACTCTCCTGACGTGTATTAGCGCTTCGCTTAAATGCGAAATGAGCTACGTCAGGAGAGTTATTCCCGCCGTTAACAACAAAAATCGATCATTTCTTGATCAATTGTGCGCCATTTACCGCTTCGCTTATCCGTCATTTTCTCTATATATATTAATGATCAATTAAGATCCTGAAATAAATAAGTAAACACGAAATAACCAACATATTTGTACATGTAAGTTTAAGTTGTACACCTTCGACAAAATTAAATTTGGTAGTGATTAAGTTAATTACAAAAGTTGAAGACAACCCATCAGTTTGTCGGCGGAGGGACAAAATGGCTCATCTCTGGCATTCCCTTTTCTGTCCTTCATTCTTCCTGCCAGGTGTCTGCAAAATTCTTCCGATCACCCTCCATTCACAAAGCGTTGTCATGACTGAATGATTTTTCTGCGGGTTCCTGGATAAAAAAGCGTTGACGAGGTAGAACGATAATTCTACTTTTACTACATGAACAAGAAAACAACTGATACTCGGGATAAAATCCTGAAAACCGCCGAGGAGCTCATCTATCAGAATGGGATCCACGCTATGGGCATGGACCTTCTGGTCAAAACCTCTGGTGTCGCAAGGAAGAGTATTTATCGCCATTTCGCAAACAAGGAAGACGTGGCATCCGCCGCGTTAACAGAGCGCGATGAGCGGTGGATGCAATGGTTCAGAACAGAGTCTGACAAAGGCGAGACGCCTCAGGAACGCATTCTGAACATGTTCAACGTTCTGAAGAGCTGGTTCGAGTCCGACGGCTTCCGAGGCTGCGCGTTTATCAACACAGCCGGAGAGGTTGGCGACCCTGAAGACCCTGTGCGCCAGATAGCGAAGATGCACAAGCAGAAGTTGCTGGATTACGCACTGGAGCTTGCCGAACAACTGAACGTTGAACATCCGGAGGATCTGGCCAGGCAGCTGCTGATCCTGTTAGAGGGCGCTATCACAATGTCATATGTGATGGGCGACAGGGGGGCGGCCGATAACGCACAGGACATCGCGAAACTCATGTTAGAACGAGCCTCCTCCGCGACCTGAAGTTAATGAACGTTTGTGTTCTGAACTTAGGTTTACATGAGTTTTTAAATTCGATTCATCTTCAAACCCAAAATTTACAGGAGTTTTGCCATGACTGATTCAAATGTTCGTCCACCGCTCCCTCCTTTCACACTTGAAACGGCCATTGAGAAAGTTCGACTGGCTGAAGATGGCTGGAACACCCGTGATGCTGCAAAAGTGGCTCTGGCTTACTCACTGGACACCAAATGGCGTAACCGCGCCGAGTTCGCAAACAATCGTGAAGAAGCGCAGAGCTTCCTCGACCGTAAATGGAAGAAAGAGCACGAATACCGCCTGATCAAGGAACTGTGGGCATTTGGCGGTAACCGCATCGCCGTCCGCTACGCTTACGAATGGCATGATGACTCTGGCAACTGGTTCCGCTCTTACGGAAATGAAAACTGGGAGTTTGGCGCTGATGGTCTGATGGAGCGTCGTTTTGCCTGCATCAACGACATGCCAATCAAAGAAAGCGAGCGGAAATACTTCTGGCCGCTGGGCCGTCGTCCGGACGATCATCCTGGCCTGTCAGATCTGGGGCTTTAAGTCAGTGAGCTATTCCGCAGGATGCACGCCAGGTAATGTTCAAAACTCAAGAAAGCGCGAAGTTACGTGCAGCCCAAGTCATGGCGCCGCTGGAGGGATTGCGGATCGTCACCGCTCCGCGGCCGCGTTAAACTGCGCATGGTGACGGCGGAAAATCTGGATTAGTCATTCATGACGCGTTCAACAAACGCGGCAAACTGACGAGCTTTCGCCGTCGCCATGCGTCCACCAGGAAAAACGGCCCACAGGTCAATATCAGGCAAAGCCCAATCGCTGACCACACGTTCGACGGTTCCGTCAGCGATTTCCTGGGAAAACATCCAGTCAGAAGCCACCGTGATGCCCATATGCGCCAGCACGGCGGTGCGAATCCCCTCCGCTGCGCTGAGATGAAGTCGCCCTTTCAGGACAACATTTTCGACTTCAGCTGCACGCTTAAATTGCCAGGTATCATTGAGTTGGCTAAAAATCAGCGCTTCATGTTGGCTGAGGTCACGGGGATGCTGCGGATGACCATGGCGCGTCAGGTAGTCGGTGGTGGCCAATACAGAACGTCTTGAGGTGGCAATTTTACGCGCCACCGCGCCGGAATCCTGCAGTGTGCCCATGCGCAGGCAAATATCGATCCCTTCGGCAATCAGATCGATGGGACGATCGTCGAGCCGAATGTCCACCTTGAGTTGCGGATGCTGCTCCATAAACTCAGCCAAATGTGGGATGACATGTAATCGGGCAAAAGTCGGCGCTGCCGCCACGCGCAGAATACCAGTGAGACCTTTGTCCGCACCGCGCGCCGCCATCTCCGCTTCATCTGCCTGCTGCAGCGTAATTCGTACACGCTCATAAAATCGCTGCCCCGCTTCAGTGGGCGTGAGTCCATGCGTGGTGCGCAAAAGTAAACGTACATCCAGATGCTTTTCCAACTGGGCGATAGTCTTTGATACCGCCGGTTGCCCGATATCCAAAATGCGCGCTGCCGCCGAAAACGACCCCGCATCAACCACCTGCACATACATCTGCATCGCCTGAAAGCGATCCATGGTATTCCTCCTGGGAATAGCAATTATGGTTTTTGGCCCTCTGCCATTACCCACTGAAATTAGCAGATACTCCTTTGCATCAACAACGGCTAACTCGCTTTCAGCGAAAGCGCATCATTCAAAAGGAAATCACTATGTCTTGCTTAGAAAACTATCGTCACAGCTTTAACAACGCACGTCTTACCCGCTCGACCACCGGTGTATTGGAAGTGATGTTTCATACTGATGGTGGCTCACTGATGTTCAATGGGCATACCCACGAAGAATTTGTTGAACTGTTTCATCAAATTGGCTCCGATCCCGATAATCGCGTGGTGATTCTGACTGGCGCTGGAGAGGCCTTTATGGAGAATATCAGCCCGGAAGGTTTTGATTTTTTCACGCCGCGCGGTTACGACAAAATTTTCCGCGAAGGCAAAAAAGTTCTGATGAATCTGCTGGATATTGAAGTGCCGGTCATCGCTGCTTTAAACGGACCGGTGCGCCTGCACTCGGAATACGCTTTGCTGGCGGACATCGTGTTGGCCACGCCCGATACTGTTTTCCAGGACAAACCCCATTTCGACTTTGGCATCGTCCCAGGGGATGGCGTGAACCTGTTGTGGCCAGAAGTCATCGGTAGCATTCGTGGCCGCTATTTCCTGTTAACGCGTCGGGAATTGGACGCTGAAACCGCCAAAGATTGGGGCGTGGTTAATGAAATTCTGCCACGTGATACCTTGCTGACACGGGCTCATGCGCTGGCAGAATCGCTCGCGGCGTTACCTCCACTCACCAGCCGCTATACACGCATCGCGCTGACGCAAAAACTGCGTCGCATCATTGATGAAAGCGCGGGCTACGGCCTGGCATTGGAAGGCATTAGTGCAGCCGATGTCGCTCTGCAAGCAGCTTCAGCCTCATAAATCACCTTTAACCGTTTTATCCTCTCCGGCGCAGACATCTGCGCCGGTTTTTGTCGTTTAACGCAGGAGTAAAATATGCAACCGCAAAGAACATTTTTGATTACCGTGCCAGCAAAGGGATTGGCCTGGCTTTATGACCGGACAAACACTGTACGTTGATGGCGGTGCTTCGGTGGGGGTTTCTCAGATTTAAGACGTATAAGCCAGTGCGGAACCGCACTGGCTTGATAGTGATTTTAGAGCCTGGAGAAAGGTGATTGAGGCGGGCGTTTATTGTTCGAGGCAAAAGCGGCCTGACGGCCGCTCTTCTAAGAATTAACTCGCGTTGCTACTGCGCATAGGCAGGAAAATCCGTATAGCCTTTAGCATCTCCACCGAAAAATGCGTCACGTTGATAGTGAGCTAACGGATTGCCATGTTGGATCCTTGCAGGTAAATCGGGATTCGAGGTAAACAAACGACCAAATGCGATCAAGTCTGCCTCACCCGCTTCGAGCATTTTCTCCCCGGCCTCAGGTTTAAAGCCTCCCGCCGCGATAAGGGTGCCATGGTAAAACTCGCGCAGATGTCGGCTGGCTACCGGTTCCTCATAATGCCCGCCTTCCCTGTCTTCCGGTCCGACGATGCGCGGCTCAATAATGTGCAGATACGCCAGCGCCATATCATTGAGCTTGTCGGCCAAATAGCTGAACGTCGCTGCCGGGTCACTATCTTGCATATCGCCATAAATGCCACTTGGAGAAATTCGGACGCCAACCCGCCCCGGCCCATACACTTCCGTCAGAGCTGCTACTGCCTCCAGTAAAAAACGTGCCCGATTTGCCAGGCTTCCACCCCAGCTGTCCTGACGTTTGTTGCTGCCATCCAGCAGAAACAGCTCAGGTAGATAGCCGTTGGCGGCATGCAGTTCAACTCCGTCAAAACCTGCCGCTTTTGCCCTTCTCGCAGCCTGTCGATAGGCTTCAATAAGCTGTGGAATTTCATCTTCTTGCAATGCACGTGGTTCAGGGAACAACTTTCCTTCATAAGTACCGTCGGCATTCTTGCCCACGCCGTAGGTCTCTCGCGCAGTCAAAGCCGAGGGTGCAACCGGCTGGTAACCTTCTGACAGTTCTGGCAATGACTGACGCCCAGGGTGCCACAATTGCAGCACTATCTGGCCGCCCTGCTTATGCACCGCATCAACCACCTGCTTCCATCCCGCCTGTTGAGCATCATTGAAAATGCCCGGCGCATCGGCATAGGCATTCGCATGGGGCGAAATCGCGGTCGCTTCCGCAATCAGCAACCCACCGGGACTGGTGCGCTGTCGATAATACTCAACCATCAACTGACCCGGCACGCTGCCATTTTCGCTGCGCATACGGGTTGTCGGTGCCATCACGACGCGATGCTGAAGACGTAATTGTCCGGCAGTAATAGGCGTAAATAGTGTGTTCATTTGTCGCTCTCTCATTGAATGATGTGAGCAGCATAAACAGGCCCATACCCGGCAGAAATATGCCCAGCCGCATAACCGCTATGCCATTGAGGAATACGCTTGTTATTAAATGTCTACCATTACACCCACAGGGAATAAGGAGATGATTGAATAAGCGAACCGCAACAATTAAATATTCACTTGTGAAGCATGATTATTCTGCACATCGAGGAAATAGCGGTTTACACTGGCTCACCACTATTCAGGAAGAAGAGGTCATTGTGCTGTCGAAGATCCCCGATTATGAAACCGATCGCGAAGGCTATCTGGAGTTCATGACCCGCAGCAACGCGCTGCGCATGGAGTTACTGATTCTGTCGGAGAAGTTTGTTGAGGTGCACGGCTCATATGAGGCTGGCATGGCAGAACTGGGAGAATGGCTGCTGAACTATGCAGATAATGCCATGATCCAGAAATTAAGTTCTGGCCCCATCAGCAAAGAATGGTTGTTTGATGAGTTGAAAAGACGTCACCCGTAGTCGCCATGCTTTATGGGCGAGCGATAAAAATACAGATAAGTTTTCATCCCCAAAATCAAATTAGCACGGTAATGATTCCCTGCTGTAAATGTAATCTATGGTAATCAGTTCGATAGCCAATATGACAAATTTATGGCAGAAATAAAACTCACTCCCGATTTCCACTACCTAACCCAAATCAATATAACTCATTGTTTGTATTGATTATACTTACAACTCAACAACTCACCACTCTCTTTAAGTTTCATTTATATGACTAAATTTTGACAGCGCTGTCATAAATCTTTCATAAATTTTCTATATGTTAGCCACACAAATCGTTGTGCTTGTGCCGCTTTAGCGATCTATAGGAAATTTTCACTAATGAGCGATTACGTTACGCCTCAAACTTTACATGTTGCCGCTTCACCGTTGTCTTCTGCGATTCAACTTCCTGTAAAAAACAGCAAAAAACCACTATTCCTGTTCGGCGTGGTTTTACTCGCCGGCATTCTCTTTGCAGGAACGCAGTTAGTCGGCGATATTCAGCAAACCGGGGTCACATTCAGCAGTGCGCTGCCGTTAATGCTGCTCGGTTTTGCCTTATTAGCAGCATTGGGTTTCGAGTTCGTCAATGGTTTCCACGATACGGCCAACGCCGTTGCCACCGTCATCTACACCCGTTCTCTTTCGCCTACCGTGGCGGTGGTCTGGTCAGGAATTTTCAATTTCCTCGGCGTCTTGTGCTCCTCGGGCGCAGTGGCTTTCGGCATCATATCCCTGTTGCCAATTGAACTCATTATGCAGTCCGGCAGCAGCGAAAGCTTTGTGATGATCTATGCCCTGTTGTTCTCGGCGATCATCTGGAACCTCGCCACCTGGTGGTTGGGCCTGCCCGCCTCATCATCACACACCTTGATTGGTTCCATTATTGGCGTGGGCATCGCCAATGCCGTGATGCACGGACGCAGCGCCATGAGCGGCGTAAACTGGGGACAGGCATTAAACATCGGCAATGCGCTTATTCTGTCGCCGATTGTCGGCTTCGTCTGTGCCGCACTGTTGCTGGTGTTGATGAAGCGCGTGGTGAAAAAGCCAGAGTTGTATGCCACCAGCAAACATGAAGGTGCGCCGCCGATGTGGATTCGAGGCTTGATGGTGCTGTCCTGCACCGGCGTATCCTTTGCGCACGGCTCGAATGATGGCCAGAAAGGTATGGGGCTGATGATGCTGATTCTGGTGGCTGCCCTGCCCGTTACTTATTCTCTGAACCGTTCCGTGCCGCAGTCTGATATCCCACAGCTGATTACACTGGCCAAAACAAGCCAGACACAACTGCTGCAAAATAGCGCCGCAATGGTTCCCGCTCAGCCTGATGATGTGTTAGCGACTTATCTGCGCACCGGCCAACGTGATGCGACAGTGATCGCCGCGCTGGCGCAGGTCAGTGGCAACATTGGCGACACGTTGAAGCAATTTGGCGCGTTTCAGGCTATCCCCGCCGAGCAAAAACCTACCATACGTAATCAGATGTATCTGGCAGCAGAAACCATCAAACGTCTGCAAGCCGATCACTCGCTGATCTTACCGTCAGCCACGCAGCAAAATATGCAGGCGCTGAAAACCGCGCTCAATGGTGCAACCCAATTTATCCCGACGTGGGTGAAAGTCGCAGTGGCGCTGGCGCTAGGATTGGGCACCATGGTGGGCTGGCGTCGTATTGTCACCACGCTGGGTGAGAAGATTGGCAAAAGCCAACTCAACTATGCGCAAGGCATCAGTGCGCAGATGGTGGCGATGGGCACCATTGGCGCAGCAGATGCATTCGGTCTGCCGGTCTCAACCACGCACGTGCTCTCTTCCGGGATTGCCGGCACCATGGCCGCCAATCGCAGCGGCTTACAGTTTGGCACGCTGCGCAATATGGTGCTGGCCTGGGTGCTCACCCTGCCTGCCGCCGCGCTGCTCTCGGCCGCCCTCTACTGGATGATGACTTCACTGTAACGCTCGCTTCGACAGGGATAAGACGATGTCTGCACACGAAATAAATAACAACAATATGTTTGATGCGCGCTTTTTACAGGAATTCTATGACAATTACGACGAGTCGCTGGAGATGGAGTTAGCGGATTTTGGTCTGGCAGCCAATAACGATCCGCAAGAACTGGCGTGGCGCCGCCGCTATTTTATGGAGTTGCTGCATCTCCAGGGCGAGTTGGTGAAGCTGCAAAACTGGGTGATCCGCACCGGCCATCGTCTGGTAGTGATTTTTGAAGGCCGCGATGCGGCAGGCAAAGGCGGCGTGATTAAACGGATTATGCAGCGACTCAACCCGCGCTATTGCCGCGTGGCGGCACTGCCCGCGCCAAATGAACGTGAGCGCACGCAGTGGTATTTTCAGCGTTACGTCTCACATCTGCCGTCGGCGGGAGAGATCGTGTTGTTCGACCGAAGCTGGTACAACCGCGCAGGCGTCGAAAAGGTGATGGGATTTTGCAGCGATGCGGAGTACGAGGAGTTCTTCCACAGCACGCCAGAGTTTGAACGCATGCTGGTACGCAGCGGCATTCAGATCGTGAAATACTGGATCTCCATCACCGATGAAGAGCAGGAAATGCGCTTCCTCAGCCGCATCCATGATCCGCTAAAGCAGTGGAAGCTGAGCCCGATGGATTTGGAAAGTCGCCGCCGCTGGGAGGATTACACCGCCGCCAAAGAGAGGATGCTGGAACGCACCAACATTGCCGAGGCGCCATGGTGGGTGGTGCAAGGCGTTAATAAGAAGAAAGCGCGTCTGAACTGTATTTCTCACCTGCTGCAACAGGTGCCGTATGAAGCAGCAGAAGGCGAGCAGATTTCATTACCTTCCCGCATCCATCATGAAAATTATGCCCGTCACCCGGTGCCGGAGAGCATGATCGTGCCCGATAGCTACTGAACTATACTTTGACCAGTCGATGAATTTCAGGAGGGGTTATGGCAGGCGGCTGGTCTGAAGATGGTGCAGTGCAAAAACAGATTGATGCGACCGTGGATGACGCAATTGCGCGTGCCAGAAGTCACCTCAACCACGGCGAAAGTGCAGAGTATTGCGACGAATGCGGGGAGCCGATCCCCGAAGCGCGTCGCAGCGTATTGCCCGGGGTGCGCTACTGCGTGAAGTGCCAAGCTGCATTAGATAAACAAGAAGCCAGCCACAGCGGGTACAACCGACGTGGCAGCAAGGATAGCCAGTTGCGTTAGCCTGGCTTTCCTGCCTGCTAACGTGCTGGTTTTAATCAACTCTAAGATTGGAACGAGTTCCCTTTTTATCCTGAGCGTGGACTTATATTGGGTTCGCTGTTCACGCGAAGAAAATGCTTTTTTTCTTAGCAAGCAATTGGCCAGGTCGTGACGAATTCAGCTCCAGGGCTGCAGAATGCTTTCACCGACAAATGGGATAGTTAATCCCACTCGCCAGATTTCACACCTGATCCATTGGAAAAATGCACCCGCCCCCGCGTACTAGCGATTTTACCTCTTCAGCCATCTGCGCTGGGCTTTGATTTAGTTGCTCAAAGAGCTTCGAACCCGGACGCACATAGGATTGTGAATCGTACTTTGCACTCCACAGGATAATATTCAGCAGGATAGGAATGAGGTCCAATCCCTTTTCAGTCAGCTGGTAAAAATCCTTACGACGATCCTCGGGGTTAGGATTCTTCGACAAAATCCCCTGCTCTTCCATAAAAGCGAGACGAGAGGCCAGAACATTGGTTGCAATGCCCTCTTCCGACTTAAGGAATTGGCCGTAAGTCTTTTTCCCGGTAAACACGATGTCGCGGACGATCAACAGCGACCATCGATCGCCGAGTATCTCCACTCCGTAATTGACCGCGCAGTGAGACCGTAGGGTCTCTTTAGGTATCTTTTTCATGTGCTGACTTTAACATTACTTGCGTAAAGCAAGTAATTTTCTTTTGATCACTTGCTTTATGCAAGTGAAAAAGCCAGCATGGCTTCGCACTTAACTCGGCCAGTTAACCGATGGTTCACCCAAACGTCGCCCCGCCCAGGAGGAATCGAAGTATGAGCAGTATCAGTATTATCGGCACTGGAGGCATGGCTTCCGCTCTCGCCAATGTTGCCTCTCATGCCGGTCACACCGTTGAGATTGTGGGCCGCGACCTTGCGAAGGCAGAACGCCTGGCTAAGAGGATAGGTAATGGAGCCTTCGCCGGAGAATTCGGCACACCTCTAGCCGGAGACATCGTGATATTAGCGGTCCCATATCAGGCTGCGCTTAGCGTAGTGGTTCTCTACGGAGAGGCGCTGGCTGACAAAATCCTGATTGATATAACTAACCCCGTTGGCACAGATCTGAAAAGCTTTGTGACACCTGACGACAGTTTCGGCGCGGGGGAGATCGCAACAATCGCTCCGACGAGTGCTCATATCGTCAAAGCTTTCAACACGCAGTTCTCCGATGTTTTGGCGGCTGGCTCGTTTGAGGGGCTTCCACTTGATGTGTTTATCGCTGGGGATAATGCATCTGCTAAATCCGAGGTCACTGCATTCATTAAGAGCTTAAAAATGCGCCCAATGGACATTGGCTCATTATCCATGGCCCGAGCGCTTGAGCACGTGTGCCTGCTGTCGCTTGGCCTCATGACCCACTCAATCAAAAACACCCATTTCGCGATCGGTGTCAGCCTCCCAGGCTGAGTTCACACCTGCGTAATGGAGAGTTCTCAAACCTAGTTCTGCATCAAATCATTAACCAGGAGCATTAGATGAACGTTTTCGTCACCGGTGGCACCGGGCATTCCGGTCCTTACATCATTTCTGAACTTATTTCCGCTGGCCACGAAGTCACAGCCTTAGCGCGATCAGAGTCGGCTGCAGCGGCGGTTTCAGCACTCGGCGCCAGGGTACGTCGCGGAAGCCTGGAGAATCTCGATGAACTCAAAGAGGCAGCAGAAGCCTCAGACGGCGTTATTCACGTCGCACATAGACAGGATCTGATCCCTACCGGCGGAATCAATGCCGTTGCCGAGGCCGAACTTGAGATCATGCTCGCTTATGGCGAAGCCTTAGCAGGTAGTGGAAAACCCCTGGTCGTTTCAGGAAGTGTTGGTTCGCCCGGCTGGGAGGGGCTTGGTCGTCCGGCTACTGAAGAAGATCCCCCTCTGCCAGGCGGTGAGGCGTACAAAAATACCTTGAGAGTTCGGAATATCGTAGAAACCACGGTTCTTAGTCTCGCTGATAAGGGCGTCCGTTCTTCAGTTGTACGAATTCCTGAGATTATGCACAGCTCCACCGATAAAGCCGGTTTCCTTCCGCTATTGATCAATCTGGCACGAGAAAAGGGCGTGGTGGGTTATCCCGGAGACGGCAGCAATCATTGGGGGGCGGTACATGCTCGAGACCTCGCCACCGTGTTTCGTCTTGCCCTGGAAAAAGGCGCCGCAGGCAAATGCTGGCATGCCATCTCTGATGTGGCTGTTCCTTATCGCGAAATAGCTGAAGCGATTGCGGGGAGATTGGGCTTACCCGCGGTGTCAATTCCTGCGGACGTGCTGATGTTGCCTGGTTATTTCGGATTCCTGGCGAATCTGGTCACTCTGGATACCCCGACATCTAACGCCATCACGCGCCAGACTCTTGGTTGGCAGCCCACTCAGCCCGGACTCTTTGCCGCAATCGATGGCGATCATTACTTCCCAGCAGGCTGAGGAAATAAAGATTCACAGCTGGAGTGATTCGCGCCCGGCTGTGCAACACGCTGCGACGGCTTGTCCCGCGACAATGATCTAAAAAATCATCAAATTCAAAACGGAAAATGCATATGAGCACTATCAGTGTAATTGGAACGGGTGGTATGGCCACCGCCATCGCCGGCCGCGCTGCACGGGCCGGACTCACCGTTGAAGTTATCAACCGTAGTCCGGACAAAGCACAAGCGCTGGCCGACAAACTTACATCAGGAGCCGTCACTGGAAAATACGGCGTGGCTCCTTCGGGGGATATTGTCATTCTGGCGGTACCCTATGCCAGTGCGCTGGCGGTAATTGCTGACTTTGGCGATGCGCTTGCAGGTAAAATCATTATTGATATCACCAACCCATTCGCCTCCGATTTGTCTGGGCTCATTGCTCCCCTGGACAGTTCAGGCGCGCAGGAGATAGCCAAAAACGCCCCATCCAGCGCACACATCGTCAAAGCTTTCAATACATTGTTTGGTCATGTGCTTAGCAGAGGTGACCGTTTGGACGCGTTCATCGCGGGAGATGATGCAGATGCTAAAGCCCGTGTCTCCAGCTTTATCGAGCGCCTCGGACTTCGCCCATTAGACGTTGGTGGCTTGCCGATGGCACGATCACTTGAGTGGCTTGGTTTAATGATGATTGGACTCGCTAAAAATGGTGCCGCAAGCTGGGATATTGCCATTAAGGTCGATATCGGCTGATTCACCTCCGTTACGTCATCAACTGAAGTCATAAAACGTGTCCACACTCAGCGGGCACGTTTTTTATTAAATGGAATCCGTCCCATTTGTACAAGAGGTTCAATGGGCCGGAAATCATGTAAATTTCATCCCAAAATAATTCAGAACCGTTCGCAATCAAATAACTCAACAGATTGAAAAATATTAATATTCATTAAATTTAACACCTTTTCAGCAACTTTCTGCACCTGGGTGCAGAAAGCGTTTGCAAACAATGCATTGAATTAACATAATCTCAACAACGAACACAGGGGCTTTCGCCATATTGGGGCTAATCGCACACACCAGGCAGAAATCTGGGTATCTGGCACTGCCAGGCGTTTATTTTCACAGGGTTTTAACGTTCAATGGGATATGAGCAGTATTCATTCCCTGAGAAAGTGAACGCATGACAATTGATAAAAAGCCGCCAAAACAGTCGAAAGTAAATGCAACTGCAGTCGCGAATCTGGCAGGTGTATCGAAATGGACGGTATCGCGTGCTTTTACGCCAGGCGCGTATGTTGCCCCGGAGACGAAGGATAAAATTTTGTCGATCGCGGCAGAACTGGGTTATCGGCCCAACCTGCTGGCGCGCAGTTTGACCAAAAAGAACACACATATTATTGCTATCGCCATTGATGAGTTAAAAAACCCGCATTCGATGAGGATTCTGGACGCAGCAACCAAGTCCTTACAGTCACGAGGTTACCTGGCGATGGTACTGAACATCACTGCGGGTGAAAATTACCAGTCAGTGATTGAGATGGCGGACCAACTGCAGGTGGATGGCATTTTGTTTGTGGCCAACTTGCTGAGTAATGACTTGCTGGATATCGCGCATACCGTTCATTCGGTTCCGTTGATTCAAATATGCCGTAATAGCGAACAAACGCGTGATATTGAGATAATCAACATTGATGGATTTGAAGCGGGCCGTGAAATTGGCCAATTATTGCTGGAACAAGGCTACCAACGTTTTGGCTATATGAAGGGGCCCGATATGCCTTCAAGCCATTTATTACGCATGGATGGTTATGAACATCAACTGAAATTGCATAACCATAAACTGGATTTAACGCTGACAGCCGGAAAATACGAACGAAAAACCGCTTATCAGCTGATGAAAAATTATCTGGAGGTCACCTCTCCCGATAAACGTATTGACGCCATGTTTTGTGAAAATGACATTTTAGCGATTGGCGCGATGGAAGCGCTTTATGAAGTGAATGCGCTTAACAGCATAGCTATCGTCGGTTTTGATGGCATAGATGAAGCAGATTCACCGGTTTGGGACTTAACAACCTATGATCAGCAGTCAGAGACACTGGTTAACGAAGCCATCTCACGGCTGACGAAGGGCCCTAAAGGGGATGAAAGCGTGTGGCGTAAAGGCCAATTGTTGCTCCGAGGGAGCCATATTAAAAAGTAAAACGTTAAGGTCTGCATGAAACGTGCAGACTCAGTTAATGATTTGGAATACATAAAATAAAACAATAGCGCATACGTTGTATGGTCGTGAATTTGTTAACAGCATTGACGTTATCATTGCGTTGAACGTTGTTTCAACCGACTTATTTACCTCCGCACTCTACCGCATCACATGTCAATTCTACTCATCTTTAATCATGAGTGAATTGTCGTGCAAAAAAAATGCCTTCCATCGGCAAATTATACCGTGTTTCTAACAGGGCGGATTACTGTTGCCTTTTTTCGGGCGATGAAATCCATATTATTAAGGAAATAAGATGAATCGTAGAGAAGCACTCTTTTCTCTCAGTTCTCTGGTTGCCACGCTGACTGTCGCGCCGAAACTGAGTGCTAAAGAACTCCATAACGTCCCACTTGAAACGAAATTAACGCCTGACGCCCTACCCGTCCCGGCGATGCAAGGGGGCTACCGCGTATTGACCAATGAAACCGATCGAAAAAATCTGACCGCTATTTTTGACCGTCTGATTCCCGCGGATGAACTTGGCCCTTCGGCCAGCGAAGAAGGAGCAATTGAGTTCATCGACGATCAGTTAGCAGGAGATTACGGCTCAGGTGCCGCGCTTTATCTTGAGGGACCTTTGCGTCCCGAAAATGAAGAAAAATTGATGGGCTCTCCGCAATTTATGACCTCCCCGCGTGATCGCTACCTTAGCGGTTTACACGCGCTCGAAGCCTGGTCTCAGGTTAATCATCATGCCTCTTTCCACACGCTAGATACGAAAGCCATCGATGCCTTTCTCGATCAAATGGAAGCGGGAAAAATCAATCTCGGCAGTGAAGTGAACAGCCAGGCCTTCTTCGAGTTGATGCTGCAGAACGTGCGTGAAAGCTACCTCGCGGATCCGCTCTATGGCGGCAATAAGACCATGGCGGGTTGGAAAATGATCGGTTTTCCGGGCGCCCGTTACGACTACCGTCAGTACGTTGATCGTCGCGGCGAAAATCTAAAACTAATTCCTGTAAGCCTAATTCCAAAAGATTGATTGTCGGAGCTGAGTGAATGTCGCAAATAAGAAATAAAACCGACGTGGTTATTGTCGGATTAGGCTGGGCCGGTTCAGTTATGGCCGAAGAGTTAACCCGCGCGGGTCTGAATGTCGTCGCCATCGAACGCGGAGCCTGGCGTGATACTTCTACCGATTTTCCGGTCGCGGTTGATCCCGATGAACTGCGCTGGCACACGCGTCGTCAGTTGTTGCAACCGATGAGCGTAGAAACCACGACTTTCCGTAATAACACCCAGCAGCAAGCGGCCCCTGTGCGCAATTGGTCCGCTTACCAGTTTGGCTGGAATGTGGGCGGCGCAGGCACGCACTGGGCTGGGATGTCATGGCGCTTCACGCCGTGGGATTTCGAAGTGGCGACCCGTACCCGTGAGCGTTATGGCGCGAGTAAGATGAAAGATTTGCAGTTGCAGGACTGGGGCGTGACCTATGACGAAATGGAACCTTATTACGACCGTTTCGAGCGAATTGCCGGCACCTCGGGCATTGCGGGAAACCTTAAGGGCGTCCCTCAACCCAACGGTAACGTTTTTGAGGGACCGCGCAGCCGCGATTACCCCACTCCACCATTGAAAGATACCCACTGGTTGCGCAAATACCGCACCACCACCCAGGATATGGGCTTTCACCCCTTTACCATTCCCGCCGGGAACCTCTCGCAATCCTACGTCAACCCACTGGGCGTCACCATGGGCCCTTGTACGTATTGCGGATTCTGTGACTTCCATGGCTGCGGAAACTTCAGTAAATCATCGCCCCAGGCCTGTATTTTACCGGTGTTAATGCGACGCCCTAACTTCACCGTGTTGACTGAAACGGAAGTGTTGCAGGTCGTCAAACATGACGATGGTAAAACCGCTAAAGGCGTTCGTTTTATTACTAAAGAAGGTGTTGAAGGCTTCCAACCTGCGGATGTGGTGTGTATCACCGCCTACCAGATGGATAACGTGCGCATGATGCTGCTGTCAAAAATCGGCGAACCTTATAATCCTGAAACCGGTAAAGGCACCATTGGCCGCAATTATAACTATCAGAGTTGTTCGTCTGTCACGGGCTTCTTTGATGGTGAGTTCATGAATCCGTTTATTGGCGGCGGCGCGCTGGCAGTGCAGATTGATGACTTTAATGGCGACAACTTCGATCACTCCCATCTCGATTTCATCGGCGGTGCCGGCATCATGGCCTACAACACTGATGGTCGCCCCATCCAGCATATGGATAGCCTGCGCAGTGGCACCAAACGCTGGGGCAGCGAGTGGAAGGCCGGTTACGCGCGCGATTATCAAACCGCTGCGACCGTATTCTGCCAGGGCACGTCAATGCCCGTGCGCGGCGCTTATCTCGATCTTGATCCTGAATACAAAGATCGCCACGGACAGCCATTACTCCGCGTGACCTTCGACTGGAATCAGAATGATATCAACATGGTCAACTACGTCACTGATAAGGCGAAGGCGATCATGAAACAGGCCGGACCCACCACTACCATTTTTGAGCGTCAAACCGATACCAGCTGGAACCCTTACTTGCAGGAGAGTTCACACACCATCGGTGGCGCGGTGATGGGCGCAGACCCTACTACATCGGCGGTCAATCCCTGGTTACAGAGCTGGGATGTTCACAATGTGTTTGTGGTCGGCGCATCGGCGTTCCCGAATAACGGTGGATATAACCCTACGATAACCGTTGGCGCACTGGCCGTTCGCGCGGCACAGGCTATCCATCAGACCTATATCAAAAATCCTGCTCCGTTGGTAAAGGCGTAATCAGATGAGTGCAAAAAAGAAAATTGCCTATAGCCTTGCGGGGCTGGCCGTCATAGCCGGAATCGGACTGTTTGGCAGACTATGGGTTGTCATGGACAGTGCGCGCTCGGATGTGGCCGAGACAAAAACAGCACTGGCTGATTTTAAAAGCAACGATGCCGACGCCATCAAGCGTGGTGAGTATGTCATGCGCTTGAGCGATTGTGCGGCCTGTCATGAACAGAGTTTCTCTGGCGGCTACAAAATCAATACGCCTTTTGGTGAGTTACAAACGTCGAATATCACTCCAGACCGTGAGACCGGCATTGGTAACATGACAGAGCATGATTTCTTCAATGCTGTCCGTCTGGGTCGGGGGGATAAAGGCTTCTTGTATCCGGCCATGCCTTATACGGCATACGCCAAGTTAAGCGATCAAGACATGCATGACCTCTGGGCCTACATGTCGACTCTCAAGCCCGTAAAAAACAAGATTGATGAAAATGGCGGCATGCATTTCCCTTACAACATCCGCCTTGCCATGGTCGGCTGGAATTTGCTGTTCTTTGATAACAGCGGTTTCAAGCCTGAAACTTTGAAGACCTCAAGCATCAGTCCTGAACAACTCGATGTGATCAACCGGGGTAAATATCTGGTGGATGGCCCGGCGCACTGCAGTGTTTGTCATACCGCGCGTAATGCTTTGGGTGGTGAGATAGGCAGCAAATATCTGCAGGGTGGCAATCTCGGTATCTGGTATGCACCGGATATTACGCCAAACCCACACGTTGGAATCGGTAACTGGAGCAATCAGCAGATCGCGGATTACCTGAAAACCGGCTCTGAAGGCAAAAGCGTCGCCGCCGGTCCGATGGCGGAAGCGGTTGAACATTCGATGCAGTATTTCAACAACGACGACTTGCAAGCGATAGCCGTTTACCTGAAGCAGCTCCCGGCTTCTACGACCTCCGCACCCGCGGGTTTCGCCATGGATCCACAAAGTAAGAGCCGTGCTGCACTCTCTTACGAAGTGAACTGTACTGCCTGTCATGGTGTGAATGGGGAAGGAATCAAAGGAATGGTGCCCGCCTTCGCGGCAAACCAATCTATGTTGAATGACCCGACCAATATGATAACGGCAATGCTTAACGGTACGCGTGCCGCGAGTACCGCCGAGCGACCAACGGCTGCGGGCATGCCTGCTTTCGACTGGAAGCTGGACGATCAGCAAATGGCGGATGTACTCAACTATGTGAGGAATTCCTGGGGTAACCAGGCTAATGAGGTTACGCCTCAGCAGGTTGCTGAAATGCGTAAACAGACCGGGTCAGCGCAGCAACTGACTCACCCAGCGATTTCTCAGAAGTAACCAAAAAACAGGCACCTGCACGGTGCCTGTTCTCATCCTTACTTTCCTGTCCTGATACCAATTAAACAGCAAAAGATTGTGCTGCTGCCGCCCGCATACGGGATAAGGGTCATTGAAAGCTCGAGTCAGCAGCGTGTTGGCGAGCGCTATTTCTCGAACAAATGTCGAATTGGAAGTACTCATCCTCAACCCTAAAAAAGCGCACGATTCCCTGCGACTCTGGCCTCATTGGCGAACCACCCGGCGGACAAAGTGTAATTCTACAGCCGATAAAGGGCCGCCAAGCTGTTGCATTACACCACCCTCGGCGAGCGAGCCCAGGTCGAGCGCCACAAGGCCAGTCGAGTCGATGAGTTCGACCACCTGCGCCTTGGCCTCGCGATCATCCCCCGACACGAATAGCACGGTCTTCGGCTTGTGTAGTGAGAAATCCTGAATCCAGGCCATTGGCATATTGCTTATTGCCTTCACCAGCCTGGCCCCGTGTGCCATATTAGCGACGACTTCGCTAGAGGTGCGGCCTTCCAGCGCGTCTAGCGATTTCGCTACGCCCTTAGCGCTGATATCGGGATTTTCCCCCATGTGCGAATTCGTCCCGTCGACGAGTATGCGACCGCTCCACTCGATTCCGCTGAGCGCCTCAGGTACGTTCGCCCAATTGGTGGCGAGGATTACGACGTCGCATGCAGCGGCTTCCTGCCTGGATCCTGCACGGGCGAAAGGACCGAGTTCACTGATGATTTCGACCAAAGCCTCAGGTCCGCGCGAACTCGACAGGATGATCTCATGTCCCGCCTCCAGGAAATGGCGCCCCATGGTCTTCGCCATGCGACCTGCACCAATAAACCCGACTTTCATGACCGTTCCTCCGATAAAAGATGGCTCAAGCGGTCGCGGCTAATGCGATCTCGTCGCCGAACTCTGCCACGGCTGTCTCACCAGACATTCCAGCGCGCGCCATTCCGGCAAGAACGATATCCAGGTCGGTGATGCCGAGGAACCCCAGAACCTGACGGAGATAGCCGCTGGCGAGATTGTAGCCTTCGATCGGCGAGCCCGGGCTGAAATCACCTCCACTAGCAAGGATGATGTTGGCTTTCTTGCCCGTTAGCTGACCGACATTATCGACGACAGTGACGCCAGCTCGGACGATATGATCGATGTAGGCCTTCAGCACTGCCGGGATAGTGAAGTTGTAGATCGGCGTGCCGATGACGATACGATCGGCCGCCTGCAGCTCGGCGACCAGGTCGTTAGAAATTTTGATGGCTGCAGCGCTCTCCGGCGAGTGTTGCTCTGGTGGCGTAAATGCGCCGCCAATCCATGCCTGATCGATAAACGGCAGGTTGGTCTTCATCAGATCGCGCTCAATGACTCTACCACCGGGGTTTGCGGCCAGCCATTTCTCCACGAAAACTGCCGAAAGCTTGCGGGAGGTCGAGTTTTCATCGCGAGGGCTTACCTGTATCGAAAGAAGTGTCAGCATTTGGATATGTTCCTTTTCAGTTTTAAAGCGTCGCCCCAATGGGCTTGCGTAATAAGGAAGATACCGAGGTTGACTTATCTTTAAAACTGACAAAATATTGCTCATTCCCATCTAATAAGTAGATATCATGTTAGACACTGTCTCAATCAACCAACTCCATGCCTTCGTCGCTGTGTGTGAAGAAAAGAGCTTCACGGGCGCGGCCCGCCGGCTTCGGCGAGCCCAATCCGCCGTCAGTCACGCGATCGCTGCCCTGGAAACGGCGCTTGGTCTGGAACTCTTTCAGCGTAATACCAGGAAGGCTGAGCTCACCACAGCCGGGAGGAACCTTCTCCCTGACGCACGAGCTGTTATTGCCCGTATGGAAGAGATGAAGAACCGGGCGAAGTCGATGTCGGTGGAAGGCGTTCCGACCCTTTCAATTGCGGTCGATACGTATTTCCCCAGGGGACGTCTGATCGAATGCCTGCGTGCACTCGAACGCGAATCGCCAACTGCCGCGGTGACCCTGCGCATGGTCACCATGCAGGGCGGTGAGGCGCTGGTATTAGCAGGCAGCTGCTCGATCGCGGTCACCGTTTCAGACGTACCCGAGCTTCAGAAAGGCATGATTGAAAGGCATTGGCTTTGCGAAGCGGAGATGGTCACCGTATGTGCGCCGACCCACCCGTTAGCGGATATCAAGCGCCCAATCTCCCTCGAACAATTTGGCCAACACGTGCAATTGGTGGTGACAGACAACCAGCCGGACGCAGAGAGGACCCAAATGGGAGTGGCAGGAGAACGCCAGTGGCTCGTCAACGACCTCGGCGCGAAGCGTGACCTTCTGATTTCGGGGCTTAGCTGGGGCCACATGCCTGTCAACCTGGTCGCTGAAGACCTGGCTGCCGGCCGTCTGATCGAGCTTCGTCGCCGAGCATGGCACCTCAATCCTCTTGTTTTTGTTCTTTCACGCATGCGCGGAAGCGAGCTTTCGCCGCTTGAAGAACGTGCCGTTCAACTTCTGGCTGGGAGGCGGTGATGGATGACCGCTCTCACGTTGATAGACACATCAGATGGGGTGAAGCACACCATGTAGTGATATTAATTGAATACTTCAACTTTTAGCTCAAATAAGACCATGATTAACTCACAGGTCTGGTCCGTGCCAAAAGCGATCAAATTTGCGCCACATAGTGACAAGTAATACCACACAGCTATCATGGCTATACGATGTCAATTTATGGAATATAAAATCATGATAAATATGGAAGTGGGTACACCAAATGATTACCCGATCTTACTGAAGGTTTGGGAGTCATCTATTCGTGCCACGCATGATTTTTTAAATGAACAGGATATCCAGACGCTACGCCCTCAAATACTGCATACGTATCTGCCTGGACTGACTATTACGCTCGCTCGCCTAAGCTGTGACCATTCGATCGTAGGCTTTACTGGAGTAAGCGAAAATCGTATTGAAATGCTCTTTGTTGATGCAGATCAACGCGGTAAGGGCATCGGGAAACTACTTCTGCTGCAAGCTACCAACGAGCAGTGTGCTGATGAACTTGATGTAAACGAACAGAATATTCAGGCTATTAGCTTTTATAAAAAACATGGTTTTGAAACTTTTGGTCGTTCTGAAGTTGACTGTCAGGGCAAGCCATACCCTTTGTTACACATGAAGCTACGAGGAACATGATCTTCCCATACAAAATCAAGTCTGCTCTATGCTCACAGCTGTCCTTGGCTGTTGTGGATGTCTGCTCTGTGCCAGATATAGTCATTCGCACCCTGAGAATTACACTTTGAAGTGATTCAGGGTATGCGCTTACTAGTTACGAATATTGAGCGAGAATTATGTGATGATCGCCGCTTTTCTTTCGAACCAGTAGGTGCTCCACGTTCGCTAACGAATACTCAGGGCATGCAGATAAACTGCTGGCTATATTTCTTTCGAAGAGCGTGGAATGCATACCAATCCCCGGTGAAAAGGAGTTGGTGATGACTGCGATTAATCAGTTTGCTGCACATGTTGGTCTGGACTGGGCAGATAAAAAACACGATGTCTGCGTTCAGTTCAAAAACGGTGAACGCGTGTTCAATGTGATTGAACATACTGCAGAAGCGCTTGATGTCTGGCTTACTGAGTTACACCAGAAGGTTAAAGGCAGAATCGCAATAGCTCTCGAACTAAAGAAGGGCCCCGTGGTATATGCTCTTCAGAAATATCCCTTTATCACCGTTTTCCCCGTCCACGCTTTGTCTCTGGCGCGTTACCGGCAAGCCTTCTCGCCCAGCGGCGCTAAAGATGATCCGCAGGATGCCGAGTTGGCATTAGAGTTAATGTTGCGTTACCCCCAGAAGATAAAAGCTATTGAACCCGACAATGCGGATATCCGGTTACTCCAGCAACTGGTTGAGCAACGTCGTCAGCTGGTTGAAGATAAACGACGCTTTGTTAACCGGATAATCAACACGCTTAAACAGTATTATCCTCAGCCACTGGAATGGTTCTCACATCGGGGTAGCTTACTGTTGTGTGAACTGATTATACGGTGGCCCAGTCTGCAACAACTGAAACGAGCCAGGCGCGAGACGATCCGCAACTTTCTCAATGCCAAAGGTGGCCGCGCAATGGCCCTTACCGAGCAGCGTGTGGTGAGTATTGATAACGCGATCCCATTGACGACAGACCCGAGTGTTATAGAGGCTAATGCTTTGATGGCAACAGCACTTGCGACACAAATTAAAGTCGTGAGTGAAATCATCAAAACCTATGACGAACGAATCGAAACGCTGTTTGACACATTGCCAGATGCAGGTCTGCTCAAATCGCTTCCGGGCATGGGGCCGTGTATGGCCCCACGTATGCTTGCCGCACTGGGTGATAACCGCGACCGCTTCAACAGCGCTGAGGAAATTCAAAACTACGCAGGTATTGCTCCGGTGACTGAACGGAGTGGACAGAAATCCTGGGTTCACTGGCGATGGCAGTGTGCCAAGTTCGTCAGGCAAACCTTTGTCGAATGGGCTGCCAAGACGGTTAACTCATCATACTGGGCCAAGCTGTATTATCAGGGGATGCGAGAAAAAGGAAAATCTCATCAATCAGCGATCCGAGCTCTGGCATTCAAATGGATAAGGATTATTTACCGCTGCTGGAAGACCAGAACCCGTTATGACGAAGCGAAATATTTGCTGGCACTGGAAGCGCGAAAATCGCCCCTACTAATGCCGTAGAAAGCTTGTCGAATGTCTCAGGGCGTGAAGCGGACATTGCTAACATCGAAATCTGACAGCAGAATGTCGGTTTACGGGTGCTGAGCAGAGTCACTAAATCCGCTCGAGCCTTTGCGGTGCTGGCAGGGAAACGAGTTTGCTATTTTTATCGTCTGCCAGTCTCGACTTAAACTTAACCGGAATAACGAAGTAAACATTGATTAAAGTGAAGTTATGCCAGTTCGCTTTTAACAACATTCAGGAACCAGCGTACACCATGCTCGATAGCATCATCATTGAAGTCAAATTCGGGATGATGCAAAGGGGCGCTGGGTCCAGACCCCAGCCACACATAGGAACCAGGGCATTTTTCTAACATAAACGAAAAATCTTCTGAGGTTAGTGCAGGATACCCGGCCTCTGCGATTCGCATACCCGACATTATCCCTGCATCTATCGATATCAGGGTTTCTCTTGTGTGGTTTATTGTGGCGGGATAGCAACGGATGTAATTAACATGGGCCTTTGCCCCATGGGACTCTGCAATTTTCATAACAACATCATGAATTCTGGATGCGAGCATGTCCTGGGCTTTAGGGGAAAACATCCGTGCAGTACCGATGATTCTGGCTGTAGAAGGGATCATATTATGAGATGACCCACATTCAACTTGAGTGATAGTGATGACTGCCGGTTCGCACGGATGGAGCGCACGCGAGGTCACCGTGTTCAGCATCACCACGATTTCACCCATGGCCAGGGTAATATCCTGGGTGAGATGAGGTTGTGCGGCATGTCCCCCGCTCCCACAGATTTCAATCTCAAAGATATCTCCCGCCGCCATAATCGGACCAGGTCGGGTCATTAGCTCACCTACTTGTAACTCCGGCCAGTTATGCAGCGCATAAATAGATGAGCAATGGAACATCTCAAATAAGCCGTTTTCAATCATTCTCCTGGCACCTGCCAGGCCTTCTTCGGCAGGCTGGAAAATCAGAACGACAGTCCCGTCGAATTCACAGTTAAGAGCTAATTCCTGCGCTACGCCTAGTAAGATCGCAGTATGACCATCGTGTCCACATGCATGCGCAATACCCGGGTACAAGCTTAACCATGGATTATTACTTCTGTCCTGCATAGGCAGAGCATCAATATCGGCCCGGAGGCCGATCATTCTGTCTGAGGTTCCTTTTGATATAACACCAACGACACCCGTCTCACAAAATTCATGAGTTATCCGGATATCGTATTTAAGAAGATACTCTGTTATCAGCTCTGTTGTTTTAAACTCCTGATATCCAAGCTCAGGATTGGCATGAAGATGCCGACGAATATTGATCAGCTCGTTGATATTCACTGGATTATCTCAATAAGTCATTTCAGCGATCTTATAGCAAAGCAGCTGCTTACACAGTTAAAGATCTCCTGCAGCCGATATGAATATCTTATGGTTCAAAATGAGCGCTGATGCCTCATTTTATATCCGTTAATGCACTACTGAGGTGCACTGAGTTTTTAATTGTCCAGGGTAATCCGCTCAGATACCGGGTTAATAGTGAAAATCAGGATCTGGCACACTTCGTGCAAATGTATATACATGATTAATCCAGCAATCAGAGCAACGGAGAAACTGTATGATCCAGGAGTTAGTTTCGCAGGAAGATATCGATTTTTTTCAGAAAAACGGCGCCGTGTGCATCCGTAATCTGTTTAGTGCAGTTGAGCTTTCACTATTAGAGTCAGGTATTGAGGAAAACTTAAAGAATCCCAGTGACAGAGCAAAAATTGCCAGTAATGAAAAAGATCCCGGCTGGTTTTTTGAGGATTTTTGCAACTGGACATCAATCTCACAGTACAAAGAATTCATTTATCAAACCCGCGTGGGAAGTGTTGCCGCACAGCTCATGGGTAGCAATGAGGTCAGACTTTACCATGACCATTTGTTAGTTAAGGAGCCGGGGACAAAACAAAAGACGCCGTGGCATCAGGATCAACCTTATTACAACATTGAAGGGGCCATGAACTGCAGTATGTGGCTGCCAGTCGATCCCGTTTCCCGTGAATCCACCCTGGAATTCATTGCCGGCTCTCACAAAGGCCCATGGTTAATGCCCAGAACGTTTAAAGATAACCATGCGAGTTGGTTCCCTGAGGGTAGCCTGGCGGATCTTCCGGATATCGAATCGGACCGTGCCAACTGGCCCATTCTGGGATGGGAACTTAAGCCTGGCGATGCCTTGTTCTTCCATATGCTCACGCTGCATGCCGCAGGGGGTGTTTCTGGCAGCTCGCGCAGAAGAGCATTCTCTCTGCGCTTTTTAGGGGATGACATCACTCACGCCCCGCGCCCATGGAAAACATCACCCGAGTTTCCTGCTATCAAAGATTCTATTCCGGCAGGTGCACCGATGGTTCATGAAATATTTCCCCTACTGTAACTAAACTAAGGGCAAGGAATAATATGAAGAGTCTTACACTGAAGGTCGCATCAGTCTTTTTGTCAATGAGTCTGGCAAATGTTGCCATGGCTAAAACTGACCTGATTATAGGGTTCGACCCAACCTATACCCCATTTGAATATAAAAATGCTGATGGGAGCTATGCAGGCTTTGACTATGCGTTAGGGAATGCGCTGTGTAAAAAAATGAATCTAAACTGTGTCTGGAAGGAAGTCGATTTCGACAGTTCAATTGCGGCATTAAGAGCGCGCAAAATTGATGCTATTCTTTCTGCGATGTCTATCACTGATGAACGTAGCAAGCAGGTAGATTTTACCGTGCCGGTTTATGATGTTCCAACAGCATTAGTGGTAAAATCATCCAGTAACTTAGAATTAAGTTCACTTCCACCAGGAACCAGCGTCGGGGTAACGCAGGGAACAACGCAAGAATCTTATGCACTCAAAGTACTTCAACCTAAGGGTGTAAAAGTTATCTCGTATGAAAGTCAGGATCATGTGTACCAGGATTTAAGTAACGGAAGGCTTGATTCAACGCTAACAAATGCAGCTACGGCTTCGGAGGGATTTTTAAAATTACCTCAAGGTAAGGAATATAAAATATCAGAACCAACAATAAGTGACATACATTACTTTGGTAAAGGTGTTGGCATTGCCTTTCGCAAAGGCGATGCTGAACATACACAGGTTTTTAACGCTGCGATAATTGATATGAAAAGCAAAGGTGAAATAGCCGAACTTTCGAAAAAATATTTTAGCTTTACAGTTGATTGACATGCTTATTAATCAATTATTTGTCACGAAAATCGAGTATTTCCACCATAATTTGATTTATTGACTGCGTGTTTAGACCTTGAGATGGATGGCGAGGCTCTTCAATTACTGAGCCTCGCTATCACACCTAAATCATATCCCTACGCAGTTCACCTAAGTGTACCTGCCACACTCGATTTTCATAGAATGCTGTTATTAATATCCGCTGATCGCTCAGGCTGTGTGAAAACTCTGATTGCTGATAGAGGGTCACGCGTTTGTACGATTTCTTAGAAAATTTGCATAGAAAGACGATGCAGATTTTACGTAAAAACGCTGGTGTCAGCATCTTTTGAATTGTCGCGAAAAAGTTCTGTTACTGTAAGTCCTGTGCAAACGCATAATTGAATTTCACGCGGGTAGGGGCTGCCTACAGGCGATATGATCAGTGATGGCCGGCGACGGGCCGGCGGAAGGCCGACCCTACGCGAACGCTACGACAACTTCGATAAAGAGGCTTTTAAGCGCTGGCACGCCTCCCTCAGCAGACTATCCTCCACCGCATAGGCAATACGCAGATAACCCGGTGTGCCAAACGCCGAACCTTGCAGTAGCGCCACCTGGGCATCCTGCAACAGCCAGCTGGCGACGGCTTTATCATCGGCCAACACTTCACCTTGAGGCGTGCTGCGGCCAATCAGCGCAGTGCAGTTGGCAAAGATATAAAATGCCCCTTGCGGCGCGCTGGCGCTCAAGCCGTTGCTGGCGGCGATAGTCTCCAGAACCTGCTGGCGACGGCGATCAAGCACCGCAATCCACTCAGCCAAAAATTTTGCGGGCTGCTGCAACGCCACCACTGCTGCCGCCTGCGAAATGCTGCTCGGGTTTGAGGTGCTCTGCGATTGTAAGATCTGCATGGCATTGATCAGCCATGCCGGACCCGCCGCGTAACCCAGGCGCCAGCCTGTCATGGCGTGACTTTTGGAGACGCCGTTGATAGTTAAAGTACGGTTGGCAAGCTGCGGTGCCACCTGCGCGAAGGTGCTGAACGGTGTGTTGTCATAACGCAGCGGTTCGTAGATATCATCCGCCATAATCAGCACCTGAGGATGTCCGGACAGCACATTGGCCAGCGCCTGTAACTCCTGCGCGCTGTAGATGGCCCCGGTAGGATTGCCAGGTGAGTTGAGGATCACCCAACGAGTGGCGGGCGTCAGTGCTGCGGCTAAGTCTTGAGGTTGCAACTTCCAGCCCTGCTGCTCATGGCACGGCACAATCACCGCCTCCCCCTCAGCCAGCGTCACCATATCGGGATAGGAAACCCAATACGGCGCGGGGATGATCACTTCCTGTCCGGCGTCTAGCGTGGCGAGCAGCGCGTTGAAGATCAACTGCTTGGCTCCGCTGCCCGCAATGATCTCCTGCGGGTTAAAACTGAGCTGATTATCACGCGCAAACTTGTTAGCAATCGCCTGTTTCAGTTCGCTGGTACCTGAAACTGCGGTGTATTTGGTTTGCTGCTGCACGATGGCGGTAATCCCGGCGTAACTGATATTGGCGGGCGTGGCAAAATCCAGTTCCCCTTCTCCCAGGTTGATCACGACATTGCCTGCCGCTTCTAAAGCTCGCACCTGGTCGGAAATGGTGGCGGTGGGTGACGGACGAACACGCTGCATACGCCGGGCAAGTTGCTGACTATTCATAAATCCTCTTTTGTATATATTGTTTCAACTAATACAATTAACCACCCAACAACAGCAGGAAATTTGCCGTGTCACTTATCTTCATTCTCGATGATGCCCGCAACCCGGCGCAGTACGGTGTGGCCGCCAGCCTGTTGGCGAATCAACAGTCGATCCCTTTGTATAGCTTGCGGCCCACCTTCAGCAGCGAGTATCCCGACAGCCACCAGCACGTGGCGGCGGCGGGCTATTGCGTTACCAGCGGTCTTTTCCTCAGCGATACGCTGCAACAGGAAGTCACCGATGTCAGCCTGTTGCCGTTGCAAGACGCGGTGATCGTGCTGTCAGCCGCTGATGCATCACGCATAGCTCACCTCAAAGGCGATCGCCGCGCCAGCCGCGACCTGCCACTGCCGCAGGAGACCGCCGCCACGGGCGAGCGCACGTTGCGCATCGGCCTGATGGGGCGCGAGCGCGATCAGCGCGACAGCTACCCGGCGAACCTGCTGTCATTGCAGGCGGCGGCGCGTCAGCTTGGGTTCGCGCTGGATATCCACTTGCTGCCCCCTGCTGAACTCTCCGCTGACCTGCATGAGCTGGACGATCTGCACGGCGTGGTGCTGCCGGGCGGTTCGTCGATGGCTGCGGTACTCGGGCAAATAGCAGTGGCCAAAGCCACGCTGCAACGCGCCATCCCTACCCTAGGACTGTGTCTCGGCATGCAGAGCATGTGTACGGCAGTAGTGCAGCAATCTGCTGGATTTGAAAGCGCGATGCTCGCCGAAGTGGCACCTGACGTGCCGCTGCACAGCTTTGTGCGCTTTGACGATTTGCGCCACCGCTGCGGCCTGCTTGCTTATCCGGCCGCCTCCCCTTTTGATTCCATGCCCTACAACCATCGCTACTGCTTCAATCCGCGCCTGCTGCCGCAACTGCAAGCGGGCGGCATTGAGGTCATGGTACAAACCGACGATATCGTCGAAGCGATTCGCAGCCCCTCGCATCCTTTCTGGCTGGGGGTGCAGGGGCATCCCGAACTGATGTCACGTCCCGATGCCCCGCACCCGCTGTTCACCGCGTTCCTGCAAGCAGTGATTAGCGTGGCAACGTAACGCCGGTGCGGCTGTCGCTGGCCAGTAGGTGCATTACGCTGGTCAGCGCCGCCAATGCCGCTTCTGAGATCGGTTTTAACGGAGCGCGCACCGTGCCGCCGTTAAAGCCGCGTAGCGCCATCGCCGCCTTCACCAACTGGGGCTGACCGTGCTGACGCGCCAGGGTGCGGTAATCGAACCACAGCTGATGCAAGTCACGCGCGGTAGCCGCATCGCCTTTTTCCAGTGCCCGGAAGGTGGCTAAAACCAGCTCTGGCAGCGCTCCGCTGTTGGTGGTGCTGATGCCGTCGAAACCGGCCATCATCGGTCCGAGAAAAGCCAGATCCGAGGCGCAGAACAGACGTAGTTTGCCGCGCAGGCGGTTAGCAATCTGGTCAATCGCCGTGGGGTTCAAATCGCCCTGTTTGATGCCAACCACGCCTGGAATATCGGCCAGGCGCTCCAGCAATGCGGGCGACAGTGTGATGCCGATGCCCGGCGCGTTGTAAACCAGGATGCCGGTGCGCGACAGCGGTGCCATCTCCTGGAAATAGGTAAAGATCTGCTCGTCGGTGATTTCACTGACAAAGGGCGCAGTGACCATCGGCAAACCACCCAGTTCACCCGCAAGTTCAGTCAGTTCACGCGCTTCACGCGGGTCCGATGCGGCGCTGCACAGCATCACCGCCACACGGTCCTGTACGCATTCCATCACTTTGGCAAAGAGTTCACGGCGTTCCACCAGCGACATCACCGGGAATTCGCCGTAGGTGCCGCCAATCAGCAGACCGTCATAACCCAGGCCAATGACGCGCTCAATGTTTTCAAACAGCGCAGGGAAATCGATCTCGCCCGCCGGGTTAAAGGGGGTGACGGTGATGTTGAAGATGCCACGCAGGCGCTCACGACATTCGATAATATCTTTCATAACAGTTCCTTACAGCAGAGTTAATGGACGCGCCAGCGAGCCGAGCTGACGGTAGCCGGATTCAGTCACCACCACGGTTTCACTCACGCCTACGGTGAACTCACCATAAATGCGCAGCGCCGGGGGAATATGGAAGGTCATGCCTGGCTGGAGTTCGGTAGTGACGCCGCTATACAGGCTGAGAATGCCGCCTTCGCCCCAGTCCGGCGCGAACGAGACGCCAATCGAGTAGCCGGTGCGCTTTTTGAAGTTGTCGGTGAAGCCCGCGCGGTCGATGACTTTCTGACAGGCAATGTGCGGGTCCGCACAGGTCGCGCCCGGACGAATCGCGTCCAGCGCCGCCTGCAGCGCTTCCTGGCACACTTTCTCCATCTCCAGCGCGATAGCAGGTGGGCGGCCAATCCACGCCGAACGCATCAGTGCGGCGTGGTAACGATCGTGCGCTGCCGCCATTTCGAGGAACACCGGATCGTTATCTTTGATTACGCGACGACGCCAGGTGCCGTGCGGCACGCCGCTGCGCGGGCCACTGGAGACCAGCGGCTCCATCCCGACATACTCGGAACCGGCGGCAATCGCTGCGCCCATCATCGCCGATACCAGGGCGTTCTCATCTGCACCCGCGCGTACCGCCGCCATTCCGGCCTGCATACCCGCATCAACATAGCGCGCTGCCGTGGCAATTTTTTCTACTTCCGCCGCCGACTTGATGGCACGCAGCGGTTCAATCACGCCCGCCGTATCAGCGATGGTACCGAGCTTGCTTTGCAGCGCCTCATACACCGCAATCGGCAGGAACCAGCCGCGCTTATCCAGCCCGATGCGTTTGTTGAGCCAGCCGCGCTGTTGCAGCATGGCGAACAGGAAGTCCACCGGGTTATCGCCATCCTGATAAATGGCCGCATCGGAGATAAAGGTGTTGGCGATAAAGTTGAAGTATTCGAGCTGGCGGATCACAAACACCGGCTCCCCTTCTACCGGCAGCAGCAGCGCCTGGAAGGTGTAATAGCCGGGAGTTTGCTGGCCGGTTAACCAGAAAATATTTTCTGGCCCGGTAACAATCATCACGTCCACACCGGCAGCGTTTAAGCGTTCGCGCGTGCGCTGGATGCGGCTGGTGTACTCGTCTGCAGCAAACGCAGATTCGCTGCCCTGAATCACATTGTTGAGCTGTTGCATCACTAAAACTCCTTAAGGAAAGTGGCGCGGGTGGCATCGAACTGCACGCCCAGGCCATAAGAATCAGTTACCTGCACGCTGCCGTGCTGATAGTGCAAACCGCTGACCGGATCATCTGTCAGGCCGTCTGCGCCATAGAGTTCGGCATACTGCGGTTGCAGCACGCGACAGAGTTGCAGTGCCGCCGCTGTCGCCGCGTGGCCTTCGTTCATCTGACCGATCATAAAGGGCACGCCAGCGGCCTGCAGACGACGCGCAGCCGCCAGAGTTGGCGCAATGCCACCCAGTTTGACCAGCTTGAGGTGGCCCCACAGCGCCCCGTCCGCCGCGATTAAGCGGTCAATTGCCGCGTCACTGTTGAGGCTCTCATCCAGCATAATTGGCACACCGAAGGTAGAGAGCTGGCCGAGTTGTGCGTCATCGCTCACCGCCAGCGGCTGCTCGACATAGCGCAAATCCAACTCACGTAGCGCCGGAAAGGCACGCTGTGCCTGCTGCAGTGACCACTGGCCGTTGACGTCCATCGCCAGCGAAATATCTGCTCCAAACTCGGCACGCAGACGTTGCAACCGCGCCAGATCGGTGGCGATATCGGCCACACCGGTGCGCAGTTTTAACTGGGTAAAGCCACGCTCCACATAGCCATGCGCCTGTTGCAGCATCTGGGCTTCACTGCCCCAGAACAGGGTTTGATTGGTGGCGAACGAAGCAGCACAGGACGCGGCACCCAGCCACTGCGCCAGAGACTGCTTTGCCCTTTTCGCCAGCAGGTCGTGCAGCGCCATATCCAGCAGCATGCGCGTCGGTGCCAGCAGATCGGCATTGGCAGCGTGAATGCGATTTAATAAGCTTTGCGCATCATCGCTGCTGCTCCACTGTGACAGCGCGCGGGTGACATCCTGCAACACCTGCTCCGCGCGGTAGCCGTGCAGGTAACTGATGTTCAGGCGTACTTCACCAATCGCATCATCCAGTTGCAGCCACAGCGTATCCAGCGCGTTGATGGCACCGGAGGCGGCAGTGTGCAGGGTGACGCCCGCATAGTGCAGTTTGCCGCGCCACAGGATGATCTTCACAGCGCAGACTCCTGCGGCAGCATCGCCAGCGCAACGTCGAGATAAATAGACGCCGCAGCGATAAACTCTTCTACCGGCACAAACTCATCCGGCTTGTGCGCCACCGCCAGGCTGCCGGGACCGATCACCACGCCTTTGGCGCCCAGCGCGCGGAAGTGCACCAGATCGCAGCCGCCCTGGAAGCCAAACGGCCCCGCTTCCGGCTGACCATGACGACGGCAAGCCGTCAGACTGTGCTGCACGATGGCTTCGTTGCTGTCGGTTTCCGTTGCGCCGCCGGTGGTGGCCTGCCAGGCTACAATCTCCGCTTCCACCCCAGCCGAGGCGTTGGCATGGTCGAGAAGCTGTTGCAGTTCGGCTTTCACCGCTTCTTCGTTTTCACCGGGCACCATGCGGCGATCGAGCAGCAGCTCGCAGCTGTCTGGCACCACGTTGTCGGCGTGACCGCCGTGGATTCGCGTCACCGTCAGGCTGGCGTTGCCCACCAGCGCGTGGCAGCGGCAGCGCACCTGCTGATGGTGCGCTTCTTCGATCAGCCCCAGCAGTTTGGCCGACTGGTAAATGGCGTTCACGCCGAGTTCTGGCGTACCCGAGTGCGCCGTCACGCCTTTCACTTTAACGCGCGGGCGCAGGCTGCCTTTGTGCGCCGAGAAGGTGGCGTTGGAGGTCGGTTCACCAATCACAGCAAAATCAATCGCCGGCGGCGCGTCTTTGACGTAGAACTTCGCGCCTTCACTCGCTACCTCTTCATCGGCGGTGAACACGCCCATCAGCGTGCCGGACCAGTGTTGACGATGGGCGGCCAGCAGGCGCAGCGCTTCCACCATCGCCACCAGTGGCCCTTTGGCATCACAGGCACCGCGCCCGTACAGCTTGCCGTCACGCTCGGTCAGGGTGAAGGCATCGCTGCTCCAGCCGCTGCCCGCTGGGACCGTATCGAGATGGGTGTTAAATGAAAAACAGGGACCGATACCGTTTTTCAACACCGCAATCACGTTGGTGCGCCCCGGCGCGTATTCGCTGAATGACAAATCGAAACCCACAGCATGCAACCATCCCGCTACGCACTCGGCGGCTTCACGCTCCTGGCCGGGCGGGTTTTCCGTATTGATCGCCACCAGCGCGGCTAAATCGCGCTTCATGCGCACGCTGTCTACCTGATAAAGGCTCATATCCACTCCGCAATTAATGAAGGATCTGGTCGAGGAAGCGCTTGGCGCGTTCGCTGACCTGTCCGGTAAAGAAATCATCGGCGCTGGCGCGCTCCAGAATCTCGCCCTCTTCCATAAACAAAATCTGGTTGGCGGCACGGCGCGCAAAGCCCATTTCGTGCGTCACCACCATGCTGGTCATGCCTTCGGCGCTGAGTTCTGCCATCACGTCCAGCACTTCGCGGATCATCTCGGGATCGAGCGCCGAAGTGGGTTCGTCATACAGCATCAGTTCCGGTTTCATCGCCAGCGCACGGGCGATCGCCACGCGCTGCTGCTGGCCGCCGGAAAGCTCATCGGGGAAGTGATCGGCACGATCGTGGATGCGCACTTTCGCCAGCAGCGCTTCGGCCTGCTTGCGCGCCTCAATGCGGTTGACGCCCAGCACCGTCATCGGTGCCAGCATGATGTTTTCCGCGGCGGTGAGGTGCGAGAACAGCTCGTAGTTCTGAAAAACCATGCCAATGCGCTGCCGCAACTGGTGCGGCGGCGCTTCTCCGCGCGTGATGTTCTGGCGGGTAAAGAACACGTCGCCGCTGTCGGCGGGAGACAGCATATTGACGCAGCGAAGCAGCGTCGATTTGCCCGATCCCGAGGGGCCAATCAGCACCACGGTTTCACCACGCTGTACGCTGAGCGAACAGTTTTTGAGTACCTGCTGTTTGCCGAAGGTTTTGTCGATGCCAATCATCTCCAGCAAAGGTTTAGCCTGATGGCTCATGACACACCTCCAACGGTTTTGGCGGTTTTCGCCGGCGTGGTTTTGCGCGCCCGGACTTTCTGCTGTTTGCTGCGGCGCTGTTTGGGATCCAGCGCGCGCTCCAGCCATGACTGGAAAATCATGAACAGGCTGGTGAGCAGCAAGTAGTAAATTCCGGCGGCACACAGCGCTTCGAAGTAGCGGAAGCTGGCGCTGGCGGTCTGGTTGGCCACCAGTAACAGCTCCTGCACGGCAATCACCGACACCAGCGCGCTCGACTTCAGCATGCTGATCATCTGGTTGCCCATCGGCGGCAGCACGATACGCGCCGCCTGCGGCAACACAATCTTGCGCATGATCTGCGCGTTGGTCATGCCCAGTGCCATCCCCGCCGTCCGTTGGCCGCTTTTTACCGCCTGTAGCCCTGAACGCAGGATCTCCGCCATGTAGGCGCCCTCATTGAGTGAGAGCGCCAGCACAGCACAGGTGAACGCGGAGAAACGCAGGCCGAAACCTGGCAGCACGTTGTAGACAAAGATGATCTGGAACAGCACTGGCGTGCCACGAAACAGCCACAGATAGAAAAATGCCAGCGCCTTGCCCGCCCGGAACGGTGCTTCCTGCAACAACGCCAGCACCAGCCCCAACACCACGCCACACAACAGTGAACACAGGGTAATTAACAGCGTCATCCACGCACCTTTGATGAACTCAGGCGAGAGGAAATACTGCCACATTAAATCGATCGACATAGCTTTCTCCGGTCAGCGGGTTAGAAAATGGCAACGGAGCCCGGGAAGTTCCATTTCTCAATCAGTTGCTTGTAGGTGCCGTCTTTCACCAGGTTTTGCAGCCCTTTCTCCAGCTGCGCTTTGGTTTCGGCATCGCCTTTACGCACCGCAAAGGCGATGTGGGTGTCGGCTTCAAATTCTTCGCCTGCTGCTTCAAATACGCCGGGTTTTTCACTGAACAGCGCGACGGTGCCCGGTGTGGAGAGGAATTCTGCATCGGCACGGCCCTGCGCCACGGCCACCGCAGAGTCGGTGGCGGCCGGGAAGGTCATCACATTAATGGCGGGCTTCCTGGCATCGATACAGTGTTTGTTGTCCACGCGCGCCTGGCTCTCTTCAATCCCGCCCAGCGTCACGGCGATGTTTTTGCCGCACAGTGACAGGTCACGTCCGGAGATCCCCGCCGGGTTGCCTTTGCGTACCACCACGCGGCTACCGATTTTCAGGTACGGCACAAAATCTACCTGCTCGGCGCGGGTCGGGTTGACGTACATCGCGGAGTTGATAATGTCGAGGCGCTTGCCCTGCAGCGCCGGGATCAGCCCTTTAAACTCCATTGGCAGCGGTGCGGGTTGCAGTTCCAGTGACTTGCTGAGAGCGGTGATCAGATCGATATCGAAACCGGTGAGCTTGCCGTCTTTGACGAACTCGAACGGCATAAAGGTGGCAGCGGTGCCATAGGTGAGTTTGCCGGGGGCTACATCACCGATTGCCGCCTGGCTAGCGATAGGCATTACCGCCAGTGTCGACATCCATCCCAACAGGCGTAGTTTATTAATAGAAGTGCTGAACATAAATTTCTCCTGGCTAACGTTAAAATTGGTTTTTGTGAGTCACAAAGTACAATGATGAATACATCAAAACGTCTCTTCCTGGTGCATCATGCACAGTATCTGTGCAGTATTTGCTTTATATCGCGGCAACCTGATCGGCATGTTATTGTATGTTATGTTCACAATAATACATTTCAGGGAACCCATTTCTATGCAGCCTGACGCTTCTGCCAGCGGTCGCCGTATCGCACGACAACTGCTTGACCTAATCTACGAAGCAAGATTCGATCCAGGTCATCATTTACGTGAACAATATCTGGCCGACGCCCTGGGCGTTTCCCGCACGCCGGTACGTGCCGGACTGAAAGAGTTAACCCGCCTGGGTGCAGTGGAAGCCCGGCCCAATCAGGGCTTCTACCTGCTCAAGAGCGTTGAGGAGCTGCAGCAGCTGGCGATTGAACCGCCACAGAGCAGCGACCAGACACTGTATGAATTACTGGTACGCGATCATATCGCGGGCCAGTTGCCGGAATCCTTTACCCAGACCGAGATCAGCCAGCGTTATGAAGTGGATCGCGGCGTGCTGGCGCGTGCGCTGGTGAAGCTGTCAGAAGATGGATTGATTGCGCGCAACGCCGGGCACGGCTGGCGTTTTCAGCAGACGCTTAACAGCGATGTAGCGCTGCGTAACAGCTATGGTTTCCGCCTGATGATTGAGCCTGCCGCCCTGCTCAGCCCGCAGCTGCGCGCCGATCGCGCCTTGCTCAAACGCCTGCGCGCGCAGCACCTGCGCTTGATCACCCATGCGGATATCACCCAGGTGCCCGCCCGCGAAATCTTCGAAACCGATGCCTCGTTCCATGAGCTACTGGCCGAAGCCAGCGGCAACCTGTTTGTGCTGCAGGCGATTCAGCAGCAAAACCGCCTGCGCCGCCTACTGGAGTTCGGCAGCTATCACAATAAACGCCGGGTTAAGGAGTGGTGTGAAGAGCATGTCGCGATTCTCGATGCCCTGCGCGATAACAAAGCGCAGCAGGCGGCGGAATTGATGCGCGCGCATCTGCAATGTGCCTACGACCTGGTGCAAATTCGCAAGGCAGGTGCATAGTCGGCACCAATTTTGCACATTCAGACTCTGAAAATACAATTCAGGAGAAAATGATGGATTTGCAAATTAGTGGTCGCGTTGCATTGGTGTGTGGTGCAGGCAGTGGTTTGGGTCAGGCGATGGCGCTGACACTGGCACAGGAAGGGGTCAAAGTCGCGATAACCGGTCGCAATCAGGAAAAGCTGCTCGCCACCGTGGCGATGATTCAGGCCGCAGGCGGTGAAGCGCATGCCTGGCCGCTGGATTTAGCGCAGCCCGACACTTTCGAGGCAGTCTTAGCGGATATCACCAGGCATTGGGGTGACGTGGATATTCTGGTGAATAACTCGGGCGGCCCACCCCCGGCCACAGCAGCGGGCACCGACAGTGCGGTCTGGCAACAACAGTTCTCATTGATGGTGGCATCGTTGATGCAGTTAACCGACAAAGTATTGCCGGGAATGCGTGAACGCGGTTGGGGCCGCATCATCACCTCAACTTCCTCTGGTGTGATTGCGCCGATTGCCAATCTGGCGTTATCCAATGCGCTGCGCATGAGCCTGCTCGGCTGGTCAAAAACCCTGGCTAGCGAAGTGGCGGCACAGGGCGTGACGGTGAATGTGCTGGTACCAGGGCGTATCGCCACCGATCGCGTCAGCCAGCTGGATGCCATCAAAGCCAAACGCGAAAACAGTACCGCCGATGCCATTGCGGAGAAAAGTCGTCAGGGAATTCCGGCGGGACGCTATGGTCATCCACACGAGTACGGCGCAGCAGCAGCCTTCCTGGCCAGTCAGCAGGCCAGCTATATCACAGGCAGCATAATGCGGGTTGATGGTGGGATGATCGACGCGATTTAAGATCATAACGCCCGTATAGGAAGTCATTAGTACAGGCAAAAACAGGCAACCCGCATGCCAGTTAAGCACTTTACGATCGCCATAAATGGTGGCCCTATGATGATCGTGCTCGGTTTTCGTCGTGTGCGCATTTAGGTTCATCGGCTTAAAGATGAAAGCTTTACTTAACTGGCCTCCACTAACCCAAAGGTTTATGGAGGCCAGTTAAGCATTTTTCGTAAGATTACACGGGCAAACCAGGGGGTGCATCGTCACCTGACCTGTTCCCTAAGAATTAATAGATTGCGATGTTGCAATGTCCGCAGATCGCTCATAAGGGACAACCATACTCAAATCTCCCACATTGCAGGAGATTTGAGTATGAACACGTCACCGTGGAACAAAGACCGTATCATAGGCCAAAAAAGGCCACTTCAGATATCTCATATCTGGGGTATCCGAATCCGACTTGAATTGGAAGGTAAAACGCGCGATTTAGCTCTGTTCAATATGGCACTGGACAGTAAACTTCGAGGCTGTGATCTGGTCAAACTCAAAGTATCTGATGTTGCATATGGTAGCTCTGTTTCAAGCAGAGCAACGGTATTGCAACAGAAAACCGGTAGCCCTGTGCAATTTGAGATAACCACAGGGACAAGAGAAGCTGTTGCTGCATTGATAAAGCTTGGCAATTTGCACAGTAAAGACTTCTTGTTTCGGTCTCGGATCGGAACTAACCAGCATATTTCAACCCGGCAATACAACCGGATCTTTCATGGGTGGGTAGAAAAGCTTGGTCTCGAAGAGACGCTTTACAGCACACATTCCATGAGAAGAACAAAACCTTACCTGATCTATAAGAAAACCATGAATCTCCGGGTGATCCAACTTCTATTGGGTCATAAGAAACTGGAAAGCACAGTCCGTTATCTGGGCATTGAAGTCGATGATGCGTTAGAGATTTCTGAATCGATTGAAGTCTAAGATTATCAGGGCTGCAACAGCAGCCCTGTGCCAAAAGCGGACCTCTTACCCTTACATATGTATAAGTTCGTCCTCAGCCCTAAATTCTCAATGTATCAATAACCGCTCGTAGAGCAGGCGACACATTGCGGTGCGGATAATATAGAAATGAGCCTTCCAGGCGTTGGCTGTAACGTTGTAAAACTCTGATTAGCGAACCCTGTTCTAAATCATCAGATACCAACTCTTCAGGAACATAAGCCAGCCCCAGGCCTAGCCTGGCTGCTTTGGCCTCCATATAGCTGTCAGCGAAAACCCACTGGCCCTGAGGCCGATGGGTGATTCTTTTACCGTTATGGTGAAGTTCCCATAAGTACAGTTTCCCGTCACCAAACTGATAAGCGATGCAGGGATGAGTCACTAAATCTACAGGGGCTTGTGGAAATCCATAGTGACGAAAATGGTCAGGCGTGCCGACAACAGCCATCTCCATGTCAGGGGAAATACGCACAGCAACCATGCCACTACCTACTTCAGGCCCCAGGCGAACCCCCGCATCAAACCTCTCGGCAATAATATCGACAAATCGGCTTTCGCTAATGAGTTCCAGTCGGATATCCGGGTAACTCTTCTTAAACACCGCAAGCTTAGGCAAAAGCAATTTATCGATAGCATGCTGACTGGCATTAATGCGTACCGTCCCCGATGGGGACTGGCGATAATGAGCCAGCGTGTCCAGCCCCATATCTAAAGCGTCGAATCCTGCTTCAATGCTCCGGTAGAGCTTTTCACCGGCATGGGTGAGCGATAATCTGCGCGTAGTGCGCACCAGGAGCTGAACGCCCAGTCGTTCTTCAAGTTCCCGTACTGAACGGCTTATTCCTGATTGTGCCAGGCCAAGGCGATGTGCTGCGGCTGTGAAGCTCCCTTCCCGTACCACCTGCATGAACAGGTACAAATCGTTATAGTTTTCCCGTTTCGCCATCATTCCGCTCCCGAAACCACATCCTAATTCAGAACAATATGGTATTAATCCTAGCACTTACCTCCCTCTAATCAGCACTATTTCTGCTAACTATAATGAGCGCATTGCTACAAAGCACAGCAGTGTTGTCAGTATGAAACCTGTTTCAATCACGTTTTATAAGGGGAGTTTTGATGACTGTTTTCACCCGAAAACTGGCAACTGCGATACCCGCCATGCTGCTATGTGCATCATTAAGTGGAGTCATAAACATGAGTTATGCTGATACAACTAATCCGAACGCGCCTGTTTCGCTGGTCGAAAAATGGGATAAAACATTCCCTGAAAGCACGAAAGTGGATCACCGTAAAGTGACCTTTCAGAACCGTTACGGGATCACTTTAGTAGGGGATCTCTACATCCCTAAGGATCGCGGTGAACTTAAGCTGGCGGCCATTGCCGTTAGTGGGCCTTTCGGCGCAGTAAAAGAGCAATCTAGCGGTCTGTATGCACAAACGCTGGCTGAACAGGGGTTTATTACCCTGGCGTTTGATCCTTCGTATACGGGAGAAAGCGGTGGCTCTCCACGTAATGTCGCCTCTCCGGATATTAATACCGAGGATTTCAGCGCGGCAGTTGACTTCTTAGGTCTGCAAAAAGAGGTGGATCGCAACCGTATCGGGCTGCTCGGTATTTGCGGCTGGGGCGGCATGGCCTTAAACGACGCCGCAATGGATACCCGCGTGAAAGCGGTGGCGACCAGCGTGATGTATGACATGAGCCGTGCGATGGGGCATGGTGTGGGTGATGGTAAAGACCGCTATTCCACTAAAGATCGTCGCGCCGTACTACAGTATCTGAACGCACAGCGTTGGAAGGATGTGGAAAATGGCACTTACGCGCCCGGTAGCCATGACATTAATGTTGATGGGAAGGGTAACGTCAGTGCATCGGATCGTGTTTTGCCGGAAACGTTACCTGCCAATCCTCATCCTGTTTTGAAAGAGTTCTTTGATTATTATCGCATGCCGCGTGGTTTCCATGCGCGTTCGGTCAATTCAACCGGGGCCTGGAATGCGACGATGCCGCTGTCATTTATGAATATGCCGTTGCTGAGTTACGCCAATGAAGTCACTATCCCTACCCTTATTGTGACCGGCGAAAAAGCCCACTCACGCTATTTTGCTGAAGATGCCTTTAAGGCCATTGGCAGTAAAGAGAAAGAGCTGGTGATTATTCCGGGGGCAAACCACGTTGATTTGTACGATAACGTCGCGGGCAAGATCCCGTTCGCTAAATTTGAGCAGTTTTTCAAAGCTAACTTAAGATAACGACCTGAAACCGCCTGCTAGTAGCAGGCGGTCTTAATCGTCTACTCCCCATGCTCATCCACAAGTTCTCGTTATTCTCTGAATAGCGTCTGTCCCGGCTGCTGGTGAATCTCGCCGCGTCCATATAAAGAGATGCTGATAATGTCCATAGTAAGTCTTAAAAGATCATCTAAGAAAACAGATGCGCACTGGGGTGGCGTGTTTGCCATGTCAGTCTGCGCTTTTGCGCTAATCAGTTCCGAGTTTCTGCCAGTGAGTCTGCTGACGCCAATGGCAGCAGATCTGCACGTTACCGAAGGCATGACCGGACAGGGAATTGCCATTTCGGGCCTTTTTGCCGTTCTGACCAGCCTGTTTATATCAGCACTCGCCGGCAGCGTTAACCGTAAAACGCTGTTGCTGACGCTGACCTTTGCTATGGGTGTTTCCGGTGCAACTGTTGCGCTCGCGCCTGACTATCTGACGTATATGCTGGGTCGCGCTCTTATCGGGATAGTGGTCGGAGGCTTCTGGTCGATGTCAGCGGCAACCGCAATAAGAATGGTTTCCAAACGCGAGATACCGCGAGCGTTGGCGCTGGTTAACGGTGGAAACGCGCTCGCGACCGTTGTGGCCGCGCCGATGGGCGCATGGCTTGGCGCGCTCATAGGCTGGCGTGGCGCATTCCTGTGTCTTGTTCCAGTCTCACTTATTGCTCTGGCATGGCAATGGAAAGCACTACCGTCAATGCCCTCTGCCACACGCGCGCCCGGGGTAGCCAGTGCTTTCAAAGTATTTTCTCTGTTCAAACATCCGGGTGTAGTCGCGGGCATGCTGGCAAGCAGTCTGCTGTTTATGGGCCAGTTTGGCATGTTTACCTACATACGCCCCTTTCTGGAAACCGTCACGGAGGTTCACGGAACGAATATATCCCTGATCCTTTTGGTTATCGGTGCTGCGGGTTTCATCGGCACAATATTGATCGGAGGGATTTTGCAACGCGGGTTTTATCAGACGTTGATCGTCATTCCTGTATTAATGGCTCTAACAGCGCTGGCGCTTATTGGATTTGGCGGTTCCACCTTCGTTGTCATCGCTCTGCTTGCAATCTGGGGACTGACAGGCACTTCGGCTCCTGTAGGATGGTGGGCCTGGATTGCACAGGTCTTCCCGGATGATGCTGAAGCAGGTGGAGGGTTATTTGTTGCCGTTGTCCAGATGTCTATCGCATTAGGTTCAACCGCCGGCGGACTGCTTTTCGATCACAGCGGTTATCGCAGTACCTTTTTTGCCAGTGCTGGTATCCTGGCTGTCTGCGCAGTGCTAACCGTGGTGACAGCGCGTCAGTCTTCATCACATTGACGAGAAAGATGTTGGAAAGTGAAATATCCGCTGAGTGCCAGGAGCAGACATCGTCATGATACTTACCTGTCTCCTGGACTATTAACATCCTCGCCTACTAACGAAGTCTTTCAACATTTCTCCGGCGATATGAATATGTCGCCTAACTTCGGTTCGTGCCGTTTCGGCGTTTCGTTGCTGGCAGGCAGCAAGAATACTCGCATGGTCATCCTGAAACTGGAGGGTCTTCGAGAGTAGTTGTCGCTGGAGGTATTCATACCGCTCAATCTGGCTACGAGAATCATTAATCATGGTCAGCAGTCGATGATTTTTACACCCGCTATACAGAAGATCATGTAATTCACGGTTTAATTGCCCCTGCTGCTCGAATTCGGTACATGAAGCCAGAAGACTATGCGTGAGTTCTGCTCTCGCCAGATTATCAGCACTCAGATTATTGGCACTTTGAAATATCGCCTCACCCTCCAGTAGCGAACGTAGCTGGTAAATCTCATTAAGATCATCAACAGATAGTGTTCTAACAATCGCGCCACGATTTCTGAAAATCTCCACCAAACCATCATGTTCGAGTTGCCTGATCGCTTCACGCATTGGAATACGGCTTACAGAAAAATGGCTTGCAAGATCCCTTTCGACGAGCCTTTCACCATCACGAAGGCGACCCTTATTGATCATTTGTCTTAATTCATTAGCGAGTAAGTCTGCGGTTGAGAGAACTTTGAGGTTCATAAATGATTCCTAAAAAACAATGGAATAATGGTATACCATTTGATAAATTGAGTCCAGAAATGCTACGAAGAGATTAAATTAATCTCTTTAAAACAAGAACTTTAATGTGTGAACAGGGAGACCAGCAATGGCCCAGAGAGAGCATCACTATCAGGTAAACGTAAAATGGACCGGAAACAAAGGTAGTGGCACAGAATCCTACAAAACCTATGAGCGAAATTATGAGATTTCAGCGGGCAATAAACCTGTAATTTCAGGATCATCGGACTCGGCTTTTCTAGGTGATGCCGAATGCTGGAACCCGGAAGATCTACTTGTCGCTTCTGCTTCTGCATGTCACAAATTATGGTATCTGCACCTCTGCTCAGAAGCAGGGATAAGTATTCTTAGCTATGTTGATCGGGCAGAGGGAACTATGTGTGAAGGGAAAAAAGGGTGTTTCACCGATATTACTTTAAAACCTGAAATAACGATCCGTCCCGGAGATGACATCAATTGTGCGCTGGCTCTTCACCACCGCGCGCATGAACTTTGTTTCATTGCAAATTCTCTTAATTTCCCGATTACATGCCAGCCGATCATTACACACAGCAAAATGACTAAATAAACTTTTCTCTCCTGGCAAGTTATAGTGTGCCGGATATAATCAGACGTCATCCAGGCAGAATGGCTGACGTCAGCCCCTCGCTCACTACAGCCCTTGCCGTCTCATCCCCACATATCTTTCACATCAGACATGCATCCTGTGCATTACACTCTGTTAAACCGAAGCAACGGCCAATTCCGGCCGTCCCTCCCGAAATCTCAGTCAGTTTGCGACTGCATTTGGCTTGCATCGCCATTCAAAAACGACTCAACCGCGGCGAAAAACCGCTTAGGTTGATCAAGCATCACAAAGTGAAAACTGTCATCTATCCGTGTGAAGTGGATATGTGGTGCAGAAGCATAGGCTTGACGGTACATCGTATCCACGCTGGCTGCAGGTATTCCAAATAAAGTGTCGTACGCGTATACGACCTCAATCGGCGCTTTAATGCGGCCAAGCTCAGGACGCAAATCGGTGATCATCACTTCATACACGGCATCGGCAATGGTTTTACGATCGGAATTAATTCCCGCAGCCACCAGTGCAGGCCTCACAGCCTCGGTCTTGGCTAAGCGGGCTATGGATGCCTTCTGAAACTCTACAAATTGCGCTGGCGACTGCCCCAAAATCAAATCTCGCGTAGCAATGGCTTGCGGGGTGACAGTTTCGCTGGTCGCCGCAGGATTGAAAATTAATGAATAGAACGGCAAGGCATCAACGACCATCACGCGACCCACCAGGTCGGGATGACGGGCAGCCAGCATCAACGCTATTTCTCCCCCAAGAGAATGGCCAATGATCGCCGGGGCTTTGATGTGATGGGCATGAATGTATTCAGCGATGGCGTCAGCAGCCGGAACGATGACTTTCCCGTCTGAGTTAGCAATGGCAGGCGTACTCGCAAAGCCCGCAAGCTCTATGAGATGAATGCGATGGCTCTTACGTAATTTTGCAGATAAGTCGGCCCAAACGTCGCGTGAAGACGCCAGTCCCGGAATCAATATGACATCCGTTCCCGAGCCTTGCGTCTCGACTGAGATACGCTGCGACTTCGGTTGTTCTGAAGGTATAGGCAAAGGCTGTGCTGCAGATGCCGATATTAAGGACGACGCAATTAAAAGCGTTCCACCGATTACGGCGCGTATACTTGCGGTGCTCATTCAAACTCCCTGTTTAAGTTGGTACTCATCAACATTAATTAGCGAGCTATGCTCATAGCTCGCTATTGTTGAGTATGAAAATCCATAACACAAACATGTTCCACATTAGGTTCAAGAAACGTTTTACAGAATTGTTGATGCAAAGGGTGAGGAAGATAATCATCTCGCCCTGCCGGATCATCAAACGTTACGATAAAACAGTGGGTAAACCCATTATTCAGTGGCTCAGGGCTGGAGTTAATTCCCCACTCAAAACCTTTCACAAACTCCAGCTGTGAGCATAAATCTCTAAAAGCGGCCTCAATACTTTTAACGACATCTGGAGTAGTCGACGCCAGAAATTTAAACAAAACGACATGACGGTAAGGTACTGATTTAACTAGATCCATTAAGATCTCCTTGAAAGATTGAAAGTCATTTAAGTTTTAAAAATTGAGCTTCTGATTCGCATTTATATCAGTGGGTAGATCGGGCAAAGCCAATAATCCATTATTCTTACGTATGATATTTATAAGTTCTCGCAAAGCAGGATGTACATAACGGCGGCTGCTGTAATACATATGAAACGGCTCTCCGTGCGATGAATGTTCAGGCATAACGTTAATGAGTGACCCGTCTGCAAGTTCAGCATGAATGCGCGACTCGAGCACGTAAGCAAGTCCAATCCCCTGCACTGCAGCCAGGATGGTCGTTGCCGTGTCTTTTATTGTTATTGCACCAGGCACACTCATGCTGATATTTCCCTCTGGTGCATCAAACTCCCATCGAAAGCTTGCATGATTGCCAAGCAATAATTGCAGGCAGTTGTGTTCTGAAAGTTCTGCCGGGATCTTGGGCGCACCATGGCGTTTTACATATTCAGGCGAACCCGCCACGATCCAACGCTGCGAGCCCGTTAACGCAACGGCAACCATGTCTTCTGGTACTAAATGTCCGTAGCGCATACCCGCATCAAAACCACCCGCTGTTATATCCACTGGCCTGTCTTCCACAGCGACGGTTAATCTGACTTCCGGCCACTTTGAGGCGAATTCTTTTAAGGCAGGTGCGACTAACAAAGTGGCTGCATCTGCAAATACGTTTAAACGCAACACGCCAAATCGCCCACGACCAGACGCATTCACGGTGTCCAAAGCCGAGAAGATTGTGTCAAACCCACTCGATAACTTTTCAGCGATTTCCAGACCAAGCGCTGTTGCTGACACTGCTCTGCTGGTTCGATTCAAAAGCCTCGCTCCCAGCCGACTCTCTACTCTTCGAATCGCGTGACTCACCGCTGATGATGATAGCCCAAGTTCGATGGATGCTTGTTTGAAACTGCGACATCGAAGCACCACTAAAAACACCTGAAGATCTGATAAATCAATACGTTCCATATTAATGATGAATCCCGTTAATTGATTCAGTGAATGATATGCACCTTTTAACATGCGACCTTACGCGTCGTAAACGCTAAGCTTCCTTCCAACATCACGACGCGTTGCGCACTGCAGCACAGTCATCGAATGCTTAACAACGTAAGGAATTTTTAATGAAGAACAGAATTCTTGGCAAAACGGGCAAGAGCGTATCTGAGATTGGTTTTGGTGCCTGGGCTATTGGCGGAACATGGGGCGAAGTCAGACTTGAGGATGCGAAGGCAGCACTAAACGCGGCATTGGACGCGGGTATTACATTTATCGATACGGCTGACGGATATGGCGATGGGCGTTCGGAAAAAATCATCGCTGAGGTGTTAAATGAACGCGGGGGTGAACGCCCTTTCGTAGCGACTAAAATTGGTCGCAGACTCTCCCCTCATGTGGCATCAGGTTATACCGAAAAGAACCTTAACGAATTCGTCGACCGCTCTCGGGATAATTTGCAATCCGAAACGCTTGACCTGGTGCAGCTGCACTGCCCGCCAACAGAAATTTACTATACCCCTGAAGTCTTTGCGGTAATGGATGACATGATTAAGGCAGGTAAGATTCGCAGCTATGGTGTTTCTGTTGAAAAGGTTGAAGAGGGGCTTAAAGCGTTAGAATATCCGAGTGTTTCATCTATTCAGTTGATTTATAACATCTTCAGACAGCGCCCAGCGGAGTTATTACTGAAAGAAGCAAAGCGTCGTGATGTTGCCATCATTGCCCGCGTACCACTGGCTTCAGGACTATTAACCGGAAAAATGAAAGCCGATACCGCTTTCTCGGCAGATGACCATCGCGCATTTAACCGCAATGGAGAGCAATTTGATAAGGGGGAAACTTTTTCGGGCGTGCCTTTTGATATAGCGCTTGATGCGGTTGAGGACATCCGCCGCCTTGTGCCGGGAGATTTAACGATGGCTAAATTTGCACTGCGATGGATTTTAATGAATGAAAACGTCTCTGTGATCATCCCGGGTTCGAAGAATAAGACCCAATCAGAAGCTAATGCGCAGGCCAGCGAAATACACGCACTGTCTGATGAAACGATGTTAGCCCTGAGAAATATCTATCAGGAAAAAATTGCTCCGTGGGTGCACCAACGCTGGTAGTCCTGTTATGTACAAATAAAGTTAAACAGGTCCCTCCTTGAAAGTGAGAGACCTGTTACTTAGCTTGAGATTGTAAAGCTTAAATATTCAACTTTTAGACTGACTAAATAGCCATTCTCTTGCGGACTGGATGTAAAAGAATTTGCGTGCAGAAGCCATATGATCGATGCCTTTAAAGGTCAGAAACGTGATATTCCCCTTTTCATCTAGGTACTTTTTGACCTGATTGTTTAAGCTTTGCTGACGGTTTATCGGGAAGATAAGTGCAGGATCCAACTGCTCACCAGGACGAGTGACTTTTGCCCCTGCCTTCTCCCAGACTGGCACACATTTTTCATTCCATGGTGTGGCTTTGTTGTCTTCCGAGCCCGTAATGATCAACAGTTTTTGATTGGCTAACGTGACGACATCTTTAGGACGCTGCTGACCGGCGATGATCAATCCGGCAGCAAACGTCTCTGGGTGCCTGGCCATCAACCACAGTGAGGTCATTGCGCCCATTGACCATCCTGTGCAGTAGACACGGGAAGCATCGATTTTCAGCACCTTATCCCGGCGATCCTCAAGATTGGGATTACCATAATCCCAGGTATTGCTTAGCAGTGACTGAACCAGTCGCCAGGTGTTTTCAACATCACTGGTGTGCTCCCAGTAATCATTCATGGTGGTGCGTTCATAGCGTGGCGTGATGATCACGCATTCACGCTTTTCCTGTTCTTCCGGCAGACTCCAGATTGAGGCGATGCACTGTTCGGTCAGCGTCTGAGCACAAGTCCCGTCGTAACTGGTGCCGGAGTGGGTGATCGCCAGCAGCAGAGGGTAAGACTTGTTTTCGCCGCCGGGCTGCAGGAATGATTTAGGCAGGTAAATGCTGTATTCGAGCCATGCCGAGCGCGCATCATCCCACCACCAGTGACTCTGCTCCCAGTCATCCACCCCGCGTATAACAGTATTGGTTCTCTGCCCGTCACTGTTTGACCAGACGGTGTTGCTAGCTGCATAGCTTTGTCCCCCCAGAGTTTTGACGTTTTTCACCTGAATAAGTGAAACTTTGTCGCTGTCGGTGGTGGGCAGGCTGAGATCTGCGTCATGGCTGAATTCAATAATCACAAATCGGCCGGTCACGCTGGATTGGCTGGCTAAAAGAGCCGGTTGCGTATTGGTATAAATGGCGTTGACCGCCCGCATCACGGGGGCTGCTTGAGTATCATTTTTATCTGGCTCATTCGGCATACCGGCAAAGAACCCCTCTGCAGCAGGAACCACCCCGGCTTTATAGGTATCGTTCTGTAAACTTTGGGGATCAATGTCCGCATCATACTCAGCCGCAATACCGTAAACTTTCTCGCCGCCACCCGTAACTTCACACAGCGCATAAACACGCTGCAGGCCAGGTCCTTTCGGCGTTCTGTCTTTGTCATCGCTGACGGCCGCCGCCATAAAGCCGTTTTTGTTTGCTGCATCGGCAGCCCTTGGGAGCACCGTGGCAGAAAGCGCGCCAGCCAGTGCGGTGCCGGCAACCATAAATGTTCTTCGTGACATATCTGACATATCGAATTCCTTAAAAATGTTACGCCGGCAATGCCTGCAAATGGTTCAACAAACTGACGATGGCTTGCACGGCATGTTCACCTTCACCAGGCGCAAACGGCGATGAGCGTGCTTCGTAAGTCAATCTTTGATACCCGGAGATATCAGGCAGGTATTTTGCCGCGCCATCCACCATCGTGATGACAAACGTCTGAGCAAAAGGAGAAGCGGCACGGATACGTTCACCGAGAATAGCGGAGAGTTCAGGCTGGACACCGACCATGACAATGCTCCCCCACTGCAGGAGTACAACAGGCAAGGTAACTGGCGTGCTGGGCACATAATCAAAAGTGGTAACCGGACCTGTCGCTGCATTGTGTGGGCTAAATTTCACCCCTTTTAACGCAATCAGATGGCGTTCAATTCGATATACATTCGCAGGTTCAGGTTTGATGCTCTGAGTAATTCGGACCACCTCTTCACCCAGTTTTTGCCCCAGTAACGCCAGCTGCACGAAGCCTTTTTCATGCTCATCCGTACGACCAACGCTGCCATCAGCATGGACGACATGGCGGCTTGCCTGAAAATTTGGCACCTGGTCGCCCGCACACCCGACCAGATAAAACGCCACTGCGGTGTCTCCGAAATGACGCTCCACATAATGACTGACAGCACCCGCAAGGTCGGCACTCACTAAACGCCCACCGTTTTCAGTCTGAGACGCATCCATCACGGCGGGCTGAACCGCATAGTTGATGAGAATGGCAAGCGGCTGATTATTCAGCGTGTTGATAGTTACCACCCCGACGTGAGGGTCCGAAAACCCCGTGTCGTCTGCACCCAACCACCAGCCATAAGGCGTTGAGGTATCACGATTAACACCAATACGGCTGATGCCGTTACCCATACCGATAATGGCGGGTTGCAATGTATCCATCGCCTGCTGAGCCGCGTGGCGTAATGCTGTTTTAAATGCCTCAAGCACTGCGTGAGTTTTGGGCGTCTGCTGATCGCCGGTAAAAATGTGTGGAGTAGAGAAGGAGTGACTGGCTGTAATAATAATGCACTCAGCTTTTACGCCAGTGATTTCAGACACCACAGCTTTCATCTGAGTAATCACCGCCTCCGTTAGAGACGTTATATCGACAACCACAATAGCCTGCCGATCACGCCCCTTCTCTATCAGTAAAACGCGCGTACTGAGTGGGTCATGCTCTGCGGTGAAGTCATCGATCGGAAACAGATCGGTTAGCGTGATGTTTGAACGGCCGGCACCCGCCCTTAACTGAGCATCATCGACTGTCGCGGCACCAGCGATGGCAGGCATCACGAGCGCTAGCGCGCTTAAACCGATACCGGCCTCAATGAAACGTCTACGGCTGAGCATCGTCAATTCCAACATCCCTTGCTTCAGACAGATCAGTGAAAATGCACGCTTTAGGATCAAGATGGTGCCTGTCATGCAATCTTCACTGCCAGTTCAGTGCCCCGTTTGATGGGCAACGTCACGGATATGAATCCGTTGGCAGGGTCGCGGATATAGTCGAGAAAATCAGGCTCAGCATTATCGTTTAGCACGTAGCCACCCAAGCGTAATTGCGGTGCCATGATTTCAATAATTTGTCTGGCTAGCGTTGGGCCTTCAGCCAATGGCCAGCCATCAATAAGTACAAAATCCACCGGGCCCCCCACATCTTTCAGTGTCTCGCGGGCATCGCCGATTCGGATGTCGACATAACTGTCCAGTCCTGCAGCACCCAGATTGCGGTAAGCCGTGGCAGCTTTAGCCGAGACCAGTTCTGCTCCCACCACCTGCCCACCGCCATTGTCCCGCATGGCGGCAGCAAAAAAGATCGCCGACATGCCAACTGACGTAGCAAAATCGACCACGCGCGTGGCTTTCATCGCGCGACACAGCAGATAAATCAAGTCGCCCTGTTCAGGGTGGATTGAAAAGCCGTAATCAGCAAACAGCTCAGGATCAGGCGCGCCCGGCCCCTCAAACGCTGATGCATCTGGACGTTTGCGGCGTGCATTCATCTCTTCAAGTACCGCTAAAATCACGGGGTCTCGCAGGGCAGAAGAGTGATAATTTTCCAATGAGGATTTCATAAAATAATCTCCGGGATGAAGGTACACTATGTGCATCGATGAAAATATCTTCGCCAACTTTATGGTACTTATCAAGTACCATAATTACAAAATGCTGACTGGATTGTGTAATCAAAGATGAAATTGAATGACTCCTCGACCTCGCCTACGCGTGGGCGACCAAAAATTCTGGACGACACACAACGCCGTCAGGTCATCATAGAACACGCTTATCGGGCGTTCGTGGAGTTGGGCTTCGCAGAAACCAGCACAGCTGAAGTCGCCCGGCGCGCCAAAATATCCAAACGCACCCTTTATGAGATATTCAGTGATAAAAAAGCGTTATTCGCTGCAGTGATCAGTGAATATCGCCACTTGTTACTCGACCTGCCCAGGCCGGATGATGAACGGTGCTCCGTTGAGGAGAGCCTGTTCCGTATTTTCCGACTCGATATCAGCAACGATGAAAAACTGGAACGCGAAGCGATCCTGCGGTTGATGACACGAGAATCAATTCTTTTTCCCGAGCTTTCTGATTACCTTTACGAAACGAAAGCAGTGAAATCTCGGGAATTACTGATGGAATGGTTACTGAAAACAGCCGGTGAGCGCGGCCTGTATCTTGAGGATGTCGAAGTTTTGGCGGGTTTACTCATGGATGTTGTGTTTGGTGCTTTGTTACCACATCGTCGACAGTCAGGCACGGAGGATCCAGGGATAATGACAGAGCACATTAAAAAACGTATTGAGATAATTTTGTTAGGAATAGGTTGGTTAAAGAGTGACATTTAAATAATGTTACTGATGACAGGTTGGGAATAATGCGCTGCCAGGATGAAAAATAACCCACGTCGCAGAACGTGGGTTTGAGCTCCTCTTTATTTCAAACGCAATTTCCTTTGCGGATGAGAGTCTGGCAACCTACTCTCTTTGCCGAAAATTTTCTCGCGCAATGTACCCTGCTTATAGTTCTTCTGAGCAAGGCCACGCTTCTGTAATACCGGCACCACATGCTCAACCCACTCATCCCACCAGCCCAATGTCGTGACCGGAACCACGTTAAAACCATCCACGCCTGCATCAGCAAACTGCTGTACTTTGTCAGCGATCTGCTCCGGCGTACCGGCAAAGCGACCTGGCAATAAAGCATGTTTTATCAGGTATTCGCGCCAGGTCAGCCCACGTCCCTGGCCATAATCAGCATCGACAGCGATACGGAATTTTGACCGCATATGTTGGCTGAACTCTTCGCGGCGACTTAACTCCGTCAGTGGCGTATCAGGATCAATATTGGCGAGGTCAATACCTGAACCTCCGCTATAGAACCCCTGTAACGCATTGATATCAATATTGTCGAAGAGATATTGCTGCTTACGTTTTGCCTCTTCTTCGGTGGAGCCAATCACTGTTGAAAGCATCACCAGTTTTTTGAGATCTTCAGGCTGGCGGCCATAATTCACCACATCCCGGTTAAGCGTCGCGATGTCTTTGCTCGCAGTTTCCGGCGTTTGTGAAGGCAGGAAGGTCACTTCGGCATTACGGGCGGCGAAATGACGGCCCGCTTCTGAATTGCCAGCCTGGAAAAATACCGGACTGCGCTGCGGAGAAGGTTCCACAATATGCGGGCCTTCTACCCGATAGCGCTTACCGACATGATTAATTTTATGGATCTTATCGGGTTCGAAAAAGCGGTTAGTCGCGGGATCATGAACAACCGCGCCCTCTTCCCACGATAGCTCCCACAATTTATAGGCGACATCCAGATATTCCTGTGCCCATTCGTAACGATCATCGTGCGGCACAATCTCGTCAAAGCCATAATTACGAAAGCCATTTGAGAGATAGGAAGTCACAATGTTCCATCCAATGCGCCCGCGCGTAAACTCATCCAGCGAAGATATCTGACGAGCAAACGAAAAGGGGTGGGATTGAATCACGTTGCTGGTGACAACCAGCCCCAGATGCTCTGTCACAAGGCCCAGTGCTGAAAGGATGGTAATAGGATCGGGTTCAGGAAATTGCGTCCCGGCGCGGATGGTGGTTTTGCCATCACCATATTCAATGTCATACACTCCCACTACATCGGCAATGAACAGCGTATCAAACAAGCCCTTTTCAAGGGTTTTCACTGTATTGACGTAAGCATCAAGCTGGTTGTATTTGTACTGGACCTGACCTTCTGGAGTACGCCAGTAGCCGTGGCTGTGATGGTTAGGCGTCAAATGTAAAAAGCCGTTATAAATCAGTTCACGAGACATGTTCTCTCCGTTGGCAATCAGGCTAATTCAGCCGCACCCAGACGGGGCAGCGAGGCAAGTAATTTCTGGGTATAGGGGTGGCGCGGGCGATAGAAGACATCATCTGCATTGCCCTGCTCCACCGCGATGCCATTCTGCATAACCAAAACGCGATCGCTCATGTGGTGGATGACGCCCAGGTCGTGGGAGATAAACAGGTAACTGACCCCCAACTGCGCTTGTAAATCGCTTAGCAGATCGAGGATCTGGGCCTGAATAGTGACATCCAGTGCAGAGACGGCTTCATCGAGAACAATCACCTGAGGATGCGTAGCAATGGCACGGGCAATCGCCACGCGCTGACGCTGTCCACCCGACATACGCGCAGGCCATTGATGCAAATGCTCGGCGGTGAGCCCGACGGATTGCAGCAGACTGATGGCCCGTTCTCGCGGTGTTTGCCTGGAGGGATACGGATCCAGCGCGATGGCATCCAGTAAGATGTCGGAAACGCGCCAGCGTGGGTCAAAGGAGGATAAGGGGTCCTGATAAACCACCGCGATTTGGCGTCGAATCGCCCGCTGTTGCGAGGCGGTGGCGTGGCTCCAGGGTTTACCGCCATACAGCACCTCTCCGCTATCGGGTGATTCGAGCGCCAGAGCAATTCGCGAGAGCGTGGTTTTACCCGAACCCGATTCACCGACAATACCGAGTGTTTCACCGCGTTTTAGCTGAAATGACACATCGGCCACCGCTGGGTGACCGCGAAAATGCTTGATGATATGTCGTGCTTCCAACAGCACTTCATCGGCAAATTTTGTGGCTGCGAGAGTCGATGGAATCTCTACCGCCGCGACACCGGATAAACGCTGGCCTTTGGTATGCTCACTGGGGATCGCTTTAATCAGTCCCTGGGTATAGGCGTGCTGAGGGTGCTGCAATACTTGTAGTGCAGATCCTGACTCTACAATGCTGCCACCCTGCATCACCAAAATGTGATCGGCAATTTTTGCCACAACTGCAAGATCATGGCTGATGAGGATCACACTCGTCCCGCGATCCAGCATCTGACGCAGCACCTCTAACACCTGCGCCTGTACCGTAACATCCAGCGCGGTCGTCGGTTCATCCGCGATGAGCACCTCCGGGTGCAACGCAATGGCCGATGCGATTAACGCTCGCTGACGCAAACCGCCTGAAAGTTCACCTGGCCGCTGAGAAGCGCGAAGATCTGCCTGTGGGACGCCCACCTCTTCCAAAAGAGCATGTACTTTCTGCTGCCTGCTGGATGCCGTACCCCAACCATGCAATGCCAGTGCTTCAGCGATCTCTTTGCCTACCGGGCGAAGCGGGTCGAGCGATACCAGTGCGTCTTGCAGAATAAAGCCGACCTTAGTGCCGCGCACCTGTTGCCACCATGCGTCGCTGCGCCCTAACAACGATTCACCCTGCAATGTCAATCTCTCGGCTTGCACCGCAAGTCGATCACCGGCTAAACCAACCAGTGCTCGTGCGGTGACACTTTTACCGGAGCCTGATTCGCCAACCAGAGCAAGGCACTGCCCTCTTTTCAGGCTAAAGTTCACATTCTTCACAATATGTTTGGGCGCAGTTCTTTCACTGTTGACCCAGACATTAAGCCCTTGCACGTCAATTACGTCGTGACTCATGCGCGATGTTCCCCTTCTGCTCGCTGCTGGATGTAACGCCCTAGCTGTGTGAAAGCGAGTGCAACCAGCACAATCGCGATACCCGGTAAGACTTCGAGCCACCAGGCCACTGTGACATTGATTTTTCCGGCTTCGAGCAATGCACCCCATTCCGGTGAGGGTGGCACTACCCCTAGCCCCAGAAAAGACAGGCCTGAGGCCCAAACCACAGACTGACCAATCCCAAGTGCAACCAGTGAAACCAGTGGCCGAAACACATTTGGTACGATGTGTTGCAGGAATAATCGATGCCAGGGGTGCCCCAGCGCGCGGGCAGCTTCAACATAACCTGACTGTTCTACCTGCAACGCTTGCGCACGCACCAGACGCGCATAGCCGGGAGCGGTGCCAATGCCCACCGAGATCAGCAGGCTACTGGCTGAAGGGCCTAACAGCGCCACGAACAGCAATGCCAGTAGCAAAGTGGGGAATGCCAGCAAAATTTCCAGCAGACGATTTATCGGTTCTGCCAACCAGCGTGGGCCCAGGGCGGCGCTGAAGCCAAACACCACGGCACCAAAAAGGGCGATAGCCATAGCGCCAACACCAATGAGCAAGGATTGCCGCGTACCCCAGATAATTCGGCTGTACAAATCGCGGCCAATATCATCGGTGCCGAGCCAGTTCGTCAGCGAGGGAGCCTGCAGCGCACGCGTCAAATCGGTCGTGTAAGGGTCATGGGTTGCCAGCAATGCTGGCGCAATGGCGGCGGTAACAAAGAAAACAGCAACAATAGCGGCCAGCACAACAGACCATGGCAGTACGCCGGATAAACCGCTCAGGTGGCGCCAGACTGAACGCTTGCCCTTCACCCCAGCATAATCGGGAAGATGAGTCGTCATGCTTGACCTCGCAGACGGGGATCGACGATCAGGTAAATCAGATCGACCACCAGATTGATGATGATGTACAGGGAGCTGATCAAGATGACGATGCCGGACACCAGGGCAAAGTCCTTGTTGCTCACGGCGTTGACCAGCACATTGCCCAAGCCCGGCCGGGCAAAGACCGCTTCGACCAGCACAGCTCCTGACAACAGATTGCCAATCGCCCATCCACTTAAGGTAATGGCAGGGATCAGAGCATGACGCAGCACATGTCGCAGGCGCACACCAGAGAGACTCATGCCTCGCGCACGAGCGGATAACACAAAAGGTTGCTGCATACTGCGTTCAAATTCACCACGGATGGCATGACCGATAAAACCGGCCAGTGGAATGGCTAACGTGATGGCAGGCAAGACTGTGCCCCACAGCGTTGCGCCTCCGACGACGGGGAACCAGCGCAGGCCGATGGCGAATACGATAAGCAACAGAATACCAATCCAGTACTGAGGCAAGCCCGCCAGAATGGTTTCAACAGCGGAACCCAGTGCGCCAAGCTTTTTGCTACGTCCTGCGGTCAGCAACGTCCAGGGAATGGCTATCACCCATGCCAGTAACAACGCCGAAATCGCCAGGGTAAAGGTCGGTAACAACTGTTCAGCGATGATATGCGTTACGGGCCGTTGCAACTCAAAGGAATAACCCAACTTGCCCTGCAGTGATTGCCAGAAGTAATTGAGGTACTGCTCAGCTATCGGTTTATCAAAGCCGTACTGGGCATTGATTGGCGCAAGTTCTTCAGGGGTGCGTTCAATCACCTGTCCGGAAGTAATGTTAAGCAGAATGGTGGCGCGATCGCCGGGTAATACCGAGAGCACAAGAAAAGTCACGGTAATGGTGCCCCACAGCACGAATAGCGCGCCGGCAAGACGGACCGCGACCCGTCGAGTTAACGAACGCGACGGATTCGCCACCAGCCTGCGTTGCGGTGAGATGACGTCACTCATGGCTTCTCCTGTACAAAATAGGCGTCGTTAAAATTGAGTAATCCGTTGCCTTGATCCTGCCAAAGTCCGCGGATGTTGTTGGCGACCGCCACGTTATAGGTAAAGTTGAAGCCGCCAATGGCAATAGCCTGGTCGTCAAACCACTTCTGCAAAACAGCAAACTTCAGCTGGCGTTGTTGTGGATCCGGGTCACGCTGAGCATCGAGAATCTGTGCTTCGACCTCGGGGTTATTGAAGAGAGTGGTGTTGTTGCCATTGAAAGCGCCATTAAGTGAATGGTTGTAAACAATGTCGAGGATATTGGGTGACGGCCACACCCAATAACCAAAGCTGATTTCCTTATCATCTGGACGCGATCGCGCACCGGCAAATCCTTCAGTCTGCGTGAGCGGGATGAGATCCAGCTTGATGCCTACCCGTTTCACCTGATCCTGCACCGCCTGCAGCATCAGTGCGCCTTCCTGGTCGATGATCGCCTGGATAAAGGGCAGCCGCGCTTCCAGCGTTTTACCCTGTTTGGTCCGATAACCCTCCGCATCGCGTCCGGTCCATCCTGCGGCATCCAGCAGCTGGTTGGCTTTAGCGATATTTAGCGAATAGCGATCGTTAACATTGAGATAGAGAGGCGTGCTTTGACTCAGTGAACCATTGCCTTCATAAGGCACTGCACCCTTAAATACAGTTTTGACGATTTGCTTGCGATCCAGCGCGTAAGCAAACGCCTGACGCACCCGCACGTCATTGAAAGGGACGCGCTGAACATTGAACGAAAACGCCTGAGGCCGCCCTGTAGCGACATAGGAAAGGGTTTGATAATCACGTTTTAATGCCTGCCACTGTGCTGATGGCGGCTGATAAATAACGTCGGCGCCTCCACTGACTAAGGCTCCCCAGCGGGTGGTTGCATCAGGGACAAACTTCCACTCCAAATGCTTGATATACGCAGGCCCGTTATGATGTGCGTTGGGCGGTGCCCATTGATAGTCATCATTACGCACAAAACTGATACCTTCTCCCCTCACCCAGCGCGCCACTTTCCACGGCCCGGTTCCCACTGGACGCAGGCATTTTTCTTCACTGCTGTTGTGAGCCAGCGAGTCAGGGGACTGGAATCCATAATGACCATTTGCCAGCACATTATATATTTCCGGATTGGGCTCCGATAAATGTAGTGCCACGGTATACTCATCTACCTTGGTGAATCCGGTCATATAAGTGAAGCCGTGCCAACCAATTCCCTTTTGCCATGCAGGATAGTTTTCAATAACCGCGTCGGCATTAAACACGTCACCATCAGTAAATTTCACATCATGACGCAAATGAAATGTAATGGTTTTACGATCGGGGGATTCACTCCAGCTTGTGGCTAGCCAGGGTCGTATTTTCCCGTCATCGTAACTCACTAAATAATCGAAGACCTGACGGGCCAGATAAGCCTGCTGCACCCAACCGCCCCATAGGCAGGGCGGCTCCTGTTCGTGCAGATAAACCAGGGTGCCGTCACTGTATTCAGGCGTTGCTGCCTGTGTAACCGTTTGTGACATCACGCCAGTTAATACGCTGAACAGGGGAATCATCAGGCGACGAGAAGATATTCGCATCATTTTTTAAGATTTCCCTTAAAAGTCCAGACCAACCTATAAATGTGGCGAGATGCCCACACGTTATTGTTAACTGGAAAATAAATTAATCGTATTATTGGAATCGTTTCTGAATAGAACATAGATATTCCCAGCAGCAAATATCATTACCGGGAATGAATATGAAAAAATGAATTTCTGTTCCAGATAATGGAAATGAACATATTAACCGTCAGATTAATATCCTTAGCAGAAATAAACATTAAAAGGCGGAAAGAAGAAAATGCATAGTGCCTCGACATGACCGTATTTTTTGAGTGGAGGCTAATGCCATGTCGCAGATTGAATCAGGATGGGGAGCACCCTCTTCAGCGAGATATGAACAGCTCGCAGAGACGTTTCGACCGCTGTTTACCCGTATTCGCGCCGGAGCCATTGCACGTGAACTCGAACGTCAACCGCCATTAGAAGAGATTGAATGGCTTAAAAAGAGTGGTTTCACCGCATTAAGGCTGCCCAAAAGTGCTGGCGGTCTGGAGGCCACGCTACCAGAATTGTTTAATCTGTTGATCGAACTTGGCGAGGCAGACTCAAACCTAGTGCAATCGTTGCGCGGTCACTTCGGCTTCGTCGAAAATGTGCTCAGTAGCAGCGATACAGCCTTCAGGCAGCAATGGTTCACCCGCATTGCACAGGGTGAAATTGTCGGTCCAGCCTGGAGTGAAAGCGGTGAGGCGCGCCAGTCGGTGTTCTCGACTCAAATCAAGCGCAGCGGCGATCGCTGGCGATTAGATGGCAAAAAATTCTACACCACCGGCTCACTTTATTCCGATTGGATAAATATCGGTTTGACCGATGAGAACCACAAAGGCGTATCAGTGACTGTATCTCGCACTGCTCAGGGCGTCACCGTACTGGATGACTGGAACGGCTTTGGGCAAACACTCACCGCCAGCGGTACCGCAATATTTGAAAACGTTGAGATTTCGAACGCCGATATTCGCGAAGATGCGCACTTTGGTTATGCACCGGCGTTTTATCAACTCATTCATCTGGCTACGCTTGCCGGCATTGGCCGCGCGCAAAGTGGTGAAGTCGCCTCATTAGTCGCCGCGCGCACCCGCACTTACAGCAACGGTAACGCTCCCCGCGCAGCGGATGATGCACAAATACTTCAGGTTGTTGGCCGCTTGCGTAGTGCAGCTTATACCAGTGGCGCCATCGTGCAACATGCCGCTCAGGCATTACAACGCGCTTATGAAGCACAGCAACAGAATGATGAGCAGCAGAAAACACATAGCGTCGCGATTGCAGAGCTGGAAGTTTCTCAGTCACTCAATGTGGTTACCGACTTATTGCTCAATGCCAGTTCAACGCTATTTGATGCACTAGGGGCTTCAGCCACATTAAAACCACTGGCACTGGACCGTTTCTGGCGTAATGCCCGTACACTCTCATCACATAATCCCCGTATCTATAAAGATCGCATTGTCGGAGATTTCGCTGTGAACGGTACTTTACCGCCAGAACAATGGCGAATTGGAATAGCAGATAATCCGCAAGAAAAATAGCGACTACGGTTGTGATTGAGTCATCCTGATCTCTTTGCTCTGGCAAGTCGAAGCGTCTTTTTTGTGATTAATGAGGTGTGAGAATGGGGCCGTCTACTTTGCGCCATTCTCCCTCTGCTGGGAGTGACTTCCCCCGTCACCCCATCACCAACCCGCCATCTACATACAGCGTTTGCCCGGTGACAAACTCGCTCCACTCTGAGGCTAAAAACATCACCGGGCCAGCTACATCCACGGGCTCGGCAATACGGCGCAGTGGCGTTTGTGCGGTGATAAATTCGCGCACGTCTTCCCGCGTAGCACTGCTGGCATCAGTGGGATAAACCAGACCCGGCGCAACGCAGTTCACGCGAATCCCTAACGGCCCCAGTTCGGCCGCGAGTGAACGGCTAAAACCAATCAACGCAGCTTTCGCCGTAACGTAATCGTGGTAAGGAACAGACGGACGAGCCACCAGATCGCTGGAAAGATTGATGATGCTGCCGCGCGTGCGCGAACGCAACAGCGACAACGCGGCCTGGCAGACGTTGTAGGCCGCGCCAACGGCACCGTCAAACTGGCTCTGGTAGCCCTGCCATGACGTTTCCCAAAATCGCTGTCGATTGTCGGTATCGAAAACATAGGGCGCGAAAGCATTGTTCACCACCGCGTCCAACCGACCGGTGGTGTTGGCGATCTGCTCCATCATCGCCGCCACCTGCTCCGCCGAAGTGACATCGGCACGAATGGCGAGAGCTGAACCACCCAATGCTTCACAGCTTTTTACCACTTCCATCGCTGCTGCTTCACTGCGCAGGTAGTTCACCACCACCAGCGCGCCTTCTGCGGCGAACGCTTTTGCGATAGCCGCGCCGATTCCCCGGCTTGCGCCCGTCACCAAAATCGTTTGATCAGCAAATTTCATCGGTTACCTCCTGTAAAATACGTGGGTTCAATCCGCATACAGCGCATAGCGCTCGGCGGCAGTTTCGGCAGACGCCTCTATTTCCGTGATAGTGACCAGATCCAGCAGGCTAAAGCGACCGTCGTGATGCCATCCTGCTGCGGGCGAAGTCATGCTGCCAAAGGCAGTAATGCGGGTAATGCCTGCTTGCCCTAGCCGCGCGGCGAGATCAAACAGCTCTCGCGGTGTGGCCGCCACCGCTGCGGTTTGTAGATAAATTTTCTGCTGCGAAATCAATGCAATCGCGTCATCAATCTCATCAACGGCCACCACTCTAAGCGTGCGCGCGAGTGCCGACGGCATCAGAGCCTCGGGGCCATTCACCAACACTACTGCCCAACTGTCTGAACCATCGCCGAGCAGAATGCGATCGTCCTGCAAAGCGCGGATCTCTTCACGACCGCGCCAGGCTGCCACGCTGTTCATTTCAGCCGAAGAAAGCGCGCGACGTGGATATTTGCGCGCCAGCGCACGCAGTTCATGGGCGATATACTCCGCGAACTCCTGCGGCGAGATGCGTCCGCCGCGTTCAACAAACAGCATTTGCGGTGAGTAACAGCCCGCCTGGTCATAACGCATTACGTCATAGGCCACGCGCTGCGCCAGATCGACGCCCTGTCGCGTGTCCAGCGCCGAACGCGTCACCAACCCCAAGCTGATTTTATGGCCGTGTGGCAGAAAACGCGTGGTGACCGGTACTTGCTGTTTGATAGCGTTCAGTGCGGCGTTGCCACCGTAAGCCATCACCACGTCAGGCTGTGTTAACCAGTGTTTTTCTGCTTCGGATTCGCCCCCTTTCCACCACACCACCGCCAGGCACTCTCCCAGTTGGGGATCGACCTCAGCCAGCAGTTGCGCGAACCAGCCCGCCATCAGCGGTTCGGCGCCAGGCAGTTTTCCCACGCTGCCTGCTTTCACCAGCAATCCACAAATCAGGCTCCACAGCGGTAAACCCGGCACGTTTCCTGCCCAAATATGCATTAGCAGATCGGGGCCAAACGCCCGCGCAAATCCGCCATTAGGTCTTGGCTGGAAGTCATCAAGCAGTTGCGGATCGTTAAAGTCCTCGGCCAGAAAGCGCTTGAGCTGCGGTTGTCGAAAGGTTTTGAGGTATCCGGTAAGCCCAAGGCGAATCATCTCGGCGTCATAACCGGTGACAATCGGCAGCAGCGTTTCGGCCTTGCGACGCAGCGGATGGCTTCGATCCAGCAAACGCGCAATGGCCTCATCAATAATCGCCACGATCTTCGCCGCGCTCAGCATCTTAAGATAAGCGCGAGCGTGATCGCGCAGATGTGCGCTGAGAAGTGTAATTTGCGCCGGATTCAGATCGGGGACGTCAACATCCAGGTGCTGGCCGTGATGGCTAAAACTCAGCGTGCGCCACTGCACCTCTTCAGGCGACAAACATCCCGGCAAATAACCCGCGACCTCTTTCACACTGCACCCTGCGTAGCAGCCAGAAACTCTTCCATCGCCAGCGAACAGCCCTTCGCATCCGCTCCGGTGACCCGGCCCAGCAAATGGAAGCCGCTCGACACTGCCTGGCCAGCATCTTCCGTCAGCAATGCAGACACCGAATTGAAGTGGGCCAGATCGTGGTGCACCAGCACGCCGATCTCACCTTCCGGCACCTCTTCGCCCGTCAGCGGATTGACCACTCGCGTGCGGATCCAGTGCGGGCCGGATTTCACCGAGGGACAGGCAACGTTGCCGTCATCATAAAACTGGCTGCTCAGTTCGGTCATACCGTACATGTTGATGCAGTGCGTGCGCGGTACGCCCAACGCCGCACTCAGTTCGGCGTAAAACTGTTCAGCTTCAATTTCGCGTGATTGCCCCTTGAACCCGCCGGTATCTAAAATGCGGCTGCCGTTCGGCAACGTAAATTGACGCCCTTGTCGCTGCATCTCATCCAGCAGATGGACAAAGCTGTAGCTCGCGCCCAACAGTGCATAAGGTTCGCCTTTCGCTTCCGCCTGTTCCAGAGCAGCAAACAGGCGATCCATCGCGATACCACTGTCATCCAGCAGCACTTCACTCTCTGCGGTGCCAAATTTTTCCACCGCTAACGTCAGATAATGCGCCAGCGAAGAGTTGGGCAGCGCCCGATTATCAGGGAACAAAATGCCCATGCGAATCCGCTCTTCGCCCGCCATAAAGCGCTGGCTGAAATTCTGCGCCATCGAGCATTTCCAGACATCGAGTGTCGGATGATAGCTGCGCCCTTTCACTGTACCGGTGGTTCCGCTGGTCATAAACACCGCTTCGACGTCATCGGTGGCATGGCAACTCAGTGTCAGATCCTTGAACGCAGTGATCGGAATCGCCGGAATGGCGCGCCAGTTTTTTACCGTAAACGGCGTGCGGCCGCGCTGCATGGCGAAGCGGCGATAAGGGATGTTGTGTTCAAATTGATAGGCGAAGATGGCAAGCGCCAGACGGTTAAAGTCGTCGTCGGTTGTATCCTGACGCTGAAGGAAAGTTAGCAAAGCGTCGATCAAAGCAGCTTCAGTCATATGCGGGTCCACCTGTTGCGATTGCGCGAAATCTCTCAGGCCGGGCCTGATGAGTCGAGTCTGTCCGCTACAAAGCACAAAGATGGGATCAGGACGCAGTGTCGCCCTGTGTTCCGCTCCCTACGCCGGTATTAGCCGGATCAGGTTCGTAGGGTCACTACGTTGCCAGCGTGTAAAACACTGGCGGGTAGAATCTCAGCCCGCTAACCGGGCCCCCCCTGGAACAAGTCGCAGTCAATCAAAAGGTCACTCAATAAAAATTCACTCAACACACTGATTTTATTGTAATTACTTTAATTTCACTGCTGACAGTAATTCAAGGTTAAACCATTTACCGTTTTAACACACTGATCTTTTGATTTGACCAGATGCACTACCCGTGTTTTCAGATTCACGGGGATTCATTGATCACGGTGAACAGCGCTGCTCAATCTGCAGGCTGTGAGTTTTTATCATCTTGTACCCACTGACCTCAACTTCAGCAATGGAAAAATGTCATAGGACTGCAACATTTCAATCATTAACAATTTCTTAACCAGGATATTTGTTGTACTTTGGCTTTAATGCACGGTTTATTTGTTCGAGTCCCTCTTCAATAAATCTCACAGGATTTTATTGTGGTACCTAATATTCAGATTTTATTCCAACCATTATCAGATAATGACCAGACAATATTTTCAATACACATCAATTCATCTCAACAAATCAGCCAGAAATACTCTTGATTTTCCGTTAGTTAGACCAGAGACTATTCGTGAAACATTTAAGGAAATTTAAAATGAAAACATCTGCTAAGGTTGGGGCACTTTGTGCCTTGGGGATCATTTTGTCTGCGTCTGGTTATGAGGTATATTCGCAGAGTACAGAAAATCAAAAAGATGAAATAGCCTGTCTGACCGTTGAAAGTAGTAATGCCGTTAATGCCGTAGAAAAAGACCTGCTTGAAAAAAACCATACCGAGATGTTTGGGAAAAACAGAATCACCATTGGTTCTCTTCTGCTCCACAATGAAGGCGTTGCAAAAGAAGGGACGCGTATTATCGTTCCGTTTACTTTGGCTAGCCGACGCGGTCAGTCCGAGTTCCAGGCCGTAGTGAGATGTTCAAATTTACAAGATATTGAGTACGACAAACTTTAATGAGTCCATTGACTCACACAGCAAACGGATAAATAACAATGTATAAGGCAACGAAGTATTACGTATGCGATCACGCCCGCAGGGGCTTGCTTTTGCATACCGCAGGATGTGAACAGTTACCCGGTATCGATTCGAGGGCGTTTATTGGCAGCATGTATAACCATAGTCAGGCATTAACCGTCGCTGCAGCGCAATATGCGAATGTTCATTACTGCCCGTGCTGCATCACTGTTAATAAAACCATCGCGTTAGCTAAGGATAAAGCGACCATGCCAGCGTTATGTCGGGCGACAAAACCGAAGAGAAAGAAACCGGTGAAGGTTGTTGAGCCCGTGCGACACTTTCCTCTGTGACTTGAAGACAACGAATGTCCTGGGACGTTTAAATCCAATCTTTTAGCCCGAAATCAGCATGTATCGTCTAAAACGCCGCCCGCAACGCTGACACCAGCGCGACGGGCGGCAACAGACTCAAGCCGTTCTGAATCGGCGGGTGATCGGTTTTTCAACTTCAACAATCAGGAACATCACGAATCCGATAATGAAGGTGATCACCCAATAGCGGAATGGAAGTCCAGTGGTGCCGAACAGCAGCTGCATAAACGGCGCGTAGATGATCAGCAATTGCAGCACTAGCAGTACCGCACTGACGATCCAGATACCTTTGTTCATCAGCAGTCCTTTGCTCAGTGAGAAGCCATCTGACACTCGGCAGTTGAGCATATAGAACCATTGCGCGGTAACCAGCGTCTGTAACAGCACGGTGCGGATAAACTCCGGGGAATAGCCACGCGGCTGCAGCCAGGCTTCCAGCACAAACGCGCTTATCGCAATCATTGAACCAACAAACACCACGCGCCAGATAGCGAATCCATCCATCACATGCAGTTTGGGATCGCGCGGTGGCCGACGCATGATGTTTTTTTCACCCTCCTCAAACGCCAGACCAAACGACAGCGTTGCTGATGTCGCCATGTTCATCCACAAAATCAGCACCGGTGTCAGCGGAATGAGATTCCCCGCCAGCAGCGCGATGATGATCAGTAAGCCCTGCGCCAGGTTGGTGGGCATAATAAACAGGATGGTTTTTTTCAGGTTGTCATAGACCCGGCGCCCTTCCCGCACTGCGCTGGCAATGGTGGCGAAGTTGTCATCCGTTAGCACCATATCGGCAGCTTCTTTGGTGACTTCGGTACCTTTAATGCCCATCGCAATGCCGACATCGGCGCGCTTTAGGGCAGGCGCATCGTTCACGCCGTCCCCGGTCATGCCGACCACTTCTTTCTTACTCTGCAGCGCCTGAACCAGGCGGAATTTATCCTCGGGGCTGGTACGAGCAAAGATGTCGTAGGCTTGCGCGGCATCGCTCAATTGGTGATCGTCCATCACTTCCAGTTCACGCCCGGTGATGGCAGAGCCCGCATTGCCAATCCCCAGCATCTGACCAATACTCATCGCGGTTTGCGGATGGTCGCCGGTGATCATTTTGACGCGTATGCCGGCTTGCAGGCAGTCACGAATGGCGGTGATGGCTTCAGGGCGCGGCGGATCCATCATTCCGGCAATCCCGAGCAGAATCACGCCCTGTTGCAGATCCTGATGGGTGAGTTCAGTTTGTCCGGGTAACGCCGGTTTCCATGCTGCCGCCACCATGCGCAGCCCTTCGCGCGCATACTCTTCAATCTTGCCTTCCCACCAGCTGATATCGATGGGTTGCAGGCCATGCTCGGTTTGCTGCTGCTGACAAAGCCGGAACAGCACATCCGGCGCGCCGGTAATCAGCACGCGCTCTTCATCGCCAATGCGATACAGCGTCGACATATATTTGTATTGCGAATCGAACGGGATTTTACTGCGCAACTCGGTAGTGACCACCGGCAACTGCCCTTTGGCGGCCAGCACCTTAAGCGCACCTTCAGTCGGGCCGCCAGTAATTTTCCAGAAGCCGCTCTCATCCTTAATCAGTTGACTGTCATTACACAGATCGATGGTGCGCAGATACTGCCCCAGCAAGGATTCGCCAGTGACGGCAATCGGCACGGCGTCGTCCGCCTTATGAATGGCGCCGACCGGTTCATAGCTGTCACCGTCTACCCGATAAATATGATCGGCGGTGATCACCGCTTTGACCGTCATCTCATTCATGGTCAGCGTGCCGGTTTTGTCAGAGCAGATCACCGTCATCGCGCCCAGCGTTTCCACCGTTGGCAGCTTACGAATAATTGCCTGCTGCTTCGCCATGGTCTGCACGCCAAGGGAGAGAATGATGGAGATAATAGCGGGTAAACCTTCAGGAACGGATGCCACCGCCAGACTGATCAATGACAACATCAGTTCAGAGACCGGCATATCGCGGAACAGAAGGCTGAAGACAAACAGTGCCGCCATCATCGCCAGAATGATCAGGAAAATGGCTTTGCCTAACTTGTCCATTTGCACCAGCAGCGGCGTGCGGTGTTTTTCGATGTCGGACATCATCTGATTGATGTGCCCCAGTTCGGTCTCTCCGCCCGTCGCAACGACCAACCCTTTACCGCCACCTGAACTGACGGTGGTCCCTGAAAAAAGCAGATTGGTGCGGTCGCCCAACGGAAGTTCACCAAACAGCGCATCGGTGGTTTTCTCCACCACCGTGGATTCACCAGTGAGTATCGCCTCTTCCACGCGCAGATTGTGGGCTTCGATCACCCTCAGGTCAGCCGGAATACGATCACCGGCACGGATCACCACCACATCGCCGGGCACCAGCGCGGTTGTCGGCAGCGTTTCGTGCTTGCCCGCACGGATCACCACCGTTTCGCTGGAGAGCATATTGCGAATGCTTTGCAGGGATTTTTCCGCGTTACTTTCCTGGATATGACCAATCAACGCGTTGACCACCGCCACGCCGAGAATCACCAGCGTATCCACCCAATGGCCCATCACCGCCGTCAGTAGCGCGGCGGCGAGTAACACGTATATCAGCACATCATTAAAGTGGGCGAGAAAGCGCAGCCATGCAGGTTTGCCGGGCTTTTGTGGCAGGGCATTTTCACCATATTGTTGTAAGCGTGCCGTTGCTTCGCTACCAGTGATACCTTCAACTGAACTCTCTGTCTGGCTCAAGGTTTCATCGACAGAAAGCTGATAGTACGACCTTTCCGATTTAGCAGTATTCATCGCTTTCTCCTCAAATCCTGTTTCGGAAATCAAGGCGGTGACATCCCGTTATTAACAGATCCACTTCAAATACAAAGACAAACAACCACGCACTGCCTGAGGTGAGTCCCGTTTATAACTGAAAGATATGTCATTAATGGCTACTCAATGAAATTGAGCAGGGAAATAATCTATACGACGAACTTTGACAAGAGAAATGAATGTTATAAACGTAGCACAGGCCATTCAACTCACTCTGGTTTTATAAGAAAAGTTATTCGCAATCAAAAAACCGTTTTCAGACAAATTTTAAACCAAAGATAAATAAGCAATTTTCAAAGAAAATAAATTACCACCACCCTATGTTAATGAAATGGCGGAAAAAGCCACGCTTTGTGTTTATGTTGTTATGGTGGTTTAAAGCTCTGATTAAATCAAATAAATCAGACTTAAATTCCATGAGTTGCGATAAAGTTATTGTATTTATCAAACTTTACATTTTTGGATATCCACAGCTATGCTCATGCATATCAAATAAATCTCAACCGTCACTCCTATCCGTCCGCAGTGAGATGACTCTATTTCGCCCACTGTTAATGGAGGTAACGATGCCGGACTATAGTCTGCTCCGCCTGAGTCTTTATGTACTTATCGCCATTGTAACCTGTTCTGCCGTGGGGTTATTTACCTACGCCGTTGTTTCAATGCTCGGCGAATAAACACCACGCTAATAATAACGCCAATAATTAATTCAATATTGCTGATTGAGGACAAACTCGTGACGCGTTATTTTCCGCTGATCGCCATTGTTATATTTATAACAACAGGTTGCGATCAAAAAAAAACGGAAGTCTCTCCCCTGCCACGCATGGTGAAAGTGGTTGAGGTGGTGGCTTCCGGTGAGGCTCAGCAACGCATCTTCCCCGCGCGCATTGAATCGGGTGATTCCACAGACCTCTCCTTTAAACGGGGTGGTCAAATCGACTCACTGGAGATTCGGCAGGGCAACAATGTGACACAGGGGCAAGTGATCGCCAGGCTGGTGGCGCGTGAGGCGCAGCAACGCGTTAACGAACGTCAGACTGCCGCTACGTTGGCTCAACGACAGTTTGCACGCTTCCAGACGCTGGCCGGTCGTCAGGCAATTTCTCAGGCTGAAATGGACGTCCAACGCGCCAATCGTGATGCCGCGAATGCCACTCTGCAAATCGCCCGTGAAGAGTTAAGTCAGATGACGTTAACCGCCCCATTCAGCGGCACGGCGGCGACGGTCAATGTGCGTAATCATCAGGTGATCGCGGCGGGCCAGACTATCGCCACGTTGACGCGCACCGACCTGCTTGATGTGGTGTTCAACGTGCCGGAAAACCTGTTCACCGCGCTGGATATCCGCAACATGACGTACCGTCCGGTGGTGAGGATTAACACCCTGCCGGATCGCGAATTTCAGGCTGAATACAAAGAGCACACTGGCAGCAGTAGCAGCAACACGCTGACCTGGCAGGTGATCTTAACCATGCCACGCCCTGCTGATTTCCCGGCTGTGGGCGGCGTCAGTGGCACCGTTACGGTCAATCTTGCCAATCTTCCCGCCAATGTGAATCACGCGGCCCTGGTCGTTCCGGTCGAAGCCGTATTTAACCCCGACAGCCACCAGCGCAATGAACCTCATGTCTGGGTGGTGCAAGGTAGCGGCGATCAGTTCAAGTTGGAAGATCGTAAAGTCACCGTTGGCGAGGTCACAAACCAGGGAGTGGTGATTACCGATGGACTGAAAGCCGGTGAGCGCGTGGTCGCAGCAGGGGTGAATGAACTGCATGCGCAACAACCGGTACGCATCTGGACGCGTGAGCGAGGGTTGTAATGGACATCTCCAAACAGTTTATTGATAACCCGATTCGCGTCTGGCTGGCGATATTGCTGTTAGGGCTGGGCGGTATTTTTGCCCTGCTGAATATTGGTCGCCTGGAAGATCCTGCCTTCACCATTAAAACGGCGGTGATCGTCACGCAATATCCTGGCGCGTCCGCACAGCAGGTGGAAGAAGAGGTGACGCTGCCGCTGGAGAATGCGCTGCAGCAATTGCCCTATCTGGACAACGTCAGTTCAATTTCGTCTAACGGCCTGTCACAAATCACGGTGAATATTGCTTCGCGCTATCACTCTAATGAACTGCCGCAAATCTGGGATGAGCTACGGCGGCGCGTAGGCGATGCGTCACGCTTTTTCCCGCCCGGCGTGGCGGCGCCTTTCGTTAATGACGATTTTGGCGATGTGTTCGGCTTTTTCTTCGCCATTTCCGGTGACAACTTCAGCAATCCTGAGCTGGTGCAGTACGCCGAGCAGTTGCGGCGAGAACTGGTGCTGGTGCCCGGCGTGGGCAAGGTGGCGATTGGCGGCGCGATCCCGCAGCAAATCAACGTCGATGTCTCGCTGACGAAGATGGCGGCGCGCGGCATCACGCCAGCCCAACTCTCCGCCGCACTCAGCCGCCTGAATGTGGTATCCAGTGCAGGTGAAATCAAATCCGGATCCGAATCGATTCGTCTGCATCCTACCGGGGAATTTGAAAATATCGATGAGCTGAGCGATCTGCTTATCAGCCCCGTTGGCGACACCGCGACTACCCGGTTACGCGATATTGCGACACTTTCGCGCGGATTAAGTGAGTCCCCTTCCAGCATCTACCATGCCAACGGCCGCCCGGCGGTCACCATGGGCGTCTCGTTTATCCCGGGCGTCAACGTGATTGATGTGGGGCGTGCACTGGAAGCCAAACTGCAGCAGATGTCGGCAGAAAAACCGGCCGGTATCCAAATCAATACGTTTTACGATCAGGCCGCAGAAGTGGCGCACTCCGTTAACGGGTTTATCACCAATTTCCTGATGGCGCTGGCGATTGTGGTGGGTGTGCTGCTGATCTTTATGGGCGTGCGCAGCGGCATCATTATCGCGCTCTCGCTGGCGCTGAATGTGCTGGGCACCCTGTTGATCATGTATTTGTGGGGCATTGAGCTACAGCGTATTTCGCTGGGTGCACTGATTATCGCCCTCAGTATGTTGGTGGATAACGCCATCGTAATTGTTGAAGGGGTGCTGATTGCGCGTCAGCAAGGTTCGTCGCGTACCTCGGCAATCAACTTTGTTATCAGGCGTTCGGCTTTCCCACTATTGGGCGCCACGATTATTGCGATACTGGCGTTTGCACCGATTGGCTTGTCACAGGATTCCACCGGTGAATACTGCAAATCCCTGTTCCAGGTGCTGCTGATTTCGCTGATGCTGAGTTGGTTCTCTGCGTTAACCATCACGCCGGTGTTGATCAAATGGTGGTTGTTTAAAACGGGCAACACGGCAGCACCCGCCGCTGAAGCCTCGCCTTACGATGGCGGTTTTTATCGACTTTACCAACGCGCGCTCAACGCGCTGTTACAGCAGAAAACCGTCACGCTAGCGGTAATGGCTGCCCTGCTGGCGCTGGCAATCTGGGGCTTTGGTGGCGTGCGGCAAAACTTCTTCCCCTCGTCCAATACGCCGATTTTCTTTGTCGATTTATGGCTACCGTACGGCACGGACATCAAAGCCACCGAGCAAATGGCCAGTGATATTGAGAAGTCGATCACCGGGCAGCAAGGCGTGGTGTCTACGGTCACCACCGTCGGCCAGGGCAGCATGCGCTTTATCCTCACTTACAATGGGCAGCGGCAGTACAGCAACTATGCGCAAATCATGGTGCGCATGGACGATCAGCGTAATATCGCCGCACTGTCACGCCGCGTGGATGACTATATCGCCCGCCAGTATCCGCAGGTCAATGCCAGCACCAAACGGGTGATGTTTGGCCCGTCCGGCGGCAGTGCGATTGAGGTGCGTATCAAAGGACCCGATCCCGATCGCATGCGGCTTATTGCCAGTGAAGTGGGTGACATTCTGTCGCAAGATCCCGCTACCGACAGCGTGCGCAATGACTGGCAAAACCGCAGCAAGGTGATTCGTCCGCAGTTCAATCCGGCGCTGGGCCGCGAGTTGGGCGTGGATAAACAGGAGATCGATAACGCGCTGCAAATGAATTTCACCGGCAGTCGCGTAGGTTTATACCGTGAAGGCGCGGATTTACTGCCAGTGGTGGTACGTCCGCCCGCCAGCGAACGGCAGGATGCCAACCATCTCAACAATGTGCTGGTGTGGAGCCAAAGCCAGCAGCACTACATTCCGCTCAGCAATGTGGTGAGTGGCTTCAATCTTGAATGGGAAGATCCCCTGATCTTGCGGCGCGACCGCAGCCGCGTGCTGACGGTGATGACCGATCCCAGTCCGCTCAGCAGCGATACTTCCGGCGATATTCTGGCGCGAGTGAGACCGCAAATTGATCAGATCTCATTACCGCACGGTTACAGCATTGAATGGGGCGGCGATGCCGAAAACTCCAGCGAAGCGCAGCAAGGGGTGTTCACCACTTTACCGTTGGGCTATCTGGTGATGTTTGTCATTACCGTGCTGATGTTTAGCTCGTTGAAAAACGCGGTGGCGATCTGGCTGACGGTGCCGTTAGCGTTGATTGGTGTGACGCCTGGCTTCTTACTCACCGGCATTCCGTTTGGCTTTATGGCGCTGATTGGCTTGCTGAGCCTGAGCGGCATGCTGATCCGTAACGGTATCGTGCTGGTAGAAGAGATTGAGCAACAGAAGCAGGATAAAGCGCAGCATGACGCCATTTTATATGCTGCCACGTCTCGCTTGCGCCCCATCCTGCTCACCGCTTTCACCACGGTGTTAGGCCTGGCACCGCTGCTACGTGATGTGTTTTTCCAGAGCATGGCGGTAGTGATTATGTTTGGGCTGGGCTTCGCGACGATCCTGACGTTGTTGGTTCTGCCGGTGATTTACGCCTGCTTCCACCGCACTGAGAAAGCGGCGTCAGCATGAATGCCACCGGGCTGAATGTCATTAAGACACTCGGCTGCATGGCGGCGGTGACCTTTTTTACGCTGTATAACACCTGGGATCGCTACGATTATGATTATCACTGGATCCTGGCGTTCCTGACGTTTATCTCCACCATCGCCACCCCGCTGTTTTTTGTGGTGGCGGGCATTATGGATAGCCATGCCGAGCAGGATTTGCGCTGGCAGCTCAACAAAATCCGCAATGTGGTGATCGTGTTTCTGTTCTGGATGACGATTTACTATCTCTGGGAGCCTTACCAGCGCGGCTATCTGATTCAGCCGTGGTTTGTATTCTCGTTTATCGTGATTTATAGCTTTAATCCGCTGCTCAGCTGGCTCAGCCTGCATCGCCTGACGTTTTGCGCGCTGGTCGTTGCCCTGCTGCTGTTTTCCTATGGCTACGATTTGCTGTCTGTTCTGTATCCCGAAGTGCGAGTATTCAGTCTCGCGCCGCAATACCGCATCTGGACCTGGCTGCTGTTTTACCTCACCGGCCAGCTATTGTGTGAACCGGTGATTGCCGACTGGCTGAATCGGAGAAGAGTCGCCCTCATCTCCACCTGCGCCCTGCCCTTTATTTATCTGTTCACCTGGTTGTACGAGCAGCACTTCTTCTTCGCGTTGTTTAAAGCTGACCGCAATGCCTTCCTACTCACCGGCTCACAAATCTATCTGCTGGTGGTCGCACTGGTCTTAGCCGCCAGCGGCGTGCGCTTTCGCCGTCATGTCGCCCTCAAAGAAACGCTGCTGGCCACCGTCAGTAAAACCATGACCGGGGTGTACATCATGCATTACTCGGTGTTTCACATCGTCACCGCGTTGATCCCAATAACCTCGCTGGCAACCAAACTCACGCTGATTGTGGTGACCTTTTTGATATCGGTGTTGCTGGCCCGGCTGATTCTTGCCAACGGGTTGCTGAAAAAAGTCATTACTCTTTAAGGCACTGTTGCAGATCCGGCTGCTGACCGCAGGCGATGCGTCCATTAATTTGCGCCATCATATAAGCGAAAAACGGATTCGAAGTATTGCGCATCAGCGTGTCGAGCCCAACGGTGAGACTGGACGTTTCTCCACGCAGTGAAATGGTGCCGAGGCTGATGCCATAGCGATTTTTCTCAGTGGGTTCGCGGCCATACAGCGAATCGGTGAGAGGGAATGGGACAGCGATATGCGACAAGGAATACATATCCTGCGGCCACGCCAGATGCAGCGGACGCGTCACTTCGTTGGTTTGATCGGCAGGCGTGATACGGGCGACCACGTCATAAGTGGTGGGTGAGGCGTTGGTGATTACCGTGGTGGCGTAGTGACGTGGCGCAGCAGGCAACAACTCGCTGACCGCTGAATAAAGCGCAGGCCGGAACAGCGCGCGTAAGTTGGCAGCCTGGTTGATATCGAAAATCACTAACTGGCTGCCGTTGTCCGGTAGATAACGATATAGCGCACTGACCACCGCGCGGGTACTGACGGTGGAATCAAGGATCGACTGGAACGTCAGCACGGGTGGTAAACCACGTATTTCGCCATCGCGGGCAAGTTGTACCACCTGTTCCTGCAACGCCTGGGTTAACAGCCACGATTGACGCGCGGCTCGCACCGGGAATGAATTGTATTTAAACGGGTTATATTCCGGCACGATATTCAGCCACGCGGCTTTAGCAAATACAGGGAACACCGCAGGCCAACCCGCTAACCCAGCAAAACGGGCGTATGCCGTCACGCCAATCATCGGCGACAGCAGCAGCACCTGCTGCGGTTGGTGCAGATTTTGATTCTGCTGAGCATCGAGCACATATTTCATCGCCAGCGCGCCGCCGTTGGAGTAGCCCACCAGATGCAACGGGACTTGCGAGCCCGCTAAGCGCGTGGCTTCACGCACAGCCAGACGTGTGGCGGCCAGCCACATTTTCCAGTCAACTTTGGTTAACGATCCCGGTGCGGTGCCGTGGCCGGGCAATCTCGGTACTACCGCAACGTAGCCTTGTTGCTGATAAGCCTGCGCCAGATAACGCATGCTGTAGGGCGAATCCGTTAATCCGTGCAGCAGCACCACCGCACCTTTGATTTCACCCGCCGGTTTCAGAACAAACGAACGATTCCAGTCCGTGGCAAATCCTGCCGGATAGACCAGGCTTTGGGCATAATAGCGGTTGAGCGAGGTTTTCTCTTCGTCACTAAGTTGGTCCGTGACGTTGTGTTTCATCTGCTGGAAAATCACATTTTCCTGCGCCAGATAATCGGCGAAGCTGGCGTGATCCATCTGATCCACTGTCATTTCATCAGCCGCCCAGGTGTGCCAGCGATGCAGCGGCGGCCCCTGCTCAGATTGATAGCCGCGAATCAGCAGAAACATGATGAGCAATGCAATCAAGCTCAGGGTAATTCTCTTTAGCCACTTAAGCGCGGAAGAACGTTGCAGCATTTCAGAAGCCATAGCGGAACCAGGCAAACAGCACGTTGCCGTTATTGTAAGTTCCGGGAATATAGGTGAACTGCACGTTCAGATTTTTATAACCTGCGGAGAACAGCGGCAGGACAATCGGCAGCGGCACGTAGTTGGCAAAATCATCGCGCGCGGTGATGCCCGCCGTCAGCCCCAGCCCTAAACGCACATCGCGCGCCTCATCCAGATACCAGCCTTTCTCCCAGCCGTAACCGATAATCGGTTGCCACATGTTGTGCGAATCCTTAAACGCCATCGCATACAGCGCGCTCCAGTCGCCGTCCTCGTTGTAACGCGACACACCAAAACCGCCGCCCCACGGCGATTCGTTGTAGCTGTCGGTTTTGTCTTTGTCGTAGGCGAAACGGGCATGCCAACTGATGAACGGCAAATAGAGATCGTAATATTGTGGCTGCTCCCAGGTTTGCGAGACATCCTGCTTGAGCCATTCCCAGCCATCACTCAATGTGCCCGCCGCCAGAGCCGGGAAGGTCAAAACACTCAACGAGACGCACAACGCCACCAGAAAAGTACGCATGGGTCATCCTTCTGCAAAAGCACCGATGATAGTGAGCAAGGGAAACATCCAGCATGATCTGTGTGCCCATACCGGGCAGACGGTCAGGGAATATTATAGTTGTTGAGTCGGGGTTGAGGAGTTTTGTATTGAAAAACCCATATCTACCAGTACATGAGTTAATTCCATCATATTTCTGCAGTTGAGCTTCTTGATAATTTTTCTGCGATGGTGGCTCACTGTTTTACCGCTAATATTGAGTTCGTTAGCAATTTTTACGAGACTATGGCCGCTAGCCAGCGATCGTAAAAGGCTAAACTCTCTTGAGGTCAAAGCATTCGCATGTTGATCAATTAAATTTCTCCCAGTAGTTACCTCCATCCCAACCTCATGGCTAAAAACAGCATCCGCTAAGGTTTGTATTTCACTTCTCTTAGAAAGAATAGTGACATCTGGCATCTGCTTATGGATATAACCTAGAATTGCAGGTTCTTTGATATCGGTAAGCAGTATCAAACGTGTGTGGGGTAATTTCTCATTTATATCCATCAGTACTTCCGAGAAATACTGCACATCCCGACCATAGGCGGAAAGCTCGCTGATGACAATGTCTGAATCGGAAACTATCCTAATGATATCATGCGATTTTACTGACTCAGGAATGCAGGTTATAATGTGCTTCTCCGCAAAGTAATAAGCGACACCTTCAGCAACCCACTTGTCGTTATCCAGAACAGTTAACTTAAACATATATTCATCCCTCTCGACTTTAGATGTTATTTAACACGTCAAGAATGAATAATCACATCAGACAAGGTAAGAGTCATCTGTATGAAACGTCCTGGTTATGAGCAGTGAATATTTGATATTGAAAATGCGCGATCGAATTTTTCCAAATTTTGTTCAGCAGTGGCAAGATGAGCTAGCAAGATATCTTTTATTTCGTGCATTTCAGTTAACTCTTCAAGCAGTTCACATGTATCCGTTATTCTCTGTACGCCAATCACTCTCAGTGTTCCTGCCATTCTGTGGAAATATCGTTGGGCTGCGGCATAATCATCATTCACTAACGCTTCTTTAGCTTGCTTAAGGTCCTGGCGTGTTTCCGTAACTACTGTCGATATGAATTGGCTGATTTCTTTTGGGCTGTGAGGGAGGAAGGCGGTGACTTTCTCAATGTTGAGCCAGTAATCCAGTGATTCCTCTTCAGACTGACCCGCATCAGTGAGTGCTGCTAACACAGAAGCAAGCTGCTCAAGACCCACGGGTCGGAACAAGCAATCATTCATACCCGCAGCAATGCAGCGCTGCCGTTCTGACTCCTGCGCATTCGCTGTCATGCCAATAATCACCACCTCTCCGCGCATTTCACGAATTCGGCGTGACATCTCCACACCATCCATCATCGGCATGCTGCAGTCGGTAATAATCACATCAGGTTGTTCACTCTCCCAGTGTGCCAATCCCTGTTGCCCATTATTGGCTTCTGTCACGCGATGGCCCATCAGAGTCAGCTGTCTGGTGATCAGCAGCCGATTGGCGGGGTGATCGTCGACAATGAGAATATTTAGGGAAGACAGTGTTTCAAGTGCGCAATCAGAAGCAGAAGCCTCGGTGAGGGAGGGGCTTCTGACGTTGACAGGGATTGAGACGCTGAGCGTGGTGCCTTTGCCTGGGATGCTGCGCAGAATGACATCCCCTCCCATTAACTGCGCAATCTCACGGCTAATGGCCAACCCTAATCCACTTCCGCCCGACGTCGAATGCCCTCCCTGTTCAAACGGAGAGAACAATCTCTGCTGCGCTTCGTAAGCAATACCTGGCCCGGTATCGACGACATCTATATCCAGACGATGCTCTGTATTGTCGTTGTTCAGCAGGACGTTGATATGCACGCTTCCCTGTTCCGTAAACTTCACCGCATTTCCGATGAGATTAGAGAGAATCTGGCGTAACCGGTGGCTATCGGCAAGAATCTCCCACTCGACTTGCGGCAAATCAAGAGATAACAGCAGGCCTTTCTGGCGCGCCAATCCACTGAAGGTATTGACCAACGGATTAATCAACGCGCTTATTCGACACCAGTCCGGATTCAACGTCATCTTGCCAGATTCGATGCGTGAGATATCCAGTACGTCACCGATCAGCTCGAGCAAATTGAGTGACGAGGCATGCGCCACGCGGATCAGTTCTGCATCGCTGCGTCCTTCATGCACCTGCAACTCCAATAGCCCGACAATCGCACTCAGCGGAGTGCGGATTTCGTGGCTCATACTGGCGAGAAATCGGCTTTTCGTCTCACTTGCCAGCACCGCATCCGTTCGGGCCTCCGTCAGTTCTTTCTGCATACGGAGATAATCGGTCACATCCTGCCAGCCCCCAATAATGCCGCCTATTTGATCGGCATTATCTTTGTAGGCGGTCATCCAGTGATTTACCGTGCGTTCGGCACTTCCTAAACGAATATCAAATTCGGCTTCATGAACTAAAACGGAATTATTCAGCTGTTCAATACATACTCGCCAAATCTGGAAAAGTGGATGGCGGGTGTCATAGAGGTTGAGATCGAGGCTTTTACGCTGCTCGTCATTGAAAAATGCAGCAAATGCATTATTGACGTGGATTATTTTCCCATTCAAATCGGCCACATAGACCGGTCTTGGCGGGCCATTGATCAACCAGTCTCGAAATGTAATCTGTTCCCGCAGAAGATCTTTTGCTCTGCGCGTCCGCTTCACTTCACGTCGAAGAAAGAATGCCCAGATACCCGCACTGAGAATCACCACCAACGCCGCTGCAGCGCCGGTGTAAAAGACACTCTGATAAAGATTCCAGGTGTTAAAACGAACGGATGGCATGCTCTGCCAGCGCGCGACAATACGTGAAACAGCACTGGATGGTAGAGCGGCAATGGCTTTGTTGATGACGGCGTAGAGTTCAGGTTCATTACGTTTGATTGCCAAAGTGATAGCGGCATCAGGGATCGGCAATGATTGGCTCACCTGAAGTTTGTCGTGATACAACCCCTCAATAAAATAACGACTGCTATACAGGGTATTAATGGTCGCATCTACTTTGCCTTCCGCAACCCAATACATCGCCAGGCTTGGATTACCAACAAACGTGACTTTGACGTCTGGCCTGTTTTTGATAAACCACGCTGTCGCATCCTGATTACCGATTAATGCCGCCGTTTTAATATTTTTTTCATCAAAGCCAGTGCGTGTAATCAGGACCTCAGGGCTATACATAAAAGGTCTGGTCAGGAGAAATTCACGGTTGCGTACTTCACTCCAGACCATGGGGCCGGACATCAGGATATCGCTATTTTCCTGACGCTTATGCAGATACTGGCTGTCATCTTCCTCGCTAATTCGGAACGTTAATCCGGTTTTAACCCCAATTAATGCCAGCAGTTCAGGTACCACGCCGCGCTGTTCCCCATCTGCCTCTAATAAGAAGAAAGGCGCGATAAAAGAGGATGACGCCACGTGGATCTCATGATGCTGCGTTAGCCAGCGCTTTTCCGACGTCGTCAGAGGCAATGTGGTGGTCAGGTAACGCACAAGGCTATCTTCATCCCAACGCGAGGAGAGTGACTGGCCCGCTGGTTGATTGATAACAGAAACCAGCGCCAGCGTCATAACATGTGATAACAGTGACTCATCTTTTCTTAGCAGAAAACGATATCCCGACAACGACGTCTCTGAAACATTGGTGATGGTCAGAGAATCTGCAAAGTTTCGCTGGATCAGATAGTAGGCTTCTCTGGCAGGCAGAAGGGCTTCGCGGCCGGGTAACTCGGTGAGAGCCAGAAGTAAAGTCATTGGCGTTGGGTAGCTGTCAGAGAGTACAAGATGGTTTTTCTTAATGTTGCTCTCACCCGAATCCTCCAGGCGTGCCACCTTGACCGGAACAGCGGGCAAAGCGTCAACAGTCAAGTATTGGCCTGATTCCGAGGGAGTATCATCCCCTGCAGGTTGAAAAAGGAGGTCGATTTTTCCCGTCTGGAGAGCGCCCAATGCCTCGCTTTCGGTAGTGAAATAAATGACGTTCATTCTCATACCAAAACTTCGCAAGGTCATGTGCGCGAGATCGGGTATGTAGCCTGACAAAATTTCATCTGGGGCTATATTGACAAGCGGAGGACGGGGCGGGCCATAAAACCCTAATTTAATCTCTTGCTTCTGCCCTAACCACCGCCATTCAACATCACTTAATTCTGGTGCGGAAACCATGTCAGCGTTGAGCGGGTTATATTTTAGAGCAACGGATTCCGCCAGTGAGTGAAATGGAATCAAGCTCAGTAATAACAGCAACATTAACTTAGCGCTTTGCATTAGCTAATTTGGTTCCTTCGGGTGAACTCAAGAATATCACGCTGGTTTTTTAGTCCCAGTTTATCCATGAGTCTGGTTTTGTAAGTACTGACCGTCTTATTACTGATCTTCATCCGATGTGCGATGTTGATAATTTCTTTACCCTCAGATAAATACTTCAGCACCTCAAATTCACGTTTTGAAAGTGTCTTAATTTTCTGATGTTCGTCTTCGGGGCCCGTTGTTTCGTAGGCTTGATGCATTCTAAGAGGAAAGTAACCATAACCAGAAAAAACCGCGTTGACGGCCTGAAGCAGGTCTTCAAGATTGTTTTTCTTACTAATAAAGCCGTTTGCGCCAGCCTTCATACTTTCTACAGAATAGTAGTCCGCATTCTTCCCGCTCATCACGATGGCAGGGATTTTAACCCCTATCTGACGCAATGATGCAATCAATTCAATACCGTTCATACCCGGTAAATCAATATCGACAATCAGTGCATCCACGCGGTGCTGATTAATGAGTTGGTCGACGCCCTCTCCTTCCCCTGCTTCAGCAACAATGCTATGTCCTTCTTTTTCCATCATATGTCGCAAAGCGAGCCTGGCAAGAGGATGATCATCGATGATGATAAAATTTGCCATAAAGAGTTCCTGAAGAATTGAGGTTTAATTAATCGTAGCCCAGCAACAAAAAACAAACAACGTTTAATAGTCGCCTGTAGTCCGTGTCCTACAACTAATTTCAACTCGTCTTAAAACCCCATCACGCCAATTATTTTATTTCGAATTTATTGAGTATTTGTAGTCCATGTCCTACGAGCTACGTAAGATCCTCTCATTCTCTTACATGAGGGGGGGTGGGAAAATGACCGGGTATTCATGGCGGGGAACGTAAAGACGTACGGTGCCATGAGATTAATATTAGCATCTGGAGTCGTAATGAACACTACAAATAAACACCTGCCTTCTTCTGCTTTAAACGTACGGGCAACAACCTGGATCGCCGTCATCGCCGTCTGTGCGGGTTCATGGATGCTCATTAGTTTACTTTTACTGACGATGTAAATCACCAACACCAGAAACAATGCCCTTATCGGCAGGCTTCTTTACGTCTAAAATAAATTAGGTACAGTCATGAATAAGATTTTTAGAATTAAGTGGAACAGTGCATTAGGACGCTTCGATGTCACTTCAGAATTAACATTAGGGAAATCAAAATCCAGTCGCGGTAGTAAAAAAAGGCCCGTTAATGCTATGCGCTCCGTGGGTTTATTTTCCCTCAGCGCAGTGGCTATCGCTATTGGGTCGCCCACTTTGGCGGCACTGCCCGTTGATATTGAACTGGATACTTTTAATTCAAAAGATGGCGGTAAAGTTCAGTCAGTGACCGGAGAAGCGAAACTTATCTCTGGTAACTGGAGCAACATTGCTTCTGGTGATAAGGGCTATGACCTCATGACCGTGCGTGAAGCAATCAGTCAAGGAATACTGCGCAACAGCAATGGAAAAAAAGACCTCGACCACCTCAATAATGGAGACTTTTCCCCGGGGCAGTTGGTGGGTTATGAATATTACGATGCGGGTTTAGGGCATACATCAACCTTTAAAGCATTCAGTAATGATGCCCTTACGATGGAGAATGTCATGGATGTTAAGATTTCCATTGCTTATTCTGTTGGTGTTGATGGCCAATATGTAGATCGTAATCTGATTCAGGTAACAGACGGCGGTACATTAAATGTGTCAGTTGGTGATAAAAATGACAGCAACTGGATCAACAATGCCGAAAATAGCCTACAGTTGTATATGAAAAGTAGTGATCCGAATGGTTCATCCACCTCATCTGTATTCAAGGTGGGTGCAGGATCGACTATTGATTACGATAGCAAAACAGTTGTGCACCTTGGTAACTTTAATAATGAAGCCCCTAGCCCTGACAAACCTGTACTTAAAGTAAAAACAGGATTTAGCGGAAGCTTTGACAGTGCCATCGGCCCACAAACAATTAATAATCTGGATGATCTAAAACGTTACAATAATGCTTTGATTACGGCTATACAAAATGGTCTCGTTACCCCTGACAAGTACCTTGTTGAATTCAATAAGGCAATTCCTGTCACTCCTGAAGTCATTTATATTGACGAAGTGATTGATGAGAAAGATGCCGTGCGCCAACTCATCAATTACAGTCGCGTGGCTTATATTTCAGGTGATGGTGGCACAATTAACATTGGCAGTAATGCTAACATCCAGGGCTACGCGACAGACATTTCTGTTGTGAAACTGGAAAATGGCACTGTATTAAATAATTATGGTTCTTTAGGCACTTTTAATAACAACAGTGCGGGTTCAATGGTGGTGAGTGCCCGAAATGGATCCATTATCAACAACTACGGTGTGATTGATGCGGGTACAAATGCGGAGATGGCGGACTACGTAGTCGATTCAGTGACGGGAAAAAAAGCCGTAGTGTACCAAGGGCATAACCAGGCAATCTCAGCTACGAATACGAACGTCAATAACTACGGTGTTATTAACGTTGCGCCCAATGGCCAATACGCAATAAATAACGGCATCACACTCAATTTAGGTTCGATAATGACGAACAGTGGCAGTATCAATATTGCCGCTGTAGAACGCACGTTCAACCCTCGCCAGGGGAATATATTTACCACAGGTGTTCAGCTTAATAGCGACAACTCCCGTCTGGTCAATGAGGCTGGCGGTGAATTGTATCTGGGCCGTACAGCACAGCGAGATCTCACCACGCCTACAGTGGATATTTCTTCCGCTGCACCGGGAAGTCGTTTAGTGAATGTCGCTAAAGGCACCTTCACTAATAACGAAAATGGCTTATTGACCCTGGGCACAAAAACCCAGGGCAGCTATGCCGTTGTCGCAGGCTCAGCCACCAGTAACGTGACCAATAACGGGACGATTAATATTCTTGGCGCCGCAGAGGGTGCGATGGGTGGTGCGCCATTGCAAAACGTAGGTATTCTCGCCATGAATGGAGCGAAGAACATTTTTAATAGCGCTACCGGTAGTATCATCCTTGACGGCATTAACTCGGTGGCGATGATGGCTACCTCTGCGCCGAATGTGATTTTTGCCAGCGCAGGTGATAGCACCGTGCGCAATGATGGCACCATTACCATCAAACAAGGCGTTGATGCGGAAACCAATACGGCCAACTACGGGCTGTGGGCGGATGGCTCAGGTGCCCAAGCGATTAACGCCGGAACAATTGACCTGCAGGGTGATGGCGCAGTGGGTGCACATGCCCGCAATGGCGGCACCATTGAAGTTCAAGACACCGGCGTCATGCGTTTCGATGGCAAGAATCAAACCGGTTATTACGTGCTGGGAACTGGTTCAAAAGTTATCGACAGCAGCACCGGCAAGCAAAATGTCAGCACTGAAAACTCAACGCTCTACCGTATTGATGGCGGCGCGAGTTTTGACGGCACGGCGACGGCATCATCTGCCGAAAGCAGCGGCAAAAATGCCACTGCCCTGCTGGTGACCAGCAACAGCCAGGTGAGCCAACTGAACTCCGGCAACATGACCATTACCGCCAGCGGTGAAGGCGCAACCGGCATCAAAGTGATGGGTAATGCCCAGGGCACGCTGGCTGAGGAAACCACCCTGTTACTGAGTGGTGCTAACAGCACTGCCGGCATCGTTGACGGCAGCTACAGTGACATCACCGGCGGCGGCGACAGCAAATATCGCGGCGCCGCAAAACTCATCAGCTTTGCCACTCTGGACGGCAGTATAGCAACAGCGGCCAATGCGATTGGATATATCGCGCGTAATGGCGGCACCCTTGAGCACCGTGGCAGCATAAATTTCACCGCGGCGGGTACCACCGGCGCGCAGATTAATGGCGGCACGTTAAATAACATCGGCGATATCCACGTTAACGGCGTTGGGGTTGATATTCAGGGCGCAGATTCTGTCGTAAGCAATACCGGCAATATTGAAGCCTCTGGCGGCGAAGCCGCAATTAAAGTGAGCAACGGCGCACACCTCAACCTCAATGGCAACGGTATCGTGAAAGCCAGCGGTAGCGCACACGGTATTCTGCTGGACAGCGGTGCCACAGGCCTAACGGTAAAAGACGCCACCATTGAAATGAATCCTGTTGGCAACGGTAACGCCATTGAAAACCGCGCTGAAATTGCTGACATTAAACTCGATAACACACATATCACCGTGGATAACGGTGCGGGTGTGCGCACGGCTGCGAGTATGGACAAGGCCAATAGCGGCACCATTACGGTTAATGGCAGCGGAACCGGTTTGCTGTTGCAAAATGCAGATGGAACCACCGCAACCGGCAGCGTTGATATGTCAGCCTCCCGTGCATTGGTGATTGATGTTAACAGCGCGAATGGCAACGGTATCGTGGCCAATGTAGCTGGTGACGTTAAATCAGGCGCCAGCGTTAACGTGAATAATGCAGCAGGCGGTTCAGCATTGAAAGTAACTGGAGGCACATCGTCAGTTGAGCAAAGTGGCCGTCTGGTCTCTCAATCAACGTTGAGTCCGGTGGTGGATGTCGACAACGGCTCGCTGACCAGCTTCATCAACAGTGGCGACATCATTGCCAACTCTGCTGCACAAGTGGCAATGGAGATCACCAGTGGCTTGGTTGGCGTTCACTTCACCAATGCTGAAGGCGGCAACATCGTCGGGCAGGTGAACCTCACCACCGCCAGCAACCACACAGTTGATCTGCATAAAGGCAGTACTGCAACGGACGTCACCACCGCTGGCGGTAACGACACGTTCAACCTGTTCAACATCGAGGTAACAGACACCAAGTTGTTCACCTCGCTTAATGCAGGTAACGGCTCGGGCGATACGCTGAATCTGGATAACTCGGCGCTTTCACTGGCGGCCAGTGGCAAAACCATCTCCGGCTTCGAAGCGGTCAACCTGAAAAACGGCTCAACGCTGACGCTGGACAATATTCTGTTGCCATTAGGTGATGCTCAGGATGATGCAGCAGGTACGGGCTTCGACATTGATCATGACAGCACCCTTGCTCTGAAGCAAAGTGCAGATACCGAGTTTGCCAGTCACATCAGCGGCGCGGGGACAATTGCAGCCAGCACGGGCGGCAATGCATTCGACTTTACGTCCAATAATGCAACCAACAGCTTTACCGGCACGCTGGCGCTGACCGACAGTACATTTGGACTGGATGGAATGAACACCCAAGCCCTCACCCACGCTACTCTGATGGCAGGTATGGATAGCCGAGTAACAGTAGCCGACGGCGTGCAGCAAATTGGCGGCCTGAACTTTGACGGCGGCACCATAGTTTTCGATACCGGTACACCTGGCGATGCCGTTGCTAAAGGCGTAGTGCAAACCTCTGGACTGATGGACATCAGCGGACGCGGTACCGTGGAAATTAATCCTGGTTCGGTCACAAACCATCACGTTTTACCGCCACAAACAGTTTCATTACTGGAGCAGGATGAAGGTGATCAGGGCATCAAACTGGCAGGTAGCGCGATTCCGGTGCAAGGCTCTGGCGGTAACCTGGAACTGCGGGATACCAGCGGTAACCTGATCACCGATCGGTTGAACACCAACGTGCTGCAGGATGGTAACGTGGTGGCCAATGCTACTTACGACTATCGCCTGACCAGTGGGCAGGCCGATGACGGACTGTATGTGACGTATGGCCTGACGCAGCTGGATCTGTTGACTCAGGGCAACGATGCACTGGTGCTCAATGCCTTTGGTAAAAGCGGCAATGCTGCGGATATGAGCGCTAAGTTGATTGGCATCGGCGATCTGGCGATTGATACCGGCACAGGCCAAACCGTCTCACTGTCTAATATGGACAACAGCTATAGCGGCAAAACGGATGTGCGCAGTGGCACCCTGCTGATGAACAATGACAACGTATTGGGTCAGACTTCAGAGCTTGCGCTGGCGACCAATACTGGCTTTGACATGAATGGCTACAGCCAGACTATCGGTGCGTTAAACACGGCGGCAGGATCAATCGCGAACCTCAACGGCGGCGCGCTCAGTATCACTGACGGCGGTTTGGTTGATGGCAAACTGCAAGGCAGTGGTGCGTTGAATGTGAACGGCGGCACGTTAATGGTCAATGGCAGCAACGCTGGACTGGCGGCAACGACTTCAATTGCTTCTGGCGCTGACGTGCAGTTGAACAACACCAGCGGTCTGGGCAGCGGCAATATCGTCAACCAAGGTTTATTAGCGTTGAAAAACGCGGCGGGAGCAATGTTTAACAGCCTGAGCGGTGCGGGTGAGACCGACATCGCACAGAACAGTGATGTTGTGTTAATGGGTAATAACAGTGATTTCGCAGGTAAATTTAGTGTTGAAAACGGCTCCGCTTTGACGGCATCGACTCAATCGAGCCTGGGTTCAGCTGACATCGCCAATGAGGGAACGTTAAATCTTGCCAGCAGCGACAGCTGGTTGCTGAACAACACTATTACCGGTAGTGGTCAGTTAAACCAGAACGGTTCAGGTGTGGTAACGCTTAGCCAGCAGGCAGCGCAGTACACCGGTGATACGCAGGTTAATGCGGGCGGTTTGCAGCTTGGTAGCGCGGGTAATGACGCCACACTGGCTTCAGGCAACCTGAATATTGCCAAAGGTGCTGTTGCCGGTGGTTTTGGTGGCACGGCGGGCAATGTGAACAACAGTGGCACATTGCAGTTGGGAAGTCTGAACCCGGTTTCGGTGAAGGCGGCGTCTGACGCGTTGCGTTTCAACATCGGGGGCAATCTTGCCAACAGCGGTGACATCATTGTGGGTGGTGCAGGCGCAGCGGCTGGCAATCAGCTGCATATTGCGGGCAACTACAGCGGTAATGACGGTCACATCACGCTGAACACCGCCCTCGGCGATGATAATTCGGTCACCGATAAAATGATCGTTACCGGTGATACTAGCGGCACAACACGCGTCAGCGTCAATAATGCCGGCGGCAACGGTGCCAAAACCGTCAATGGTATTGAAGTTATCAGTGTCGGTGGCAAATCTGATGGTGAGTTTGTGAAGGACGGCCGTATTGTCGCCGGAGCCTATGACTACAACCTGGTGCGCGGTGAGAACAGTAACAGCAATAACTGGTATCTCACTAACGTGCTCGGTGGAGTAGTAGATCCAGGCGATGGCGGTGATAACGGCGACAAAGATGAAGTCATCAAAATCTACCGTCCGGAATCAGCCGCCTACTCCGCGAATATGGCTGCGGCAAATAACCTGTTCAATACGCGTTTGCATGACCGTCTGGGTGAGACCCACTATGTCGACGCGCTGACGGGCGAAGAGAAAGTGACCAGCATGTGGCTGCGCAACGTTGGGGGTCACACCCGTTCCAGCGACAGCAGTGGCCAGATGAAAACACAGGCCAACCGCTATGTGATGCAGATGGGTGGCGATCTTGCGCAGTGGACTACGGATGGTGCTAACCGTTACCACCTCGGTGTGATGGCCGGTTATGCCAACCAGCAGAGTAACAGCCGCAACCATTTGTCTGGTCAGAAAGCGGATGGCAGTATCAATGGTTACAGCACGGGTATCTACGCGACCTGGTTACAGGACAATGAAGAAAAATCTGGTGCTTACCTTGATAGCTGGGCGCAGTACAGCTGGTTCGACAACACCGTGAAAGGCGATTCACTGGCGGCTGAGTCTTACAAATCGAAAGGGATCACCGCGTCACTCGAGACTGGTTACACCTGGAAAATTGGCGAGAAGAACGAGCGTGAGAGCTATTACGTGCAGCCTCAGGCGCAGGTCACCTGGATGGGTGTCAAAGCGGATGAAATTCGCGAGCAGAATGGCACCCGCGTGAAAGGCACTGGTGATGGAAACATTCAGACTCGCTTAGGTGCCCGTGCCTTTATTAAAGGCCACAACTCGATTGATGACGGCAAAGATCGCGTGTTCCAGCCGTTTGTTGAGGCTAACTGGATCCACAACACCCAAGAGTTTGGCAGCGAACTTAACGGCGTGAAGGTCAGCCAGAAAGGCACGCGTAATCTGGGTGAATTGAAGGTCGGTGTTGAGGGGCAAATTTCCAAAAACGTGAACCTGTGGGGCAACATCGGCCAGCAGATGGGCGACAAAGGCTACTCAGATACCAGCGCCCTGCTGGGTGTTAAGGTGAACTTCTAATCGGTTTACGTTGAATGGCATGTTGATTGGGGAACTTCGGTTCCCCTTTTTTACATCCCACTCCAAATCGACCGTCCCCTTTCCAACCGTTTTTTTACCTTTTCCACTCATCTCATCTTGATAACGATAACGATTTTCATTCAAATACAGCCTGCCACTCTTTCATGCATGCAGCACTGTGCGGTTGTTGGGAATCCATCTTGTCAGCGTTTGAGCGTTACTACACGGAACTGTTCCGCTTTTTGAGCGGTAAACTGCGAGATAAGCATCTTGCAGAAGAACTGACCCAGGAAACATTCAGCCGTGCGCTGGCTGCCCCGGAACAGATTTCCTCGCACCGCGGATTGCTCTACCATATCGCCAGAAATCTTTTGGTCGACCGCTATCGCCTGCAGAAACAGTATGATCCCTCGCAAGATACTGACACCGATGAGTTACTGGCACCCGGTTACGAGCAACCAGACACTCGCCTTGAGAACCAACAATATATCGATCATATTGTGGCTGCCATTGAGACCCTGCCGCCGCGCTGCCGGGAGGCTTTTATCCGTCATCGAATTGAGGGGCAGTCGCAAAATGAAGTGGCTGCGAGCATGGGAATTTCAACCAACATGGTGGAAAAACACATCATTCGCGCCATGCTGGCCTGTCGTGCCAGCCGCGACAGCTGGCGTGATGAGCAGTCGACAGGGAAGGCACGATGACGCGTAATGATGAGCAGACGATTGCCGAACAGGCGATTCACTGGTTACTCCGTCAGCAAGAGGGCATGACGCGAGTGGAGCAGCAGGCTTTCGAACGCTGGCTGCAAACGCCCGCCCATCAGGCGGAATACGAGGATTTGGGCGGGCTGTGGCAGCAGACGGCGGCTATTCCGGCCGATGCCGTTGCGCATCTGCGACCCGCGCCAACACGCCGCGTTGGGTGGCGTCCGTTGGCAGCGACCTGTGCGCTGCTGTTACTGGCAGCCGTGCTCTACTTCCCGCTGCGTAACACCTTCGCCCCACCGATTTACAGCGCAAGCTGGCACACCGGACGTGGCGAGATGCGCACCGTGAGACTTCCTGACGGCACCACGTTGTCACTGGATGCGGGGACCCAGCTCAACGTGCGCTACTTTGCCAATCGCCGGGAAGTGGAAATGCCGCTAGGGCAGGTCTTCTTCCAGGTCACGCACAACCCGAGCCAGCCGTTTGAGGTGCTCAGCGGCCCAACACGTGTGACGGTTGTGGGCACCGAATTCCGGGTCCGTTACCTGCCGCATACCATGAGTGGTGAAGGCAGTGATGTCGCCGTGCGTTCAGGCGCGGTGCGCGTCGGTCCACGCGGCAACTGGGAGAACCGCTGGTGGCGCGCAATGCAGCATCTGCACATTCCACAAGCACAGCGACATATCAGTGTGCTGCACGCCTCGGAACGATCGCTGACCGATGCGCAGGGACGATTGATTTCTCGTACCACGCTGCCCGCAGAGAGCATCGCGGCCTGGCGCGACGATCGTATCGTGCTGGATGACACGCGGCTGGATATGGCACTGGCAGAGTTCGCCCGCTACGGCGACGTTTCGCTCAAGCTAAATTCCCCAGCTGTTGCCGCACTGCGCATCAGCGGCAGTTTTGATACCGATCGCGTGGATAGCTTTGCTAACGCATTGCCGCGCGTCCTGCCGGTAAAAATAAAAAACATTAAAAATCAACCCACTGTGGTCGCAACCGGCATGACATTAAAAAATAATTAAAATCAACGTCAGGGTTTTACCCCGCGCCTCGTCTTCAGAAGAGAATGATTATTATTCATCTTAACTCTGGGGATCCTGAATGGCTGGTTTTTCTGTTTCACGTGCGTTTCGACCTTCGCATATTGCCGTCGCGCTGGCGGTGGCATTACCCGCTTCCGGCGTTTTCGCCGCAGCTACGCTGTCACTGTCACTGCCCTCGCAGCCATTGGCGACGTCACTCAACCAGCTAGCCAGACAGGCCAACGTGCAGCTGATTGCCGCACCGACATCCCTCGCCAATAAAACCGCACCGGCGGTGAAAGGCTCGATGACGCTGGATAGCGCGCTGGGTCAACTGTTGGCGGGAAGCGGACTGGAGTGGACGCAGAACGGTGACACCGTCTCCGTCACCCCTTCGGCAGCTGGAGAAGATACGTTGACGGTAACCAAAACCCTGAGCAACTCTTCCGCCGTACCGCAACAAACCACCAGCGCCACCAAAACCGACACGCCGCTACTGGAAGTGCCACAGTCTGTTTCCATAATCACGCGACAACAATTGGATCGCCAGAATGTCCAAAGCGTGACCGAAGCTCTGCGTTATGTACCTGGGGTTAAAACCGAAACCTATGGCGTCGATCCAAAGGGTTATGACTGGATCTACATTCGCGGCTTCAACGCTCTGACCACCAACGACTACCGCGATGGGCTGCGTCAGCTCAACAACAGCTATAGCTATTTCCGCACCGAGCCTTATGCGCTGGAACGCATTGATATTGTACGCGGCCCCTCTTCAACCCTGTTTGGCCTGGGTGATGCTGGCGGGATCGTGAACCGCGTCAGTAAAATGCCTGACGCACGCGGCGTGCATGAAGTCGAAGTCCAGTTGGGTAATTTTAACCGCCGCCAGGCGCAGTTTGATATGAGCGATAAGCTCGATGATGAAGGTCAATGGCTGTATCGCGTGGTCGGCCTTGCGCGTGACAGCGATACCCAGTTCCAGTATCGCGATGGCCCACATGTCGAAGATAACCGCCTGTACCTTGCGCCAACGTTGACCTGGCTGCCTTCCGCCGATACCAGCCTGACGCTGCGCGCTGATTATCTGCGTGATACCTCCGGCGGCACCGTGGCAGTGTTGACCAATCCAGGCAACAAAACCACCGATACGCTGCTTGGCGATTACAACTACAACCGCTTCCGTCAGGAGCAATACAGCGTTGGCTATGAGTTCAGTCAGCAGCTTTCAGAAGGCATCAAGTTCCGCCAGAACCTGCGCTATGGCCAGACTGACACCATTTTGAATAACCTGCTGCCGGGCGATCCGGACTTCACCACCAACACCGTGTCACGCAACGCCATTCGTTTTGATGAGCACATGAAAGCCTTCAATATCGATAACCAGTTGCAGATGGATTTCAACACGGCATCTGTCGCACATACGCTGCTGGCCGGGGTGGATTACAGCTGGCTGGATGCCAACGCCAAGCGCTTTAGCGCCGTTGCGCCCGCGCTCAGCATTACCAATCCGATCTACGGTCTGGATATTGCCGATCCGACCAACGCCGTGAACAACAACGATCAAACCACCGCCCAGTTGGGTGTGTACATGCAGGATCAAATTCATCTGACCGATCAATGGCTGGTGACGCTCGGCGGTCGTCATGACGATATCAGCATGCGCACGCAGAACAACCTGAGCGGCAGCAGCTCATGGGTGGACAAAGATGCCTGGACCGGACGTGCGGGATTAACTTATCTGGTCGGCAACGGATTGGCGCCATACATCAGCTACGCTGAGTCATTCGTACCCAACAGCGGCACCGACAGCCAGAACCGCACCTTCGATCCCAGCAAGGCGCATCAGTATGAAGTGGGGGTGAAGTACCAGCCGGACAGCAACCTGCTCATGACGCTGGCCGCGTTTGATATCACCAAATCCAACGTGCTCACCAATGAAATCGTCGATGGCCTCGCCACCGGTTATCAGGTGGCATCGGGCGAAGTGCGCTCACGCGGCATTGAGTGGGAAACGCAGGCACAGCTGACGTCTAACCTCGATGTACTGGCTTCCTACACCTACACCGATGCCGAGATATCCAAAAGCAACAATGGCGATCAGGGCAAGCAGCAGGCTAACGTGCCGAAAAACATGGCATCGGCATGGCTGAACTACGGCTTCCATCAGGGCATCTTTGATGGTCTGTTGCTGAGCACCGGCGTGCGTTACATCGGCAGCATGTACGGCGACAACGCCAACACTATCCCGGTGAAGAATTTCACTCTGGTGGATGCGGGCGTGAAATATCAGGTGAACAGAAATATTCAGGTCGGATTCAACGTGCAGAACCTGTTTGATCATCACTACGTCGGCACCTGCGATGGCGATACCAGCTGCTATCCAGGCCAGGAACGCACCTTTATAGGCTCGCTGAAACTGAACTTCTGATGTCCAACATTAGTCGTCGCACCTGTCTGAAAATGCTCGTCGTGCTGCCCATGGCGGCACGTGCGGGCCAGGTGCATCTCGATCGCCACCGTATCGTGGCGATTAACTGGGCGGCAGCGGAAACGCTGCTGAGCCTGGGCGTCACACCACTGGCGATATCCGATAGCCACTATTTTCGCCAACGCATTCCGCGACCGTTATTACCTGCCAGCGTGCAGGATATCGGGCCTTTCTGGGAGCCCAATCTGGAAATGCTCGCAGCCCTGCGCCCCGCACTGATTATCAGCGATGCACTCCCGGCGGCCGTCATGACCAAAATGGCGGCCATCGCCCCGCTAGAAACCGTCACCGCATATGCGACGTCCGGTGATTTATGGCAAGCCCTGCATGACTGGACCCAGCAACTTGGCGCGCGCCTGGATGTTACCCTCCGCGCAACTCAGTGGCTGCAACAGGTCGATGTGGCAATGGACACCTATCGCCAGCGGTTAATTAACCATCAACACACGCGCGTACTGGTGATGGTGTTGGATCAGGATGGTAAGTACGCAACGCTTTACGGCAACGGCAGTCTGGCCGATGCGGTGTTACGCCAGCTCGGTTTGATAAACGCCTGGCAGAAATCGGTTAACGCTGCGCACGTCGCGCGAGTGCGCATTGAGGAACTGGCCGATCTGCCGTGCGACTGGCTTTTCTACACTGAGTTACCCACGGCGATGACGCGTTTGATGCGCGCCCGACAGCCGAACAGTTTATGGCACCAGTTGCCGATGGTGGCACAAGGACGTGTCACCCGTTTGGATCATTTCTTCCCGTTCGGCAGCCTCGCGACGGCGCTTGGGCTGGCGGACGATATCACTCGCGTGCTGGAATCCGCATCATGAAACCCCTTAGTGCCATGGTGCTGCTGAGCGCTGCTTTTATTGCGGCACTGACGCTGGTCACCGTAAATTACACCGCGCTGCTGGCACGCTATCCCGCCTCACTTGCATCACTGCTGGTTGAGCAAAGCTTTCTGCCGCGCATCGCTGTCAGCCTGCTGTGCGGCGCGGGCCTGGCGTTGGCCGGTTTGCTGTTTCAACAAGTGCTGCAAAATCCGCTGGCCGAGCCCGGAACGCTCGGCGTGGCTGCCGGTGCCAATCTGGCGATGTCTGCAGCGCTGGTGTTCGCGCCGAGCCTGTTGGTCATCGGCTTGCCGCTGCTGGCGCTGATCGGATCGGTGGTGGCTATTTTGATCCTGATGGCGCTCACCGCTGGCCGCCGATTCGCGCCACTGAGCGTGATTCTGGTGGGCATGGTTCTCAGTCTGTACGGCAACGCCCTGAACACGCTATTGGTGCTGTTCAACCACGATTACCTCAGCGATCTGTTTAGCTGGCAGGCCGGGACACTGACGCAAAGCGGCTGGAGCAGCAGCCTGGTATTGTCGGTGACGCTGGCTTGTGCGCTGATCGCCAGCCTGCTGCTGGTCAGGCCGCTGACGGTGCTGGGATTATCCGAGCAAAATGCCCGTGCGTTGGGCCTCGCCACCGTTCAGGTGCGTTTTATGGCGCTGGGCGTGGCGGTATTTCTGAGTGCGATGATCACTAGCCAGGTGGGGATTATCAGTTTTATCGGGCTGGCGGCCCCGGCGATGGTGAAAGCCTGCGGCCTGCGCCGCTTCACACAACAGCTAATCGCCAGCATGTTCACCGGTGGGACCGTGCTGCTGTTGGTTGATCAGCTCGCGCTGCGCTTCTCCCCGGCGGCGGGCGACATTCCGACAGGCGCCGTGACGGCACTGTTAAGCGCACCATTATTATTGATACTGCTGATGCGGCAACGCACCACACATCTGCCGTCCGGGCAAGCGCGGGTCAGCGCGACGCCGCGTTTCAACACTCGTCAACTGGGGATCCTGTTGCTGCTTTTGCTTCTGATTCTGCCTGCGTCTCTCTGGCTCAACCGTACACCTCCGGGCGCAATTACTTCGCAATTGCTGGTCTGGCGCTGGCCGAGAATCAGCGGTGCACTTTGTGCTGGCATGATGCTGGCATGTGCGGGCGTGTTGATTCAACGCTTAACCGGCAATGTGATGGCAAGCCCGGAGCTGACCGGCATCAGCAGCGGTGCAGCGCTGGCGGTGTTATTGACCGTGTTGTTCACCTCCTGGCCACTCACTTTTATGCTGCCTGCTGCGGTGGTCGGTAGCCTGCTCGCCATGCTGTTACTGTTTTTGTTTGGCGCGCGCAGTGGGTTTAACCCGCAGAAAATGGTGCTGATTGGTTTGAGTCTCACCAGCCTCGCCAGCGCGCTCAATATGATATTGATGCTGAGTGGCGATCCGCGTGCCCTGATGCTGCTGAACTGGAGTACCGGTTCGACCGCCAACATTGATGCAAGAATGGGCATCGGGGCGATGGTTGCCGCGATGGTGTTGTGTCCGCTGGCGTTGATGATGCAACGCTGGTTGACGCTATTAGGATTAGGGCAGCCGACCGCGCAGTCATTGGGTATCGCCTTGCGCCGCACAAATTTGTTAATCCTGCTGCTGACGGCCCTGCTCACCGCCGCCGGCACGCTGCTAGTCGGCCCGCTGAGTTTTATCGGCTTGCTGGCACCGCAATGCGCCAGAGCCTTGGGTGCCAATCAATTGCGTCATCAGCTGTGTGCCGCCGCGTTGATGGGAGGATTGTTGATGGTGCTCGCCGACTGGTTGGGGCGCAATATTGCCTGGCCGTGGCCGATCTCCGCCGGGCTGTTAACCGCGTTCATCGGTGCACCGTGGTTTTTATGGCAGCTGCGCAGAACGTCAGGCTGAGCAACATTCACCCCATCACAACTCGCTCACTGAATGCCTTGCGCCATTTTGTCGGCGTGGTGTTGAACCGTTGTCTGAAGTGATGGCGCAGCGCTTCGGGAGAGCCAAACCCCGCCTGCTCTGCGACCTGATCAATGCTGAGCCCGTTGTTTTCCAGCATCGCGCAGGCCTTTTCCAGCCGAATGCCGAGCAACCATTCGCCCGGCGACGTGCCGGTAGCATCATGAAAGCGACGAATAAAGGTTCGACGGCTCATGCCCACTTGCCGCGCCAACTGCTCGATCACCAATGGCGTAGTGAGGTTATTGCGCAGATCGTCGAGCAAGGGCGCGAGGCTTTTATTGCGAGGTTGTGGAACGGGCTGTTGAATCAGCTGCGCCTGGCTGCCTTCCCGCAGCGGCGGCGTCACCATTCTGCGCGCGGTGCGGTTGGCGACGTCGATACCGTAATCGCGTCGAATCAAATGCAGGCATAAATCGACACCGGCCGCACCGCCCGCTGAAGTGATGATGCTGCCTTCATCCACGTAGATCATGCCATGTTCCACCTGCACCTGCGGAAATCTCTCGGCAAGGATCTCAGTGCTGTTCCAGTGAGCGGTGGCACGCTTGCCATTCAACAAACCCGCTTCGCCCAGTACAAAACTTCCGGCGCAGATCGAGACAATCCGTGTGCCATTAGCATGGGCACGTTGTAATGCCGCAATCAGCGCATCAGATGCCGGTGCAGATACGCTGCGCCAGCCGGGGATGACGATGGTTCCGGCGTCTTCCAGTAACTCAAGCCCGCCATCCACCACCAAACGAACACCGCCCTGCGCACCAAACACGCCCTCTTCCACCGACGCCACGCTCAGGTCATACAGCGGATGGCCAAGCACTTCATCTGCGCGGCCAAAGGCCTCAACGGCAGTACCAAATTCAAATGTACAGAGGCATTCATATGCCAGGAGCACCAGCCGCCGGTTTTTCGGCGCAGCAGGATGGGAACGCAGAGAAGAAGTGATTTGCATGTCAGCCTTAACCATGATGTTGGCACGATCTTGACGATATCTGGCATCGGCATGGATTTCCACTGCTACCTCAATCTTCCATGCTGGCACGCTCTAAACGTTACGCAGGAATTCAGGATGAAGAACATATTGGCGCTGATGGCGGTGTGCTTAGCCGCGTTGATGTCGGGGCTGGAAATCTCCAGCGTGCCGGTGATTTTGCCGGTACTGGGAAAGGAGATGCAGGCGAATTTTCACGATCTGCAGTGGATCATGAATGCCTATACGCTGGCCTGCACCGCCGTTTTGATGGCGACCGGCACGCTGGCAGATAACTATGGCCGCAAACGCATCTTTATCATCAGCATCATCGGCTTTGGCCTGACCTCAGTGATGTGTGGGCTGGCCGGCAGTGCGTTCTGGCTGATCGTGGGACGTTTCCTGCAAGGGCTGAGCGGCGGCGCGATGTTGACCTGTCTGATCGCCATTCTGTCGTTCCAGTTTCCCCAGGGAAAAGCGCGTAGCCGGGCATTTGCCGCGTGGGGGATTACTTTTGGCTTTGGCCTGGGTTTTGGTCCAATTATCGGCGGGATACTGGTGGCGGTTTTGAGCTGGCAATGGGTGTTTTTGGTGCACGGCTTTATCGCGCTGCTGACGTTGGTGCTGACGCTGAAAAATGTGGTGGAATCCCAGGATAGCCAGGCCAAGAAACTCGATATGGGCGGTTTGATGACGCTAACGATATGCGTGGTCGGGCTGACCTATCTCATCACCCAAGGCGGCAGCATCGGTTGGTACGGCCTTGAGGCCCGGCTGATCATGCTAGTGATCCTGATTAGCGCTGTCCTGTTTATCCGAACGGAGAAGCGCCATCCGCACCCGATGTTTGATTTTTCGGTATTTCGCATTCGCTCCTTTTCGGGGGCTTTGATGGGTTCGATTGGCATGAACTTCAGCTTTTGGCCGCTGATGATTTACCTGCCGGTTTATTATCAGAGCGGGCTCGGGTACAGCAGTATGGCAACCGGCATCGCGCTGCTCGCCTATACCCTGCCCACCTTATTGATGCCGCCGATAGGGGAAAAGCTGGTGCTTCGATTTGGCGCTGCCCGCATCATTCCCCTCGGGCTATTTTCGATCGGTCTAGGCTTCGTGTTGATGAAGCTGGCCGTTGCGTATCAGCTGAGTTTGTTGCCCGGTGCCCTGCTGGCGGGAACGGCGCTAGGACTCACCAATACGCCGGTGACTAACACCACCACCGGTTCCGTTGCGGCTAATCGGGTCGGCATGGCATCCGGTATTGATATCAGTGCGCGTTTAATTACGCTGGCGATCAACATCGCATTGATGGGCAGCCTGCTGGTGGCCGGTATCGCCGCCAGTTTGCGGCAGCGGATCCCTGCTTCCAGCGATGTGGTCGCTTTAGCAGAGCGGATAGCGGCTGGCGCTGAGGTTGCACTTAGCCGCGATATCGCCTCGCAGGTGCTGGCCGACGGTTTTTCCACAGTGCTGACCTATGGCGCGCTAGGCGTGGGCGTTCTGGCACTGGCGAGTTATCTGCTGTTTAACCTGAAAATGCCCAACGTGGCTGATAAGGCGGTCAGTGAATGCCGGCGAGATTAACGGCTATCGCGCCACGCAGCCAAAGCGGTCTTCCAGCAGCGGAAAACGCTGCGCATCCGGTAACTCAAAATGCCACCACTCGGTTGGCATGCCGACAAAACCGCCTGCCAGCATAATCGCGTTAAGCATCAAACGATGGCGCTGCGCTTGTTGCGGCACATCGGGATGGAACGGATGCGACAGGTCTTCCATCGCGTCAAAGGCCGTGCCCATATCCAGCACCTTGCCCGCGTCGTCCAGTAACGTCAGATCAATTGCCACGCCACGGCTGTGATTCGAGCCCGTGGCGGGCGGCACTACGTAGTCGGCATCCGGGCAGGCATCCCACAGATGCCACTGCGCCTGCTGCGGGCGATATGCATCAAAGACTAATAAGGTTAAGCCAGCCAGTCGGGCAACTTCGACACTTTTTTGCAGCGCGCACGCCGCTTCGGGATGCAGCAAGGCCCGCGCTTCGCAATAAATGGCGTGCCCGGTGATGTTATCGGTCGTGGCGTATTTCAGATCAAAAGCCAACGTCGGAAAAGTAGCGGCTAAGTCGGTGAGTAAAATGTCCTGCGTCATCCTTTATCCTGTTGATCAATATTCCGGCAATGATAATAGCTGGCGCGGCAGCGTTGTCAGCCGCTCTGCGCCCTGTGGCGTCACGCGGACGGTTTCACTGAACGCCAGACTTTGCGCAGAAGTATACATATGGAACACCATATCCTCCTCCAGTAACCACTCCGCTTTTGCATGGAAGCTACAGGAAAAATCACTCGGACGCGGCGTGCGCGTATACAGCCCCAGCGCATAGCCGGTGATGTTGGGGTAATCCGCGCGGAGTCCATTATTCAATAACCCCTCGCGCACAATCGCATCCACCTCCCGCGCGCTGACGCCGGGTTTCATGGCCCTAAACTGTTCATCCTGTATCGCGATGAGCTGCCGCGCCAGCTCATCGCGCTGGGCGGAAATCTCACCCACAATAAACGGACGCATCAGGCGCGCGCTGTAGTGTTTCACTTTGGGGATCAGCTCAACGTGCAGCACATCGCCACGCTGTAAACGCTGCTCGTGGCCGCTGGCATGCAGAAAACCGTTATCGCCGCTGGCAATGACGATGGGACCGGTTTCCCCGGTGTCCGCACCCAAACGTAAAAACTCTCCCGCCGCCAGCGCAGCGACATCGCGTACGCGCCAGCCGCCCTGCACGGCTTTGCCAATCTTATCCAGCGTACTATACGCAATGGCGGAGGCCTGACGCAGCGCCTCCAGCTCCGCCGGGAATTTCACGCTGCGCAGCCGATCGCTCACACCGGTTAAATCGCACCACTGCACGTCTGGCAGATGGCGCGACAGCTGCTGCCAGCTGTGCACCGTCATGCCGTAGGAGGTGTAATCCGCGCCAAGGCGTGCACGCTGATAACCGCGTCGAATCAGACTGTGCGCCACCGCCGACCAAGGGTCCTGATCGTCACGATAGCTTTCTACCGCCAGCGTAGGCGATTGCGCCCGACAAGGCGCTTCATCCAACTGACGCAGCACCATCCAGGGATAGCCGTTAAGCGGTACCAGACAAGCGCGATACAGGGTTTCCGACACGGTATAACCAGTCAGCCAGGCCAGCAGTTCGCCATGATCGACGATCATCACATCCACATTGGCCTGCTGCATCGCGGCACGCAGGCGGCTTAGCGCGGCAGCATTCATTATGCGCCCTCGACCGGCTGGCAGATCTCCAGAATCGCGAGCAGATAGATGCGCACCATATCGAGGAATTCCGTGATCTCAACGCGTTCGTCCGGCATGGTGTTGTATTTACCGCCCGGACCGCACACGATACCTTCCATCCCCGCATGCTGATAAAGATGTGCGGCGTCAGTACCGAAGAACGCTGGCGGCGTGATGACGCCAGTAGGCTGTTCGGTGCCACGCACCGTTTTCCAGCCGCGATTCACCGCTTTGACAATCGGTGACTCTGGCGACACTTCAAACGGCAGCATGGTTGGCTTGTCGCGGATACCATCATCAAACAGCTCTGCTTTCAGGCCGGGGAAGCGCTGACACAGCGTATCCAGCAGCGCTTGCAGGTCCGCTAACACGCCTTCAACGGTTTGACCCGGTGCAAAGCGGGCTGATCCTTTCAAGCGCACGAAGTCTGCGACCTGCGGCGGACGCCACTCTTCCAGATCGCGCCCCAGTGCGCCGTGTACAGTACCGATATGCCCCCGGTTGACCTTCAGATGCTCATCGCTTTTGGCGCCGCTGAACACCATGCCGTTTATCTGTGGAATCAGTTCGACGGCGGCATTGATCGCATCCACCGCCTCTTCACGTTTCGACAGATGACGAGTATCACCGGTGAGTTCAATGGTGAACATCAGCGATCCCGCGTGCATGGTCAGCGCCTGGAGATCGGTGGGTTCCGCATTGATAAAGTAATCGGCGCGTACGCCCTGCTCAATCGCTGCCAACGTGCCGATACCGCCCTGCAATTCGCCCACCACGTAGGTGAGGATCACATCGCCTTTCAGTTTCACCCCGGCATCAATCAGCGTTTTCAGCGCGCAGAAATAGGCGGCATCGCCCGCTTTCATGTTGGAGACGCCAATACCGTAAATGAACTGGTCGTCAATTTTTCCCGCCCAGGGATCCACCGTCCAGCCTTCGGTTACCGGATTGGTGTCCAGATGACCGTTGAACAGCAGGCTATTACCGCCACCGCTGCCCGCCAGGCGGCCGATGGCATTGAGACGATCGCCGGGCACTTTTTGCAGTTCGGCTTCCAGGCCCAGCTGCGCCATCTGTGCTGCCATATAGCGTGCTAACTCACGTTCGCCGTCGGTGGCGCTATAGCTCTTGTGCTGCACCATTTTTGCCAGAAAAGAGAGGCAGAACTCGCGATCGATATGATGAATTAACTGTTCAGGATTCATGCGTTTCTCGTTAAGCAACGGATTGGGATAAGTCGGGAACGTGCACCGCATCAAGCAGAGCACGGGTATAGGAATGCTGTGCCAGCGCGGTCATGTTCTCACCGGGCAACACTTCCACTACATCGCCGCGATACATCACCGCCACACGATGAGCGATCTGACGTATCAGGTTGAGGTCGTGGGTGATAAACAGATACGCGGTGCCGTAACGGCGTCGCAACTCCAGCAACAGCTCGATGATGGTGGCTTGCACCGACACATCCAGAGCGGCGGTAATTTCATCGCAAATCACTAGATCCGGCGGATTGGCGAAAGCACGTGCAATGGCAACACGCTGTTTCTGACCGCCGGATAGCGCATGCGGGTAGCGCGAGGCGAATTCAGCCGGAAGTCGCACTTCCTCTAATAAACGTGCAACGGCCTGCGCTTCGGTTTCCCCCGGTGGCAAACCGTATAAGCGCAGCGGGCGTGCGATGATTTCGCCGATGGTCATGCGCGGATTCAGTGACGCATCCGGATGCTGGAAGATCATCTGCACGCGGCGACGATACTCTTTATCCATTTGCGCGCGGCCTTGCAGCGCATAGCCGCAGAAGTCGATCTCGCCGCTAAATGGCACCAGTCCGGTGATCGCTTTGCCCAACGAGGATTTCCCTGAGCCCGACTCTCCGACCACACCAAGGATCTCACCCTGATGCACGGTGAGCGAAACCGCGTTGGCGGCACGCGTGGTATTGGCTTCACGCTTGAGCAAGCGATCGACAAAACCTTGATGGCCGTAGTCGATGGTGAGGTTGTCCAGCGTCAGTAACGGCTGTGAACCCGCTGCATCCTGTACCAGACGCTGCTGCGGATTCGGCACAGCGTTAATCAGCTTGCGGGTGTAGTTATTCTGTGGCGCGCTAAACAGGCTGCGGGTGTCCGCCTGTTCCACAATCCGCCCTTGCTCTAGCACGCAGACCCGGTCAGCCACTTTCGCCACCAGCGCCAGGTCGTGCGAAATATACAGCGAGGCCACGCCCGTCTCTTCACGCAGGCGTTCATAAAGATCGAGGATCTGCGCCGAGCTGATGACATCCAGCGCGGTGGTGGGCTCATCGAATATCATGCAGTCCGGCTGACAGGCGAAAGCCGTGGCGATCAGGATGCGCTGTTTTTCACCGCCGGAAACCTGATGTGGATAACGGCGCATCATGCGCGCTGGATGCTTTAATTCAACGTCATGCAACAGCGACTCACCCAGCTCCTGTGCTTCACGCGCGGTTAAGCCACGATGGCGACGCAGCACTTCCGTCACCTGTTCGCCCAGCGTGAGAGTAGGGTTGAGCGAAGCGCTCGGGTCCTGAAAAATCATCCCCAGCTTCGCGCCGCGCAAGGCCATCAGTTTTGGGGCGGGTAAACTCAGCAGGCTCTCTCCGTTAAGGCGGATGTCGCCCCACTTCTCTCGCGCATTTCCCGCCAGCCAGCGCATGATCGCCCAGCCAAGCGTGGTTTTACCGGAGCCGGATTCCCCCACTAAACCCAGCACTTCGCCGGGCATCACATTCAAGGTAATGTCGCGCAACACCGGCAGTAACTCACCGTTTTGTAACGCGTAATCAAGGCTGTAATTTTCCACCGACAGCACCGGCTCAGGCTTCACACACATCAGTGGCTCCTTGGATTGAGCACATCTCGTAGCCCATCACCCAGTAAGTTAAAACCAATCGCCACCAGCGCGATCGCCAGGCCTGGAATCATCATCATCCACGGCGCGGTGAAGAAATAGGTGCGTGCTTCAGAGACCATCAATCCCCACTCTGGCTCAGGCGGTTGTGCGCCCAAACCGAGGAAGCTCAGCGTGGCAAACAGCATGATGGCGAAGGCAACGCGGATGGTGGCTTCAACGATGATCGGTGCCAGGATATTCGGCAGCATCTCGCGCAGGATGATGTAGTGCCCGGCTTCACCACGGGCAATCGCCGCGTTGATGTAATACTGCTGCCGCGCCGCCAGCGCCACGCTGCGTGAAATACGCACCATGCCCGGCACAAACGCGATGGTGATCGCTAAGACCGCATTCATGCTGCTCTGACCCAGCGTGCTGACAATCAGCAAGGCAAACAGCAGGCTGGGGATCGCCATCACCGCATCCATGGTGCGCATCATAAATTCATCGATCTTGCCGCCCAGATAGGCGCAAGCGGTGCCCAGTATCGAGCCAATTACCATGGCTAATGCGGTTGCCAGTAATGACAGCACGATGGTAGAGCGTGCGCCGACCATCACCCGACTGAAGATGTCACGGCCCATCTGATCGGTGCCGAACCAGTGCTCGGCACTCGGTGGTTTGTAACGCGTCAGAATTGAGATCGACTCTGGATCGAAGGGCGCAACATGCGCGCCACCCACCACCATCAGCAGCGACAACAGGATAATCAGCACACCCACCGCACCCTGCGGTGAACGCAGTAAACGTTTTAAAATATCAGGCATAGGAAATCCGCTTATCCAGAACCACGTAGGCCAAATCGGCGAGGAAATTCACCACCGAATAGGTCGCGGCGAGAATCATCACGCCGGCCTGAATGGTGGGCAGATCGCGTGCCTGCACGGCCACAATCAGCTCACGGCCGATACCGGGAATGGCGAAGATCTCCTCGACCACCACAATACCGCCAAGCAGATAACCCACATCCAGCGCCACAATGGTAATAGTCGGTAGCAGGCCATTGCGCAGCGCGTGACGCCAGAGAATGCGGCGGCGCGATAAGCCTTTGAGCCAGGCAGCGCGGATGTAGTCGGTGTGCAGCACATCGACCATCTCCGAACGCACCATGCGCGAGACGTGCGCCACCAGAATCAGCGCCACGGTAATCGACGGCAAAATCAGGTGCTGCACACCGCTGATGAAGTTCTCACTCAGCGGCACATAGCCGGTGGCGGGCAGAATCTGCCAGACGTCGGCAAACAGCAGCAGCACCAGCGTGGCGGTGACAAACTCCGGGAATGAGATGCCGATATAGGAGATGACGCTAACCAGCACATCAGCGGTTTTGCCGCGCCGGACTGCCGCCCAGATACCGAGCGGAATGGCGATCACCAGCATCAGCAACAGTGCGCACACCGCCAGCAGTAGCGAACGCGACAGCGCGGTCAACAAAGTCGGCCCCACTTCAAGGCCATTGCGCATCGACACACCAAAATTGCCCTGCAACGCCTGGCTTAACCAATGCCAATACTGCAACCAGGCGGGCGCATCCAATCCCAGCCGCTCACGCACGGCGGCAAGCGCCTCTGGCGTGGCGTTTTGACCCAGCAAGGTGACAGCGGCGTCCGCTGGCAACAGCTGCGTGATGCCAAAGACCAGCAATGACACTACCAGCAAGGTGTAGATCATCAGCAGCAGGCGTTTAAGCAGATAACTCGCTGTCACGATCGCTCCTTACACTGCACGCTTGGGTGCTTTGTCAGTTAACCAGGTATGGTCGAGACGGAACACCGCACCGCGCGGATGCAGATGATAGCCTCCAACGTAATCGCGGCTGGCGGCCAGCAAATCGAAGAAGGTCGGAATCAGCGAAGGTACTTCGTCATGCATCAGCTGCTGCGCTTTGCCGTACAGCGTGGTGCGCTGGGCATCATCGTTGGTTTCACGGGCGGCATTGACTGCGCTATCGAAATCGGCGTTGTTCCAGCGGGTTTCATTCCATGATGCGGTCGAGGTGTACAGCAGCGAGAACACCGCATCCGGCGTCGGTTGCATGTTGTAGAAGCCGACGTAGAAGTTGCCTTTTTTCCACACCTGATCGAGATAGGTGCTGTGTGCCATGGTCTGCACCTCAATGCGGAAACCGCCCTGCTTGGCCATCTCACGCAGCGCGATACCTAACTGGGTACGAGTCGCCGGTTTATCCGAGGCAATCAAGGTTAAATCGAGGCCGTTGGGATAACCCGCATCCGCCAATAAGGCTTTGGCTTTGCTGTAATCCACCGCTTTTTTCGCCAGGTTAGCGAAGTAAGGATAAGCGGCGTTGATCGGCGTATCGTTGCCCGGTGAACCGAGGCCATCGGCAACAAAATCCACCGAAGCCGGGCGATCCACACACAGTGCCAGTGCCTGACGCACGCGCACATCATTGAACGGCTTTTGATCGCAGCCCATATTCACATTGAGGAACTGACCAGACGCCACGCGCAGTGGCAATACACCGGATGATTTAGAAAGACGGGCAAATTCGCTCGACTGGGCGCTCAGCATCAAATCAGTATCGCCGGAGATCAGCGCCGAACTTTCCGCGATGCCATCGGGATAGACCACCACTTCCACGCCATCCAGATAAGGACGTGCCGGATCGTAGTAATGCGGGTTACGCTTCACCACAATTTTACGTTCAGGATCGTAGGAAACCAGCTGGAACGGACCCGCGCCCAGCGAAGCCTTATTGAGCTTGTCGTACTGCCCCTGTGCAATACTGGCAGGAATGATTTTGGCGTCAGGATAGGCCAGCATCACCGGTAAATCTGCGTAAGGGGCGTCGGTTTCAATCAACACGGTGTTGGTATCTTTGGCGCTCACCGCTTTGATCGGACCGATATTATGCAGTGCCGGAGAAGCATTTTTCGGATCCAGCACCGCCTGTAAACTGGCAACCACATCTGCCGAGGTTAAGGCCGTGCCATCGCTGAATTTGAGGTTCGGACGCAGGGTGAAGGTCCATTGCTTGAGATCGGCACTCGCCTGCCAGGATTGCGCTAAATCTGCTTCGGCTTTCATCTCCTGCGTCAGGCGCGTCAGGCCGCTGTAGAGCAACTCCGCCACCAGATATTCCGGGTTGACGCGCACCTGATGCGGATTCAGCACGCTGACCGCCTGATCGACACTAATACGTAATACGCCGCCTTTACGTGGCGTGCCGCCCGGCGTCGCGCTGGCCACCGCTGCGGCATGGGCCGAGAACGACCAGGGCAACATGGCTGCACCGGTCAGAGCGGTAGAGCTGGTGATAAACTGTCTGCGGTTTAACCCTTTCATCGCGCACATCTTCTCTTCCTCGTTAGTTTGTTAAATACCCTGGGTTGGCTGAAACTCATCGGCGAGATACGCCAGAATGGACTGCGAAAGTGCTATGACATCTGCCATCGTTGTGAACTCATCGGCGGCATGAATACGGTTGTCGGGGCGGGCTAAACCGCCCAGCAAAATTTCCTGAATACCGGCCTGTTGAACCCAGCCCATGTCTGAACTGGTTGAAGATCCCCAGGGTTTAAATTCGTCCGCTTTGAACCCAAACCCCTGACTCAGCGCGGCCTGCCAGCGCGGCCAGTGCGGACCATCAGGGTTGGCCACCGGCGCCAGATGACCAATCATTTGCACCGTGACGTCAAGCGCCGGGCTGCTGTGCATGGCGTGGTTTATGCAGTGGTTAAGTTCCTGCCACACATCGTCAAACGCCTCTTCCGGGGCATAACGTCGATTAATCAGCAGTTCAAAACGTTCGGGGATGGTCGAGCCTTTGCTACCGCCATGCGCGGCGGCCAGCGTCAACAGTGAGGTCAGGGGTTTATCTTGATAGTGCGGCGGTGCAGGCATTGCCGAGGTGCGCTGCTCCACTTCGCCTTTGAGCTGATAGAGCGCGTTCATCAGCGGTAACGCGGCTTCGATGGCGTTAATGCCATGCAGCGGATCGCCGGAATGCGCAGATCGCCCAGTGATAATCACTTTGAGATCGATACTGCCAAAGCAGCCCGCCCAGATGCGCGGCACTGCGCCACCGTTGAAGCTCAACAGATGCCCGGCGAAAAGCTGCTGCTCTGCCAGATAGCGAATACCGGGATAGAGTCCGCCCTCTTCATCGGTACACAGCAGAAAGACCGGATTGAAACGCAGCGGCAAATTCAAGGCTTGTGCGGCACGCACCGCTGCCATCGCCGCCACTATCGTCCCTTTCATGTCCGCCGCGCCACGGCCAAACAGCTTGCCTTCTGCCACCGTCAACGCCAACGGCGGAAATCGCCAGCCATCACCCGCAGGCACCGTGTCAGTGTGAAAGTAGAGATTGCAGTTTTCGGCTGCGCCACAGTTAAGGGTTGCCAGCAGATTTACCCGTTCACCGTAAGCGCTACCATCTGGTGCTTGCCAAAGATCTTCCGGCACTGAAACGCGCTGAAAGTTGAAGTTCATTGGCGCTAACAACTGCGTCATCAGGTCGGAAAATTGCGCATAGCCATTGCCTGGTGGAAAGCAGGTATCCACGGCCAGCATGCGCTGCAAATCGTCAGTAATCTGTGCGGTGTCGTCCGCAATTTTCTCTAACGCACTGTTAAGGCGAGAATTCTGCAACATAGGATTATCGTCTGTTGTATTTCTATATAGTTTATAGATAATGCAATTTAAGGATGCAGGTCAATCGGTAATCAGAAACATGCAAAAAAACTATGACGCAGACGACACCCCCCAATTCTCTCGTTTAAGCGAGGGAGAAGGCGCGCCGTTGTATGAAGTGGTGAAACGCCATATCAGCGAATCGATCCTGCAAGGTGAACTCCCTGCGGGCACGATCCTGCCGAGTGAAAACAGCCTGGCGGCGAAGTTCGGCGTGTCAGTGGGAACGGTACGCAAAGCACTGGCGGCGTTGACCACCGAAGGGATGTTGATGCGCCGTCGCAAGACCGGCACGGTGGTGACCGGCTGGGCACCGCTGCATAACCTCAGCCACTTTTTCCAGTATTTTCGCTTGCACGACAAAAGCGGCGGTTTACTGCACTCGGAAACGACACTGCTGGATTATCAGTTGGGCAAAGCCGACGAGCAGGAAGCTGAGAAACTGCAGATCGTCGTGGGGGATGACGTGATACGCCTGAAACGTTCGCGTCGGGTGAAAGGTATCGCTGCCATGCATGAAACGCTGATATTGCCAGCTGCGCGCCTGCCCGATTTTCCCCCTGCGGAGCGCTTGCCGCCGTTGCTGTATCGGTTCCTGTTCGAACAATACGATGTCCGCGTGGCTGCGGTGCGGGAACAGATCACTGCACAACTGGCGAATGAGGAAGATGCGACCTTGCTAGAGCTGAAATTGCCGCACGCGGTGATGGTGATAGATGAAGTTTCTTTTGACCAGAGTGCGATACCCGTCATTCTGGCGCACCACCGTTTCAGCACCGAGCACTTCATGTATGTGAATGAGGTGCGGTAAAACGGTTTCCCGCCCTGCGAAATTGCAGAGCGGGAACCGGATTAACACCGTTAATGACGCTAACGGCGTTATTTCGCTGCGGCTGCGGCCTGCTTCACCCAGCCATCGAACGTGGTCTGGTGCGCATGAATCCAGCCATCCACGTGGCGCTGAATGTCTTCGCTGGAAGATTCTCCCTGATGCATACGCTGGTTCTGCGCATTGACGTCATTGAGCGGCAGTTTAACGATCTCAAACAGTTTCGCAGCCGCTGGATTCTTTTCTGCCCAGGCTTTATTGGCCACCACATGTTCGTTATTCGGCTTGAAGCCATAATTCTTGCCATTGGGCAGCGCGGTATCTTCATTTTTCTGCGAGCCCGGCGTCACAGAATGCGGCACCGTTAACCAGACCACATCTTTACCCGGTTTTAATTCGTCACTGACCCAATAAGGCGTCCAGGTGAAATAGAGTACCGGATTACCCGCTTTATAGCGCGTCAACGTGTCGGCAATAATGGCAGAATAATTTCCTTGATTCTGCTGCACCGTATTACTCAGACCATAAGCGCTGATTTGTGCATTAATCACCTGACCACAGACCCAACCTGGATTACATCCCGCTAGATCGGCTTTGCCATCGCCGTTAGCATCAAAGAGTTTGGCTAGCTTGGGATCTTTAAGCTGTGAAATATCGGTAATGTGATATTTGTCGGCGGTCTTTTTATCGATGAGATAACCCTGCGCGGCACCGCTGATATAGGTGCCTTTGCGATAAAATTTTGTATCCCCACCTGCTGCGTTGTACATATCCTTTTGCAGCGGTTCCCAGTTGACCGCCATGTAGGTAGCATCGCCTGCTGCTATTGCGGTGTAAGCAACGTTGTAATCGACCTTTTCTGTGGGTTTGACTTCATAACCCAGTTTTTCCAGCGCTCTGTTAATCAATTCTGTTTGAAACGATTCCTCCGGCAAGGTGCTTTGCACTGGCGAAACGGTCACGCCTTTGCCCGGTAGATCGGCAGCAAACGCAGCGGGAGAACTGATTAACGCAGTGAGGGAAATAGCGAGTAGATTGTTCCTGGTCATATTCAAAACCTTATTATTTTAGCTGCCAGCGAATGGCATAAGAATATCCCTCTGCAATGAAGAGAGATGAAATGGAGCAGTCAGTGATGTTTAGCTCGAAATAACGCTTACTGATGCAAATAGTGACGTGCGTAACGAAGGCGGGTGTTATAGGTGGTAAAATAAGACAAATCATAATTAATCATTATAATTTCTGGTGACAGACCTTGTATCCTGTTATCAGGTCCGCGACATTCACTCCGGTAAATTATTCGTGCAGTTACCATAACACATAATTTTCGAGCCGCAACCGCTAATGGAATATTAGCAGCGATGAAAAAGGGATGCCAAACAGGCCATCCCTTTTGTCAGGAGAGAATATTTAGAACGGACCCCAGTTTATCGCCACACCAATCAGCAGCGTCACCACGCAAATTGCAAACCAGATGGCAACGACCGGTGCCACAAATTTAAGCCATTTGCCGAACGAGATATTGGCGGTGGCCAGCGCGGCCATTAGTACGCCCGACGTTGGGCTGATCGAGTTGACAATCCCCTCGCCCAACAACACCGTTTGCACCGTGACCTGACGTGTCAGACCGAGGTTATCGCCCAGCGGGGAGAAAATCGGAATCAGCAAAGCAGACTCGCCCGAACCGGATGAAATACCGAAGTGCATTAGCGCAGCACTAACAAACATGCCCACAGCGGCAATCGCAGGTGGAACTGGCGCCAGCAAGTCTGACAGGAAGCCAACGATCGGATCAAGAATATTGCCCTGCTGCAGCACCACTGAAATCGCGCCCGCCATCCCGACAATAAAGCCGCCTTTGACCAGCTGAGAACAGCCGGACAGGAAGGTGTTAGCAATGGCAGAACCGGACAGGCGACCAATCAAGCCAACCATAATCGACAGAATGATAAACATCGCCGACATCTCATTGGTGGCCCAATGCAGCTGCACCGTGCCCACCATAAACAGAATCAGCGTCACTGCGCAGGTCAGCAGAATCAGTTTATGGCGACCGGTGATTTCGAGCGGCTCAGCGCTTTCCACCGCAGTGTCCGCGCGCACCTGACCATTTTTACGCATGCGCTTCACGGTAATAATCAGGTAAATCGCTACCGTTAACACAAACAGCAGGTTGGTGATGCCGCGCAGTAACATGCCCGAGAACAGCGGAAGTTGCGCCAAGTGCTGTGTCAGACCGGTGGTTGCCGGGCCGAGGAATGCCACGTTAAACCCTGCCGCGCAGGTCAGGTAGATCAGCGCCATGCCAATAACCGGCGGTAAGCCCAATGAACGCGCCACCAGCAGGCCAATCGGCACAAAAGCCACCACCGAATTTTGCACCACGCCGGTACTGCCGAGCACTGCGAAAATCACTGCAAAAATCAGGATCAAACGGGTATCGCTGATTTTGGTGCTGCGTGACAGCGAGTTCAGCGCAGTGGCAATCGCCCCTGTGGCTTCAATCACCGCCAGCAATCCACCGGTAAACAGAATCAGGAAAATGATCGGTGCTGCTTTGATCACGCCCTGCACAATCGCCATGAAAATCTCGCCGGGATAAACGCCCGAGCGCGCCACTTCATGCAGACTGCCTTTGATAGCAAAGGTCACGCCATTACGGATTTCGTGATCAAACTTGCCCGCCGGAATAATCCAGGTGGCGACCGCTGCCAGCACCAGTATGATAAACAGCAGCAGATAGGGACTTTGCTCACTTTTCTTCCCTGCGGGTTGCATCGCACTATTTTTCTCAACATTAACCTGCGACATGGTTTTCCCCCAGCATCAAACCCGCCACGAGCGCGGTGCGCGAAGCAATATCGGCAATGATGATATGTTCATGACGCGCATGAATACCTGCGCCGGTCGCGCCCAAACCGTCTAGGGTTGGGATACCCAATGCCGCGGTAAAGTTACCATCGCTGCCGCCGCCAACCGATTGCCCTTCCACGCTGAAACCGATCTGTTGTGCCACCACTTGCGCACGCTGCATGATCACCAGCGACTCAGCGCTCTGGCGCATTGGCGGACGTGATTGTGCACCGGTAATCTCCAGCTTGATGCCCGGTAAGTGCGGCTGAATCTGGGTGATTTCGGCGTGAATGCGCTGGGCTTCCTCTTCGCTGGTGACGCGCGTATCAATGCCCAGTACCGCTTTATCCGCCACTACGTTGATGCGATTGCCGCCTTGCGCAATGCCCACGTTGACGGTGGTGCCACGATCCGGTGCATTCAATCCATGCAGGAACAGCACCTGATGCGCCATCTCCTGCACCGCGCTGATCCCCTCTTCAGGGTTGTTACCTGCATGCGCGGCCAGACCGGTAATCGCGATTTGATATTGGCCTGTGCCTTTGCGTGCGACCTTCAGTGCACCGGTTCCGGCCACCGCTGGCTCGACCACCAGCACCTGCGATGATCCCAACGCGTGTTGTGACAACCAGTCGCTGGAGCTTGGGCTACCGACTTCTTCGTCGCTGCCGCACAGGAAAACAATGCGTTTTCCTGCCAGCAAGTCGTGTTCTTTTAACGCGCGCGCCGCCCAGATCGACTGCACCAGACCGGCTTTCATGTCCAGAATACCGGGACCGTAGAATTTGCCGTCTTCCTCGCGCATCGGCAGTTCACCTTCATCCCAGACGGTATCAAAATGGCCCAGCACCACAGTCTGTTCACTGCCTGAACCCAGCGTGAATTTGAGGTGGTTCCCGTAGTGTTCCTGTACATCGATTTCAGCATCAATGCCCAGACGTTCAGTGAACAGCGCACGCAGCACGTCGCCACAGCGATCCACCGCCGCCTTGTTCATTGACGGTGACTCTGCTGCCACCAGAGTTTTGATATCCGAGAGAATTTCGCCTGAATGCTGTTGCAAATAACTTATTATATTTTTCATTACTTCTGTCCTCACCAAGTGAATCCCGAGTATGAGGATAAAATTGCGCTTAAAAAATGGGTATAAAACGCTATTATTGTTGACCTGAGAACAACAGATAATGAAAACCTATGTCAATGCTGCTCTATCCCGATAAATCCATAAGATACTTGTATGAAGTCGGTGTCCATGGCGGCATCCGTCGTGCGGCGGAGGCGTTGGATGTTGATCCGGCTGCCATCAGTCGTCAGCTTTCGCAACTGGCGCGCGATATGCAACTGCCTTTGCTGGAGCGGCGCGGACGCAATGTGGTGCTGACCGAAGCGGGAAAATTGCTGGCTGAAGATTATGCGCAAACGCATCAGCGCCGAAGCCATCTGGAAAGACGTCTTCGTGATTTGCGCCATAAACGCGGCGGCTCGATCCGCATGCGGGTGGGCCAGGGAATGGTCGATGAGGTGGTGAAGTATGTCTTGCGGCCTTTTTCACAAAGCTACCCTGAAGTGTTCATCGATATTTTGTCGGGCGATATGCAGACCACGGTGAGCCTGATTACCCGTGGTGAAGTGGATATGGCGGTGGGCTTTGGCCCCCTTGGTCCGCCCGGCGTGAAGTGCCACAGTTATCTGCGCGGTCCCATCTGCGCCATTGTGCACCGTGAACACCCGATCGGATTGTATCAGCAGGTGGATGTCAGCGATCTCGCCGCTTATCCGCTGATTGGCATGGATAAAGACTTCGGCATTCAGAGTTATATGAACGTCATGTTCAATCAGGAAGGATTGGTGTTCACGCCCGCCTACAGCTGCAACCTGTTCTCGAGTGCAATTGCGCTGAGCCAGGCGGGAATGGGCATTGCGTTTATGACCACCAAAGTGGTGGAAGATGCCTTGACGTCACGTAATTTGATCGCGGTGCCGATCAATCATCGTATCGCCCGCGAGAGCCAATGCCATCTGTTACGCAGCGCCGACCACCGTTTTACCCCTGCTGCACAGCATCTATGGCAGTTGCTGTGCCAGTTTTTTGACGGCGGTTCACATGACGTATCATGACCGATTTCACGCTACCAACTACTTAGATGCAGCCGACCGCAGCGTGTAATCCGCCATGATCGACCAGTCTCGATCGCCGCCTCCGGCATCCACCGCCCGATGCATTTGCTGATGCACCGCCTGCAACATCGGCAATTCCGCCTGAGCTTGAGTGGCGGCGGCCTGCGCCAGACGCAGATCTTTTAATCCGAGGCTGGCCTTGAAGCCGGGTTCATACACTTCCTGCATGATGTTGGCGGAATAGACCTGATAGCTCCGGCTGCCGAATAAAGTATTGAGGATCAGATCAAAGAAGCGTTCACGTTCCAGCCCGTTGGCTTCGGTGAGCACCACGGCTTCCGCCATTGCTTCAATCGCCATGGTGATCATCATGTTACAGGCAATCTTCGCCGCGTGAGCCGCTGCCGGGGTTTCGCCCATATGCCAGATGCGTTTACCGATCAATGCCAGCACCGGTTCCACTCTGCTGAGCGCTGAAGATTCTCCCGCTGCCAGCACATTTAACTCGCCGCGCGCGGCAACGTCCGGCCTTCCCAACACCGGTGCCGCGACATACGCAATGCCGGAAGTCTGATGGCGTTGCGCCAGCTCATGAGAATAGGCCACCGAAATTGTCGACATCACGATGTGCACCAGATGCGGGTTGGCCTGGCTGAGCAGATCATCATTGATGATCACCTCCTCAATCGCAGCATCGTCAGGGAGCAGCGTTATCGCCACATCAGCCTGAAAAGCTTCAGCGGCAGAGGTGACTGCTGTCACTCCCGGCACATCACGAGCGGAGCGACTCCATCCTGAAACCTGATGCCCTGCGGCGATAAAATGTTGTGCGATGGCACTGCCCATCGCACCCAGACCGATAATTGCAATATTCATCTTGATACCCTGTTGATAGCGCTGAACGCAGCCAGCGCAGGAGGAATGATTAATGGCCGGTGCGCGCGCCGGAACTGAAGCCATGGTCACGCGCTCGCAAAGTGATGACAAAAGCGATTGCCAGCAGCACAAGCAAAACCGGTGGGAACGATTGGGCGCCCCAGTGATTCAATAAAATACCGCCGGTGATACCGCCCGCCGCAATCGCGCCGTTCCACGCCACCACGTTCATGGAAAGTGCGATATCTGCGCCTTCTCCGGCGGTATCCGCGAGTGCCGTTTGCAACAGGGTTGCCGCCCCGCCAAAGGTCAATCCCCATACGGCCACGCCGAAATATAGCACTGCTGGAATGTGCGAGAAGCCCATGAACGCCAATGCAACCAGGGCAAAAACCGCCAGGCTGACCAGCACGCTACGACGTAAATGGTGATCGACCAGACGTCCGGTCACGGCAATCGCCAGCAGCGCCGACAGCCCAAATACCAGCAGCACGATATCCACTTGAGAACCCAAGCCGGCCAACTGCAGAAACGGAGCGATATAGGTGTAGAGAATGTTGTGAGCCAGCATCCAGGCAATCACCACGCTGAGCACCGGTCTCACGCCTGGCGTGGTAAGCACCTTTAACAGTGGCAGGCGTTCATGGCGCGATTGGCCCGGATAATCAGGCACTTTGGCCAGTACCCACACCACCAGCACAAGGGTTAAAGCAGAGATAACCGCGAAGGCGCTGCGCCAACCCATCACGCCACCCAGCCAGGTGCCGAGCGGCAACCCTAATGACAAGGCGATAGGCGTGCCCACCATGGCAATCGCCATCGCTTTGCCCTGCTGGTGGATCGCAACCATCCTGCGTGCATAGCCCGCCAACAAACTCCATGACAATCCCGCCGCTACGCCAGCAAAAAAGCGTGCCGTTAGCGTGAGCCAGTAGTTTGCGGACAGCGCCGTGATGGAATTGAAAATCAGGAACCCGGCGATAGCCAGCAGCAGCACGTTTCTGCGCCGCCAACCCTGCGTCGCGATGGTCAATGGAATCGCGGCGATCAGCGATCCCAGCGCATAAGCTGTGACCGTCTGCCCTGCCAGCGCGTTTGAGATATTGAGACCCGCCGCCATTTGCGGCAGGAGCCCGGCGGGCAAGGTTTCGGTGATGATGCAAATGAATCCCGTCATCGCCAGCGCCAGTAGAGCCGATATCGGCAGCGGTTCTGTTGCTGCATCTTGCTCAGTGAGTGCGAGTTCTTTTTCCATAATTCCTTCTGAAATCATTTATGTATCGATTGGTATATATTTGGGCGTAAAGCATTGTCTCCTTTGCGTTAAGGAGGCAACCCCCATTAATGTATCGATCGATACATTAATTAGGCAGGTTCGCTTTGTCAACGAGATATGTATCGTTTAGTATAGTAATCCACTGCACGAGTAAAACGGGAGGAAGTGATGGCGACGATGGGACGCCCGAGAACATTTGATCGAGACCAGGCGATCGAACAGGCGATGTATCTGTTTTGGCAACAGGGTTACGAATCGACTTCGCTTACCCAGCTTAAAGCCAGCATCAACAACGGCATCTCCGCACCCAGTTTTTACGCCGCGTTCGGTTCGAAAGAGGCGTTGTTCCGTGAGTGCGTGCAGCGCTATCTCTCAACCTTTGGTCAGGTGACGGAATTTTTATGGGACACCAGCCTGACGGGACGCGAAGCCGTGGAAACCTCGTTGCGACGATCTGCGCAGATGCAGTGCGAGCCAGGCCATCCAACCGGATGTATGGTGGGGCTCGGTGCCATGAGCGCCACCTCCGCCGAACATGCCGCCGTGACGGAACCGCTGACACGATCGCGCGATCGTACCCGAGCGGGTATCAGCTCTGCGATAGCGCGTGCTGTTGCCGCAGGCGAGTTGCGGCCGGATGTTGATGTCAGCGCGTTGGCGGCATCAATGAGTACTTTTATGTTTGGCTTATCGATTCAGGCACGCGACGGCGCCAGCATTGAAGACCTGAACAAGGCGATTTCGCAGATGATGTGGGTATGGGATGCGAATAGATAAGGTGAGATCAGAGTGTTCTGCTTAAACAAAAGGATTCGGTGCGACCAACATACGGGCCGTAGTTTTCAATCTGCTTAAAGCCGTGTTTAAGATAAAAATCCACGGCGCGAGTGTTGATGGCGCGCGTTGAAAGCTGAATTTCTTCGAAGCCTACACTCACCGCCCACTGCTGCAAATGTTCCAACAGCGCCGCACCCACGCCGGATACGCTGCGGTCCGAATACATGCGTTTCAATTCAGCGATGTCATCCGACAGCGGCCGCAATGAAGCACATCCTACCGCTCTGCCCTGCTGATCTTTTGCCAACACCCAGATGGAACGCATTTCATCTAAGGCTTCAGCACTAAAGTGGCTCTTTCCGTTGTTCCCGGTGATGGCAGCCAACTCTGTAGAGAGCTGTTCAATCAGTCGTTGAGATTCGGGAGCAAAGGGGTCGGCGGACTCGATAGTGATCATGTTGGGCGATCTATTCCTGATGTACGGCGATGACGCTCATCGCCTCCGGATTAACCTGCAGTCAGCACGTTAAACCGGAAGCGCATGTCTGCCAATTACTTTTGTTGCTGCTGTTTGGCCTCAGCTTCTTTTTGTTTCTTACTGGCCATATGATGGCCCACGACACAGCCCCCGACCGCGCCCATCACAGCATGGTGCGCAACATGCCCTGCTGCGGCACCGATCATCGCGCCTTTAAGGCATCCTTGCGCTTCGACCTGAGCGCTGACGGCTAAAAACAGGCCTAAAGTGATAACCAGCTTTGACAGATTTTTCATACAACTGAGGTTCCGAAAAGGGATGAGGCTGAGTACGTTACCGATAAATAAGTTTGAATTCGTGCACTATTCGCTGCGGCACAGGACAGATTGAAGGCCGTTTATGAATGGTTGTTGATTGGGGTCTGCGTTTGGATTTCTTCAATCGCCCATTCATAAACCACACACGGCACATCGTAATGTTGTTCGATGCCTTTATAGCTCATTCCTAATCGCTGCATGACGCGTTGCGAAGCGGTGTTTTCAGGTATGGCAACCGCAACCAAATAGGTCGCGCCGATATGCTCGACAGCAAATTCAATGATTGCCTTAGCCGCTTCAGTCGCAAAACCCTTGCCGTGGAAGTCGGCAATCAGTCGCCAGCCAATTTCTAACGGGGCACCGTCGATGTTGGCTAAGTGTTGTAAGCATGCGGCCCCCACAATCTGGCCTGAGGTTTTTTCTCGAATTGCCCACCAGGAAAAACCGTACTTTTCCCAGCGCTGAGTAACACGATGGATACTTTCCCGCGTCTCTTCTGGTGTTTTAACGACACCATTGCTGATGTAGCGCATGATCTCGGGATCGCTTTCCATTGCTCTCAAGCCATCGAAGTGCGATGCCTGGAATGGTTCTAAATTAAGACGTTCGGTTTCTAAATTCATGACACCTCCAGATTGGGTTGTTTGTGATTTTGCGATAAAAATCGGGGGGGTTTTACGTGAAACTTGTGCACATGTCAGGCTAGATCGTGACCTGCTAGCATGTAGACCTCATGGTGTTAACGCATGCAGATTTTGGATATACCTCGTATGCTAGATAGGATATTTGATCACTCACCATAGCCAAAAGTATGTTCTCACTTGCTCGTGCTCTCCTTTGATAACTAAACCACCTTTATCCTTGGGCTAAGAACTAAAATGACTCATTTATGGGTCATTAATCAACTTTATGACTCATACAAAAGCCATGCGCATAGCCAGACCCCAAAACCCCTGCTAAAATGAGCTATCGATGATACATAAAGTATCTTAACGACCTTTAGGGCGGTCAAAATGGCAAGGCCACTACAGAGAGTCTATTCACGCTACACCCTGGAAGCGCTACGGTTATTTGCTGAAATGATCCGTTTTGAACGCAAAAACTTAAAAATGACCGAGTCTGAACTTGCTGAGCGCGCGGGTATATCGCGCAGTATGTTGCAACGCATTGAGAAAGCTGATCCTAAATGTGAGATCGGAGTGATATTTGAAGTCGCCGTACTGCTCGGGCTGCCTCTTTTCGATGCGGCGGCAGATGAGAACAAATTGGCGGCTTATCGCAGACAAACCGAAGATAAATTGCGTCTGATGCCACAGCGTATACGAAAACAAAACCAGGATTCGTTTGATGACTTCTGAACAACTCCCACAGCAGGCATTTGTATGGATTTGGCTACCGGGTGAAATTGAGCCAGTGGTGGCAGGCCGACTAAGTTATGACAATGCCGGCAACATGCTATTTAACTATGGTCGCAGTTACCTGGAACGAGTCCGGGATAGCTCTCCGGCCATCCCAATTTATCTTCCTGAATTACCCCTTCAGTCAGGAATGTTGCCTCTGTCGCCAGGTTTAACCATGCCATCGTCGATCCGCGATAGCGCACCAGACGCTTGGGGGCGCCGGGTCATCATAAATCGTAAGCTGGGGATGCGCGGTGCTGATACAGATACCGCCTTAATTGATGAACTGACTTATCTGCTTGAGTCCGGCTCTGATCGCATTGGTGCACTGGATTTCCAGCGATCTGCCACGGTGTATGAACCGCGGTATGCCAAAAACGTTGCAATGGAAGAATTACTGCGCTCTGCAGAACGCGTAGAAGAAGGGATCCCTCTTACCCCTGAACTCGATCAGGCACTGTTTCATGGCAGTTCAATTGGGGGTGCACGCCCAAAAGCGTTGATTGAAGAACAGGGTAAAAAATATATCGCCAAGTTTTCAGCGAGTAACGACCTTTATAGCGTGGTGAAAGCAGAATTTATTGCTATGCGACTCGCCGCATTATGCGGGCTAGACTGCGCACCCGTGCACATGGCGCAAGCAGCGGGCAAGGATATTTTGCTTATTGAACGCTTCGATCGTGTTAAATCAGTTACTGGATGGACGAGACGTTCAATGGTGTCAGCCTTAACCCTTTTTGGCCTTGATGACATGATGGCACGCTATGCCAGTTACGAAGATTTTGCTCATTTGATTCGCAAGCGTTTCGAATGTCCGAAAGAGACACTGCGTGAGCTTTTTGCACGAATTTGCTTCAACATTCTTTGTGGTAATACTGACGATCATGCCCGAAATCATGCTGCTTTCTGGAATGGTGAGAGGCTGTCATTGACGCCTGCTTATGACATTTGTCCACAAGGGCGAGCTGGTAATGAGGCCACACAAGCCATGCTTATCGCAGGTAGTAATCGTTTTAGCCAGCGAAGTGTATGTATGGAGACCGCGCATAACTTTATGCTCTCCAAGGATGCAGCAGCGCTGATCTTTGATGAGCAGGTTGAAAGGATAAATGAGCACTGGGAGATGGTGTGTGAAGAAGCCCAGTTAACTGAAATCGATCGCCGGTTCTTCTGGAGAAGACAGTTCCTCAACCCTTTCGTTTTTGAATAGTTTTATCCGAGAAGGCGGCCCGGCTGACCGCCGATCATTACAGTGTTATTTATTCTCGCTAACTAGATGGTGGCCCAGCGCCCTGATTGCTCAACTACACGCCATTATGTGCCATCAACTGTTTTCGGTGCCTTTCGATAATCTGTATGTGCAGGCATAAAGACCAATTAAAAAAAACATTTTCAATTAGTTATGCCAACACCTCGCCAGCACCTAACTGCCGCACCACTTCCCACCTCCCGCAACCCCTGTGACTGTCCACACTCCACACTTGCATACGGACAACGCTCACGAAAATAACACCCCTGCGGCAACATACGGTTCCCCGGCAACTCCGTATTACTTGGCGCACCATCCAATGCAGCACCAATGCGTGGCACCGACTCCATCAGCAATTGGGTATAAGGATGTTTAGGTGAATCCAAAACTTGCTTCGCCTCGCCCAACTCAACGATCTGCCCGAGATACATCACTGCAACGCGATCGCTCATATGGCGCACCACCGACACGTTGTGTGAAATCAGCACATAGGTAAGGTTCCGCTGCCGCTGTAATTCCACCAGTAAATTTAGAATCTGCGCCTGCACCGAGATATCCAGAGCGGAGGTCGGCTCATCCAACACCATGATGTCGGGCTGAGCAGAGAGTGCGCGGGCAATGGCGATGCGTTGTCGCTGTCCTCCAGAGAATGCATGCGGCGGGCGGTCGAGGTATTCCGGCCGAATACCCACCTGTGCGGCGAGAGTCGCGGCCAACGCACGCCGATCTTTTTCAGAACTGCGTGACTGAATCCACACCGGCTCGGTGATGGAACGCCAGACCGGTAAGCGAGGATCGAGTGAGGACAGCGGATCCTGAAATACCATCTGCATTCCTCGCCCCAGCCATGAGTTTGGCGAGCGTGCTAATTCAAGCTGGCCCGTGCTAGGTTTGAGCATGCCCATCAGCAGTTTGGCTAAGGTGCTTTTACCACAGCCAGACTCCCCCACGATACCCAGCGTCTCACCGCGCTCAACGCGCAGATCTAAGCCATTCAACGCATGTACCCGCTCAGTGACTTTGCCACGCCAGTTAATTTTGGCCGGGAAATTGACGTGAACATCATTGAGTTCAAGCAGTGCTTCAGACATGGGCGCGCTCCTGTTGCGGATACCAGCAAGCCACCTGACGATTGGCTCGCCCTTCGGTGTGTAATTCGGGCGTGATGCCACAAGCTTCACCCGCCGCGAAGCAGCGTTCACGGAAAGCACAACCGCCAGGCAATTTGGCGAGATTAGGCACCGTGCCCGGAATCGAAGTCAGTTCAGCGCGTGGCTCGCTACCGTCTGGCGAACACGCCAACAGCCCGGCAGAGTAAGGATGATAAGGCGAAGTCAACACGGTATCGGTGGTACCGCTTTCAATCACCGCACCGGCATACATCACATAAAGTCGGTCGCAGAGTTGCGATACCACTGCCATATCGTGACTGATAAACAGCACGGCGGTGCCGGTTGAGAGCGCCTTCTGTTTCAGCAAGCGCAGCACCTGACGCTGTACCGTCACATCCAGCGCCGTGGTGGGTTCATCAGCGATTAAAAGGTCGGGCTCGCACGAAAAGGCCAGTGCAATCATCACGCGTTGGCGCATCCCGCCCGACAACTCAAAGGGATAGCGTTCCAGCACGCTTTGCGGATCGGCAATCTGCATATCACTCAACAGCTCGATGGCCCGTGCTATCGCCTGTTTGGTTGATAACGGCTGATGCTGGCGAATCACATCGACCATCTGTTTACCTATCCGGCGCGTGGGATTCAGGGCGGTCATCGGCTCCTGAAAAATCATCGCCACCTTTTTGCCACGCAGCTGACGCATTTCCGCTTCGCTGGCATTCAGCACGTCTCTGCCCAAGATCTCCAGGGTTCCACTGCCAATCTTGTAACTCTCATGCGCGATCAGGCGCATCGCCAGCATCGCGGTGACTGACTTCCCTGAACCGGACTCCCCCACCACGCCGACGATCTCGCCGCGATTGATGTGCAGGGAGACGCCATTCAGCACCTTCACTTCGCCCTGAAAAATGGGAAAGCTCAGCCGAAGATTGTCGATAGTCAGGATTCTGTCGTTCATCAGTTACGTCCTCCGGCTTTCGGATCCAGCAGGTCTTGCACGCCATCGCCAAACAGATTGAATCCCACTGCTGTAATCAGGATGGCGGCGCCAGGGAATGTGCAGTACCACCATTGGTCGAGTACGTAGTTACGTCCATTGGCGACCATCGCGCCCCACTCTGCTGTGGGTTGTTGAGCGCCCAAGCCAATAAACCCTAAGGTCGCCGCCATCAAAATGGCGCTTCCTATATCCAGTGACGCCTGCACCACCAACGGCGGTAACGCGTTGCGCAGAATGTGCCAGCTGATCAGATGCCACCGTGATGCACCGAAGGTGCGGGAGGCTTCCACAAAGGTATGCTGCTTAACCACCAGCGTTTGCCCGCGCGCCAGGCGGACATAAAATGGAATGCGGACGATGGCAATCGCCAGCATGGCATTGAACAGGCTCGGTCCCAGCGCCGCGGCCAGCGCCAGGGTCAGCACCAGTGAGGGGATCGAAAGCATGATGTCCATCAATCGCATGATCACCGCATCGCTACGGCCGCCCAACACACCCGACAAACAACCCAATAATGAGCCGCTCACGCCTGCCAGCAGCACAACAGAAAGGCCTGCGGCGACCGATTGTTGCGAGCCGATGATGACGCGGCTAAACAAGTCACGTCCCACTTCATCAGTGCCAAACCAATGAAATGCACTCGGCGCTTGTAAACGTGCGCCCAGATTGATGGCGTTGGGATCTTGCGGCACGAGCCATGGCGCGAAGATCATCAACAGCAGCATCAGTACAATGATGATCCCGCCAATCACGGTTAAGGGACTTTTACTGACCATCCAGCATCGGCGTTTCCAGGCAAGCAGCCTGGGACGGGAGCGGTTGGCCACTGACTGCTCTTGCGTCAGCATCATTTCTCAGCTCCCCGACCCATGCGCGGGTCTATCCAGAGGTAAAGTAGATCGACAAACAGGTTCACTAACACGTAAGCGAAGGACACGACGATGGCGAAGCCCATTACCGCCGGGAAATCCAGCGATTGTATTGATGCGACCACGTAAGCGCCCATGCCCGGCCAGGCAAAGACCGTTTCGGTCAGCACCGCGCCATACAGCAGATCGCCCAATGCCAGCCCTAATACCGTGACCGACGGAATCAGCGCGTTGGGTAAGGCGTAACGCACCACGATAGTGAATTTGCTCAGCCCGCTGGCGAGCGCGGTGCGTACGTAATCTTCACTGAGCTGCTCCAGCATCGCCGAGCGGATCTGACGGGCGACAATCCCCAAATGCACAAAGGCGAGAGTGGTGGCGGGCAATATCAGGTGCGTCAGGGCATTAAAAAAGACATCCACATCGCCGCTGAGCAAAGAGTCAATCAGATAGAAGCCCGTCACGCGTGCCGGAGGATCGAGCCAATCGTCAAGACGACCGCCACCCGGCAGCAGATTGAGTTTTCCGTAGAACAGCACAATCACGCCCAACCCTAGCCAGAATGCGGGGGTCGAGATACCGGTTATTGCCAGCAGTCGTACCAGATGATCAAGCCAGCGATTTTTATACACCGCCGATAACACGCCGAGCGGTACACCAACGACTAAGGCGATAAGCAGTGCACAAAACGCCAGTTCCAGCGTGGCCGGGAAGAAGTTTTTCAAATCTTCCAGCACCGGTCGGCCAGTGCGGATGGAAGTACCGAGGTCGCCATGCAGCAGCTGTTCTACATAGCGAATAAATTGCTGCCACAGCGGTAAATCCAATCCCAGCTGCTGGCGAATGTGCTGAACAATCTCATCACTGGCGCGGTCACCCGCCAGCAATCGCGCCGGATCACCGGGGATTAGATGCGAAATAATAAAGGTAATCACGCATACGCCCGCGACCACCAATATCAGGCCCCAGCTGCGCTGTCTGATTAAACTCCAGAAACTCATATTGCCTTCCTTAGCAGGGCCAGAATTGACCCTGCTGATTAAGCATGAATAACGATCGCTATTTACTCATCTCGGAGATATTGAAGATCTGTTCAAGCATCGGGTTGAAGACATAACCCTTAACCGCTTTATTCATCCCGACCTGATAGTTCTTCTGGAATAAATAGTCGTAAGCGGCTTCGTCAATCACCACTTTTTGCGCCTGCTGATAATATTGGGTGCGCTCCGCCTGATCCGGCGTGGAGACAGCCTGCTTCAGCAAGCTATCCACTTGTGGATTGGCGTAGAAGGAGCGGTTGCCCGGCAATCCTTTTTTATCTGATTCGAACCAATAGTTCATGAACATGTAGGGATCAGCGAAGTCCGGACTCCAGTTGCCGATGGCAATGTCGTAATCGCCTTTGCCAATTCGTTCACGCATGGTGGCGTTTGCCAGTTTCTCCAGTTTGACGTTGACGCCCAGCGTCTGGAGATTGGCCTGCATCGACAAGGCAATCGGCTCCCAGTTAGGATCGTTATCCGAGTAGAGGAATGACAGGGTTTTCGGTTTGTCCGCAACTTTGCCGAATGCTTCCTTGGCTTTATCTAAATTTAAGCTGTACTGCATCGCACCCGCGTCATAGCCCCACATGCCTTCTGGGATCGGGCCGCGCATTTGCTTGCCGTTACCTCCCAGAATGCCGGAAACCATGCCTTTATAATCCGTTGCCCAGGAGACAGCACGGCGGAGATCGGGCTGGTTTAACGGGGCTTTGCTATTGTTCAAATAGAGGTAGGTTACGCGCAGAGCCGGATAGTCATAAACGGCGACCTCTCCCTGCTTCTTCAGCGCAGCAAACTGATCCACCGGCAGTGAGTCGGCAATATCCACATCACCCTTCTCCAGCTGTAGGCGGCGCGCAGAACTCTCACTGATGATTTTGACCGAAACGCGCTTAAAGGCTGGCTTGCTACCCGCGAAATGCGGATTCGGCACCAGCACCAACTGCTGCCCTTTCTGCCAGCGTTGCAGCATGTAGGCACCGGATCCTGCGGTGTGCTCAGCGAGGTACCCGCGTGCATCATCGGAAGCATGAGCTTTCAGCACCGCTGGATTGATAATCGAGGCACCATCGTTGGCCAAGGTATAAAGGAAAGGCGCAAAAGGGGTATCGAGGGTGAAGCGGACCGTTTGTGGATCGACCGCGTCAATCTTCAAACCTGCAGGGTAAGCTTCAGAGGGACCTTGCTTGATGCGCATTAAGCGTTCAAAAGAGAGCTTAACAGCATCCGCAGTGACCGGCGAACCGTCATCAAAGAATCCACCTTTGCGCATTTTGAAAGTCCACACCTTCCCCTCATCTGAACTCTGCCAGCTCTCGGCCAAATCACCCTCAACATCGGTCGAGCCTTTACCGTTTTCAGTTTTGTACTTCACCAGACGCTGATAGGCCGGATAGGTCACCGTCCAGTCGTTGTTATCAATGGTCACCGCCGGATCCAGTGTCTGTGGATCCGCCGCTTTGCCAATCACCAACATGTCTTTCGGCACGGCTGACCATGCTGGTACACTCGCGGTCGTCACTGCTGCTGCAATCAAAAGAGAGAAAAAGCCCTTCGAGGCTGTGAACTTCATTTTCATGGTAATACTCCGTCAGTCTGTGCTGGGGAAATACAAGTGAAAACATCGTCGATAAGCGGATAAGCCGCCGCTCCCGGCAATTCAAAATGCCACCACTCCGTCGCAATACCGTAGAAGCCGCCACCGAACATCACCGCATTGAGCAGCAGGCGATTACGCTGGAAAGTGGCTTCCAATGCGGGATGGTACGGATGGGAAAGTGCGTTCATCTCATCAAAGCCGGAGCCCATATCCAGCACATTGCCGTCTGTGTCGATTAACGTGACGTCGATGGCGGTGCCCCGGCTGTGATTGGAGCCCTGAGAAAGCGGCACCACGTAGTTTTGATCCGGGCATGCCAACCAGAGCAGTGCTTGCGCCTTTTGTGGCCGATAGGCGTCAAGCACCAGAAGCGTGAAACCCGCTACTCGCGCAATCTCGATACTCTTCTCCAGCGCTTTGGCGGCATCAGTGTGCAGCAAACAGCGCGCAACGCTGTAGATCGGCTGGCCGGTGATGTTGTCAGCAGTGGCATATTTCATATCGATGCTGAGTTGAGGAAATTTCTCAGCCAGATCGATAAGCGGCGTGTCCTGAATCATGTCTAATTCCCTATTCTATTAGCGTTCAAACTGGCCAAACTCCTGCTGTAATGCGCGGTTCTGCGCCAAACGAGCGGACAGTTGTGGCCCAAGCCGTTCAACGACTGCTGACAGCAGCAAGTTAAAAAGACAACTCACGGGAGCAAGTGAGTCCCAAAAGTTACCGGTATCGGTTTTCACCTGGAGGAGGTCCAACGGATAGTCCCGCGCCCATGGACACCAGATGTCAGTCACCAATGCCATCGGCAAATGACGTTCGGTTGCCACCCGACAAAACAAGCGTGCGGCAGTTGAGTAAGCGCGTGTGTCGGTTAACACCACGTAAGGCTTCTCATATTCTGAGTTGAGCGATTCCAGCCAACTTCCTGAACTGCCATCGGCATAGGTCACGCGCGGGCGCAGATATTCCAGATGGCTAAAGAAGGTATGGGCGATGCCGCGCGTAGATTGGATGCCTAAAATAACCACTGCATCGGCTTCGGCAATCTGCTGGCTGACTCTGGCAAAGGTGTCTGACTGCGCCAGTTGGTATACGTAACGGATCGCATCCATCTCCATCTGCAGTGACTGATTTTCCCGGTCAGGCAACGACTGCTGTTGCTCCCACGAATCGAGGCGATCAATCACGCCCCAGTGTTTGTAAGGCGTACTTGGTAATTCACGCAGCGCATTTTTTACGTCGTCTAAATTGCGAAATCCCAGCTTGCGTAAATAGCGTCCCACGGTAATCCCGCTGGTTCCGGTGGCCTGCGCGATACTGTCAGCGGTCTCAAACGGGATCTGCTCTCGATGACTTAATAGCCAGGAGCTGATCCGTTTTTCGCTGGGTGTCTGATTGCTATAAGCCGCTTCGATGGTTTTGAAAAACTGTGTTTTCGCATTCATACCAGACTCAATGTTATTGGGCTGTCATTGCACCGATTATTGACATGAAACTAACAAAGCATGATGTGTGCCAAGATTATTAAATTTAATAATTAACATTTAATTCAATTAGATAGAGATAAATCTTGGTAGAAGAGTTGGATGATTGAATAAACTGGAGTGCAATGTAGGTGCAACACTAATGACATCCGCATTACACCAGTGCAACGCTGAGATGTACGATTTTTGACGGAGATCTGAATTCGATATGTTTACGCCATCGACACGTTTTGGCGATATGTCGATAAAATCGATTTTTTTAAACATATGGCCGTGACATGTTTATGGCATCGACATATTCGGGTGATATGTCGATAAAATCGGTTTTTTTAAACATATCAGTAGGAATTCAAAACTGCTCACCCTTCGGGATAAGTAAACCTGACATTAAGGGGAAATAACTGTCAGCGCTCCTTATAGACAACCTCAACCGTTCCAATTCGCAACACCGCTCATCCCCCCTGCCCCGTTATCTTAGGCAATACCTTCTCAATCACACCAACGATATTCCTCACCCGCTGCGGAATAAACCGAGCATCAGGAAATACGGCATACAGAAAACGCTCCGGCAACCGCCATTCGGGCAACACCGGCACCAGCAATCCTGCTCGCAAAGCTGCGGCCGCTAGCGGCATCTGCATACCACCAATCCCAACACCTGATTGCAGCGCCTGCAAAAGCCCGTCACTGGTATTCGCCCGAAAAACCGTTTTCACTTTAACTTCTAACGATTCATCACCTGACTCCAAACGCAGGGGGGCATCGAATGCGATGCCGCTGAATCTGACATGCGGCAACGCTGCCAACTCGTCCACTGAGTTGACCAATGCAAAACCCCGCGCGGCGTATAACGCCGATTCGATACGTGCCAGCACCCGCGCCGCATGACCATCCGGTGGTGCGCTACCCAGCCTTAACGCGACATCTACGCCTTCGATCGGCCACGCGGTCATCAAGTGAAAGCGTCAGATGCAAGCCTGCATTGGCTTTCTGCAGCGCCAATAGATGCGGCAGAAAAAGCTGGCCAAGGCCGGTCGGCAGCTGCATATGCACGCTTCCCTGCCACGCCTGATCGTTTGGATTCAACTGCCTTTCTGCTTCCTTCATCGCGTCCAGCAAAGGCTGCATATTCCGCCGATAGCGTTCACCCTGATCTGTAAGCGCCATTACGCGTGTGGTGCGATACAGCAACACCACGCCGAGTTCTTCCTCAAGCGCGGCGATTTGCTGACTCACGGCAGACTGTTTAATGCCCATCTGGCGCGCGGCCGCAGAGAAGGAGCCCGCCTCCGCTACGCGCAAGAAGGTGGATATGGCGTTGAGCTTATTGTTCATTTAATGATTCTGCTTATAAGTGCCATCATTTTCAGGGGATATATGCGATAAAAATAATATATCACACTGCATTCGACACCTTCATAGGAGAGACATTATGAACAGAATGCAGCAGAAAAAGGTCGCGTTGGTCGCCGGAGCCAGTGGCATCGTGGGCAGCCAACTGGTTAAAACCCTCAAGCAGAATAGCTGGGAAGTTATTGGATTGAGCCGTCATACGTCATCGCATGCTGACAGTATCCCGATAGTTACCGTCGATTTACTCGATGCGCAGAACAGCAATCATGCTTTGCGGTCGTTAGAAAACGTCACCCACATCTTTTACAGTGCCTGGCTGAACTCGGCGAATTGGACGGAGATGGTTGAACCTAATGTCACCATGCTGCGTAACCTGGTCACGAATATTGAGCAGGTGGCGCCGCTTCAAACGGTTAGCCTGATGCAGGGGTACAAAGTATATGGCGCGCATCTTGGGCCTTTTAAAACGCCAGCGCGCGAGAGCGATCCGGGCGTTCCCGGTGCGGAATTTAATGCCGCACAGTTAAGCTGGCTCAGCGATTTTCAGCGCGGGAAATCATGGCACTGGAATGCTATCCGCCCCGGCGTAGTCGGTAGCGCCGTATCTGGAAATGCCATGAACCTGGCTTTGAGCATCGCTCTGTATGCTTCACTGTGCAAAGCACAGGATTTGCCATTGCGATTTCCCGGTTCGGAACAAACATGGCACAGCATAGTGGATCACACCGACGCTGGACTGTTGGCAGAAGCCACACTCTGGGCCGCAACCGCGCCTGCGGCGGAGAATCAGGCATTCAACGTCAACAATGGAGATATCTGGCGCTGGAGCGAACTGTGGCCTCGTCTTGCTGATTGGTTTGATTTGGACTCCGCGCCGCCGGTCCGACTCTCTTTCCACCAACTGTTTCAGGATTATCGCGCTGCCTGGCACGAGATTGCCGATCACAATCAGCTACAAGAATCAGACATCCTAAAACTCAACGATGGCCAGTTTGCTGATTTTGTCTTTAACTGGAATTACGACATGTTCGGTGACGGCAGCAAACTACGCCAGAAATGCTTCACGCGTTTACAGTCAACCGATGAGATGTTTTTCAGCCTGTTTGAGCAGCTAAGAACGGCACGTGTTATCCCTTGATAGTTCTTTGCCGAATAGAGACGGGCAGGAAATCTTTCTGCCTTTTAACCGTTGAACGCCCAAGGCATCGATTTCGGTTTCAATTGATGATAGCGATGCGCTGAAAGAACGCTTCTGATGTGCCGCAGATCAAATTTTTAAACATTGATTTTTTGCACCAGGATTGTGCATAGGTCACCCGTCATTTTCGTTTTTCCTTTTAACATTGCGGTTACACCTGCACTCATTCAATGCAACGTGCCGTACATCGTTGATCAGTAAGTTTTTCTTTCCCTACCGGTAAAAATATACAACTTTTGTTTCCACATACCTCACGAGATAGTCGATTTATCCCCAGTTTGGACTGGAATATGCGCGGCGCTGTTGGGTTTGAAAGCCGCACTCTGTACTACGTGAGGTAAAGATGAAAATTGCATTTATTGGTGTGGGACGTATGGGATCGCGGATGGCATCCCGTCTGTTAGAGGCAGGCCATGAATTAAATGTGTATGACCCTTATGCACCCGCCGTTGACGGTCTAAAGCAGCAGGGCGCAGTGGCAGCAGGCAACCCGGCGGAAGCCGCTGAAGGTGCGGAGATCATCATGTTGAGCCTGCCCTCGCCTGCCACCTTTACCGATGCCGTCGTCGGTGAGACGGGCATTCTGCATAAAGTCTCTCCGGGTGCCATCGTCATCGATTTCAGCACCGTAGATCCCGCCACCACCAAAGACATTGCCGCACAGTGCGCACGCAAAAATGTCTATTTCCTCGACTCTCCGGTCAGCGGCGGCGTGGCGGGTGCCGCTTCTGGCAATCTGGTGCTGATGATCGGCGGCAGTGAAGAGGTAATTTCACGCGTTCGCCCGGTGCTTGAGGTTCTGTCCTCACGTATCGTGCATTGTGGCGACACCGGCGCAGGTCAGTTAACCAAGCTGAGCCACAACCTGCTGACGGCGATCAACACCGTTGCCCTGGGTGAAGTCCTGTCTGTCAGCGTGAAAGCGGGAGCCGACCTCAACGTGCTGTGCGAGGTGTTTTCCGCCGGACTGGCGGGCAGCAAAATGCTCGATTACCTGCCAAAAACACTGTTCACCGAAGAACGCCCGGCTAACTTCGCTATCGACCTGATGCATAAAGATATCTCTCTTTGCCTGAAAGAGTTTTCCAACTACTCAATGCCACTGGGCCAGCTGGTAATGCAAACCTATAATGCCGCGCGCCTCAAAGGTTTGGGCGGCAAGGATTCCACCAGCGTCAATGAACTCTATGAAGAGTTGGTCAATCTGCGTCTGGCACTGAACTGAGGATAAAAAATGAGCAACGTTAATCACGACCTAAAACTCCCGCTGGCCGGCAAATCCGGATTGTTCTTTGATGGCGCGTGGCAGGCGACGGCTGAAGGCCAGGAAATCGCCATTATTAATCCCTGCTTCCGCAGCGAGATCGTCAAAATCGGTGCCAGCCAGGCCACAGATGTTGACCGTGCCATCGCGTCGGCCAAAGCCGCCTTCCCCACATGGCGTCGTCTGGCGGCACGTGCACGCGGTGCCATGCTGATTGAGCTGGGCAATCGTATTACGGCCAACTGCGAAGAGATTGCACGCGTTTTGGCCGCTGAAACCGGTAACGCGCTGCGCACTCAAAGCCGTCCGGAAACGCAGAGCGCCGCGGAAGTGCTGCGCTATTACGGTGGCGTGATCGCAGAACAAAAAGGCGAAACCCTGCCGTTGGGTCCGGGTCTGTTTAGCTTTACCACCCGTGAACCTTTGGGTGTGGTGGGCGCCATCATTCCGTGGAACTCTCCGCTGGTATTGGCGGCGGTGAAAATCGGCATGGCGCTCGGCACAGGCAATACACTGGTGCTGAAACCCGCCGAAGATGCCCCACTGGCGGTATTGAAAGTAGCTGAGCTGGCGGCAGATATTTTCCCGGCAGGTGTATTCAACATTGTCACCGGTACCGGCCTGGATGCAGGCGCGCCGCTTTCCAATCATGACGATGTCGCCAAAGTCTCGTTTACCGGTTCACTGGAAGTGGGCCAGCTGGTGGCCCATGCGGTGGCGGATCGGATCGGGCGCGCCACGCTGGAGTTGGGCGGTAAAAGCCCCTGCATCGTGTTTGCGGATGCCGCAACACCGCAGCATATTGAAAACACCGTCAATGGCGTGATTGCGGCGATGCGCTTTGCCCGTCAGGGCCAGTCCTGCACGGCAGGTTCACGCTTGTACGTCCATCAGAGCGTGTGGCATGAAGTGATGCCGCGCGTTGTCGCCAAACTGCGTGAAATGAAGATCGGCGATGCATTGGACGAGCAAACCGACATTGGCGCCATCATCAACGCTGAGCGTTATAACGAGGTGCGCGCCTTTATTAAAGAAGCCTTCGATCAGGGCGCAGAAGTGCTGTTAGGTGATGTGCCACCTCCGGTTGAACAGGCCAAAGGTTTCATGCCATCGCCGGTGGTGCTAGCCGGTATCGATAACAATTGGCGCGTATGCAAAGAGGAGATCTTTGGACCGGTGCTGGTCGCTATTCCCTTCGACACGGAAGATGAGGTGATTCGCATGGCGAATGACACCGTTTATGGCCTCGCCGCCTATGTCTTTACTCAGGACGTCACTGCCGCTTTCCGCGTCACCGAGCAGATTGATGCAGGCTGGCTGCAGGTTAACCGCGCGGGCGGCCAGATTCCGGGCATGTCTTATGGCGGCGCGAAACGCAGCGGTATTGGCGCTGAATATTCAATTGAAAGTGCCCTGGAAAGTTATACCTCAAGGAAGAGCGTTACTATCAACGTCTAATTAAAACTAATAAAGGGCACATCCTGCATGTGCCCACTCCATCGGGGGTAAGACATGAGCCAGAATATTCAAGCCGACGCATTGCATAAAAACGTTCGTTCTGACGCGGTATCAAAGACATCCGTTAAAGCAGCCTGGGGATCCTTTATTGGCACCACCATTGAATGGTACGACTATTTTATTTATGGCACGGCGGCAGCACTGGTATTTCCTCACGTATTCTTTACCAACTTGTCTCCTGCGATGGCGACATTGATGTCCATGATTTCATTTTCGGTGGCGTTTGTGGTGCGCCCGATTGGGGGCATGGTCATAGGCCACTTCGGTGACCGCATGGGCCGTAAAAAGCTGCTGGTCTTTACCCTGATGGTGATGGGCCTGTGTACCGCGGCCATTGGTTTTCTGCCCTCCTACGATCAGGGCGGAGAAATTGGCCCGATTCTGCTCATCCTGCTGCGCATCATTCAGGGCTTCGCGCTGGGTGGCGAATGGGGCGGCGCGGCGCTGATGTCGGTTGAACATGCGCCAAAAGGCCGCCGTGGACTTTGGGGCAGCACCATGCAGATGGGCGTGCCCGCCGGGCTGCTGGTGTCAGCTGGAGCATTCGCGTTGGTCTCCTCTTTACCGGATGAGCAGTTCTTCGGTTGGGCCTGGCGTCTGCCGTTTATCTTCAGCCTCGCGCTGTTGGGCGTCGGTTTATATATTCGTCTGCAGGTCAGCGAGCCTGAAGCCTTTGAAGAGATTGCGCGCAAAGGCGAAATTGAAAAAGCCCCGCTGTTAAACGTGGTCAAATATGAGAAGAAGAAGACCATTGTGATGGCATTCTTCCAGACCGTGGCCAACGTCGGTTATTTCCTGATCACCGTCTATTCCCTCAGTTATATTACTGAGCACCTCCATATACCGCGCAGCGTGGCCTCAAATGCCTTACTGATAGCCGCCGCAGTCGATCTCTTTATGCAGCCTGTGTTTGGCTGGCTATCAGATAAAGTGGGACGCAAGGTGGTGTACGGATTCGGTGCGCTGTTCTTCGCCTGCTACGCCTTCCCGTTCTTTGCCTTACTCAACACCGCCGATCCGGTTTACATCACCATCGCCTTAAGTCTCGGACTGGGATTGGGTCATGCTTCCACCGGATCGCTGCACGGGGTGATATACGCTGAGCAGTACCCTACTAAATATCGCTTTAGCGGCGCGTCAACGGCTTACCAACTGTCGGGTATCGTCTCCAGTGCGCCAACGCCGATCATCGCAGCATGGCTGATTACTTCGACCGGTGGAACGTCTGCAGTATCGTGGTTTGTGATAGCCGCAGCGGCCATCACGATGTTCTGCATCTTCTTGACCAAAGAAACTTACAAGATCGATATCAACAAATGATGACGCCAACCCATCACCAACAGCTTGTCGGCGAGCGTATTGATCAACTGATGTCGCTGGAAATGCGCCCGCTGAGAGGGAAGGGCTTACCTTCGGGTTACGTCAGTGAGCTTTACCGCATCTGCCGCGAACATCACGGCGAACCGTTGTCGATGTTGGCCGCACGCAAGCTGGCGGCGGCAATAGCGCCAGCAGATGTGGTGGTGATTGCCACAGGCGCGGGCATTGCGCCAAATCTGCCTTTGGGTGAAACCGATGGGCCGCCAGGCGCGCTGGCATTGGCGAGAACGCTTGCGGAGGGTTTTGGCTGTCACGTGATTATCGCCACCGAACAGGATCACGCGGCACCGGTGCAAGCCTGTTGCGATGTGATCAAGCAGCAACTTAATGCAGGTTCCATCAGCATGGTCGCCGTAGCCAAAGGCAAAGCTGCGGGCATCAAGCTGTGTGAAGAGATCTTTGCTGACGTCACCCCAGCCGCGATCATTTTTGTTGAGCGCGATGGCCCTAATGCCGAGGGATTCTTTCACGGTGTCAGAGGGGATTTTCGTACCCCGGATCAAGTCGGACATCTTTACTTGTTGGCCGATTGGGCACGCGAAAAGCAGGTGCTGACCATTGGCATTGGCGACGGCGGCAATGAGGTGGGATTTGGCGAGGTTCGTGCAGCCGTCGCCATCGCCCACCCCTACGGCGCTAAATCACATGGCGAATTCCCTTCCGGGGTCATCACGGTAACGTCAACGGACGTGGTAGTGGCCGCGTCGGTCTCCAACTGGGGAGCCTATGCAGTAGCCGCAGCAGTGGCATGGATACTCCAGCGACCGGAACTGACGCACTCCCCTGAGTGTGAGCAACAACTTGTTGAGGCCTGCGTGGCGGCGGGTGCCAGAGATGGTGCGACATCGCTGCTGGAAAATGCAGTAGACGGTATCGATCTGGCTACGCACATGGCTTTCACCCGCATGCTCAGCAGCATTATCAGCATTTCACTGTAATCACTTTTTAGCAGGAAAACGTTTATGAAACTCACCGAAAATGATGGGGCCCGCGCGGTACCCAGAGACAGCTTCGGCTTCGTTATTGATCCCGTGGTCAGTTTTGCGCGTGGAAATATTATTCGCAGCAGCACCGATGAAGGTCGCCGTCTGCGCCATGGACAAGCGGTTGCCGCTAAACGAGTCAACGAACGCGGTGCGGATTCCATTGGCATCTTCACCGGCAATCAGCGCGACTTTTTGGTCACGCCTGCAGATCTCAACACCACCTGTGAAGAGTGGGTGGGGCCGGGGCTGGTTGCTGAACGCCTGACGGAGCTGGCGCTTGAGCATCTGGGCGGTGGCGCGGGTGATGCCGTCGCGACCTTCAATCGCACCAGTGCCGCAATTGTGTCTGTTATCGCCGCGCTGGCTGCAGAGAAGCCGGTGATTTCGGTGGTGCCTCCGGGCGGACGTTCGCACGCCTCGGTGAATCGTGGTGCTAAGCTCGCAGGCGTGAAAGCCATTGAGATTCAGGGTGATGCGCAATGGCGCGCGGCGATTGAACTCAATCGCCCGGCACTGGTGGTGGTGACAACCGTGACCAGCAGCCTGGAGCGAATGGATGACGACATCACGCAGGCCATCGTTAACCACTGTCGTAAAACTGGCATCATCGTTTTCCTCGATGAGGCTTACGGTGCGCGTCTACGCACCGTGCTGCACGGCGGCATTCAGAGCCTGAAGTTCGGCGCGGATCTAACGGTTACCAACTGCGATAAAGCCGGGCTGCCTGGGCCGCGTGCAGGCATCCTCGCCGGCAAGAAATCCTATATTGCCGCCGCAGCCGCCAAAGGCGCGGAGTACGGCATGGAAGCGCGTGCGCCAATTACCGCCGGTGTTGTGCGCTCGCTGGAACATTACGATCCCGCGCATCTGCGTCAGGAAGCCGAAGCCGGTCAGGCGCTGGCGGCAGGACTCCGCGCACTGTTGGGCGATTGTGTTAAATCCAGTGATTTAGGGCCGATGGTGCATGAAGACCAGGTGCTTGAGATCATCCTGAAACGCGCCGGTGTTGCTCACAGTGACAATCACATCGTACCGAGTGAAGCCACCGCCGCGCTGGGAATGATCCTGCTGCGTGAACACGGCATCCTGACGGTTAATACCCACGGACAACCTGGCGCACGCGTGTCTCTGCGCCTTAAACCGGCTTCAAATGCGATTGAACGCGTTGGAGGCAGCGACGCCATTATGCAGGCCGTTGATGCCTCGCTTAATCAGGTTGCCGCCATCATTGGCGATCACCACGCCATGGCAGAATTGATTTTAGGAGAAGCGGTATGAGCCAGATGACAGCCTTTGATAATCGCCTCGATCAACTGATTTCTTTGGACCTCGGTGGACGTGGTGTTGAGCAACTGTTTGCCAGCGCGCGTGAGCAGATCGGCCAGCCTTTGGTAGGTGCCGCAGCAGATGCGCTGCTGGCGCTGAAGCCCGGTGACAATGTGATTGTTACCACCGGTTCAGTCTCGCGCGCCTGGTTATCCCCCACCATCGGGGAAAACGATGGTCCCGCTGGACTGGCGGCGATTGTCCGTGCGCTGATACTGGCCAGAAACGTGACTTGCACCGTACTGATCGAAGAGACATTACGCGGTCCGATGGAAGCCATTCTGACCGAAGTCGGCCTTACCGTTTTACCCTACGCACAAGCAGTGAAGGCCACACAGGACAAAAGCCTGGCGACGGTGTGCGTGGAGTCTTTCCCGGTCACCGATGAAGCCGCACCGCAGGCCGCTACTGAACTGCTGGATGCGCGCCAGCCTGCCCTGCTGTTTTCAACTGAGCGCGTGGGACGAAACAAAAACGGCATTTATTACAGCATGCGCGGTATTAACTACGGCATGGAGCGCGCGCGCATTGACGTGGTATTTGATGAAGCGCTGCGACGCGGCATTCCAACTGTCGCGGTGGGCGATGGCGGCAATGAAATCGGTATGGGTTTGGTGAATGATGCCGTTCAGCAGGCGGTGAAGTTTGGTGCTGACGGTTCCTGTGAATGCGGCGGCGGCATTGGCGCTGTCACGCCCGCAGATGTACTGGTGACCGCCGCCTGCTCTAACTGGGGCTGCTATGCGATTATCGCAGCAATGGCGGCGCGTGAGAAAAACGCCCGTCTGCTGCATACTCCTGAAATGGAAGGCCGTTTGCTGCGCCGGGGTGTTAGCGTGGGATTGATCAACTCCGTCGAGGGCATTACCGATGCCAACGTGGATGGCATTCCCTTTGAATCGCACCTCGCGGTGACCCAGCTCATTAATACCGTGGTTCGCAGCTTCTTGATTTGATGTAAAGCAGAGGGGCGGCCACATGAATAAGACAGGAATAATATGCTTAATCTGGGACGCCTCCATCTGCTGGCTGAGTTATCAGTGCTGGGAACCATTACCGCCGTGGCGGAGGCGGTGCATTTAACCCGCCCTGCCGTTTCTCAGCAGCTTGCTCAATTAGAACAGGAAGCCGACACGGTACTTTTTGAGCGCGTTGGCAAGCGCATAGAACTAACGCCAGCGGGCAAAAGATTGGTCGAGCGCACCCATGAGCTGTTTCGGATGGTCAATGATATTGAATCCGAACTGGCGCAGGGTAAAGCCGAAGTCGTGGGTGAAATCAGGCTGGCGACCTTCGGATCAGCGGGTGTGGGTATTCTGCCGGATGTGATGCAGCAGCTGGCAACCGCTTATCCGCAATTGACACTTTCCGTGGTCGAACTGGAACCGGCTGACGCCATTAAGGCGACCGCAGCCAATCAGGTCGATATCGCGATTATTGATGATATGGTCGAAACCGGCCCCTTTAGCGAAAAGCTGGATTTTTATCCATTGTGTACCGACCAGTTTGTGGCCGTGATGTCAGCAAATCACAAGCTGGCGGGCCGTAAAGTGATTCGATTAAAGGAGATGCCCAATGAAAAATGGGCGTTAAATTTGTCGGCGGTTCACTATCACTCTTTCCTCATTCGGGCCTTTCATGCAGCGGGCGTGGTGCCTAAAGTGATTGCGAATTATAAAAACTCGGCGGCGACACTTAATCTGGTGAAGCAAACCAACATCATTACGCTGTTGCCCACCTTGATGCTGCACGTTGACGGCATATTAAATGGATTAGTCACGGTGAATATCAGCCCTAACTTAATCAGAAAGGTGTTTATTGCCATTCCCAAAGGAACCGCTTCCAAACCTTCGGTTAACGTGGTGATTGAAGCATTGAATGAATCAGCCGCCAAACTGATCCCATGATTGTTCAATCGAGCCCAGCTAAGTACAAAGTTAAGGGCTGCAATATGCAGCCCTTAAGCATGCCTCCCGTCGCTATTTCAACACAGCGAAAAGCCCTGCCTGGGCGTTGAGGCTTATCTACGCATCAGGCAAATCACAACCTCAGCTGCCCACCCAAAATAGCATCCGCTTCCTGAAGGGAGACATCCAGACCTGCTGAAGGCGTAAATGTCAGCTCGCCGAAAATGACCTCGCCATTCAGGAGATAGAAATCAGCGCGCACAAATTTAAAATCGGTCGCAAGTTTCATCGCATACTGCTTCATTTTTACAAAGCCATCAGGCATCTCTGGCAGGTCATGCTTATTAATCAACTTCACCGTGTCCTCGAAGGGAAGCGGATTCCAGTTCATGTCAAAGTAATAGAATTTAGGCGTGCCTTTTTCACGGCCGACACAAACCATGACCGCGTAAGGTTTGCCGTTAAAGCAGTAAAACTTATAGTCGTCTGGAAAACCACCGCGTTCATTCTCGATGAATTTTTCACACAGAATCTTTCTCTCGATCTTACGGTATTGAGGCTCAATAAAATGTGATGAGAAATCCTCACTTAACCACTTACTCAGCTGCCTGTTGGTTTTTTCAACATCTAATGAGGATTTATCACTACAAATGATGTTGTAGCCTGCGCCGTGGTTGCACTTGAGGGCAAATCTTTCAGGCAGTGCGGCATAGTCAATGTCTTGAGGATTATCGTAGACGCCATAAATCTCATTGAGAATCTCACCGCAGCCTTTGGAGACGATATATTCTCTAACCTTAAATTTATCTGCACACTGCGTGTAAATCTCATTATTGAACTCGTTAAACTTGAGCCACTGAATCTTTTCATTAAAATTCGTGGGATTGGTCAAGTTAAGTTTTTTCTTGAATTTGATATAATAGTGAGCTTTAGCACAAAATTCTGGTGAAATGTTAGCGCTAATTTTTAGAGCTGATTTAACTGTGTGTTTTATCATTCTCATTGAAATTATCTCATTTTAAAAATGTTGAGGTGCATTTTGATGATTGTTCTATTCTTGAAAAAGTAATTCAGAAGAGTGCAAGACAAAATTTCGACAATCAAAAAACAGTATGCAGCGCCATTAATCCCAAAGGTGCGAATCATGAGCCAGGAAAATGGCACGGTTAGTACACAACATAAAAACATTTTCTTTGCCAGGTAGTTGTATCCGGACTCTTTGATCATATATCGGTAACAGATCGTTCCCAGTGACGAGAACATCGTACCAATAATGATGATGGGTATAATTTCCACAGAATCCATATATTTATTGCCATAAAGCAAATGGATAAAGTAATCACCAAATAGATAGAACCCACCTAGCACAGCAAGGGACAGCAATATGACAATCCTATTGATTTTACTTAGTAACTCATCAACAGCAGGTTGATTTTTCTCATTGTAAATCTTAGAGAAGAAGCTCGTTATAAGTGCCAATACGATAAATGACCAGGCGCCTCCTATGGTTAATGCAACGCTATAGATTCCCAGATTTGAGTAAGAGATCATTTTAGCCAGGAAAATACTCGATATCTGAGTGTAGATATCCGCTGATATGCTCGACAGGATTAATGCACCACCGGTGTACAGCATGTGGCGGTTATACATCACGGCACCTTTACTACTTTCATTGACTGCCGTGGTCTGCCTAAAGTAAACGAGGCGCAAGATGTAAGGGACCAGTGGAATAATGATAATAGGTATCGTGAAATAGTAAATCGGCAGCTCAAATTGTGATATGTAGAATCTGGCCATCAGTGCCAGAGATAACCCGATGACATTGGTAATCGTGTTGATCTTTGATTTTAGTTGGGTGTTGTTGTAGATAGAAAAGAAGTCCATCACGATGTAATAAGTCGCGATGCAGTTGGCCACGCCAAAAATAAATACCGTTAAGTCAGTAAACAAGTAGAGGTAAGTGAGCACTGCGCCTGATGAAATCAGAAAGAAAAAACGCCTTTGATTCTGCGTGTGCATCGCCAAAGAGATACCAGAGCGAGCCCTCTCACTCATGCGTTTAAAAATAATATTCTGACCACCAAACCATGACAAGGTCTGTACAAAGATAAACAGAGAGGTGGCTATGTTGATTTTGCCAAAGTTATCCGGGCCAATGTATTTAGCCATTAAAGAATTGATATATATCAGCCCAATGATGTTGACTGATTTTTCCAGCATTATCCATATCGCGTTAGAATACATTTCACGTCTCACATACACTTATGTTGAGTGGCAGTTTTTATGCTTGATAGATGTTCTACGCTCAAAAGCAACGGGGTTTATATGCATTAGTGGTATATTTATTTGCCATAATCTTATATAGTCAAATAACCGTCACATCTCTTCTTTACTTTACGCTTTCATTTTAATTGGTCGATACTGTGACTGTTTACACAAAAATAGTTAAGGGTTTTCTTTTCAAATCAGATTAGTAGCAATTATTTATTAAAATCAGTACCAGTCATTAATAAATAATGGTATCGAGAGAATTAATTAAATAGGAGAGTAATAATTAGCAAGATAGGAGAAGGAACTCGCGCATTTTGAGCCGACGTGCGTGCCTTATAAGCAGCATCAACAGGTGTTAGTGATCTGCCGATAAAATCATCTTACATAAAGAGTTCTGAGCATTCCGGCTGAAAAATCCCAATTACACCACTACCCTCTTCTTCATCACTGTGCCTTGTACCACTGCCAGCAATATCCCACCCACAATCAGCAGCGTGCCGATCACTTTGCTGTGATCCAGCGATTCATGCAGAATTGCCACGCCCATCAGTAACGCCAGTGCCGGACTGAGCAGTGACCAGGGCAGAATCTGGCTGGCGGGATAGCGTTTCAGCAGGCCGTACCACAATGAATAAGCGAGGATTGACGAACCCAGCGCGCTGTAGATCACCCCCAGCCAACCGCGCCAACCCGCCGCGAGCAGCAAGGAGAACTGATGCTGTTCGGTCAATAGCGAACTCAACCCCACCATTGGAATCGCAAACAGTGAAAGCCAGCCCGTCATCGCCAGCGGTGCAATCGGCGGCAAACGCTTGATCAGCACCGTGCTGCATGCCCAACCACAGGCGCTGATCAATAACCACATGATGCTTTGCCAGTGCGTGAGTTCCGGACTGCCCGTGAGAATCATCACGCCAAAAAACGCCACCACTACGCCCGCGATTTGCCGATAGTGGAGCCGTTCTTTAAGCCAGATTGTCGCCAGCAGCATCGCTATCGGCGTGCCCATCTGGATAAACACGGCGGTGGTGCCGGCATCGGTGGTTTGCATGCCAATCACCATCAACCCGAAATGCACAAAGCCAAAGGTGAATCCCAGCAGCATCATGCCCGGTAGCTGCCGCCACGTCAGACGATGAAACGGCAGCAATATAGCCGCCACCAGCACAAAACGTAGCGTCAGCATGAACAGCGGCGGCAATTCCATCAGGCCAAACTTCATGGCGATAACGTTAAAGGCCCAGCCGTTGACCACTAACAGCAGGATGAACAGATCACGCAGGGAAATGGGTTTCACGCACGCAGCCGGGTTGGCGTTTGCAGGTGATAATCATGCGCTTGCTGGAATCGACGCGCAAAGGAGAGCAGTTTGCGTTCAGCGCCATCACGTCCGATTAACTGTATGCCGATCGGCATCCCTGCATGATCAAACCCCGCCGGCAAACTGATCGCCGGCAGTGCTGACAAACTTGCCAGTGCGTTGTAGCGCATGTTGCCGGTCAATACGCTCTCTTCACGATCGCCCATTTGAATCGCTTCCAGCCCTTTATGCGGTGCGGTAAACGGCAGCGTTGGCACCAGAATCACATCTACCTGATTCAGATGCTGCAATAACTGCAGGCGTAAACCGGTGCGGAAACGCTGCGCCTGCATATACTCCACTGCGGTAATGGCGAGCCCCGCTTGCAACAGCTTACGCACATCCGCACCGTACTCTTGCGGGCGATCGGCAAGCCAGGCGGCATGCAGCGAAGCCGGTTCCGCGAGGTTGATCAGCACCAGCGCATTCACCGCCTGCTCAAGCCCGGTAAAACTTAGCGTCTGGCAGCGCGCACCTGCTCCACTAAACCACTGCACCATTTGATCGTAAGCAGCACCCACATCGGGCTGGACCTGCTGATGCGCATCCGGCAGCAAGCCAATGCGCAATCCTGCCAGTTCCGGTAATGCAGTGAGCGGCTGGGTTTTGCCGTCGAGCACGTTAAATAAGACTTCACACTCTTCGGCATAACGTGCCAGTGGCCCAACGGTATCAAGGCTGGTGGCGAGAGGAAAAATCCCCTCAGTGGAGAGTCTCCCTACACCAGGACGCAAGCCGGTGATCCCGTTCATTGACGCCGGTAAACGAATCGACCCACCGGTATCTGTTCCGAGCGTTGCCAGCGCACTGCGTACCGATGCGGCCACGCCGGAACCGCCGCTGGAACCGGCAGGAATGCGCGCATCATCCCAGGGATTGCTGCTGGCGCCATAATGAGGATTGTTGGTGGTGCCACCCCATGCGAACTCATGCATGTTGGTGCTGCCGATGATTAACGCGCCCGCCTGCTTCAGACGCTGTACGACCACTGCATCGCGTTGGGCGATATTACCGCTCAGGATTTGGCTCCCGGCGTGCATCTCCTCACCGGCCAAATCGATATTGGCTTTGATGGCAATCGGCATGCCGTGGAGTGGCCCGAGATCGTAGCCTTGCTCTAACATGCGCTGGCTGGCTTTAGCCGTCTGGCGAACCTGAGACACATAAACTTCGTTGAACGCGTTGAGATCGCGCGTGGTTTCCTCACGCGCCAGACAGGCTTCGACCAGCTCTGGCACGCTGGTCTGCCGTGTGCGCAACTGCTGTGCCAGCGTCAGCATTGAAGCATCGATTAACTCACTCATGAGGCAACTCCAACGGCGGCTGCAAAGCGGATACCCAGGCGCTTGCTGGTAGTAGCGTTGGCGCGAAATGTTGTGCAGCAAAGGCACTCACGCCCGCCGCACGCGCTTCACAATCAGTGAGCAGATGTTCCAGTTCAACCACATCTGCTGCGCAATGGCGCTGTATTAACGCCAGGCGGAGTGTCAGTGCATCCATATTCAATCCTCTTTTATTGCGGGCGCACAGCGGTACGCCCATAACGCGTCGCAGGTATGATGAATTATTTATCACCCATCGCATCGACCGCCTCTTTGGCCTTGGTCGCCAGCTCCGTATTCACGTTGTTCTGATACGACGTGGCTTCAGAGGGATAGGCTTTGATGTTTTTGGCATACAGCGCGATGTTCATGTTGTTATCCCAGGCCTTCTGCGACACCAGCACGTTTTCGGGATAGCCTTTGGCATCGATTTCACGCTGCACCGCGGTTTTGACCACCTCTTCGGGCAGCGCCGGGAAGTATTTGCGCGCAATGGTCACTGACTCAGCCGGATGCTTGTAGATATAGCGCGAGGCCTGTTCAAAGGCGGTGACCACTGCCTGCGCGGCCTGTGGGTTTTTATCGATATATTGTTGGGTGGTTGTCAGGCTGGAGAAAGCAAACGGATACCAGGATTGTGCCGCTGAGAACGAGTAAACCACGTGGAGCCCATTCTGCATTTCTGCCATGGTGGTTTGTGGTTCCGCCGCTAATGCGTAATCCGCACGACCCGCCGCCACCGCCGGGATCTCATTACCAATCGCCACATGCACCAGCTTCACGTCTTTAAGGTTGTTCTGTTTGATCAGATAACTCATAAACGCCCAGGTGGTATCGGGTTGCGGGCTGGTCACCACACGTTTACCCGCTAACAGCGACAAATTGTCCTGTAGCGAAGCCGCTTCTTTGCCGAAGATGAAAATAGTCGGCGCATTCTGTACACCGGCCACCACGACGCCTTTGCCACCGTTTTCACGGGTTTTCGGCACAAACACCGGATCCTGAATCGAGAAATCCGCTGAGCCGCCAATCACCGCTGACCAGGATTGCGCCCCGCCGCCGCCGGTGCTGATTTTGACGTCTACGCCCTGCTGTTTAAAAAAGCCCTGTTCCTGCGCTACATACAGCGGCAGATAGAGCAGAGACTGAAACGCCTGGTTGATGCGCACTGGCGTGTCAGCCGCGTGCGCACTCACCATTGAAGCCAGACAAACTGCGGCAGAGATCGTAGCTAAACGGAATTTTTTCATGATTATTTCCTGTCCCAGGAGAGAATGAGGCGTTCAAGAAATGCCACCAGCGCGTTGAAACACAGCATCATCAGCATGACCAGCACGATGCCAGCCAGCACAATGTTCATACCGAAATTGGAACTGCCCAGCAGGATCATGTGACCCACGCCGCTATCTGAAGAGATGTATTCGCCGACGATGGCACCGACCAGCGCGAAACCCACGTTGAGGCGTAAGCCTGACAGCACCCATAGCATCGCGGATGGCACCACCAGCTTGAAGAAGATGGTGCCGCGTCCGGCGTTGAAGGATCGCAGCAGGTTGATGAGGTCAGGATCGGTACGCATCGCGCCTTTATAAGAGGTGGTTAAAGACACCACCACGCAGGAAAACGCCACAATCACCACTTTGGAAAGCATCTCCGTGCCGAACCAGATGATGGTCATCGGCGCAATCGCCAGCACCGGAATTGAGCCGATCGCGGCGATAAACGGCGCTGCAAGGTCGGAGATAAAACGCGAATACCACAGCAGCAACCCCAGGATCGAGCCGCCAATCGCACCCACCGCGAATCCCACCAGGGTTTCAACGGCGGTGACGCGGACGTCCGTCACCATCTCACCGGATTGGAAGCGCTGAACCAGCACCTCCCACACCTGAGATGGGCTGGAGAACAGGAAGGCATTGACGTTGCCGCTGCGCACACCGAGTTCCCAACCACCGAGCAGCACCACCACAATCGACACCTGTAAAAACAGCAGCGTGTAGCGACGCGCGTTAGCCGAACGGAAAAAGGTTTCACGCGAACTGCGATTGGCTGTCGCGGCAACCGTGGGGCGCGTAGACACTGAGTTCATTGTCATTTCGTCCTCTCGTTAATTAACCGGCTCAGGCTGGATGCCGATGCTGCGCCAGATGTGCTCGTAATACTCATTGAAGCGCGGCGACAAGCGGCGTTCGGGAATCGACAGGCTTTCCGTGCCGAGATCGACCTCAATCTCCTGCACAATTTCACCTGGTCGCGCTTTCATCACATAGACGCGATCCGATAGCGTGACCGCCTCTTCGATATCGTGCGTAATGAAGATCACTGTCTTGTGCTGCTCTTTCACCACGCTCAGCAACTCACTTTCCAGTGAGATTTTGAGCGGGTAGTCCAGCGCCTTGTAAGCCTCATCCATCAGGATGATTTCCGGGTTGGTGACCATGGTGCGCATCAGCGCCACACGCTGTTTCATGCCGCCGGAAAGCTGCGACGGATACTTCTGCTCGTAGCCGGTCATTTTGTATAGCTCGAACAGTTCACGCGCTTTGGCTCGTGCCTGTGCTTTGGGCATGCCGCGCACTTCCAGCCCGAGGATCACGTTGTCGATCACCGTTCGCCACGGAAACAGCAGGTCTTTTTGCAGCACGTAGCCGAGTTCCGGTGACGGCGTGCCGGTGGTTTCGCGGTTCTTCAGCAGAATGCTGCCGCTATCAGGCATCAGCAGTCCGGTGATGATGTTGAACAGCGTCGATTTACCGCAGCCGCTGGGTCCGACAAAGGAGACAAATTCGTTGCGATTGGCGTGAAAGTTGAGGTTGCGCAGCACCGTCACCTCACCCTCCGGCGTTGGATAGCTTTTGTGGATGCCAGCGGCTTCCAGAACTTTACTCATGGTTTTCCCCCAAAGGTCGCGCGTGGCGATTGTGAACCGTCAGCGGCGAAGGCGGTGCCTGCACCGGAACGTAATCTTTCAGGAAGTGATAGCCGAGATAGTCGCTGCTGCGGGCGCGCAGAATGGCGGATTGCACCTCGACGCTGGCAATCGCCATGCCTTCCGTGGTGCCACTGTCCGCCACGATATTCCCCAGCGGATCGATAATGCGGCTATGGCCGTGATAGCGAAGATTGCCGTGCTGGCCACACAGATTGGACTCGATCATCCAGCACTGATTTTCCAGTGCGCGCACGCGGCCAAACAGCGTGTAGCTATCGACCATCGGATCGGCATCGCCTGCACTGCCGTCTCCGGCATAGCCCCATGCGGTGGGCATGATCATGATGTCCGCGCCTTTCAGCGCCAGCTCGCGGGTGCTTTCCGGGAATACTTTGTCGTAGCAAATCAACATACCAATACGGCCAATTGGCGTGCTGAACACCGGAAAATCGCTACCGGGATAGTAAACATGCTTCTCATCGCCCGGCTGATGCACTTTGCGATATACACCGACCAAACCGCCTGGCCCCAATAGCACCGCGCTGTTAAACAATACTTCGGCACGTTCGGGATGGCGTTCGGTCATGCCAAAAACCACGTGCAAGCCCAGTTGCGTGGCAAGCTTCTGCATGGCCTGCACGCTCTCACCCTCTGGCACCACTTCGGCTTGCGCCATTTGCCAGGCCACTGCTTCACCGTTCCAGTTGAGCGTATCCGGCAGATAACCTTGCAAAACCTGCTCAGGGAACACCACCAGTTCGGCGCCCTCCTGTGCCGCATGTTCCATCCAACTCAGCAGATTGTTGAGGTTGCGGGTTTTGTCGTAAAACGCGGGCAGAGTGACGCTGGCGATGGTGGTTATGTTCATAGCAGCTCCCAGAAGTTTTCTTTTAAACTGCTACTCTGCTCACATTTAGACCAATACAATTTTCTTATGTGATAATTTTTTTCATATGTGAGAAATTATCTTTCCAGTTCACTTAGTAGAAGAATCATTGCCAATGAAAACCACCCGACAGCATGAAGCCTCCGGGCTGGGCGCCGCCTTAACCGGTGAACAAGATTTTGGTCTGCGCATCAAAACGATACGTCTGGCCCGTGAGTTGACGCTGGAGCAGGTTGCCGAGTTAAGTGGCGTGTCGATTTCAACGCTATCGAAGATTGAGAAAGGCCAGGTATCCGCTTCTTTCGATACCATTGCCAAGATTGCCAGCGCGTTTGATTACTCTTTGGCAGAGCTGTTTACCGATGAGTTGCCCATGCCTTCAGTTGCAAGCACGGCCATTCAGGGGCGTCGCACCTACACCCTTGCTGGCAAAGGGCTGGCGTTTACCAATCCCTATTTTCGCTACGAAGTACATGCCGCCGAACTGTTGGTTAAGGGGATGATTCCGGTGGTAATGGGGATTGAGACCCGCGAATTGCCGCCGCCGGAAGCCTGGTCTCAACATGCTGGCGAAGAATTCATTTATATCTTGTCAGGCGAAGTGATGTTGCATACGCAACTCTACGCGCCGCTGCGGCTCGCGCAAGGTGATAGTGCCTACATCGACAGCACCATGCGCCACACTTTTGTGCGATTGAGTGAAGCAGCCGCCAGCTTGATTTCCATTTGCCAGACCGAAACCCTGGATATCGAGGATTTGACGCGCGGTGCCTAACCAGAACCTTCCCGCCGCACCAGTAAACGCAGTAAACTGACCGCCGATTACCTCTTAAAAGGAACTTCAGCTATGGCACGGGAACACCACTATCAGGTCACGGTTCGCTGGACCGGCAATCGCGGTACCGGCACCTCTTCTTATACGGCTTACGATCGTAACAGCGAGATGCTGGCAGACGGCAAACCTACAATGCCCTTGAGCGCCGATCCGGCATTTCGCGGCGATGCCACGCGCTGGAACCCTGAGGAGTTACTGCTCGCTTCGGCCTCAGCCTGCCACAAACTGTGGTATCTGCACTTGTGCGCGGACGCGGGAATTGTGGTGGAAGCTTATGAGGATGCGGCGGAAGGCACTATGGTGGAAGGGGCGCGGGGTCGTTTCACGCAAATCACGCTGAAACCTCTTATCACGCTGCGCGATCCGGCAGATGCGGACCGCGCGCGTGAGTTACATCATCAGGCACATGAAGCCTGTTACGTAGCGAATTCACTCAACTTCCCGGTGAACTGCGAACCGACGTTTGCCTGATCAGGCGGCGCCAGCCAACGGCGGTTGCGGCGGTTCCCATAGCCGCACGCCGTTTCGTCCAGCGCGCTTTACCTCGTACAGCGCTTCATCTGCGTGGCGCAGCCAGTGGCGTAATGACTCCGCATTCGATGCTGAGGCAATGCCAATACTCACCGAGCAGCGAAACTCCGCCGACGCCGGCAAGCGCACCTGAGAAATTTTTTCTTTTAAACGATTTGCCAGCGCCACCACGGATTCATCGGTCGCATGATGCACGATCACACCCAGCTCATCGCCGCCGAATCGCGCAGGAATATCCTGTAATCCCACATGATTGCGTAACAGCGCTGATATCTCTGCCAGCAAAAAATCCCCTGCTTCATGGCCCCAGGTATCGTTCACCGACTTGAAGTAATCGAGATCCATCAGCAACAGATAGCCCGCACTTTCGCCACGCCGCGTGCTGAGAAATTCACTCTCCAGACGGCGTTCAAACAAACGACGGTTGGGGATTTCCAGACCAGGATCCATCAGTGCAATGCGTTCCAGTTCCCGGTTTCGTTTACGCAGTTGCCAGGTGAGATTGTAAGACGTCACGCTCAAAACCAGCATGTAACAGGTCGCCAGCGGCAATGTCAGCCAGACAGTTTGCGCACTGAATGCGAGATGAACGCCCGCACCATCTACCAGCCAGACCATCACAAAGGCACAGAGGAAAGCCTGCATAGCAGCAATTAACTGCGCTGCACCTCCCGCTGCGTAACGATCCGAGGCCAGTACCGCCATGATAATGAACGAAGGTAGTGGACTTAGCGCCATCAACGCCACCCAAATCCCACCAAAAGCCGCGTCTAGCGTTAAGTTATGGCGTTCTGTGCCGGTTGAATCTTCTGCGCGCAATGCCCGGCGATAAGCAACCCACGGCCAGATAAACGCATTGATAAATAATAGGGCGCTGAACGCCACACCGCGATCCATCTCCATCAATACCGAGAGAATCGGGAAGAAACATAAAATTGTGCCAAGCTGGCGCATGATAAACATACGACGTACGAAGCGCTCCGAACGCCGCTTCAGGTGGCTATCATCAGGTGAGTAATAATTCATTCACTGGAAAAATCTGATCGACAAGAAAAGCAGTTTAACGGGAAAAACAGCGAGCGGAGCGGTTTATTTTAAGAATATTTACCTTGCGCTTAACAACTGCGCAAGGATCGTTAGGATTTTGTAAAGCTATCGCCCAAATTTGCGTGCAGCGGCCAAACAACATACAACGGCTGCGGTCACCACCAGCATCGATGGATTAATGGATTCATGAAGCAACCAGGCTGAGAAAATGAGGCCAAAGAAAGGCTGTAAAAGCTGCAGTTGACCTACGCTGGCAATACCGCCGGTTGCCAGGCCTTTATACCAAAAGATGAAACCTATCAGCATGCTGAACAGCGATACATATCCCAAAGCCCACCATGCAGACGCCCGAACAGGTTCAAAACTGAGAGGAGCCGTCATCACTGTTGCCAGCAACATGATCGGCAGTGAAAGGATCAGTGACCAGCATATGACCTGCCAGCCACCCAGGTGCCGAGAAAGCATTGCGCCTTCCGCATAGCCCAGGCCGCACACTAACGTCGCAGCTAACATCAAGAGATCACCGGTCAGTGATACCGTTGCGCTTTGTATCAACGCAAATCCCATCACTAGTAGACAACCGATAGTGGAAAACACCCAGAATGCACATCGCGGTCGTTCGCCTCCGCGAATTACAGCAAATAGCGCGGTAGACATTGGAAGCAATCCAATAAAAACGATGGAATGTGCTGAGCTGACATGCTGTAACGCCAATGCAGTGAGCAATGGAAAACCTATCACCACACCCAGCGCGACAATCAGCAATGAAAAAAGCTGTTCAAGCGCAGGTCGGCGTTGTCGAAGGGCTAAAATGATCAGGACCGCCAACACTCCTGCAATTGAAGCGCGTATAAAAGTCAGGAAAAAGGGATCGAAACTTTGTACCGCCACACGCGTAGCCGGTAACGACCCACTAAAAATAATCATCCCGATAAATCCACTCATCCATCCTTGTAATCCAGAATTGCTAGCGTGACACACCCTTGTATTACTGCTGCTTGCCATAAACGCCACCTTGATTCATTAACTTACCCACCGTTGACGCTGCAAAGCGTAAATGACAGCATTAAAGACAATCAAAAAATTGTCATGGATACATTGGATGAAGGCTCGCTACAAAATCATCGTTGATGAATTGGCCAACGCGATACAACTCGGCCATTTGCCCGCAGGGACACGACTGCCCACGCATAGAGCTCTCGCTAACCAATGTGCTATCTCATTAGCGACTGCAACACGTATTTATAGTGAGTTGGAATCCATGGGGCTGGTGAGTGGAGAAACCGGTCGGGGAACCTTTGTCAGGGAAATTTTGCTCCCACCGGGATGTGGCGATGACCAACAACGAGTCGCACCGAACGTGCTGGATCTAAATTTCAACACCCCCTCCCTGCCAGACCAGGCTGATCGTCTTCGCAGTGCGCTGCGACAACTTGCGACACGCGGTGACATTGAATCGCTATTACGCTATCAGCCCTATGCCGGGCGTCTGAACGATCGTGAAGCAGTTGCCTCTTACCTGAGCAATATGGGACTTGTTACGCAAGCCGAAAACGTTCTGATGGTCAACGGCGCACAACATGGTTTAGCGATAACGGTGATGGGATTATTGAGACCGGGTGACGTGGTCGCGGTTGACGCTCTGACTTATCCGGGCTTCAAAGTGTTGGCCAGCCTTTACCATCTGGAGCTAGCGCCTATTCCTATCACCTCTGCTGGCCCTGATCTTGCGACTTTAGAAACACTTTGCCAAAGCAGGCGGGTTCGCGCCGTTTACACCATGCCTACGCTGCATAACCCGCTGGGCTGGGTGCTCAGTAGCGAACAAAGAGAAGCTATCAGCTCAATCGCCCGAAAATATAATTTACTGATCATCGAGGATGCTGCTTACGCCTATCTTGAGCCGCAACCTCCAGCACCCGTGGCGTATTACGCTCCTGAACGTACGATATATGTCACTGGATTTTCTAAAAACGTGGCGACGGGGTTACGAGTCGGTGCCGTGGTGTGCCCCGAAAATCACCGCGATGCACTGGAACGCGCGATTCGTGCCACAAGCTGGAACACGCCCGCATTAATGACCTCCATCGTCTGCGACTGGTTGCGAGAGGGATACATTGCACAACTAGAGGAAGAGAAGCGAAGAGATGCCCGGCAACGTCAAACCCTGGCGAGAAAAATCTTGCAGGATTTTACCTGTTATGGGCATCCGAATGCCTATTTTATCTGGATTGTGTTACCCAATGAGGCTCGGGCAGAGCGCGTGGTAAAGCGCTTGCTGCAGAGTCGAATTTCCGTATCGACCGCAGAACCTTTTAGTACTTCGATAACCGTGCCACAGGCTATCCGGCTGGCGCTGGGTTCTGTGAGTTTGAATGATTTGCAATCTGCACTGATAAAAATAAAGGAAGCGATTGATTATGAACAAGGTTTGTGAGACCAGGTCCGTGCTTGTTGCAACTAAATTAATGAAAACTTTGAACCCGCAGCGATTTTCAGCAGCAGATTAGCACCAGCGGTTGTCACAACAGCAGCTTGACCGCAGGATGTGCACTGCCCCTTGTTTATAGGAAAACGTCATGTCTCTTTCTGCGGCACACAAGCGCGTGCTCATTGCCGGATCGGTTGGCAATTTTATTGAATGGTATGAATTTGCCGTTTACGGTTTTATGGCCACGCTGATTGCTAAAAACTTCTTCCAGCTTGAAGGCGAAAGCGCCCTCACCAGTTTGATTCTGACCTATGCCGCATTCGCCGTGGCCTTCTTTTTCCGTCCTTTAGGCGCAGTTGTGTTCGGCAGGCTGGGCGATCGTTATGGACGAAAACCGGTGCTGGTCGCGGTGTTGATATTGATGACGCTCGCGACGGTTGCAATCGGTCTGGTGCCGGTTTACGCCTCCATTGGTGTTGCCGCACCGCTGCTGATTACTGCTTTACGCATCCTGCAAGGATTGTTTGCTGGCGGAGAGTACGGCGGCGCAGTGTCATTGATGACGGAGTTTGCGCCTCCGGGCAAACGCGGCTTTTATGGAGCATGGCAATCTCTGACCGTGGCATTTGGATTACTGGCGGGCGTGGCCGTGGTGGCGGTTTTGCCGTTACTCATCGGAGACGCAGCGATGATTGCCTGGGGCTGGCGCATTCCTTTCCTGCTTGCACTGCCTCTTGGAGCGGTTGCACTTTGGTTACGTTCGGGCTTAGAAGAGTCTCCACAGTTTGAGCAAGCCACCGATGCAGAGAGCGCGTCGGTCAGCGCCACCGCGCGCGCCATTGTGCTGGGAATCGGACGACTGATGGTGTGGTCAGCAGCGGGCTATACCTATCTGGTGATAATGCCCACTTATCTGCAGGCTGCGCTGCATACCGGCTTCAATCAGGCGCTGCTGATAGCGGTGATCTCTAATCTCGGCTTTGCGGCCACCATCCTCCCTGCGGGCATTCTGAGCGATCGCGTAGGACGACGCGCAGTGATGTTACTGGCGACCTTCTTGCTGCTGGTGCTGGCATTCCCGTTGCTGAAAGTGTTGCAAGACCCACAAAATGGCTTGCTGATCAAAGCGGCGGTGGTGTTTGTCGCGGGTGCATTGGTCGGCATGCTCGCAGGCCCCGGCCCCGCGATGCTGGCGGAGATGTTCCCGACGCGCGTGCGTTACACCGGGCTTGGCTTAGCCTACTCGCTTTCGAATGCGCTGTTTTCTGGTTGCGCGGGGCTGATTATTACCGGACTGATGAAGCAGACGGGCAATGCCGATATTCCGGCCTGGTATGTGATGGGCACAGCGCTGGTGAGCTTTGTCGCGCTGTGGACGTTGAATAAAGACGATCATCGCAGGCCACTATAAAAAGAAGGCGGCCATCAGGCCGCCCCATCTTTGCACAAACTTAACGCCCCGCGCCCTGTAAGCGGAACTGCGCGACCAGTCTTTCCAGCATCATCGCTTGTTCTTCCAGCGAATTAGCCGAGTGTGAGGAAGCGCTGACCAGCGTAGCGTTTTGCTGGGTGGTGGTATCCAACTCACCCACCGCACGGGCAATTTGTTCGATACCACGACTTTGCTCATCCGATGCCGCTGAAATTTCTTCCATTATCTCATTCACTCGCGCAATGCTGCCGAGAATCTGATCCATGGTTTCGCCAGCACGCGCCACCTGCTGATGCCCGTTGCTGATGCGGCTCACCGATTCACTGATCAGCTGTTCAATATCTTTCGCCGCACCGGCGCTACGCTGTGCCAGGTTGCGCACTTCGCTGGCGACCACGGCAAAACCGCGCCCCTGTTCACCGGCTCGTGCCGCTTCAACTGCCGCGTTCAATGCAAGAATATTGGTCTGGAAAGCGATGCTGTTAATGACGGCGGTAATATCGGCGATTTTCTTCGAGCTGTCCGAGATTTCTCCCATAGTGCTCACCACGTCTCGCACCGCTTTACCGCCACGGTTGGCGTTATTCGAGGCTTCCGCCGCAATCTGGCTGGCCTGACGTGCGTTTGCAGCGTTATTTTTCACTGTGGCCGTCAGCTGTTCCATACTGGCAGCCGTCTCCACCACTGCTGCCGCCTGTTGCTCGGTACGGGAGGATAAATCAAGGTTGCCCTGATTAATCGCACTCGCCGCCTGCGATACGCTGCTCACGCTGCTAAGCACATCGCCAATCATGCTGCGCAACCGCTCGTTCATGCGTCCCATGGCCGAAGTCAGCTTGCCGAGTTCATCGTGTCGGTCAGTGGCAAAGTGCGAGCTAAGATCGCCGCTAGCAATGCGTTCCGCCAGCTCAAGGTTGTGGAATACCGGGCGAGTGATCTGACGGATGATGTACCACGCCACCAGCACGCCAAACAGAATCGCCAGCCCTCCAATCAGTAACGACAGCTTAGCTGAACCGTTTGCCAGCTCATCGTTGCGCTCCTTGACGATGCTGATGATCTTTTTGATCGCCGCGCTACTCTTATCGCCCGCCACTTTTACCGTGTCTTCTGAGGTTCGCAGCTGACCATAACTATCGGCAGCTTGCAGACTGAGATCTTTAAAGCGCTCCGTGTCCTGCCAAAGCGCGTTAAAACCGCCCTGCTGTTCCGGTGGCAGCTGAGCCAACAAGGCTTTCATCCCCTGATCGGCCTGCTGGAAATGGGTTTGTAAGGTGTTGCGCAAGGTATCGGTGACATTGAAGCGCAACGCCCAGGCTTCTTCACGCACGTTGCTGATGGCGAACAGCTGCTCATAGATCTGATTGGTCAGTTCTGGATTGGTCACCGGCGTGCGAATCAACTGCGTGTAGCGCGAGGTCATATCCTGCTGGCTCAGGGAATCGAGCTGTGCACGCTGGCTATTCAGCTGTTGTGTGGCTTGCGTCATCGCGCCAATGCTGTTCTGGAAGCTGGCGAGATGGGTATCCAGTTCATCCACAAGCGCGCGGGCACTGTCTGTCCAGGAGAGTAGTTTGGCCTCACGATTGAGCTGCTGGGCATGCGCCACATAATCAGCCATCACTTTTCCAGATTTATCATCACCATAAAGATATTTGAGGCGGTTAATTTTGGCCTGGAAAACCTCAATGTTGATGTCATAAATGAGATTGGTTTTCTGATAAATGTCATGAATCGCATTGAAGCGCTGCACGCTGATGCCGGTGGCCAATGCCACTAACAGCAACACAATGCCAAATCCTGCTGACAATTTTCGGGTGATGCGTACATTACGTAAACGGGATACCAGCCCCATGTTCCCTCTCCTGCGAATGTTGTTTTTGTAAATTCTGGTGAGGGAGTTATCGGAGCGAAGCGGGATTTGTTTATCGCGGAGATCACAAAAAAACGATTACAGGATGTTATGCGCCGCCGGGCAGCGGCGCGAGCAGGTTATCGCGCGGATTGCGGGGCTAACTGGCTGATAAACAGGCCTGCCGCACTCACGGCATCCACCGCGATTTTGCCGAGCTGCTGGCGAATGCTGTCACCCAGCGCGATGGTGGAAAAACCGGTGCAGGAGAAGGCGATCACTTCAATGCCCTCGCGATAGAGCCTATCCGCACAGGCCAGGGCGCTGGCGCGGCCTTCTGCGCTCAGTAAATCCGTGGTGTTCAGCACCCCTTCCGGACGCGCGTATCGCACGGATTCGCCCAGCAACTGACGGAAAGGGGCAGGAGCCGCCGCACCAATGCCCATCACGGCCACAGGACGTTTGAGCATACGCGAAATACTTGCCGATGCCGAACCGGCGCTGATCACCGGAATCGATACGGCCTCGCGCAGTGCTGCAAGGCCAGGATCGGCGGCGCAACTGAGGAACAGTGCATTGCAGCCGTCAGCTTCCAGTTGCTTTCCGAGCACCACGATCTTCGGCACCGCCAGCGCTTCGCTCGCATCATCGAAAATGCCTTTGTGCTGATCGGGAATCGCCCGGCTAATGGAGTTGATGCCATATTCCTGATGAATCAGCCGACCATGCTCTTCGACAAAGTGCTGATCTGGATGGGTTAAAACGCGGATGATGCCTAGCATGCGGTGTGGCTCCTGGTGTGAAGTTGAAAGTGTTTAGAAATCTGCTTTTTGCACAACTGATGTTGTTGTATTTATGTGCAGTAAATTGGCAGGTTTAAACAGTGGAGACAACTGTTGCCTACCGTCACAAATGCGTATTTAAACTACAGCGAACGCCCCACATCGCTGATCACTTCTCGTAGCCAACGGTTTGCCGCACTGTCCTGCGTTCGGCGATGCCAGAGCAAATCAAAGGGAATGGCAGGCAACTCCAGAGGTGGATTGAACACCACGAACCGATCCTGATTAGCGAATGTCGTCGCCACACGGCTAAGCACTGTCGCCACATAATCTGTGCCGGGCAGTAAATCAGGGACGGTAAACATGGTGGGCAAAGTCAGGCTGATGTTGCGCGCCAATCCCTGCTCCCGCAGTTTTTGATCCACCAGCCCATATCGATTGCCCTCCGGGGAGACGAGAATGTGTGGCAGTGACAGAAATGCCTGCAGGTTCATTTCCTTTTGCGCGATGGGGTGATCGCTTCCCACCAGCGTGACAAAGTCATCGCGCAGCAGCGGTTGCGAAAGAATACGGTTCTCGGCTTTGGTCGGCGGTACGCCTACCGCAATATCAATTTTCCCCGCATCCAGCAGTGCTACTACCTCATCACGATCAATAAAGTAACGCACATGGATGGTGCAGTTGGGTGCCAGCGCCGCGAGCTTTTTAGTTAGCGCAGGCAACAGCACGTGCAGCGGGTACTCGGTGAGGCCCAAGGTAAAACTGCGTTGTTTATCATTGGGATCAAACACTTCAGGCGGCTTCATTAAATGACGCACCTGCCCCAGCGCATCGGCCACCGAGATCGCCATTTCCTGCGCCTTAGCCGTTGGCAGTAATCCCTCCGCACTGCGGATAAACAAAGGATCATCAAAAACGCGTCGCAATCGAGCCAGCGCAGCACTCATGGCGGGTTGACTCACGCCCGCCAGTGCCGCCGCTTTGGTGACGTTGCGTTCCAGCATTAACGCGTTAAAGGCCACCAGCAGATTAAGGTCAAAACCATCGAAATTCATATTTTGTATAGTGCTCTATACCAATCATTTGTTGGATTGATAGTCGCAGCTTCGGGAATACTGCACAAGTCGGTGAGATGCACCGCTAACTCATTTAAAAGGATTCCGCTATGTCTGCGACTCAACAACTGAATCAACGTCTGCAAGCTGAACGCGCTGCGATAGAAAATCTGTACCGTGCGTTTAGTGATAAGAATCCGGATCTGCTGGATCTGGCAGTGACGCAAGATTGGAGTGATATCCCGTTAGCGCCGGGTCAAGGTCCCGGCCCGGAAGGTTTCAAACCGGTGCTGGCGAGTTTTATCGCCGCCTTTCCGGATATCAACATCATCGTTCACGACATGCTGCAGGAACCGGGCAAAGCGGCGGTGCGTGCAGAAATTACAGGGACACATCAGGGTGAGTTTTTAGGTATCGCGCCAACCGGTCGTCGTATTCATGTTCGCCTGCATGAGTTTCACCTGCTGAACGGCGAACGCGTTACAACCACCTGGCACATGGAAGATTGGATGGCGCTGTTTCAGCAGATTGGGCAATTCCCAACTTCGTGAAACAAACACTTCAGATAGCGGATCACTACTCGCAGAAGTCCGCGGCCTGATTAGCCACTAATGGTGCAGCGGAGAGTTGGGGTCAAAAACAAACCTTCGACGATTTAACAGTGATCAACTGCGCGGTTTAAGCCAGACATAATCTTCCGCTGCTATGCTTGGCGACAGACGTTAATCAGTGTTACAGGCGGAAGAATGAAAGTCGTGTTATGTGCGTATCATGAAATGGGATGCGCGGCGCTGGAGAGTTTGCAGGAAGTGGGATTCGAAGTGGCGTGTGTGTTCACCCACGCGGGTGCCCATCAGGAAAACAGCTTCTTCGATTCGGTTGAAGTGCTGGCTCAGCAGCAACAGATCCCGGTGTTTTGTCCGGACGATATCAACACGCCAGAATGGATTGCCAAAGTCGCGTCGCTGCAACCCGATGCGATTTTCACACTGTCCTATCGACAAGCACTCTCCCCTGCATTGATTGCCACCGCCAAAAAAGGGGCGTTTAACGTACATGCCTCACTGCTGCCCGCCTATCGCGGACGTGCACATCTCAACTGGGTAATTATCCGCAATGAGCGCGAAACCGGGGTGACGCTGCATCGCATTAACAACGTGCCAGACGGCGGGCCAATTCTGGCGCAAAGCCGTGTCGCCATCACTGATGAGGATGATGCGCTGTCATTGCATCGCAAACTGGTGCGCACCACGCGTGAACAGTTGCCGGGCTGGCTGCGCGCTCTGCGGGCGGGTAGTTTGATTGAACGTGCGCAGGATGAAAGTCTCGCCAGTGAACTGGGGCAACGAAAGCCTGAGGATGGTCAGATTCAATGGCATCAGTCTGCCGATGAGATTCATGCTCTGATTCGCGGCGTGGCTTATCCGTGGCCAGGTGCGTATAGCCTGATGGGAGAACAGCGTTTTATGGTGTGGAAAAGCCGCGTGATTACCCAGCCGCATCAGCACGCAGCGGGCAGCATTATTTCCATCGATCCGCTTTATATCGCCTGTGGCGAAAATGTGCTGGAAATTGTCGCGGCGGGATTATCTCATCACGACAATTTCAGTGCGGCGCAGCTGGTGCAGCACTTCTCACTGAGCGTGGGAATGCAACTGAAGTCATTTTGAGCTGGCGATTTCAGCCTGAAATCGCCAACTTTTTTCACCAGCGAGTCGCCGCCATATCAATGACAAAGCGATACTTCACATCGCCCTTCAGCATACGCGCGAACGCATCTTCGACTGCTTCACCCGCAATCAATTCGATATCTGCCGTGATGTTGTGCTCGCCGCAGAAGTCCAGCATCTCCTGAGTTTCCTGAATGCTGCCAATCGAGGAGCCGCTGATGCTCAAGCGACGGAAGACCATCGGCGTGACGTCAGGTGCCTGATGCGGTTGCTCCGGAATACCCACCAGCACCAAACGACCGTTAGTTTTGAGTGTGGCGAGGTAAGGATCGAGATCGTGGGGCGCAGATACGCAGTCGATGATGAAGTCGAGAGAAGTTTGCGCCGCTGCCATCTGTCCCGCCTCACGCGAAACCACCACGCGGCTGGCACCCAGGCGTAGCGCATCGGCGCCTTTTTCCGGAGAGGTGGTAAACAGCGTTACTTCTGCACCCATCGCGCTCGCCAGTTTTACCGCCATATGGCCTAAGCCGCCCAAACCGACCACGCCGACTTTATCACCGGCCTGTACCTTGAAGTGGCGCAGCGGCGACCAAACCGTCACGCCCGCACACAGTAACGGCGCAACGCCTGCCAGCGGCAAGTTCTGCGGCACTGACACCACAAAATGCTGATCGACCACCACATTCTGCGCGTAGCCACCCCAGGTGCTGTCGCCGGTGTGTTTGTCGATACCGTTATAGGTCGCAGTAAAACCGGCTTCACAGTACTGCTCTTCCTGCTGCTGGCAGAAATGGCATTCACGGCAGGAATCGACCATCACGCCGACACCCACAACATCACCGACTTTGAAGTTTGTGACCGCTGCGCCGATTTCCCGCACGCGACCGACGATTTCGTGGCCCGGCACCAGCGGATAACGACTGACCGCCCACTCGTTACGCGCCATATGCAGATCGGAGTGGCACACGCCACAATAGAGGATATCGATTTTCACGTCCTGCGGTTGCAGTGGACGCAGCGCGATTTGGCTGGATACTAATGGTTTTGCCGCGTCGTGTGCGACTAATGCGTTGATTTTCATGGTGCCTCCGCAAGATGCTGGCGTTATTGAGTTGAAGGCGGCAGACTATAGTCAACGTGGTGCAAAAATGATAGTAGTCACCATTTGGTGACCATACAGGAGTAAAACCAATGCCAGTCTGGGTTGACGGTAAACTGGTTTTTTATGCGGATTCACCGCCGCGTCGCTTGATGGACCTGTTCTCGCTGAAGTGGAGCAGCATGGTGCTTCACGCGCTCTATCACTGGCCGGGACAGCGTGCGCGCACCGGCGAGTTGCAGCGCAGTTTGCAGGGGATTTCGAAGAAGATGCTTTTTCAGACATTGAAAGAGCTGGAACAGCGCGGGTTGATCGCTCGCCACGTGTATGACGTCATCCCGCCCAAAGTGGATTATCGTTTAACACCGCTGGGACAAACCTTCGCTGCCCCTATTGAACAGATGTATCAATGGGGACTGGATAATCAGGCGGCGCTGGATGCAATGGACGCCAACTTGCATGCGGCTAAGGACGTGCCATCAGACGCGCCACCGTCTCTCGATCCCGCGGCAAGCGCGGATTAAACACCACCAGACTTAAACCAGGCTTGCCCTCAACCGCGAAGGTGCTATATTCCAGCTCCAGCACACCTTCGTCGGGCAGCCACAGTTGCTTTATCCCTTCGCCATGCTGGCTCACTTCCTGCGATTGCCAAAGCTGACGGAAGGTTTCGCTCATCGCGCTGAGTTCTTCCACCAGCGCGCGCACATGTTCGCTGGCACCGGTACGCGCTACGTCAGCGCGAAAATTCGCCACCATCCCGCGCGTGACCTGATGCCAATCTGGCAGGCGTTTTTTCATCTCTTCGTTGCTGAACATCATCAACAGGATATTGCGCTGTTCCGGCGGCAGCTGGGCGTAATCCACAAACACTTTTGTCGCCGCATGGTTCCATGCTACCACCTGCCATTCAGCGGTTTTCACCAGCGCAGGCGTGTGCGTCATGCTGTCGAGTACCCGTTGCAATGAGGGGGAAACATCCACGCCCGCCTGCCAGGTAACGCCCGGCAGGCGATTTTGCGCCAGCAGAAAAAGGTGATCGCGCTCGGCTGCCGTTAATTCCAGCGCTTTGGATAACCGCTCCAGCACCTCTTCGGAAGGCGCACCGCCTCTGCCCTGCTCCAGCCAGGTGTACCAGGTGGTGCTGACGCAGGCGCGCACCGCTACCTCTTCCCGGCGCAATCCCGGTGTACGACGTCTCAGCAACGGATAGCCGAGTTTACCCGCATCCAGTCGCTGGCGGCGTTCACGCAGGTAGTTGCCGAGCAGATTGTCGTCTTGTTGAGTCATGGCGTTATCCTGTTAGTCCCTATACCTGTATAAGCTCACGACTTTTCGCCGCGCCGCAGACTTTTATCATAGTGCTTCAACAGCCAGAAATAGGAGTACGAATATGCGACTTTTTGTGACCGGCGCAAGCGGCTTTATCGGTTCGGCCATCGTGAAAAAACTGCAGGCACGCGGAGTGGATGTGCTTGGACTGGCGCGCAGTGATTCCTCTGCTGAGAAACTGCACCAGCAGGGAGTCCAGGTGATTCGCGGCGATTTAGAAGATATTGCCAGCCTGCGTAGCGCCGTTGAACAGAGTGACGGTGTGATCCATGCAGGATACATTCATGATTTCAGCCGCATGGATCACGCAGCGGCTATCGATCAGCAGGCGATTCTGGCGATGGGTGAAGTGCTTGCCGGGTCAAACCGTCCGCTGGTGGTGACCACTGGCACGGCACTGGTGTCGCCGGGACGCCTCGCCGTTGAGCAGACTAAACCGGTTTCCGGCGGTCATCCTCGTTCAGACTCCAACATCGCCGCACTCAAGCTGGCTGAAAAAGGAGTCCGGGTTTCGTTGGTACGCCTGCCGCCTACGGTTCATGGCGCAGGCGATCACGGATTTGTGCCGATGATCATCAATATGGCGAAAGAGAAAGGCGCGGCGGTGTATATCGGGGATGGTGCGAATCGCTGGCCTGCAGTGCATCGTGATGATGCAGCGGAGTTGTTCTGCCTCGCCGCCGAGCACGCCGAAGCCGGGACGATTCTTCATGCGATTCAGGAAGAAGGCATCGCATTCCGCCAGATCGCCGAAACCATTGGTGCAGGTTTGTCTCTGCCGGTGAAAAGCCTGAGCATGGAAGACGCGAACGAGTGGCTAGGCTGGATGGCGTTCTTTGCTTCAATCGATAACCCCGCTTCCAGTGAATGGACGCGCCAAACCTTTAACTGGCAGCCCACCGGGCCGGGACTGCTGCAGGATATGCGTGAGGCAGGTTATTTTTCTCGTTGATTCCGCACCGCTTCTTGCAGGAAATCAATAAACGCGCGGCTTCTTGCGGGAAGAAAACTACGTTCCTGATAGAGCAGCGCAATCTCAAGAGGGGCGGGAGCGAGTTCAAGCTCAATCACTTCCAACTGCCCGTCACGAATGTAAGGCTCACAAGCCTGCGCTGAAAGGATGGCAAACCCGATACCTTTCAGTGCAGCTTGCATCGCCATCTCTCCACTGTCGACGCGGAAGGGACTCGGCACATTGATATGTCGAAACCCTTTACCAGTGGTAAGAAATTGCCAGGCTTGCCCCTGAAGCGCACTAACGGTCGTGATGCAGGGCAGAGTCAGCAATTGCTCGGTGTGAGTCGGTCTTGTGTGCTTTTGCAGCAATGTGGGTGCCGCTACAATGTGGCACGGCAATAAAGCCAGCGGTCGAGCAATAACATCACTGCTGGTGCGCGTGCCGCGACTGATATCAATCGCGACATCACAGTCCTCCCACAATGCTTCAGCTCCTAGCAGGCTGGTAATACAGTGGAGTTCAATTCTGGGATATCGCAGTGCAAAGTCAGCCAAAAGATTACCGAAAATGACCGGTCCTACTCCGTTCGGGAGACACACACGTAGCAGCCCTTCCGGCTCAGTTTGCGCGTGACTTAATCTGGCTTCCGTCTCATTCACTGAGTCCAGCAGTGGCCGCATGCTGTCAAAAAACATCTGCCCTGCTTCGGTAAGCTTCATTTGACGCGTACTTCGCTGTATGAGTCGCATTCCTAAACGTTCTTCCATCTGAGAAATTTGGCGACTCACATTTGATGCAGGCATATTCAAAGCACGCGCACCGCCGATAAAACTGCCTTTCTCTGCAACGGTGACGAATACCCTCAAAACATTTAAATCGATTTTGCTGCGCATCGATTATCCCATTTTTGATAATTAATCATTCTACTTTATCTCTCTAATCATAGTGATGCACGGGCAATAGACTAAGCCTCCACTCACCAGATGGAGAAAACTTTAAACCTCTCTCGCACTGTATCGGGCTCATCCGCCGTGATACGCATCGCTTTCATCATCGCGTTTGTACAGTTCACAAATGCACTTGAGTACATGATGTTCAATCCATTGTTCGTCTATATGGCTTCTCAATTTTCAGTGCCTGTCACTTATGCAGGATATGTCACGGGCACTTACACCTTTGCTTCAGTGATATCCGGCTTATGTGTTTGGAAATGGATTGGCCACGTGAGCGCCAAACGATTTTTACTTTGGAATATGGCGCTTTTGGGTGTTCTGACGGTACTGATCACATTCACGAGCAGTTATACCTTGCTCTTGCTTCTGCGATTTATGGCGGGCTTAGCGGGAGGAACAACAATGGGCGTAGGAATGAGTTTGTTAATCGGCCTCGCGCCAGCAGCGTTACAAGCGCGGATGATTGCCACCGTCATCGCCTCTTTCTCTGTAGTGAGCATTGCAGGCATGCCGGCGATGCTGTTTTTGAGTACACATTTCGGTTGGTCAAGTGCACCAAGACTTATTGGCTTGCTGTGTCTGCTATGTTTACTGCTGATTGCCCGATTTATTCCTGATGTCGAAAGCAATGGTGTGAATAAAGCGTCAATGACACTGACGCCAGAGTGGTTGTTTTTTGCTAGCGGAAACGCCGTCGCGCAATTTACACCCATGCTCATCATTCCTGCTTTGGTGCCAATGCTGACCCAACACATGCAGGCTCTCACAACTTCTCTGCCCACTCTGTTTTTCATTGGTGGTATTGCTGGCTTGATGGCAACTAAACTCACCGGAAAACTATTGGCCTACTTATCCGGCTACACATTAGCTATTGTCTCAACCTTGATATTGCTGGTCAGCTTGCTGCTACCCGTTTTAGGTCTACACGTCAGTGGACTTTTTATTGGGCTATTTCTGGGTGGGGCTTATGGGCGATTAGTGGTGGTGTCTTGTGTGACCGCAAAGTTTCCCGATAAGGCAAGTCGTACTGGCTTTCTGACTGTGCAAACGGCGCTGATGTCACTGAGCACCACTCTCGCCTTTTTTCTTTCTGCCATGACTTTCGAAGAGGCATCGCCGCTGCCGGTCATGTTCCTGATACTGGTGCTAAGCAGCGCATTACTTTTACCAGTAATGGTTAAGAGTATGGAGAAGAGGTTAGCCAGGCGCGGAATCTAAACTGATAAACATAGCGGCAAAATCTATCTCGCATCGAAGATTGCAGCTCTCGCTGCATAGAGGCGTGATAAACCTGCCGCTTTGTTGGTGTGATTTAGCTAAACGGCTCTTCACGCGCCAGCAAACGGGCAATCACGTTGAGCGCACCTTCGTCGTTGTTGCTGTCGGTTTTATACCGCGACACCGCCGTAACGGCTTCAGCGGCGTTGGCCATCGCAAAGCTGTAGCAGGCCTGACGCAGCATTTCGAGATCGTTGGCGCTGTCGCCAATCGCCAGCACTTCGCAATCGTCGATGCCCCATTTTTCCTGCAGCAGCGCAATACCGTGCGCTTTGTGGCAGCCTGGGATGATCAGATCGACAAAGCCAAAACCGCTGGAGACCGGATGCATGATGTTTTCAATCGCGCCCAGTTCTTTGTGCAGGCGATCCATCAGGGCATCTACCCCTTCATGCGCCAGATTGAGCGAGAACTTAAAGATGGTGTCATCGATATCGTAGAGGTTGTCGCGCTTTTCCAGACGATGATAATGATTCGCCAGCATCGCAATCACCTCTTCCGGCATCGAAGTGTGCACATAAGCGCCGTTGCGACCGCACACCACGGTGCTGATATCCGGCTCTTTAGACAGAATATCGAGAATTTGATGGACGCGTTCTGGCGCTAATTCGCCGCAGAAGATCTCTTCATTGCTGTCTGACACCCAGGCACCGTTCTCGGCGACAAAGGCGATTTCATCTTTGATGTCCGGAAAGTAGCGTTGTAACTGGTAATATTGATTGCCACTGGCGACCACAAAACGAACGCCCTTCTCTTTCAACAAGGCGTACTGACGCGCAAAACGCTGTGCGTTGTACTGTTTGTTGTCATCGAGAAAAGTCCCATCCATATCCACCGCAATCATTTTTACTGCCATCTTGCTCTCCCGTATCGGTTAACCAGCATTCCTTCCAGCTGTGAAAAGGTTTTCATAGAGCTTACTCGCGGTGTGGATTAATGAGAATGGTAATAATGAGATTGTTAACCGCTTTCAGAGATTTCCAGTGCCATGTTTTACTGCAAATCCGCCCCTTTTTCCCTGATCCAGACACAGAACATGTCTGCCATATCGTGCGCGTAGTCCTGAATTTCCACCTCAGAGCGCGGCGTTTCGGAAAAATGCTTGCCCACGTTACCCAGTGTGCTGTTGATCAGGTCCGCAGCGCGCAGACGTTGTTTCTCTTCCAGATTGGGCAATAACTCATGCAGAAACTCACTCACCACGTTTTCCCCCGCCGCACGCGCGGCTGCCACTTCCGGAGCATCGCGATACAAGGGAGCCGCATCGTTGAGCGCGGTGCGCATGGCGGCTTCTTCACATTCAGAGTGTAAAAAAGCGCGCGTGAGTTGATGCAGACGTTCACGTGCTGGTACAGCCCGATCGCGCAGGATCGATCCTAAAAGATCGCCGGTGCGTTGCCATTCCTCGCTCTGTAAGCGGAAAAGAATAGCCGCTTTGTTGGGAAAGTATTGATACAGCGATCCAATACTCACACCCGCCCGCTCCGCCACGCGCGCTGTGGTAAATCGCGTGGCGCCCTCCTGCTCTAAAACCTGAGTAGCGGCTTGCAATATCGCGGAAACCAGCTCGCTGGAGCGCGCTTGCTGCGGCCTTTTTCTCTCTGAAATCTTAGCGTTACGATTTTCAGCCACCTGTCACTCCCGAACACGAATAGTGAAATGCGAATGATTCATCGTATTCTGTTCGCACAGATTAATCCACGGAGAATCATCATGAACACCTTAACTTCCGCGCCGTTGGCACCGCTGCTCAACTACCTGTTCGAACTAGCCGACAATATGGCGCATCCGACTAACGAAGCCTTCCGCGTGATGTCCGATGAAGAGCAAAATCGCCTTTTGCAGAGCAAAACCGATTATCTAGAACTTTATGGACATCTGAAAAACGTGCCGCTGGCGGTGTCGCGTGAAACCGGCAAGTTGCTGTACATGCTGGCACGCAGTAGCAAGGCGCAGACAATAGTGGAGTTTGGCACTTCCTTTGGGATTTCGACGCTGCACCTGGCGGCCGCAGTGCGTGATAACGGCGGCGGAAAGATCATCACCAGCGAGTTTGAACCGGGAAAAGTCGCGCTGGCGCGTAATCATTTTGCCGATGCGGGCGTGAGTGATTTGATTGAAGTGCGCGTGGGCGACGCATTGCAAACGTTGAGCCGCGATCTTCCTGCTGCCATTGATATGCTGGTGCTGGATGGCGCGAAAGCCATTTATCCCGAAATCCTGGCACTGGTCGAACCGCATTTGCGCCCCGGCGCGCTGATCGTCGCCGATGATGCCGATTTCAGCCCGGAATATCTCGAACACGTGCACAGCGGGCGTGGCTATCTGTCACTGCCGTTTAGCGATGGCGTTGAGGTGTCAATGTGGCTGGGACGTTCACAGTAATCAGCACCCAGAGCCTGCGCTCTGGGTGACTATCATTTTCGGTACTGGGCTTCGACCCGCTCTTGCTTAATCTTGGCATCAATTGAGAGTTCTGCCGTAGGGCGCAACAGCAAACGTGCCAGGCCAATCGGATCGCCCGTCTCACGGCAATAGCCATATTCACCATGATGAATACGCTGCATGGCGGCATCAATTTTTGGTAGCAGACGGCTTTCGCGATCAATCTGGCGAAACAATAAGCGCAACTCCTCTTCGCGGATCGCTTTATCGGCTTCGTCACCTTGCTGTTCGCTACGTTGCAGTTGCGTTTTCAGGTAGTCGATGTGTTCCAGCAATTCCTGGCGCTCAAAACGTAATAAGCGCAAAAAGAAATCACTTTGGTGAGCATTCATATACGCTTCGGGCGGCATACTGAGAAGGTTCTGCTGCTCCGCAGCTGTGGGTTTGGTCATGTTGAAATTCCTTAACAGCCCTGTGTTAATGTTATATCGTCACATTTCAAATTATTCATTGAGGTTGCTGCGATGAAGACCACTGTTCCTCTGTTGCTTATCGCCATAGCATCGGCAAAAGCAGGTGCCTTTCAGGCAAAGATTGATACGTTAAAACTGGCGCAAAAGCCGGATACCGCAGTGGCCAACGTCGATTTGACACAGCCTCTGGCGACGGCGGAAGTGCATGCGGCGCTATTAAAGCCCGTATCCGGCTGCCAGTGTCCGTTCTGTACGCAAATGCGTGCGTTAGCTGGCTAATTCAGGCCGTTACACGCGCGACACGCTGCGGCCAGGGATCGGCAAATTCACCGCCGCTTTGCCACCATGCAATCTCCTCTTCATTGAGAAAGCAGCGTTTCATGGCGGCGCTGAAGGCTTTCACTTCATCCGGCTCACCAATCACCGTTAAACTGCAGCGCCGATCGCCAAATCGCCCCGGCATTTTTGCCACTGCCTGTTCAACCGCCGCGCGCTCCTCTGCCGTGAGCGGACTATCACGATGATTCAGGATTCCCGCTTTCCAGTAACTGATAAATTCCAGACTGATACTGCCAGTGGCCTGATTCCACAACAGTGCCAGGTCGTCCCGCGTTGGCAGCCAGAAAAAACCTTTGCTGCGATAGATGCCTGCGCCCATAAAGTGGTGGCAGGTATCCCACAATCGCTGCGGATGGAATGGACGATCGTCGTGAATCACTTCGGAAGTCATTTGCCACGCACCGGGATCAATGGCATCGACCTCATCCGCTAATTCTTCGATTAACTGCGCGACCCGCCCGAAATCGTAGGACGGCATCGCCATGAGTTCGCTCAGTAGCAAGTTTCCCCGCGATACCGCCATCACTGCCACATAGGGATTGAGCGGATGAATGGCCTGGGCAATGCGGGTAATGCTGGAAGACGGCAACCGATCATTTTTGGTGAGCAGCAGATGGCTGCAAAACATGATTTGTTCTGCCAGCAGATTCTCGATACGCCGCTCGCCGCGCTGTAGGTTGGCCTGGAAACGGGTGATGAGGGTTTCCCCTTGCTGGTAATCATCATTCAGCATCACACTGTCGACCAGCGATACGAATCCGTTGAGTTGCACCTCGGCATGGTCGCGGAAATAACGCACCAGCGGCAACGGATGGCTGCTGCCTGAGGTTTCCAGCAGGATCAGGTCCGGACGATGCGCATTGAGCATCGACGCCAGCGAGGCGCTGAGTTTTTCAATGCCGCTTCGGCTGCTGATGCTGTCGGCCGAGAGCGTAATAAAATTGTGTTTACTGGCATTAACGATTTCAGTATTGGCAATCAGCACGCCATCGACGTCCAGTTCGCTCATATCATTGACGATAACGCAGACCGCGAGTTGCTGTTTATGAGCCTGAATCAGCAGGCTTTTTAATAGCGTCGTTTTTCCTGCACCCAGAAAACCGTTGAGAATGGTGAGGGGGATTTTTTGCATCGTGACCTCTTGCTGCCGCAGCATTTTTTGGTCGCCATAAATGGCGCCCCTACGAATACCCGGAGGAGTAACGCAGGGTGCGCATTTATCACTGTTACCTATGTGGCCGGTCTAAGGTGTCACCTGTGTGCCGGGTTAAAATTGTTACTTGTGGCCGGATTAAAAGTGTTACATGTTTGCCCGGTTAAAAGTGTCACCTGTGTGCCCGGTTTAATCTTTATGCATCAACGCACAGAAAGATTTATGGCCTGCCATCAGTGAAACCAGGGTTCAAACGGGTCCGGATATTCGGCCCAGTTTTCCGGTCCCTGCGCCATCTCTTCATCAGTCAGCAGCGCATTTTCCAACTGGCTGCGCAGACGGGATTCATCCATCTCAATACCAATAAACACGATTTCCTGACGCGCATCGCCAGTGCCCTCGACCCAATTCTGCATGATGTATTCCAGCGTCTCAGGGTCTTCCGGCCAGCGTTCCTTTGGCGCGCTTGCCCACCACATACCCGCCAAGCCCTGACGCGTCACGCCACCGGCCTGTGACCATGAACCGGCATAGCGCGGACGACTGGCGAGCCAGAAGAAGCCCTTAGACCGCACCACGCCCTTAAGATCGCCTTCAATGACGCTGGCGAAGCGGGTGGGATGGAAAGGACGACGCGCGCGGAACACAAAGTTGCGAATGCCGTACTCTTCGGTTTCTGGCGTATGTGAACCACGCAGTTCTTGCAACCAGCCGGGGGCTTGTGAGGCCGCTTCGAAATCAAATAAGCCGGTGTTTAACACTTGATCCAACGGCACTTTGCCAAATTCAGAGGTGACAATGCGTGCGCGCGGATTAAGCGAGTAAAGGATCGCCAGTAACCGCGATTTTTCTGCCTCATCAATCAGATCGGTTTTGTTCAAAATCAGCACGTCGCAGAACTCAATCTGATCCACCAGCAGATCCACTACCGTGCGTTCATCTTCTTCACCCAGCGATTCACCGCGGGATTTGATGCTCTCGTTGGATTCGTAATCGCGCAGGAAATTAAAGCCGTCCACGACCGTGACCATGGTGTCGAGCGCAGCGACTTCCGACAGGCTCTGACCGTCTTCATCGGCAAAGGTAAAGGTTTCCGCCACCGGAAGCGGTTCGGAAATACCGGTGGACTCGATCACCAGGTTATCGAAACGGCCATCTTTTGCGAGGCGATCCACCTCCAGCAGCAGATCTTCACGCAGCGTGCAGCAGATGCAGCCGTTGCTCATCTCCACCAGCTTCTCATCGGTGCGCGACAACTCCGCCCCGCCCTCACGCACCAGGGCGGCATCAATATTCACTTCCGACATATCGTTGACGATCACTGCCACGCGGCGACCTTCGCGATTATTGAGAATGTGGTTAAGCAGAGTGGTTTTGCCTGCACCGAGAAAACCGGAGAGAACAGTAACCGGCAACTTTTTAAAATTCGGGGATAGTGATGACATTGCAACTCCTTCAACATGACAAGTGCAGGTGCGGTGACATGCCACACCAAACGTTATAATTGATATGTTATAACATAACAATTACGCTTGTCATTGCGTCGAAGAAAGATTGTTGTTTAAGGCAAATAAAAAGCGGGCCGTTTTGGCCCGCTATATAGCATTACTTGTTATCGGGATAGCTTAAATCGATCGCTTCATCCGGTAACTTAGTGAAGTTTTTCACGATAGTACGGAAGTCGGCGTTAGGCGTTAGATCGGCAAACTGCTGCGGATAAAGGTCTTTCGCCAGAATTTCCATCCCCACGATGTTGTACGGATGGTTATAGAAATGGTGATAAACGCCGTACACACGGCCATTTTTTACCGGCTCAATCTGTGCCAGACCAGTACGTTTCAGCAGCGTCTGGAAAGTGGCATTCACCTCTTTCGGCTGCACGCCGTAACCGAATGGCAGCACGTTGGTGTTAGGACGCTTTGAACCGGTCATGATGTAAACATCCGGTTTCATGGCAATGATTTTTTCCAGAGCGATAAAGCCCACGTTGCCCGGCAACAGTTCGGAACCAATATTCTTACCGCCTACGGCTTCGACTAATCCGCCCCAGCCATTATGACTATGCGTGAAGCAGCAGTTATCGCTATTACCTGCAATCGGCTCGATAAACACAGTCGGTTTGTTCTTCACCTCAGCGACGCCTTTGGTGATGCGATCAAATCTCTGCTGATAGAAATCGGTATAGGCTTTAGCCTGGCTCTCGCGGTTCAATACTTTACCCAGCAGCGTGACGCTCGGCGCGGTGTTTTGTGCCGGGTGCAGTTCATAATCCACAAACACCACGGGAATATGCAGATTATTCAGCGTACTCAATACACCTGACTGTTGCAGCGCCGGTTTCGCGCGCAGTTGGGCAATCATCATGTCGGGCTTTTGTGCCAGCACGCTTTCTAAATTGACCTGTCCCTGATCGCTGAAGCCCATATCGACAATTTTGGTCGCTTCCGGCCATTTGCCCTTCAGCAGATCCCAGGTTTGGGTGTCCTGCTTCTTCGGCAGGTTATTCCACGCCACCACGCGCTTGAACGGGTCATCACGATCCAGCAGTGCCAGCGTCAAAATATCGCGGCCATCCTGCAGGATGATGTGTTGCGGTTCTTTATTGATGGTTTGCGTGTGGCCGTCCATGTCGGTAACGGTTAACGGATAAGTGGTAGCCGAAGCTGCCGTGGAAGCCAGTAACCCCATTGCCAGTAGCAGGCGCGTTTTCATCCTAAAACTCCGTGGTAAAAAGAATAGTTATTATTATCAATTACCTTAACACAACCTTAAGGGGCGAAAATAAACGCCAGAACAACGGGTTGTAACCGGATATTAATGCTGAGTGATGCGGATGGCGGATGGCGGATGGCGGATGGCGGATGGATTGTCCTTTCCCTGCTGGCAGCGTGCAATCCGCCGCAGCAGGGAAATGCGAGTCAGGTGAAATCGGACAGCTTCTGCCCTGAGGTAATGAGTTCCTGCAATAACATCTGCCGGCGCTCTTGTGGCGTATCACGGCTCACCATAAAGCAGATGGCGGCAACAGCCTGGCCGCTGCGAGAACGGATAGGCGCGGCCATGCAGCAGGTAAAGCTTTCGGAAAGGCCTTCCGTCATGCAATAGCCAAGTTTGCCCGCATGATGAATCTCATCGAGAAATGCCTGTTTATCAAGAATCTGCCCGCTGGCAAGTCGGTAATCGTCTTCGGGGATCAAATCGAGGATCGCGCTATCAGACCAGTTGCTGAGCAGTAAGCGACCCGTAGCAGTCCAGGTGATTGGCACCCGCACGCCGATATCCGAGGTAATTTTGAACGGATGCGCGTTGCTTTCGGACAGCACCACCGTGTACTTGTTGCCTTCCAGCATACAAAGCTGCACGGTTTCGCCATGGCGCGCCACAATCTCGACCATCAGCTGATGCGCGCGCCGGATCAGATCGTTATGCGCCATGTAATCCGCACCGTAATAGTGCATCTCACGACCAAAGAACACCGCACCATCTGCATCTAATTCCACCAAACCGGCTTCACTGAGCAGGCTGACCAATTCATAAACGCTGGAACGGGGTGCACCGGTGGCATCGATCAAATCCCGCATCGCCATCGGCTGACGGGCAGTATGTAACTGACGGAAAATATCGATAACCCGGTCAACACCGCGCGCCCGTGACGGTTTTTCATCCGGCATACGCTCACTCCCCTGTTGCATTGGTGCGATTGGAATACTTGAAAAAAGAAAAGCATCATACACCCCAACACAACAATTACCCATCCCCGTAAAAATAAAAATTAGTCACTGACGTTATATTATGGCGATCTATTTTGGGGCCTCATTTTGGCGCAGCGGTTTTTCGAAAACATTTAAAATGTTCGACAAAGGTCACATTCTTATTAAACGAACTCATCTCAATAGATTTATTTTGAGATCCCGATTGCATCACAAAAAATTAAATAGCCGATCACATATTGCAAAAGCAAATCCACTGTGCAAATCTTGCCCTATCCGGTATTGCAGATTCAAGTCTGGTATATCGGACAGACTAATCACTCCAGAAATGAGGCAATTCGCATGACGATAAAACGTTATGGCATAGAAGGCGGAACCGGCACCGGCGGCCAAATGCTACCCTTCGCCCGTGCGGTAGAAGCCGATGGCTGGCTGTATATCTCAGGCCAGACGCCGATGCGCGACGGTGAAGTGGTAGAAGGCGGTATCATTGAACAGACGCAGTTAGCGTTCGACAACTGTCTGACCATTATGCGTGAAGCAGGTTATCGCGTGGAAGATGTGGTACACGTCACGGCAGTGCTAACCGACGCGCGCTACTTCAGTTCCTTTAATAAAGTATTCAGTGAGATATTCAGCGGAAATCCACCGGCGCGTATTTGTAGCGTGCAGGATTTAGTGGTCGACTGCAAAGTGGAAGTGGATATGAAATGCTTCCGCGCCGATCGTAAATAATTATTACGATTAAAACAGGCTGACAAATATTTAATTTCTTCGCCCACACCAGGACAGCCTGTTATTAATTAATGCTTTTCATTTTGCTGTGAAATATCGGCATTACGCCGACTCATAACCATTTTATAGAGAGCATAAAATGAACACAACATCGCTTAAATTCGGCGCCGCTGCGCTGGCTTTACTGGTTTTAGCTGGCTGCACACCCACCGAAGAAAAAAAAGAAGCCGGCGCCGCACCACAATCGGCCCTGCAGAACGTGTTGCAACGCGGCACGCTACGTGTCGGTGACTGCCTGAGCTTTGCCCCCTTTGGTTTTTACGACAAAGACGGCAACCCAGATGGATATGACGTCGATCTGGCTAAAGCACTGGCTAAAGAGATGGGCGTGAAGCTGGAAATGGTCAATACCACCAGCGCCAACCGTATTCCAAACCTGCAAACTAACAAAGTCGATGTGGTGTTCTGTAACTTCACCCGCAATCTGGAACGCGCCAAAGAGATCGGCTTTACCAATCCGTATGTGGTGGCCAGTGAAGCGATGCTGGTGCGCAAGAACAGCGGCATTCAATCTGCTCATGATATGGCAGGCAAAACCATCGCCACGGTGAAAGGCTCTACCAACGGTGATGAGGTGCGCAATCTCGGCATTGACGTGAAAATCCAGGAGTACGATTCATCACAAGCCGCGATCCTCGCCGTGAAACAAGGTCAGGCCGATGCGATGATCGAGGATAACAACTTCCTCGCCTATCAGGCCAAGCTTGATCCGACGTTAACCGTGACCAACGAAGCGCTGGTGCCGCTGGAGTATAACGCCTTCGGCGTGAAACAGGGCGATCAGGTGTGGACCAACTATCTGAATGAATTCCTATTTGAAATCAACGCTTCTGGTGAAAACGCTCAGTTGTATCAGAAATGGTTCGGTAGCAAGCCGCGTTATCCGCTCAACCCGCAATTTTGATTGATCTGCGGCGCGGCAATATTTGTCGCGCCGTTTGAAGGAGTCAAACCATGAATTATCAATGGCTCACCCTGTGGCGCTACGCCGATACTTTTCTCGAAGCCGCATGGCTGACCTTACAGGTCACGCTGCTCGCCTTCGTGCTGGCGGTCGCACTGGGTTTATTGTCGGCATTAGCGAAATCATCGCCTGTTGCGCCGCTGCGCTGGATTAGTCACTGCTACGTCGAGTTCATTCGCAACACGCCAGTCCTGCTGCAGATCTTCATCATCTTCTTTGGCCTGCCCTCGCTGGGCATCACCATGAGTGCCTTTACTGCGGGCGTGCTGGCATTGGGTATCAACGTCGGCGCGTACTTGTCTGAAACGTTTCGCGCCGGGATTCAATCGGTGCCAAAAGGACAGCTGGAAGCCGCGTACATTCTCGGCATTCCGCGTCGGCAAATCTTTCTCAGCGTGGTATTGCCGCAGGCGGCGCGCGCCGTATGGCCGGCGATTATCAATAACCTGATTCAGCTGCTGCTCGGCACTTCGCTGCTTTCCGCGATTGCACTGCCAGAGCTGACCGGCACCGCCACGGTGATCAACGCCCGTACCCTGCTGTATATCCAGACCTTTAGCGTGGTGGCGCTGGTTTATTTGGTGCTGAGCAATCTGTTCTCATGGCTCGGCACGGTAGCAGGACGGCGCATGTTCCATCCGCCGCTGGTGACCCCGGTAAAAAAGTCCGCCTGGTGGTGGGCAAAAAAATGGCTGACTAATCCAGTGAAACGGGAGAGTGCATTATGAGCGAATTAATCATCAGCTCTTTTCCCATCCTGCTGAAAGGATTGGGGATCACGCTGTTGCTGTCTATCGCAGCCATCATCGGCAGTACGCTGCTCGGTTTGCTGGCTGCGGTGCTACGCACCAGTCGATTGCCGGTCGCCAAACAAATTGCTGTGCTCTACACCGAACTGTTTCGCGGTACGCCAGTGCTGATCACGCTGATGTTTATCTACTTCGGCGTGGCCTACTTCGGTTATGAAATCAACCTGTTTGCCGCTGGGATCCTCGGCTTGAGCATCTACCAGGGCGCTTATATCGCGGAAGTGTTTCGTGCCGGGATTGAAGCGGTGCCGAAAGGACAGTGGGAAGTGTCGTGGATTCTCGGCCTTTCCAAACGTCAAACCTTCATGAGCGTGATATTGCCACAAACTCGCGGCATCGTATTACCGCCGCTGGCCGGTCAGTATCTTTCGCTGATTAAAGACACCTCGATCGTCAGCATGATCGGCATGTCCGAACTGATGCATCAGGGGCAGGCAATCGTCGATCGTATCGGCCAACCGGTGGTGATTTACGGCCTGGTTGCCCTGCTCTACTTCGCCATCTGCTTCCCGCTTTCTCGTTGGGTTCAACATCATCAAACCAGGAGCCAAATATCATGAGCCAATCCGCGATTACGCTGAGCCGCATTTCAAAATCGTTTGGCCCGACGCAGGTGCTGAAAGAGATCAGCCTGGAAGTCTCACCCGGCGAGGTACTGGTGTTAATAGGTGCGTCTGGTTCGGGAAAAAGTACCGTGCTGCGCATTATGAGCGGATTAGAAACCGCTGACGGCGGTGAAATCTGGGTCAACAAAGTCCCCTTGCACGACCGTAAGCGCAGCAGCGAAATTTGCGGCCATGTCGGCATGGTGTTCCAGCAGTTCAACCTGTTCCCGCATAAAACTGCGCTGGGCAACGTCACGCTGGCGCTGATTAAGGCGCAAAAGTTGTCGGAAGCCGAAGCCAACAAACGCGGTATGGCGGCGCTGACTCGCGTTGGCCTGGCAGAACGTGCGCATTACTATCCCGCTCAGCTGTCTGGCGGCTAGCAGCAGCGCGTTGCCATTGCCCGTGCGCTGGCGGTGGAACCGAAAATTATGTTCTTTGATGAAGCCACCTCCGCGCTCGACCCGGAATTGGTCGGTGAAGTGATGGAAGTGATGCGCAGCCTGGCACGTGAAGGCATGACGATGGTGGTAGTGACGCACGAGATGGGCTTTGCCCGTAAAACGGCGGATCGAGTGGTGTTTATGGATCAGGGTGTTATCGCCGAACAGGGTTCACCGGAGCAAATCTTCGTCAATCCACAAAACCCGCGCACCCAGCAATTCTTATCGCGCGTGCTTGAGCATTAACAGGAGCCATTATGTCGATTCGTTTTCCGCTACAGGCGGACGGTTTACTGGATGCCCAACAAGCCGCGCCGCGTTTTAAATCAGTGGCGGGTGCAGGCAATCAGCCGTTAACGCCGGGCTGCAACGTGTTTACCAGTGATGAGGTGTTCTCACCGTTAATGGTGATGAAGCAAACTGCACTGGAGAATAACCTCCACCAGCTCGCCGCTTTTTGCCAGGAAAACGGCATCATGCTGGCCGCACACGGTAAAACCTCAATGTCGCCCGCGATTTTGCGTCGTGCCATCAGCGAAGGCGGCGCGTGGGGTTTAGGCGCCGCCACGCCAGCACAGGTGCGTGCGCTGCGTCAGTTTGGCATCCGCAATGTGTTTCTTGCCAATGAGCTGGTCGATCCGGCAGGCATTCGCTGGATTGGGCAGTGGCAGCAGCAACATCCCGATCACGGCTTTCTTTGTTATGTCGATTCACTGCAAGGCGTCAAACTGCTGGAGCAGCATCTCGGTGATGCACAGATTTCAGTACTGCTGGAGATGTCAGTGAGTGGCGGTCGCACCGGATGCCGTTCACATCAGGAAGCGCTAAAGATTGCCGAAGCGATTAAAGCCAGCACTTCACTGCAACTGGTGGGTGTGGCCGGTTATGAGGGCGCGCTAGGTGCGGGTCGCGATGCGGCAGGTGTGCAGCGAGTAAAAGATTACTGCGCAATGATGATCAGCACCGCCGCATTTTTGGCTGAGCAACAGCTGTTCAGCAGCGATCACATCATCCTCAGCGCCGGCGGCGGCGCATGGTTTGACGTGGTGACGGATTGTTTTACTGCGGCGGAATTACCACTACCGATGACGCCATTGATTCGCTCCGGTGCCTACATGGCGCATGACAGCGGCTTGTATGCGCGCATTGCACCGTTTGCTCAGCCAGGTTCGAGCCATCACTTCAATGCGGCGCTGGAGATTTGGGGGCGGGTGTTATCTCGTCCTGAACCAGGGCTGGCCTTTGTCGATTTTGGACGGCGTGATGTGCCGTTCGATCAGGATCTGCCCAATCCGTTGTGGATACGCAAGGCAGACGGCAGTGAACCGCGCGCGGCAACGCATTTGCGTATCAGTGACGTCAACGACCAGCATGCTTATTTGCTGCTGCCCGATGATGAAATGCTACAACCGGGTGATTGGGTAGGATGCGGTATCTCTCATCCCTGCACCGCATTTGATAAATGGCGCTATTTGCCGCTGGTGGATGACGATTATTGCGTCACAGATTCACTGGAAACAGCATTCTGACCACAAAAAAGGCTGCCAACGTATTGGCAGCCAGTTCTGGCACATCCCTGTACGACCATGTGGGGTCAGACGTTGTGCCTTCAATGCATAAATAATAACACAATTTATAATTAGCAGGCTAGTTATTTTGCTGCCAAAGCCAGTTTCACCGCGTCTTCCGCGTGAATCAATGTGGTATCAAACAGCGGTACGCTGGCGTCTTCAGGCTTCACCAACAAGGTAATTTCAGTGCAGCCGAGAATAATCGCTTCGGCACCCTGTTCCACCAGTTCAGCAATCACTTCGCGATAACGCGCTCGCGACTCTTCACGAATAATGCCAAGGCACAACTCCTGATAAATAATGTCGTGCACCGTTTTCCGGCCCGGCGCATCCGGCACCAGCACATCAATGCCAGACTGCGCCAGGCGACCTTTGTAGAATTCCTGCTCCATGGTGAACGCCGTAGCCAGAAGGCCCACGCGTTTTACGCCCGCAGTTTGAATACGTTGCGCAGTCGCATCCGCAATGTGTAACAGCGGGATATCCACCGCATCGGTGATCTGATGAGCGACTTTGTGCATGGTGTTAGTACAGAGCACAATAAAATCCGCTCCGCCCTTTTCCAGACTGCGCGCGGCTTCTGCCAGAATCTGCCCGGCCTGCTGCCACTCACCCGCCACCTGTAACTTCTCGATTTCCTGAAAGTCGACGCTGTACATCAAGCTGCGTGCCGAGTGCAATCCGCCGAGTTGCTGCTTCACCTGTTCATTGATGATGCGGTAGTAGAGCGCCGTCGATTCCCAACTCATCCCACCGATCAAACCGATCATTTTCATCTGCGATTATCCTTTATCAAGTCTGTTCAGCACTGTACGGGTTTTGGCAGTCCGGTGCATATCCCCTGCTCAAATACAGGGCTCACGGCACACTTATGCACGGGCAACCTCAAGTGACGCATTCTCCGGCCAGCGCGCTGAGGGAAACAGCGATAAGCGGATATTGAACAGGTGGAACATCGGCGCAAACAGCGCCTGCTCCTGCTGCGTTCGCGCCTCTAATCCCAACAGCAGGCGATTAAGCTCATGCAGTAACGCCGGATGTGGCTGAGTCTGCAAGGATTTAAGCCTTTGCTTCAGGAACACACTTAACTCATGAAACATGGCTGCACTCTCAATGCCATTCTCGGTCAGTAGCGCCTTGTGCCGCGTGTAATAGTCGTAACAGTTGGCACCAAGCCAGGCTTCAGCAATCAGATTGCCGCCGGACACCAGATCGGGAGAGGGATCGACGCGCTTGCGAGGCAGGATGATATTGACCTTATCCAGCGTGCGCGCCACAAATTGCTGACGCGCCGTCATCGTCACCGTATTGAGACGCAGTGCAGCGATGAACTGCAGTAGATCGCGGATCCCTTTGCGCACCGCGCGTTTTGCCGTCCACGATGGACGTTTGTTGCGAATCAGCAACGTCAGCACCAATGCGATGACAATTCCCACCAGCGTCGAAATCATGGCGTTCACTATAAGCAGAAGATCTGGCTTGAAACGGTGACTCATACCAATCAACCCCGGAATCTGCGTGGCGACGATCAAGCCAATCAGATTGGTCGCCGGGTTGGCAATCACCAATCCCAGCGCAAATAATCCGGGCGCGAGACAGATGATCATCGCCTCGAATGTCACCGCCTGCGGTATCAACACCGTCACGTAAAGCAGGCTAATTGCCATCGAAATCAACACGCCTTTGAGGAACAGTTTCATAGGCGCGATGGGGCTATCCAAACCGGCAAAGAAGGAGCAGAGCACGGCAGCCATCATCGGCGCAGTCGAGCCATCTTTCCAGCCGCTGCCTATCCAGAACAAGCAGGTGGCGAAGGTGGCAAGAAACGCGGTGAAGCAGGAAAGCAGCAGCAAACCTTTGTCTACGTGCTTATGCGCTCGCACGGTTTTTCCCGGTTTAACGGTCGGTGTCCACTCACTAACGCGCTCGCTGACGCTGTGATAGGCATTGGCAATGCGCACAAAATTCAGCAGGCGCTCCAGCAATCCAATCAGCAAAATACTCTCTTCACTGTTAAGTCGCCCTTCCTGCCAGGCTTGCTTCAGCTGCGCCTGCGCAACGGTCAGTACATCGTGGACCTGAACCTGGTCATCACCGTTCAGCCATAACAAAAACTGCTGGAACGCCTCAGCGATGTAGTCCGGAAAACGGATTTCCTGCTGCGCCAGTAAATTAAGCCGAGACTCAATCGCCGTTAGCGTCGGGATCAAATAGGAGAGATGTTGATATTGCACGCTGACCAACCGTACAAGGCGTCGCGCGGCATCGCCTTCATAGACGCAGTGCGTAATGAGCGTCTCAACGCTGAGCGGATAGTTTGCCATCTGCACCAGAATATCTTCACGCTCTACCGATTTATCAGCAGGCATTGCCGTGACTAATTCACTGCACAGCTTGCGCGCATTCTGATACCACTGGCTAACACTCTGCTCCAACAGGCTGCGCATCGACACCGGCAAGATCAATCGGTGCACCAGGCTGCTACAGATGATCGCCACCGTGATCTCTTCAATACGCGAAATCACCGTGTAGGTGATGGCCGTAGGAGAGGTCACATCAGGGAATCCCATGATTGCTGCACTGTAACCCGCCAGCATAAACACATAACTTTTTGGCGTGCGGTCATGCAGCGACAGGTAAAGACATACCGCCACCCATAGCGAGATGCAAAGGCTAAACAGCATCGGTGACTCAACGGTGATGGGATAGATCAACAGCGTAAATAGCCCGCCCAACACGGTGCCAAAGAAGCGAAACACCGATTTCGATACGGTCGATCCCGAATAGAGCTGAGAGGCAACGTACACTGTAGTCAGTGACCAGGCCGGTTTATCGAGATTGAGTTCCAGAGCAATGTAAAAAGCCAGAAAGGCGGCAAGACAAGTTTTGGCAGAAAACAGCACTGCGCTTTGTGAAAACCACTTCATAGAGCGAAAGAAACCCGTAGCAGGCAACGTAAGTGCCTATCCTGACAGAAGCATATCGATATGACATTTTGATTTGTTATACAAATTATTACCGTGCTAATTATCTGGGCATCTATGCAAATCAAGATGACATACTGATTACAGTGAATGATCTCGATCACAAAAAATTAGGTTATAAGCGATCGAAATTAGTTATTTATTGGTTATATAAGGGCTTTGTTATGGTGAGAAAAAAACCATCAAGGACTTATCATGCCAACAAAAATTCCTGCTTTAAGCGCGCTGGCCCTTAGCTTTAGCCTGCTTTCTGCTCACGCCATTGCCGCCAACCCAGAAACCGTGACCATCGGCTATCAGAAAGCCAATATCTTTGCATTGCTGAAGTATCGCGGCACGTTAGATGAAACCTTTAAGAAGGAAGGCATCAACATCCGCTGGGTGGAATTTCCTGCCGGACCGCAAATGCTGGAAGGCTTGAACGTCGGCAGCATCGATTTAGCTGCGACCGGCGATGCTCCACCCGCTTTCGCGCAGGCCGCCAAAGCCGATTTGATCTATCTCGGTCACTCCCCGGCTAACCCCAAAACGGAAGCGATTGTGGTGCCAAAAGATTCGCCGATTAAAAGCGTGGCGGATTTGAAAGGTAAGCGCGTTGGATTGAACAAGGGTTCGGACGTCAACTATCTGTTGGTAAAAGCGCTGGAAGATGCTGGCCTGAATTATAAGGACGTGAAACCCGTTTACCTTCCACCTGCCGATGCGCGCGCTGCCTTCCAGAAAGGCGCGATTGATGCGTGGGTGATTTGGGATCCGTTCCTTGCCGAAGTCGAGGCCAATGCCGACGCGCGTGAAATCCGTAATGCGGAAGGTTTGGTGCCCCACTACACCTTCTATCTCGCCAGCCGTCCGTTTGCGGAGGGCCATCCTGACACCGCTAAACAGGTTGTGGATGAGCTGAGTAAGTTGAGTGATTGGGCGAATGCTCATCAGGACGAGGCTGCCGCGATTCTGTCGAAATCGACCGGACTAGATAAGGCGATTTGGCAGACAACGTTGAAACGCCTGCCTTATGGTGCCACGCGCATGACGCCGCAGGTGTTTGATGAACAGCAGGCGTTAGCGGATACCTTTACCCGCGTTGGATTACTGCCAGTGAAAGTGGATGTGCGAAGTGCAACCTGGTCGCTGGATAAGAAGTAAATCCTGTTAGGTTACTCGGGCGCACAAGGTACGCCCGAGTCTTTGTTCCGCTTACCCTTCCCCGCGGCCAATCTGCCAAATCCCGGTCGGCGGCGTGCCGTTAACCTTCCAGTTGCCAATATCACGCGCTTTATAGATCACTGGATTGTGCGATGACACCGTACGCGCATTACGCCAGTGGCGGTCCAGCGCTTTACTGATGCGCGTATCCGATGCGCCCAGTGCGTTGAATAACTCGGTTGCTGCACGTGGTACCAGCTCACTGGCGATCACCTGCGCCTGACCCGCTTCAGCTTCTGCCAGCGCATTCACTGCCAGGAGTTGCGCTTCGTCGCTGCTTAAGTGCGCTTCATACGCTGATTGCAGTGAATGTGCGGCGCGGATCACCGTCGCTTCGACGGCAAACGCCAGGCTAGTGATCTCACCAATCACCTGTAATACCTGCGCATCATCACGAGATGCGGCACCATTGCTGTGACTGTATATACGATTACGTGCAGCCACCGCTTTTGCGCCATCGCGCGCCACGGCACGCCCAATCCCGGCCAATGTTGCCAGTAGTACATGTTGATAGAACGCGGTTTGATAGCGGAAACGCGTGGCGAAATCGAACACGTGTTCCTGCTCAACATGGGCATTGTCGAAGCGTGTGGTGCCGCTGCCGGTTAAGCGTTGGCCGAAACCATCCCAATCGTCATCACGCGATACGCCAGGTTGGTGAGTGCTTACCAGAGCGATGACATCGCCTTGATTGTCGTTGCGGCGGGCGTAAACATCTATCCAGTCAGCAAACAAAGTGCCGGTGCTGTAAAACTTCTCGCCGCTGAGCGTCCAGCCATTTTCAGCTGGCGTGACGCGGGTAATCACATCACCAAGTTTCACTGTGCCGATTTCTGTCCAGCCGCTGCCCACCAGCTCGCCATCGATAAAGCGGCGGAACCAGCGATCGCGTTCTTCACTTGCGGGCTGGTTAAGGCGGTCTTCGACAAATGCGAAGTGCGCACGTAATGCCTGCGGCAGGTTGGAATCCGCTTCCGCCAGTTCGGTGAGCAACTGGAACAGCTGAGGCAGCGATGCGCCCCATCCGCCCAGCTCTTTCGGGATGCGCACCGTGCCGAAGCCCGCTTCTTTTAACCAGGTTATTGCTTCATGAGGCAATGTGCGACTGCGTTCGCGCTCCACCGTGCCTTCAGCAATGCGATCAAACAGTGGACGGAAATGCGCAGCCAGCGCAGCGTAATCGGTGCCTGTAGAAAGTTGGCTCATAATCACTCCTGATGAGAAAGATCGTCGATGTCGTGGCGCGTCGGTTCATGACGCACCGCGAGCAGGAAGAAGATCGGGATGATGGCGGCAAGCGATACCACCCAGAACATGTTGGTGCCCAGTGCTGCCTGCAGAATCGGCAGAATAAACAGCGCCAGCGCGCTACCAATGCCTGACAGCGCACGGCTGAAGCCCACGCCGGTTGCGCGGATAGATGTCGGATAGGAGAGCGCCGGATAGACCATCAGTTGCGCGCCCGGACCAAAGCCTTCGGCAAACAGCCACAAGCCGAGCATCAGCACCGCAAATACAATCCCCGCAATTGCTTCAGGATGCCCAATCAGTGCCAGCGCAATCAGGGCGAAGAACTGCAGTGCAAATCCGGCAATCGCCACGTGGCGCGACGGATATTTCCATGCCAGACGCATGCCCAACAGACCGCCGGTAAAAGCAAACAGCGCGTTCAGGCCGAGCGAAGCGGAGATAGTTTCAAATACGCCCGCGCCGAGGAACTGCGCGAGGATCGAAGGCAGGAAGAAGGCGATCGCGGTGTATTCAAACGAAATACAGATGTTCATCACGCCGGCGACGATAGTGCGTTCACGCCAGGGTTTCTGGAACAGCACGCGGAAGCTTACTTTCGGCGCCGCTTCTGCTGGTGGCGCTTCCGGTTCGGCCTCGTGAGCATGGATGCCGTAAGAGTCGCGCAGAATGCGCACCGCAGATTTAAGATCACCCTGATTGGCTGCCCACAACGGTGATTCGTTCATGAACTTGCTGCGTACCGCGATGATCAGTAATGCAGGAACAGCCCCAAACAGCAGCGATGCGCGCCACAACCAATCGAGATGCTCCTTCGGTAACAGGAAGTAGAGAGCAAAAATCAGCAGGAAGCACACCGTTGACGCGGCGTACCACATCGGGCACCAGGCAGCGAGACGCGCGGCTTTATTACCTTTACCGGCGAATTTCGAGAACTCCGCCAGGTAGGACATCGCTACCGGCAAATCGATCCCCACGCCAACCCCCATCAGGAAACGTGCGCCTATCAGCACCCAGACGTTAGGCGCTAACCCGGCTGCGATAGCGGAGACTACAAAGAACAGCATATCGGCCATAAAGACGGAGTAACGGCCATATTTGTCGGTTAGCCAGCCCCCGACCAGATTACCGACGATGGTGCCGACCATAATTGACGAGGTCACCAATCCGGTGATGAGAGGAGAAAGCTGGAATTCGCGTACCACATCGTCAATCCCGTAAGAGAGCGTGGTGAGATCGTAGGCATCGAGGAAGACGCCGCCGAGCGCGAGGAACACAATCATGCGTGCATAATTGTTTTTGTCACTGCGGGTGTTGATCAGCCTTGCCACATCACTGACCGAACGTACCGGCTCGGATGCCGGTAAGGTGTTTTCTAAAGGAACGGAACTCATAACGCCTCGCGTTGTTTTTTAGTTGTGCAGGTGAGGTTGTTATAAGCGCTTAACCTTCAGGTCCAAAGCAACAAATAGTGATATTTAATTGTTTAAAATCAATAATATAAATAAAAAAACAAACACAAAAGCCCGGACACGCATTGCGAGTCCGGGTGAGTGATAAACAGGGGGAAATTAGTCTGAAGAGACCGGCACTAATACGCCTTTGACTAACGGATCATCCGTCGTTTTCAGCCACTGCTGAACGCGAGGATCGGAAAACGCCTGTTTGAGTTTCACAATGTTCTCCTGCTCCAGATACGGCGTACCAATCACCAACTGCGAGGCAAAAGTACGCGGTGCCGGTGGGAAAAGAATGCCCTTCTCACGCGGTACTTTTCCGGCATCAAACTGCGAAACATAACCAATCGCTGCATCCACCGAATTCAACGCACGTGGCATGGTCAGCAAATCGAGTTCTTTAAAGACGAAGCCATGCGGATTACCGACAATGTTTTTAAGTTTGGCAGTACGCGGTTCAACGTTAGGATCGAGCGAGATCAAACCCTGACGCGCCAGCAGCCACAACGCCTGCCCCTGGTTGGCGCCATCGTCCGGCACCACAATAGTGGCCCCCTGCGGCAGGTCGGCAATAGATTGATAACGATCTGAGTAGACGCCAAAGGCCCACTGGAACAGCGGTAGCGCCGAAGTCAGTTTGAAGCCATTGGCATCCACCACCTGCTTTAGCCACCATTGGTGCTGATACACGGTTGCCGCATATTGACCCTGGGCCACGGCGCGATCCGCCTGTACCGGATCCTGCACGCCAACCGCTTCCAGCTTCAGACCATAATCGGGCGCGATGTGCTCACCCACATATTCAATCAGCTTCTGTTCTCCCGCCATTGCCGGTTCAAAGTGAACCTGCAGCGTGGTGCCAAAGACGACGGCCTGCGGCTGCTGACTGCGCCAGAACCAGGCGGCAGCGGCCAGTGCAATGACCACTATAATCAGTAGTAACCAGGGCCAACGGCGCGTTTTGCGTAACTCAAATTCTTGTGTTGTCATCGTGATATCCCCTGAGGATGGCGTAGAACCGCGACTAAACGGTCGCCGATAAATTGAATGGTTTGTATCAAAGCGATCAGCACCACGATGGTGGCGATCATGATGTGGTTGTCGAAGCGCTGATAGCCGTACACCACGGCTAAATAGCCGATACCGCCCGCGCCGATGGTGCCTGCGATGGCGGAGTACTCAATCATGGAAATCAGGTTGAGGGTGATGGCGGCAACAACAGCGGGTAAGGCTTCACTGAGCTGCGCCGAACGGATGATCTGCCAGCGCGACCCGCCGCATACCAAACCCACCGCGGTAACTTCACCGGGCAGTTCTCGCAGCGCGTTATCCACCAGACGGCCAAAGAACGGTATCCCCGCTGCAATCATCGGGACTACCGCCGCAGGGATGCCGATGGTGGTGCCGGTGAGCCAGAAGGTGAACGGGATAATCGCGGCCATCAACACCAGAAACGGTAATGAGCGTCCCATATTCACGATCCAACTCAGCACCCTATGCACGCCGCGATGGGGGAACAATCCGCGTGCTGAAGTATTAAATAACACCACGCCAACGACGCCGCCAAAGGTCACCACGAATAACATCACGATGCCGACCATCAGCGCGGTCTCACCTAATGCAGGTAACATCAATGCCGGAATCTCCAGCCACGGCGTGTCCTGACTTATCACGGAAACGCTCATACCGCCTCCCGAAGCTGATGGACGCTGCCCGAGACGCTGGCAACTAATCCAAACTGTTCGAGTTGCGCCAGCAACCGCGCCATTGGCACACGCTCTTGCTGGAAATGAATCCCCACCTGCAAGCGCCCGGCCTGAATACCATTGACCTGCTCAACATGCGCGCCAAGTAGATCGATGCGCAGATTGAATTGAACACTCAGTCGGGAGATCCAGTCGCTGATAACCGGTACATCAGTGCGATAACTCAGTTGCAGGATTAACTCCGCTTCGCCAGGTTGCGCCACCAGTGGAAACAAACGTTGCCCTAGCGAAGAATCAGGCTGCGCCAGTAACTGCTTCACCACGCCATACTGCACAATCTGCCCGTCGCGAATTTCGGCAACCGCATCCGCCGCCTGACGCACGGCATCCATCTCGTGAGTGATCAGCACGATCGCCAGCTTGTAGTCATCACGCAGTTTTTTCAGCAGATCCAGCACCGCCACCGTGGCTTCAGGATCGAGGCCAGAAGTCGCCTCGTCGGCCAGCAGTACGGAAGGCCTTAGCGCCAGTGCACGCGCGATACCAATGCGTTGACGCTGGCCCCCTGAAAGCTGATCGGGATACGCTTTGGCTTTATGGCTCAGGCCAACACTCTCCAGCAACTCACCGACACGCGCAGAAATATCCCGCTCGACCACGCCGAGATAACGCAACGGCAACGCAATGTTTTCCCAGGCACTTTTACGCTGTAGCAAGGCAGAGGATTGAAAAACGGTACCAATCGATCGGCGTGCGCGACGCAGTGCTTCGCCATTTAGCCGCGAGAGATCGCTGCCATTGACGCGAATACTGCCCGCACTGGGCTGCTCCAGCAAACTGATGCACTTCGCCAGCGTGGATTTTCCCGCACCGCTTGGCCCGACGACTGCAGTGATATTGGCCTGCGGGACCTGTAAGTTGATGGCTTTCAGCACCTCGGTGACGCGTCCGTCGGGAGTACGGTAATGCTTGCTCAGCTGGTCAATTTCAATCATATGACCTCCGGCAATACCGTACTTTTCACCCGATAGCCCACGCCGGGATGCGGTGCGGTTAACTGTGGTCCGGCGTTAAACAACTTCTCGCGCAGCGTTCCTTCCGCATACTCCTTCTTGTAAACGCCGCGCTTTTGCAGCTCAGGGATCAGCAGTTCAACCACATCCTCAAAGGTTTCATGCGTCAATGCGTAGGCGAGGTTGAAGCCATCCACATCGGTATCCTCAACCCAGCTTTGCAGTTCGTCGGCGACGGTTTCTGCACTACCCACAATCAATGGGCCAAAACCACCAATACCGACCCAATCCGCCAGGGCTTTTACCGTCCATTGGCGATCGGGATCGGCGGTGGAGAAGGTTTCAACGGCTGATTGGATGGCGTTGGTGTGCAGGTACTTCAGCACCTGATCCGGCTGATATTGACCAAAGTCGATACCGGTCCAACCCGAGACCAGCGCCAGTGCGCCTTCGTAGCTCACGTAACTTTGATATTCTTTCCACTTCGCCTGTGCAGCGGCATCAGTCTCCCCGACGATCACCGTTTGCAGATTGAAGATCAGGATGCTGCGCGGATCACGACCTGCTTCTTCTGCACGGCGGCGAATATCCGCGACGGTTTTCTTAAGCAGCACTTTTGACGGCGCAGCAACAAATACGCATTCCGCATGCTCAGCGGCAAACTGCTTGCCTCGGCTCGATGCACCCGCCTGATACAACACCGGCGTGCGCTGCGGTGACGGCTCGCACAGGTGAATGCCAGGTACGTTGAAGAAGGTGCCCTGGTGATTGATGGGGTGAATTTTGCGGGGCTCGCTGAAGATACGCCGTTCACGATCGCGTAATACCGCATCCTGTTCCCAACTGCCTTCCAGCAGCTTGTACACCACCTGCAAATATTCATCGGCATAGTCGTAGCGGCTGTCGTGATCGCTCTGCGCCTGATGTCCAATGTTGCGCGCTCCGCTCTCGAGGTAAGAGGTCACGATATTCCAGCCGATACGCCCTTTGGTCAGGTGATCGAGCGTTGATAAACGGCGCGCAAAGGGATAAGGATGTTCGAACGATAGCGATGCGGTGAGGCCAAAGCCCAGATGCTCGGTCACTAGCGCCATTGGGGTGATCAACGCCAGCGGGTCGTTAACCGGCACCTGTGTCGCCTGACGAATCGCGGCATCGCCGTTACCGTTTAGCACATCGTAAATGCCCAACACATCGGCGATAAACAAGCCGTCAAATTTGCCACGCTCCAGCAGGCGCGCCAAATCGACCCAGTACTCCAGATCTTTGTATTGCCAGGAACGGTCGCGAGGATGCGCCCATAAACCCGGTGACTGGTGTCCGACACAGTTCATATCAAAAGCATTCAGGCGAATTTCACGTTGCGATGGCATAGCAATCTCCATAGCGAGGCCGTGATCGTGCGACGACCCGGCGTTCGTTAGTGTGTTTTTAGGATGTTTGAGAGATTAAGAAGCGTAAGGGCGACATCGCTCGTCTTGAGCGATATGCAGTTCCTTGAGAATTTGTTGAGCAACGGCAGCAGCATGATCGGCAACCTGTGGCAGGCCCATCAGTTCACCGAAACGCGCGCGTGCGGCGGGACCGACCACTAACACGCGAGCGTTAGGCTGGCCTTGCTGGTCAAGTGCGTGTGACTGCGCGCCCACATCGAGGCCAAAACCGAGCTGATCACCACGAATCAGGCCTTGTTCACTCAGCGAACGCAGTAGCGGCTGGCTATGCGTCAGGGCATCGTGCCCTGGTCCGGTGGTGACGATCAGATGATCGAGCAGGCGCGTTTCCGTTTCACCCTCGCGCGTGTGCAGGGTGATTGCCAGCTGGTGGCCCTGGGCAGAGATGGCCTGCAGTCTGGCTGCCAGCACTTGTAAACTGCCCTGCTGCTGCCGTCTGGTGATTTCTGCAGACACCTGCGGCGCAATGCGATAACGATGAACATCCCACCACGAACGCAAATGGCGCACAAAGCGTTGCTGCTCGCGCAGCGGCAAAGATTGCCAGATGATTTGGCCTTGCGCGCGAACATCATCCAGCACGCGCTGCCAGGGTAATTGTTGCAGTGCCGCACGGGCAACTTCATCCCTGATGTGATGCAGCCACAGACGTGCGCTGGGGACGTTCTGAGGCGCTAACGCCCATTCAGGCCACTCACCCTGCAGATTGGCGCGTGAGAGCTGCCCACGGCGCGAGAAGGCGGTTAACGGTCCTTGATGACGCCGAGTGCCTAATGATGCAACCACATCCGCCATACTCAGACCGGTTCCGATAATGGCCACGGCGGCGTCAGGGTCTATCGCATCCAACACGCCGGCTTGCCATGGATTGGCAATGAGCGCTGGATGATGGGCAAAGGGTTGCAGCGAGCGAGGCAATGATGGCGGCGGGTGACTGATCGCTAACGCCAGCACATCGCCCTGTAGCATCTCGCCATTGCTGAGTAGGAGTTGCTGCCCTTCCCATGCAATAGCACTGGCCTGAACGTGCCGTAAATCAATCTGCGGATGCCGTTCTGCCGCGAGGGCAAACTGCTCTGCCAGATAGCGACCAAACATACCGCGCTGCGGATAGACTGATCCATCATTGCAATGGGCTACTGAATCCAGTGAACATTCCGGCTGCTGACGATACCAGCGGTCAAAGGCGCCCTGCTCATCGCCGCTGAGTTGCATACGCGAAGCCGGTACGTTGATGCGATGCGCCGGTTCCTGCGTGGAGTAAGCCACACCGCCACCGAGTTGTTCACGCGGTTCGACCACTGTAATCAGTAAGGGGGAGGACGATTGGCGCGCGAGATGAATCGCCAGCGCAGTTCCGCTGAACCCGCCACCTGTGATGATGATGTGAGGTCGTGCCATCGTCTTCTCCTGCATTAGCTGGCGCTCGTCTGTTTTGAAGGACGCTTATCGCCACCAATGGTTTCGCCGAACGGCCCGGTGTTGATAGTGCGCGCGCGCTGCTGCTGGCCATTCGCCAGCGGTAACAGCGGCAGCAGCAATTCTGCCACACGATGCGCCTCTTCCAGATGTGGATATCCCGACAGGATGAAGTTGGTCACACCTAATGCCTGATATTCCCGAATACGTTCGGCAACCTGCTCAGGACTACCCACCAATGCCGTTCCTGCTCCGCCGCGCACCAGACCAACGCCAGCCCATAAGTTTGGCGAGATGTAGAGATTATCGCGGGAACCTTTGTGCAGCGCGCTCATACGTGCCTGGCCTGCCGAATCCATACGCGCAAAGATCTTCTGCGCCTGCGCGATGGTGTCTTCATCCAGATGACCAATCAGTTTTTCCGCCGCCGCTTTCGCTTCCTGTTCGGTCTCACGCACGATGACATGCAGGCGGATGCCGTATTCCAGTTTGCGTCCACGCGCTGCTGCACGTTCCCGGACCACCGCCAGCTTTTCTGCGACCTGCTCAGGGGGCTCGCCCCAGGTCAGATAGGTATCGATTTGTTCAGCGGCGACATCAATGGCTGCCTCAGATGAGCCGCCAAAGTAGAGTGGTGGGCCATTTTCCTGAACGGGCGGGAATAACACCTCAGCACCTTCAACGTGAATATGCTGCCCTTCATAGTCAACCTTCTCACCACGCATTAAACGGCTGTAGACATCAAGAAACTCTTTGGTGACTTCGTAACGTTCACTGTGATTGAGGAAGATGCCATCGCCTTTGTTCTCAACCGGGTCACCGCCAGTCACTACGTTAATCAATAAACGTCCTTCAGAGAGGCGGTCCAGGGTTGTGGCCATACGCGCAGCCAGTGTCGGTGGTTGAAGCCCAGGACGCACGGCGACCAGGTAACGCAGTCTTTTAGTGATGGGTGCCAATGCTGAGGCAACCAGCCATGAATCTTCACAGCTTTTACCGGTGGGAATCAGCACACCGTAGAAACCGAGGTTGTCGGCAGCTAATGCCACCTGCTGTAAGTAAGCTAAATCGACCGGGCGTCCACCTTCTGTGGTGCCCAGATAACGTCCATCACCGTGCGTCGGGAGAAACCAGAAGACATTGATATTATTGTTTGCGGATTCGGCCATTATGCTTTTCCTATATAACTTTATTAAAAAATGGTCATTTCGGACTGTTCATTTAGTTATATGGCTATTAGCGAAAAGCGTGCCAGCTTTAGCTCTGGTGATTATTGCGGTATTTCAGCAGGTTAAGGACTTACGCCGTATTGAGGTAGTTGCATCGGCAACTTACCGCCTACAGCTATTGCTGCATATGCAACTGCTTATGCTTTTTTCCTGCTGTTCACAGTGAATAGCAAAGTTTAGCGTGGACTGATTCTCCTTAGCGGAAATCAAACTATGCTGACCAACTATAGCAATTACGCCGACTCACCACGTTTAGTCGATCCGGCGTCTCTCGCGTTTCAATCACTCCTCGATAAATTCGCTCCCACGGATGCCACTGTGCTGATTGTCGGCGAAACCGGGACGGGAAAAGAGGTGGTCGCGCGTTACCTGCATCATCATAGCCAACGCCATCAGGGCCCCTTCCTCGCCGTTAACTGCGGCGCTTTGACGGAAAGTCTTGCTGAGGCCGAACTCTTTGGTCATGAGAAAGGGGCATTTACTGGCGCTACCCAGTCTCATCCCGGCTGGTTTGAATCCGCGCAGGGCGGCACGCTGCTGCTGGATGAGATTGGAGAACTGAGCCTGTCGCTGCAAGTTAAATTACTGCGCGTGTTGCAGGAGCGAGAGATTACGCGCGTGGGCTCGCGCAAGCCGATTAAAGTCGACGTGCGTGTCATCGCTGCCACCCACGTAGATTTGGCACAGGCGATCCGCGAAAGACGATTCAGGGAAGATCTCTATTATCGCCTCAATATTGCCGTAGTACCGCTGCCGCCATTGCGGCAGCGTCGTGATGATATCCCATTGCTGGCACAACATTTCCTTTCTCTGTATGCACGTCGCTTAGGTCGGCCGGCACGCCGCCTGTCTTCCGATGCTTTGGAAGCGCTGCTGGAATACAGTTGGCCGGGTAATATTCGCGAGCTGGAAAATACGTTGCACAACGCGGTACTTCTCAGCCGGGAAGAGACGCTTACGCCAAACCAGTTGCGTCTGGCGGGATACAGTGAACAGGGATTTAACAGCGCGGAGGAATCAACGCTGGATAATTTCCTGCGTCAACAGCTCTCAACTAAGCCCAATCAGCTGTTTGAGCGCGTTATCGCGAGTCTGATAAATAATGCGCTGGAATTCACCGATCAGAACCAGACACAAGCCGCGGCGATGCTCGGCATCAGTCGCCATACTTTGCGTACTCATCTTGCTCATCAGGGAATGATAAAAGGGAGACGTAAAACAACTAACCATGCTGCAACCGCTTCTGGTGTTGAGCCTAATCAGGAGCGTGAACTGCGTATTGGTTATCAAAAGTTCGGCAATCTTGGGGTGTTAAAAGCGCGTCAAAGCCTTGAGCAGTGCTTCGCACAGCAGGGCGTGAGCGTGTTGTGGAGCGAATTTCCTGCTGGGCCTCAACTGCTTTATGCCTTGCAGAATAATGAGGTTGATTTTGGTACCACCGGCGAAGTACCGCCTATTTTTGCCCAGTCGAATGGCAATGCTGTGACTTACATTGCATGGGAACCGCCAGCGCCAAGCAGCGTGGGGATTGTTGTTCCGGTGGATAGCGATATTCGTAGCATTGCCGATTTACGCGGTAAACGTATTTCGGTCAATAAAGGTTCTAACGTTCACTGGTTACTGCTGCAACTGCTGGAAGAAGCGGGAATCGCCCTTGATGAACTGAAAGTGGTGTATGCGCCGCCAAAATATCCGCTGACCGCGAGTGATTATCTCGCAGTTGATGCCTGGATGATGTGGGACCCTTTACTCAGTGCAGCAGAGAGCAATACAGAATTGCGCGTGCTTGCCAATGGTGAGGGGCGCGTGCGCAACCACCAATTCTATTTGGCACGTCGCGACTATGTGGAAAAACATCATGACCTGGTCCAGCAGCTGGTGGAGAGCTTGCAGCAGACCGGTATTTTCATTGATAGTCACCGCCATGAAGCAGCTGGTCTGCTAGCGCAGGAATTGGGTCTTGATCATTCGGATGTGGAAAGAGCGCTGACCCGGCGCAGTCATAAAACTCGTTCGATGGCGTTTGAAGTGATCAAAGAGCAGCAAATCATCGCCGATCGTTTTTATGCATTGGGTCTGATAAATAAACCTGTTCGCGTTCGGGAAGCGGTCTGGCAATCAAACAATGCCTTGTCATTGACGGCCTAACTAGCAGATAAAGTTATCCACCTTTTCTGTGGATAAATCATTGAATATCATCTGGCTAAACCGGGTTAGATCTTATTATGAAGGGCTGAAATCTGATGAAATACTGGCGATTTCAGCCTGAAATTATTTTATAAAAACCTTTAAATTCAATTAATTATTAGTGAAATCGCGATGGCGAACCGAGATAATTCCATGACATTCGCAATCTGTTATCCTTCCTTTAATTGCCTTTGTTGATTTCCTATCCAGCTGGTTATTTTGCCTTCACTACTGATTCACTGGACTCTGCCAGGTAAGTTTTTAAACGAATAAGCAGGATGAGAATACTGGCGATTTCAGCCTGAAATTTCCGCGCAGGTTAGATATTTTTCATACAGTTAGCGATGAAATAGCACTGGCGAAATGCTGAAATTCAGGCAAAAAAAACCGCCCGGAGGCGGCATTTCGCTATTGATTGAGATATTTATTGAGCGTCTCGTTTATCACTCGATCCAATTCATCCTGAAGCTCTTTAGACTGACGATTGAACTCGTAACTAAACATGCGACCACGCGTCTTCTTCCGGGCATAACGGTCTTTGTCAGCAAACGACCAAAGAGGAGTGGCGACAGCTTTGTCCTTCGCTGGCGACTGGATCAGAGTCTGGCTGCCATTGCGCACCAGACGCAAAATGCCATTTTTTACTTCATCTTCAGCCAGACCATCACGAGCGCAAACCGTATCGACATCCATGCCGATGGTATCAATTAACGCTTCAACCGACTGACCAATCTCCTGCAGCTTCTCATACGCCTGCAGCAGCGTTTTATAATCCGGATAAGTTAACTCGGAATGATTGGGGAACAGGGTAACCAATTCCAGTGGCACGCTTGCTGCCTGCAATGCACGCGTCACTTTCGCCTGCGAAAGGCCTTCGCTCTGTGCAATTTCTTTCTGTGACAGGCCACTCTCTTTTAATGACAGCAGACGCATCCCCACTTCACGCAGATTATGTTCGCGAGCGGTTTGAATATCCTGCGCCAGGCGACGGGCTTCATCAGCTGTGATAGCAACCTCAGTAACCAACACATCCAGTCCGGTTTTACAGTGAAGAGCAGCGGCACGGCGGCGGGAACCATCCAAAATTTCGATACGGTCACCGTGTTTCACACCAATAGCAGGGAAGAACTGTTGTAATTTGATGGTGCGGATAATGTCGCGCAGCGATTCAGGCGTCAGACCTGACTGATCGCGACCGTTGGTTTCCATTACCACATAAGTTTTTTCTTCAATTTCCTTCGCCGTGATGTGTTCAAGCGTGAACAGGGCTCGTTTACCGGTCGACAGGATAAAGGTTTGAGAATGTCCGTCTGAAGCATCCTCAGTCTGCAAAGGTGTCTGGCTGAAGGTACGGCCAATCGTGATTCGTTTTGCGCTCATAGTAACCTCAGTTCAGGCGAATAAATTCAATGCGATCAAATACGGCTTTAGCGAAATCTTCCGCTGCCGAACGCGCATTCTTCAAAGCTTCGGTGCTGCCCACGTATGTCGATGGATTAGCAGAAATCACCGTATCAAACGACTCTCCACAACGCTCAAAGCCATCCAGACGCGGTAAAGCAGCGTCCAGCATGTCGCCGCCAAAGATCTCTTTCGCCAGGCTGTGGCAGAGCTTGTGGTCCGCTTTATTTGATAGCTTGGACATAAAGCCGATGTTGCCTTGCAAGCGGCAGGATGCGCCCGATTCCTCAATAATGCCAATCAGTTCAGGCAGGCGTGTCAGATACTTCAACGTCGAGTGGAAATCAACTTGCGCTGGAGGCACCGGCGTCATCAGAAGATCAGACGCTGCAATCGCATTCTTCAGGAAGGCATCCAGATGCGGGCCACTGTCGATAAAGATGAAGTCATAATCTTTCTTCAGCTTTGCTACCACGTTGTCATACAGAACCGCATGCACGTTCTGGGTAGGCAGATGCTCAGCGCACAGTTCTTCCCAGCGTGAAGCAATGAAGGCGTCATCAATCGAAGCCGGCAGAACGTCAACGCCCGGAATAATCGATGGCACGATGAATTCGTTAAGCAACTCTTCACGACCCACATTTTGCAGCATCGCCTGAGCGGCTGTTGCTTCTACCAGCCCTACTGAACGTTCATGATTGAGGAACATGGTGGCAGAGGATTGTGGGTCGAGGTCGATGACCAAAATACGCAGATCTTCAAACAGCAGATGCGGATGCGCTCGCAGCGCGTGGGCCAGTGAGACCGTAGAGACGGTTTTCGATACGCCGCCTTTGAGATTACCCACAAACAGCGTGAACGCATCGGCATGACGATCGCGATACTTTGGAACACCACGGTGATGATAGATATCAATGATGTTCTGAATCGACATCGCATACTTAGTAGAGCTGCCCGCCGCGCGCTTATCGAATGGATAGCCATTCTCTTCCATTTCATTCACGGCGTAATCAACGCTCGCACGCGTCAATTTAGGGAGTTTGGCTAACGCCGCTTTAGCGTAAACCTGATAAAAAGTGTTTTCTTTTAACTCTTCTTTTTGAGCCTGAATCTGTTCCGTCAGGCTCATTAGCATCTTTTCTGAACGTTGTGCGACTTTCAGAACTTGCTTCTCATCGTTAGCCATACTTGCTCCACACATGTAGGATTTATGACTTTATACCGAAATCCTGCACATGAGGCAAATCTATCTCATCTAATACGAAACTCTTGGGTTTATGAAAAGACCTTGAGTAAGAGGGTGTTAGTGCAAACATTCACTGTAATCAGCGATGCTATTTTAATCTGGGCGAAATAAAAGATGAAAGTGTGAGCAAAACCGCATTCGCAGATTTGCACCAACGTTCACTGTAATCAGTATTTCGAGCGGTCGTTGCACGAGATTGAAGGAGGAGGGTATTGCGGCTGAAATCATGTTCTGCATTCACTGCATTCACTGCAGTCAGCGATAAATTCACTGTAATCAGCAAACATTCACTGCAATCGGCATAAGATTCACTGTAATCAGCAAGCACCTGCGTAACGTTCACTGTAATCAGTATTACTTATTTCTCAACATGAGGCGGTAGTCGCTCTTGGCTACTCGTAACGAAATCGGTTGTGGCCGATTCAGTTTGGTTAGAGACGCTGAGTTCCGATATAAGCATTCACTGTAATCAGTAGACTGCACTTGGGTAGCCTTGAATTTATCAGAGCGTTCACTGTAATCAGTAATCGATACCTCAAATGGCTCACAAGCATTCACTGTAATCAGCAGTTTGTCTAAGCCGCATTCAACCATTCACTGTAATCAGTAAGTCAAATCGATCGCTAAGCGCAGCGTTCACTATAGTCAGTGATTTCATCTTAAATGGACTCACCATAATCGGTAATAGAGGAGTGGGGCCAGTCAGAACGTTCACTGTAATCAGCGGAGGAGTCAGGAGTCAGGAGTCAGGAGTCAGGAGTCAGGAGTCAGGAATGAAAATCCGTGCTGGAATGACAAGCAACATTCACTGTAATCAGCAAACCATCTTAGAGTCGTCCTCCTGACATCCTCGATCCTCAGTCAAAACATTCACTGTATTCAGTAACGGCTTCTCGGCAACAAAGACATTAACGTTCACTGTAATCAGTAAAGTGATCCTCAGTGGCTATAACGATCGGCGAGAATAGAGCATCGGAAGAGGGGAGGGCAGCGGAGCATTCACTGTAATCAGTGACAGCGTGACGTGCGGGATCGAACCTTTAAATCCATCCCCAACCTCATTGGTTTAACGTTCACTGTAATCTGCAATCAGGGCAAAGATTCACTGTAATCAGTGAAGGTGACCAACCCTGTCACTTTTACTGTTTACTTGTACAGTCGATATGCTGATTACAGTGAATGAATGTCGAGATGCGTGGTTTTAGTCATTATATTCAGTTAGTTAATAGAAAACATTCACTGTAATCAGTCATTGCTTCATCTCCATTGTTCACTGTAATCGGCATCGAATCACCGTATTGCTGATGTTCACTGTAATCAGCAATCGGGACCTAGAAGAGAGGATGATTGAGTTCAATACCCACCTGGTAAGTACTCACTATCATAAAATAGCCCAGTTTTACGTCGTCTAACATGGCGTTGTTAATGGCAGTGAGAGTAGCGAGTCGCTGGATACTGTTTACAGTGAACACTACTGATTACAGTGAATGAAAGAGGGTTTGCTGATTACAGTGAACCAGGTTGAGGAAGGGAGTGTCACTTTTGCCGACAAAGTGACACTCTCAAAGAAAGGGTACTGATTACAGTGAACTCGGAAAATCAGTCTTCAAACTCGATATCATCGAGAGAATCAATGCTCTCAAGATTACTGATCCCATCAAGCTTCGGCGTCCTGCTATGGATAATAAAGAACACAGAACGTCCACGCTTCACTTCGGAATAGTCGAGGTAGCCAATCTCTTTGAGTTGCTCCATCGCGCGTCGGACCACGTGGTTTTGCGTGGTGGTCTTGGAGCCTAAGTTTAAACGCATGCGCAGACGCGCGAGCGATATAGGTGCGGGATTGGTTGGCAAGCTTTCCAGATAGGTATACAACGCCTGAGCCGATTCCTTACGTTTGAGACGTGAAATAGCACGCAGCTGCAGCAAGACTTTGTGGTCAAAGTTATACAGCTCAAACAGCTTAGGATCGGCCTGGATACGCACCAGATCCTTTTCGCGATCGTAATAGGCAGATTGCACAAGGTGGGTATGGTACGCTTTGCCATTACCTTCAAAGGACAACGTGTTGGTTGCGATGCGTCTTAAAGAAGCATCCAAACGCTTACGTAAGGCCGCTGACGAGTTTGCCGAAGGGATCCCGCACATTTTCACGAAATCAATAAACGGCAGCGTCACCGTGTCGCCCTTTGAGGGATAACGCGAGAAAGACTGAATGATGCCAGCCCAAGTCTTGAAATCATTATCCATATCCAGCCTTGCGCCAGTAATGGTAATCTTTTCATAACCTTCGGCTTTAACCAACGAAAGGTTCTTTAACTCTTTGGTCGCATCCGTTGAAGCCATCGCGCCCGATTTACCACGCGCAGTAGACTTTAGTGTCGGAACGAACAGACCCAGGCGCATCAACGCGACCGGTTGTACGGTGTTATTTTTATTAGGATGAAGCTGGATAACCTCACCGCTGTTTTTTGTCACCGACAGAAAAGGTTCTAGTAACGCTTTGTTTTCACTCTCTTTATCTGCCATAGCCTGAGATCTTCATTCTGTGGATGAAAAGGATCGATTTCTGATTACAGTGAACATTAACACTGTTTATAGTGAACATTCTACAGTCTATAGTGAATATTATGCTGACTGTAGTGAACGTTTTTCTGATTATAGTGAACGCGATCACCTTCTCAGGCCTTGTGGGGTGCGGCTTGCAGCGATCGGGGATCTCTTAGGATCTCTTTAAGATCTCTCTATGATCTTTCTTTAAGATCTATTCACTGTATAACTGCATAACCCTATGAAGAATCAGCATCTGCCATCTAAAACTGTCAGAATATGAAGGTCAGTAAGATTGATCCCATCAATGGCAGAAAAACATTAATTCTGTGCGAAGAAGATCCTGCACTTTCATCAGAAGAGAACAACTTCCTCACTATTATTCATTTTTCATCAATCTTCCCTGGGCGTAAGGTGAAACCCATATTCACACCCTACAACTCATGACGAAGGCATCTTATGACTGACAACGTTATTTCACGTAATCCCACCACTGGCGAAATTATCGCATCCTATCCACTGCAGAATGCCGCTGAGCTCGAAGCTGCGTTACAGAGCAGCGCTGATGCATTCGCACAATGGCGAGCCACCAGCATGGCGCAGCGTGTCATCGTATTGCGCCAGTTAGCTGAACAAATCCGTCAGCGTCAGGATCAACTTGCAGAAATGGCCACGCTGGAGATGGGTAAGCCGGTTGCACAAGCACGTGCTGAAGTTTTGAAATGCGCAAATCTCTGTGACTGGTACGCAGAACAGGGCCCAGCCATGCTGGCTGACAAACCTACGCTGGTGGAAAATCAACAGGCCTGGCAATCGTTCCGCCCTTTAGGTGTGATCCTCGCAGTAATGCCGTGGAACTTCCCTTACTGGCAGGTGCTGCGCGGTGCAGTCAGCATGCTACTGGCAGGTAATACATATGTGCTTAAACACGCGCCGAGCGTGATGGGTGCAGCGTATTTAATGACCGAGCTGTTTGATGCAACCGATCTGCCAAAAGGTGGCTTCACCGTCATTAACGTGGATAACGACGGCGTTTCATCCGCAATCAAGGATCCGCGTATTGCCGCAGTAGCTGTGACAGGAAGTGTGCGGGCAGGTGGAGCGATTGCTGCACAAGCCGGTGCTATGTTGAAGAAAACCGTGCTGGAACTGGGTGGTGCAGATCCTTTTATTGTTCTCGCCGATGCAGATCTGGATGCAGCAGTCGCCTCAGCGGTCACAGGACGCTACCAGAACACCGGACAGGTGTGCATGGCAGCCAAACGGTTCATCATTGAGGAAAGTGTCGCAGAAGCGTTTGAGGCGCGTTTTAGCGCTGCTGTGCAGGCACTAAAAATTGGCGATCCATTGAATGAAGAAACATATATCGGGCCGATGGCGCGTTACGATCTTCGTGATGAATTAGATCAACAAGTACAGCAAACCCTGAAACAGGGTGCACGTTTGGTTATCGGAGGTCACAAGATCGATGGCGTCGGTAACTACTATGCACCAACGATCCTTGCGGATGTGACACCCGACATGATCGCCTTCCAGCAGGAGATCTTTGGCCCAGTTGCCGCGATTACTGTGGCACGTGATGCGCAGCATGCTTTAGAACTGGCAAACGACAGCGAATTTGGTCTGAGCGCTACCGTGTGGAGCGGTAACGAAGCGATTGCCAATGAGTTGGCAGAGAAACTGGAGACCGGTGCAGTGTTTATCAATGGCAATGGTGCTTCCGATCCGCGTGTAGCGATTGGTGGCGTGAAGAAGAGCGGCTACGGTCGTGAACTTTCCAGCTTTGGGGTTCACGAATTCTGTAATATCCAGACTGTGTGGAAAAACCGTCGCTAAGACTTTTAGGGCGTGCAGTGCACGCCCTAATTCCCCGAATTCTATTCCGTTGTGTTACTCACTCTTTACCGCAAAGCAAATGCATTCTGCTGACTCTTTCCAACGACTAACGATGTATGCGCTTACTAACATACCAACTAGTGATCTTCCCGCAATTTAGCCCTTAAGTGTTACCAAATCAGTTTGATTGCGCTACTGGCGTATTGGACTTTCTCGGTTGAATTGGTGCAAATCTAAATGGTGCGGGAGTATGCGAATAAAAAAAAAATCTTCTGATTATAGTGAATGTGCAGGAAGCGAAACGACTCTGCGGAGCCTCAATACCATTGAAGATAAAGGTCCAGCGGTTTTCATTCTATAAAACATAAAAGCCCTGTTGGGCTTTTATGCATCAAATCAGCTATCACCGCTCATCAAACGGCACGCCGCCTTTAGATTTATGATGCTTCGGCGTTTCAATGATTGAGACCGTCACCGAATTGGCATCAATCTCAAACGAGTCCGCAACAGCGGCAGTCACCGCTTTCAGCAATTTCTTCTTCTGCTCAACCGTGCGGCCTTCCGCAGCATAGACAACGATCTCTGGCATTTCCGTTTCTCCTTGAAGGTTCAGATTCGGTTTCAGCATAACCCAGTCATGTCCGAGCATGCAGCGCCTATTTGTCATAAACACCCGCCCAAACCGTTTATCCCCGCAGGCGATCTGTGTTTAAATGTGTATTGTTATGTTATAACGTAATTTCTTTGGGATTTTTGTAGCGGTATTTTTCGGAAACCATAATGAAATCAATGAAAAAATTGCTGATCGCCACGGCGCTCGGCCTGGCTTCGTGCGCCTCATTCGCGGCGCAGCATCAGGAAAACACGGTGCGCATTGCCGCTCCGTTTGAAATTAAAGGGGCCGATCCGGCGCTTTCCGGTGACATCCTTCTGCGCATGGATGTGGTGGAAACGCTGGTGGAAGTGAACCAACGCGGTGAGCCCATCCCGGCTTTGGCGAAGAGTTGGCAGGTCTCGGAAGACGGTCTGCGCTGGCAATTACAGCTGCGCGATAACGTGCATTTCCATGATGGTTCGCCACTGGATGCGGCAGCGGTAGTGAAATCACTCAACACTGCGCGGAGCAAAGCGGGATTACTGGATAAAACACCGATCACTGAGATCAGCGGGGAAGGGCAGGTGGTGACCATCACGCTGCGCGAGCCTTTCACACCACTGCTTTCCATCCTTGCAGAAAGTCGCTCACAAATTCTGGCGTTATCCAGCTGGGATGCACAGGGCAACATCACACGCATCATCGGCTCTGGGCCGTTTAAGTTGATTGCCTTCCAGCCGCCGCAGTCGTTAGCGGTAAAACGTTTTGAAGCGTACTGGGGAGAAAAACCGCACATTGCCACAGCCAGCTATCTCTCCTCTGGCCGGGCAGAGACCCGAGCGCTCCTGGCAGAAAGCGGTGATGCGGATTATGTCTTCAATCTCGATGCGGCCAGCCGTCAGCGTCTGGCGCGCAAGCCTGCGCTGCAGCTTCCCGCCATTCCCGTACCGCGTACGCTAATGCTAAAACTCAATCTGGGCGATCCGCTGTTAGCGGAACAACCGGTGCGCGAAGCGATCAGCATGGCCATTGATCGCAACGCGTTGGCGATGGCGGTGTTGCGCTATCCGGGGGCTGCCAGCCAGTTGTTCCCGCCGAACATGGGTGAATGGCATAACGCGGCGCTGCAACCACTAGCCTATCAACCCGATTCGGCGGTCACTCTGTTGCAAAAAGCCGGCTGGCAACCGGGATCAGATGGTGTGCTGACCCGCAACGGCCAGCGATTCAGCCTGACGCTGCTGACATTCCCGGATCGCCCTGAACTGCCGTTAATGGCGATGGTTATTCAGCAACAGCTGCGAAAGGTCGGGATTGAAGTGAAGATCAATTCAACCAATGCCAGCGAAATCCCTGCCCAGCATCACAGCGGGAAACTGCAGCTGGCGCTGTTCTCACGCAACTTTGCACTCACGCCCGATCCAACCGGCACCTTGTTGCAGGATTATGCCGAGGAGGGTGGTGACTGGGGGGCGATGAACTGGCATCCGGCGGGATTCAGTGGCGCGTTGCATACCCTGACCCAATCCACCGATGCCCCCGCGCGTGCTCAGGCTCGCACGTTGATCACCTCGGCGCTGCAACAGGACCTCCCGGTAATTCCAATTGCCTGGTATCAACAATCTGCAGCGATCAATAGTCAGTTGAAAAACGTCGCGCTCGATCCGTTTGAGCGTCACTTCGGCCTGCGCCAATTGCGTTGGGAGCCGTAATGATCAGACAACTTAGCTGGCGGCTGATGCAGGCGTTTTTTGTCGTGCTCTCGGTGGGCTTACTCACCTGGTTTTTGGTTCGGTCGCTGCCGGGCGATATGGCGTGGCGCATTGCCAGCGGTCGTTACGGCTATGATCGGGTTGATGCGGATGCTGTCGCGCGTGTGCAGCAGGAGTTAAGCGGTGCAACCGATCAAGGCGACGCTTTTTTCCATTGGCTGCTCGATCTGCTGCAATTCAACTTTGGCCGCTCGCTGGTCTCCGGCGAACCGGTGATGGATGAACTGCGTTGGCAACTGAGTCAGACGCTGGCGTTAGCCGGTGTTTCATTGCTACTGGCAATCATTATCACGCTGCCGTTGGGTATCTGGGCCGGCTGTCACGCCAATGGCAAACTGGATCGGCTGCTGTTTTGGCTGACGTCGATGCTTAAGTCTGTGCCGCATTTTGCACTGGGTATGCTGCTGATCGTGTTGTTCGCGCTGCAACTCGACTGGCTGCCGAGTGCGGGACACGGTGAATTAAGGCATTTCCTGTTACCGGCGATGACGCTGGCCTTGTCCCTGAGCGCGATGGGCGTGCGCGTGGTACGCGAAGCCACCTGGCAGGTGGTGAATGCGGGCTACTACCATTGGGGTGCGCAGAAGGGGCTGACACCCGCCACTTTGCTGCGTCGTCATGGTTTACGCAATCTGGGAACGCCGGTACTCACCTGGTTCGGCATGCAGTTTGTCTGGCTGGTGGAAGGCGTGGTGGTGGTAGAGACATTGTTTGCCTGGCCAGGCATAGGTCATGCGTTGGTTCACGCTATCTTCGCCCGCGATGTACCGGTGATTCAGGCCAGTGCCATGACGCTCGGCCTGCTGTTTGTGCTGCTGAATATGCTGGTGGATGCGGGCTGCCATCTGCTTGATCCGCGAGGGACGCGCCCATGAAATTGACTTCACGTCATGTCGGTTTACTGCTGCTGGCTCTGCTACTGAGCTATGCCTTTTTACTGCCTCTGTTTCATCATGGTGATCCTCTGCAACAAGAACTGCTCAACATGTTGCAGCCGCCCAGCCAGGCCAATCTGTTAGGTTTCGATCACCTGGGGCGTGACATGCTGCCGCGCCTGAGCGCGGCGCTTCGCTTGTCATTGGGTCTGGCTGCGCTGTGCGTAGTCAGTGCGATGCTGGTCGGTGTGCTGGCTGGTGTAGTCAGCGCGCTTTATGGCGGTGTACTTGACCGTGTGGTCAGTATGCTGGGGGATATGTGCCTCGCGCTGCCCGGCTTGCTGCTGGTGCTGCTACTTGCTGCGATTGCCCCTGACTCGCCTGAGATGCTGTGGCTAGGGATTTCGTTGGTGTTGTGGGTGGAATTTTTCCGCGTGACGCGCGCCACCTTACGTCCGATTGTACATTCGCCGGGCATGCAGGCGTCGAAACTGCTGGGTTTTAACGCGATCTACCGCTTTCACCGTCACCTTTGGCCGGCACTCGCACCTGTACTGCTTACCGTTGCACTGTTCTCGTTTAGCAGCGCCATCATGGCCGTGTCGGCGCTGGGATTTATCAGCGTCGGTGTCCGTCCACCCACACCGGAACTGGGTTTGATGATGACCGAACTGCTGCCCTTTGCCTGGGAAGCCCCCTGGTTGCTGCTGCAGCCTGTTGTCGCACTGTTTTTATTGCTGATTAGCCTCAACCTGATGATGAAAAAGGAGCGTGTATGAAAGGGTTACAGGCCATCGGCATAACCATCGCAACAGCAGATGCCACGCTGGTGGAACCGGTTGATTTCCACCTGCAACCTGGCCAGCCGCTGACTTTATTAGGTGAAACCGGCTCAGGAAAAAGCCTGTTGGCCCAAGCGGTCATGGGGATATTACCGGAGACACTACAGGCCAGCGGAACCCTGATCATCAACGGTCAACGCTATCAGTTACCGCAGGATGGTGATGCGTTACGCAGCTTGTGGGGAAGGACTATGGCCTCGCTGCCACAAGAACCCTGGCTGGCGCTGGATCCCACCATGGCGATTCAGCAGCAGGTTGCGGAAGGCTATCGCTATATTCGAGGGCATTCAGCGGCGCGAAGCGTGGCGGCTGCGCAGGATGACCTTGCGGAACTGGGCTTACAGGCTGCGGCACAAAAATTCCCGTGGCAGCTATCCGGTGGCATGGCGCAACGTGCGGCATTTGCAGCGGCGCGCGCGGGTGGTGCGGAGATCCTGATAGCAGATGAACCGACCAAGGGTTTGGATGTGTCCCGACGCGATGATGTTTCTGCATTGCTGCGTCGGGAAGTGGCGGAAGGTGGAACTTTGTTGACCATCACGCATGATATCGCGCTGGCTCGTCAGTTGGGCGGAGATGTCATCGTCATGCACAAAGGCAAAGTGATCGAACAAGGCGCAGCACAGCAGGTGTTAAACACCCCGCAGCAGAGCTATACCCGCGAGTTGCTGGCCGCCGATCCCGTTGCCTGGCCGCCACGACAAACCAAGGTGATCCGCAGCAAACCGGTGGTGAGCGCGCAGGGAATAAAACTACAGCGCGGCGGAAATACCTTGGGCGTGCCAGAAAATTTCACCCTGCATGCCGGGGAAATTGTCGGCTTACATGGCGCCAGCGGCAGCGGAAAAAGCAGCTTTGGCGACGTATTGCTGGGATTACTAACGCCACAGCAGGGCAGCATCACACGTCATGTCGCGGCGAGCGCGCTGAAGTATCAGAAGATCTATCAGGATCCCTCGGCATTGTTTCCTCCTACGCGCACGATGTCACAAAGCCTGGAGGATGTGCTGCGTCGTCATCGCATTGAACGGTCAAAACGTGACTCGCTAATGGAGCAATTAGCGTTAGATCCTTCATTACTCACGCGCTGCCCGGATTCCCTATCGGGCGGCGAATTACAGCGCTTTTCTCTGCTACGCGTCATGCTGCTTGAACCGGTTTTCCTGTTTGCCGATGAGCCGACATCGCGACTCGATCCGCTGGTACAGCAGCAAACCCTGCAGCTGATAACGCAGATGGCGCGTCAGCTGCAGTGCGGCGTGCTGCTGGTGAGCCACGATCGCGAACTGCTGGAGAAGGGGACTGATCGCGTGATTGCGATGCAGGAGGCTTAACGTTCTGGCGGCTGGCTATCACCGACACCCAGTGAGCGCTGCATCACGACGGTGTCGAGCCAGCGGCCATGTTTGAATCCCACCGATTTCATCACACCGGTGTGCTCGAAGCCGAGCGCCCGGTGCAATCCCAGCGATCCCTGATTGGCGCTATCTCCCACTATGGCGATGATCTGACGAAAGCCAGCTGCTTCTGCCAGCGCAATCGCTTTTTGCAATAAGGCCCGCCCCACGCCACGCCCGGTTTGTTCATGGTCGAGATAAATCGAATCTTCGAGCGTAAAGCGATAGGCGTAGCGGGGTCGATACGGTGCCAGATAGCAGTAACCCAACACCTGTTCATCCTCCTGCGCCACCAGCCAGAAGCCACCGCGTTGCTGAACATCTTTGACGCGGTTAAGCATTTCGCTTTCGCTGGGCGGTTCGGTTTCGAAGGTGGCGGTGCCGTGGAGGACGTGCCACGCATAAATTTTCTGAATGGCAGCAGCGTGATGTGGTCGGGCGGGAATAATATCCATATGTTCCTGATAATCGGCTAGCGAAAAATACAGCATGCCACTGTGATGCGTGCCGATCATCGGGTTTAAATATAGGAAATTATTATGACTAATTTTGCTCCGAAAGCTGCACCGCCATGGTGTTCGCTTCCAGCGCTTCGAAGATGTGCGGTTCGTCAGCCGGATAGCAGATGTAGTCACCGGGATGCAGCTCAACTGGTGCATCAGTCGGGCCGACCAATGCGCGACCCTGCGCAATGATGATGTGTTCTACGGAACCCGGCGGATGCGGATGAGAGGCGCGCGGTGCACCCGGCTGGCTGGTGATCAGATATAAGTCACGACGACCGCCCGGCGGACAGCTCGCCAGTAGCGCAGCCTGGTAATCCGCGAGTTCAGCCGACACCATCATGCCCTCACCACGACGGATCACCTGCAAACGCTTCACTTCCGGTTCCATCAGGCGGGCAAAGGGAATATTGAGCGCCACGCACAGTGACCACAACGTCTCAATGCTGGGATTGCCGTTGCCCGCTTCCAGTTGGGAAAGCGTGGATTTCGCGATGCCGGCGCGGCGTGCGACTTCGGTTAACGAGAGCCCTGCACGCTGGCGTTCGCGCACTAATCCAGCAGAGATAAGATCGATCGGTGGCGTCACAATTCCTCCTGTTCGTTATATCGAACGTTTTGTTCATCTTGTAAAGCAATCAAGGCGCGTTCATTATAACGGCTTTCCTGTTCGATATGAGATCAAATTGTGATGCGTCTGGGTGCAGTTCCGCTTGATCGCGGCGTATTAAAAGCGATTTTCCTGGTTTGTCTGGCCGACGGCATTGTCGGGCTCTCTTACGGTTCGCTGGCGGCAGCGGATGGTTTTCCGCTGTGGGTGCCCATCGCGCTCTCAACGATGGTGCTGGCAGGGGCATCGGAGTTTCTGTTTATCGGCATTGTGGCCGGAGGTGGCAGCCCATTAACAGCAGCGGCGGCGGGTTTGCTGGTCAACGCGCGCCACTTACCGTTTGGTATTGCGGTGAAAGATCTGGTCGGGCAGGGCGGGCGCAGTTTGCTGGGTTGCCATATCATGAATGACGAAAGCGTGGTGTTTGGTATTTCGCAAAAGACACTTCGCCAGCGACGCGCCGCATATTGGGTGTGTGGTTTAGGGATTTTTGCTATCTGGCCACTCAGCGTGGTGTGCGGCGCATTTATCGGCCGCTTCATTCCTGACGTCTCGGCGATTGGTCTGGATGCGGTTTTCCCTGCCATCTTGATCGCGCTGATCTTTCCCGCTTTGCGCCAGCGTCGCACGCGGATTCCGGCCACGCTCGGTACCGCATTGTCAGTGCTCGCCACGCCGTTTGTCCCGGCGGGAATGCCAGTCTTGTTCTCGTTACTGGGCTTATTAAGCTGGCGGGAGCGCAAAAATGCACAATAACCTCGTGATTGCCGGTATCGCGCTGCTGGCCGTCGGCACTTATTTGATGCGCTTTGCGGGTTACCGCCTGGGAAGCCGTATGCAGATGTCGGAGTCCGTGCGCAATATGCTCTCGGATGCTGCTACGGTGCTGTTGTTGGCGGTTGCCGTCACCACCGCACTGTTTGAAGGCAGCCACTTTGCTGGTGTCGCGCGGATAGCGGGCGTGTTGTTTGCTGTGTTTCTTGCCTGGCGTCGCACGCCGTTGATTCTGGTGATTATCGGCGCAGCGGTGATGACTGCCTTGCTCCGTTTTCTGGGCGTGCCCTGAGCCAAAAAGAACACACGCGCGGGAAGAGTTTTGCTACTGTGGAACATTCGTATTCATCGCATAGAGAAGAATCCATGACACCGCGCTTAGCGCTTCCGCATGAAGCAGCCGACTTGTGGCGTATTCGCAATCTCGCGATTCGCGATGGCTGCCAGTCAGTCTATCCACCAGAAGTGATTGCTGCATGGACGCCTGACGCGTTACCCGCAGGCTATTTTGAGGCGATAAAAGGCAATCCTTTCTATGTGATTGACGATCCTGAACAGGGCGCAGCATCAACGGGTTTTCTCGATCTCAGAAGCGGCAGCGTAGAAGCCATTTTCACCCTGCCAGCATGTAACGGCAAAGGCTATGCCAGCGCCATTATGAACGCGATCATCGCGGAAGCCCGCCAGCGTGGTTTCCGGCAGCTCACCTTAGCCGCAACACCCAATGCCAGCGGCTTTTACCTGCGCCACGGTTTTAGCACGGTACGTGAAGCCTTGTATCCTTCCGCTCTAGCCAAAGCCGATCTCCCCTGCGTCGAAATGATACTGGCACTATGATTAAGTCAGTGAAAACAACATGGATTGCGCCAAAATGGTGATTAACTGTGTGGCTTATCGCCACGGCAAACGTGAAGAACATGTCGATGTCGCCGACATCAGTGAAGTGCTCAAAGACGAGAGCGCCTTTATCTGGCTGGGTTTGAATCAGCCTGATCCGGGTTTTATGCAGACGCTGCAGGAAGAATTTGGCCTGCATGAGTTAGCGATTGAGGATGCGCTGGTGGCCCATCAGCGCCCGAAGATTGAGCAGTACGGTGAGTCGGTTTTTATCGTGGTGAAAACGGCGCATCTCGACGATCAGCAGCGCATTAGCTTCGGTGAAACCCACTTTTTCCTCGGGAAGAACTTCCTGATCACTGTCCGCCACGGTTCATCGGAGGGCTACGCGGCAATTCGCGCCAAAGCAGAAAAAAACCACACCATGCTATGTCAGGGACCGGGCTACGCGTTTTACTGCATCCTCGATTTTATTGTTGACCACTACAGCAAAATCACTGAATCCCTTAGCGAACGCATAGGTGCGCTGGAAGAGGGCATGTTTACTACGCGCTTTGACAGCAAAACGCTGGAGGATGTTTATCATCTGCGGCGCGAACTGTTGGCGCTGCGTAACGCCGCGATGCCGGTGACTGAAATTTGTGCCCAGCTGGCGCGTTTTCACGAGGACATTATTCCGAAGAATCTGCGCGCCTACCTGCGCGACGTTCAGGATCATGCTCATCACGTGATGATTGATGCTGAAGACATGCGCGAAATGCTGACCAGCGCGATGCAGGTCAATCTGGCGCTGGTGTCGGTTCAGCAGAGCGAAGTGAATAAAAAGTTGGCGGGCTGGGGTGCGGTGCTGATCGTCCCGACAATCGTCTTCAGTATGTACGGCATGAATTTCTCTGATATGCCTGAACTCAAAACACACTTTGGCTATCCCGCGGTACTGGTGGTGACGCTGGCGATCTGTGGCGTGATGTGGTCACGACTAAAAAAAGCAGGCTGGTTGTAATCTTTTTATCAGATGACTTTATTATCACTGCGCTGGTGATAGCGGCGCAGTGAACTGAGATCTCCCATCCACACATTTCCCCGAGTGATTCACCTGCAACCGAGTCGCTAAGCGGCTTGTCACGCAAAACCTTCATCGAATTGCCACGGTTTTGTCATTTTGCTGCTTTTTTCATCATCATCTTTTCCTATAACAACGTCAGATTAAATACAACATATCCCACATTAACCACATGATCCGGTCTTGATTCACTCGCCAACTATTGCCACTATCGCTGCATAGTGATGCCAGAAAAGCAGGATGTAACCATGGCGATGGAACAAGACTTATCAAACTTTATGCCTGATGTTATCGACGCGGCGCAGCAGATTCGCCGCGGCGAGGTTAGCAGTGAAACGCTGGTGGGGAATAGCCTTAAGCAAATTAAAACCCACAATCCCACATTGAATGCCTTTGGTGATGTTTACGAAGAGCAGGCGTTGGAAGATGCCAGAAACTGCGACCGCGAACATCAGTCTGGCAAGAGTCGGGGTCCATTGCACGGTGTGCCGTTCGGCGTGAAAGATCTGTTCTCAACGGCGGGTTTGCGCACGACAAAGGGTTCACTCACATCATTGGATAACGTGCCTGAAAGTGACGCGCCAATTATTGAGCGACTGAAGGCGGCGGGAGCGATCATTGTCGGCAAAACCGCGACCACCGAGTTTGGCTGGACTGGGTCAAGCTATTCACGGGTGTTCGATCATGGGCGCAATCCGTGGGATCCGGCGTTAACCAGCGGCGGTTCCAGTTCGGGATCGGCAATCAGCGTGGCGGCGCGCATGGTGCCCGCAGCGCTGGGCTCCGACGGTGGCGGATCGGTGCGTATCCCCGGCGCCTTTTGTGGCATTTTCGCCCTTAAAGCCTCGCTCGGACGCATCCCGACCTGGCCGTGGTCAGCGACTGAGATGCTCAGCCATGCCGGGCCGATGACGCGCACGGTTCGTGATAGCGCGCTGCTGTTTGATCTCCTTTCAGGACCTGATGCGCGCGACCATCAGGCGCTGCCAGCTAAAAATGAGTCCTGGCTGGCACGCTGCGACCAGCCGCTGCCTGCGCTGCGTGTGCATTACAGCCCAACACTGTTTAACACACCGGTCGACGATCAGATTGCGCGTTGCGTTGAACAGGCGGTAGAGCAGATTGCTCATTCGTTACCGGTGACGCTAACGGCACGCCCGCTGGACTGGTCATCACCGTTTGAGACATTTGACACGCTATGGAGCGGCGGACGCGGTGTGGCTTATGGCGCCGCACTGCAGCAGCAGCTCGACCAGCTCGATCCGGGCTTTGCCGCGCTAATTGAACGCGCGCAGCGTCTGAATCTGTCCGACTATCTTGCGGCGCAAAAACAGCGTGCGGCGTTTGCCGGACAGGTGCACGCCTTGTTTGACAGCGTGGATTTACTGATCACGCCAACGCTACCGGTTCAGCCGTTCGCAGCCGATCGCCACGTGCCGGAAAACCAGGCACCGGGCGACAGCGGAGTGGAGTGGGCGCGCTGGACGCCTTTCACCTGGCCGTTCAATTTGAGTGGTAATCCTGCGGCGACGATTCCCTGTGGTTTTACCGCGCAAGGTTTACCGGTGGGCTTGCAGGTGATCGGCCGACGTTATGCGGAAGGCGACGTACTGCAGTTCTGCGCGGCGCTCGAAGCGCTGATGCCGTGGGATCAACATCAACCTTCTCTGTAAGGCGCGGCCTTAATACCACCCGAAAGGTATACTGCGGTTTTGGCCTCTAAAAACAGAAGGTAAGCATGATTAATCAGCCACGACTGGATGAAATAAAACGGATTTTACACCACGACAAACGGGTGCGCGTGACGGAACTGGCGCAGAAGTTCGTGGTGTCAGAAGAGACGATTCGCCGCGATCTTAAATATCTGGAAGAGCAAAGCGTGTTACGGCGCGTGCACGGCGGTGCCATTTTACCGGTACCCAGCGAAGAGCAGCCGTTACAGATCCGCAGTCGTATCAAGCCGCGTGCTAAAGCGCGTATCGGCCAACTGGCAAGTGAATTAGTGGAAGAGGGGATGGCGCTGTTTCTGGATACCGGCACTTCAACGCTGGCACTGGCGCAGCAGCTGACCCGCTTTTCACGTTTGAAAGTCATTACTAACTCAATGGATATCGCCGCGCTGCTGACGCAGCAAAGCGACAACGCTGTCACGCTAACACCAGGGCGCGTTCGGCGAAATGATAACGCACTGATTGGCCCCCATACGCTGGAGTTCGCGCGTCAATTCCACTACGACATTGCCTTTATGGGCATTGGTGCGGTGGATCGGGACAACGGTTTTATGGATTACGAAGAGCCTGAGGCGTTATTAAGGCGCGTGCTGAGCACGCACTGTCGCCAGAGTGTGATTCTGGCAGATGAAGGCAAATTTGGACTGCGAACCTTTGTGAATACGCTGCCGTTTAGCGCGGTCGACACCTTAGTGACCAATGCGCGACCCGCGGCAGCTTTTGTAGCGAGTCTGGAGAGTGCCCATGTCAACATCCTCCATCCCGGCAATGCCGCGGATGACACCGCAAGATTATCAGGCGTTTGATGCGCTTTTTGCGCTCAGCAGCAGCATCGGTGCGACGCCAGCAGGCGGCTTACATCGCCTGACGGCATCCGCTGAAGATAAGCAAATGCGCGATGCCTTCTGTACCTGGCTGACGCAACAGGGTTTTCACGTTCACATCGATGAAATTGGCAATATCTTTGGTCTGATGACGATTTGCGAAGGCGCGCCATGGGTGCTGTGCGGTTCGCACCTGGATAGTCAACCGCTTGGCGGACGTTTCGACGGTGCTTACGGTGTCTCCGCTGCTGCAGTGACCATTGCAACTTTGGCTCGCCAGCTGCGCGACCAACCACAAACCTCGCAACGTAATCTGGCGGTGGTGAACTGGACCAATGAAGAGGGCGCGCGCTTTCAGCCTAGCCTGACCGGCAGTTCAGTGTTTACCGGCGCACTCTCACTGGAGCAGGCTCTGGCATGTTGTGATGGAGAAGGTATCTCGCTGCAAACGGCATTAAAAAGTATTGGGTATCTCGGCACGGCGTTACCTGATCTATCGGTGGCGGCTTATTGCGAACTGCATGTCGAGCAAGGTCCACATCTTGAATTGCAGCAGCAACAGATAGGCGTAGTGACAGAAACCTGGGCGGCACTGAAATGGCAGGTGACGTTTCGCGGAGAGCAAAATCATACCGGCCCGGCCTTGATGGATCGTCGGCGTGATGCGCTGCTGGCGGCCGCGCACACCATTGTGGCGGTGCGTGCAGAGGCCGAACGTTATGGCGAAACGCTGCACACTTCAGTGGGCCGCCTGGAAACCGCGCCTAATTCGCCGAATGTAGTGACTTCTGAAGCCACGTTATTCATGGAGTTTCGCTCTGCTGATGAAGCGCTGCTGCGCCAGTTGCGCGACAGCTTCAGCCAGCAGATGCAATCGATCGCTCAGTTAACTGCAACGGATGTTAGTCTCGACCGTGCACAGTATCGTCCACGGCAGCAGTTACATGTGGCACTGAGTGAACTGGCCTTAGCGCAGGCGGAAAAATTGGGGCTGAAAGCGATGCCAATGCGTTCGGTAGCAGGTCACGATGCGATCAGCATGAGCTATCACTGCCCGAGTACATTGCTGTTTGTGCCCAGCGTGGACGGTCTTTCGCATAATGAACGTGAATTCACCGCCGTCGTCGACCTGCATCGCGGTCTCGACATGCTTATGGCGCTGCTGAGTGAGCTCTGCCTGAACGGGGAGGACGCCCTATGTTGATGCGTTTACAGCAAGCGCTGGCGAGCTGGCAGCCGGCGCAATCGTTCGATATTCAGCCCGGTACCGCAGGCGTGGCCTCGCCGCATCGGCTGGCGACGGAGTGGGCCGGATTTAGGCTTCAGTCTGCAGGACAAGGTTATTACGCCAAGGTGCTGTTCGATGATCAGAAAGCGTTGATTGATTTCCAGCGCAGCGCCGAAATTAGCCGCCAGGCAGGTGAGTTGGGCATCGCCCCGGCGCTGTGTCACGCCGATCCGCACAACGGCGTACTGATCTTTGCGGCGCTGGATGACGGCTTCCGCTGGGCGCGACTGGATGCGTTACGCGATCCGCATCACTTTGCCAGCCTGACGCGCACGCTGGATAAATTACACCACTCAGGTTTGCCGCTGCCCGTACACAGCCGCCAGCAGGATATGTTGCAGCTACGCCTACAGCTGGAAACGCGGGGCGTGCAACAGCCAGACGAGCTGCAGTGGATGGGGGAATGTGTCGATCTGGCGTGGGAAGCACTCAACGCCGCATCCTACACACCCGTGTTAATCCACGGCGATAACATCGCCAGTAACTGGATGGTCAACGCTCAAGGTGACTGGCGCTTACTGGATTTTGACTACGCCGCGCGCGGCGATGCCTGGCACGATATCGCGACGCTCATCCACGAACAATTGCCCACTGACGATCGCTGGCGTGATGCGATTCGTACGTGGCGCGGTGACTGCAGCGAGGCCGATGTGGCGCGTTGTCGCTTATATGCGCTGGTTGATGATTATCACTGGACGCTGTGGGGCACGCTGAACGGTGTCACCAGCACACGCGGACTGGAGTTTGCCAAGCTCGGACAGTGGATGCTGTTACGCTGCCGTCAGAGCCTGAGCGATCCCCGTTTTGAACGTTGGTTAAACCTGACTGCGGAGCAGGCAAAATGAGCAGATCTCTGGGTGAAGCGCAAAGCTGGCAGGAACAACGGGTGGAACAAGCCATCATCGCGATGCCTGAATGGCAGGGCAGGGCGGTGCAGTATCGTCCAGTGAGTGGCGGTATTTCCAACGCCAACTGGCACGTGGCGGTAGAAGGCGCGCCTTGTGCTTATTTCGTCAAAATTCCCGGCGAAGGTACCGAACGCTTTATCAATCGTGACACCGCACATGAAGCAAGCCTGAAAGCCGCGCAAACCGGCTATGGCGTACCGGTGGTGGCCTATCTGCGCGATCTTGGCGTGGAAGTGTTTGAGTTCATCGATGGCTGGCGCGCTTCCTCAAACCTCGATTTCCAGCAATCCGCGATTCGTCATCGTGCGTTGCAGGGCTTGAAAAGTTTCAACAATCAGCCGTTGCTCAAGCAGAACAAAACCGTATTCGACATGCTTAATGAGCATATTGAGCAGGTCAGTACACTTAATGTCGCATTCTCTGCTGATGCTGCCTGGTTGCACAAGCAGGCACAGCGCGCGCAGCAGGCGTTAGAAGCGGCGGGATTAGATTTGGTGCCGTGCATGAATGACACGCTGGCGGGTAACTTCATGCTTAATGCGCAGAATGATATTCGCCTGGTCGATTTTGAATATGCATCAAATAACGATCGTTGTTATGAACTGGCGCTGTGGTTTGGCGAAATGTTTTTTACCCCGAAAATTGAACAGGAATTACTCGAGGACTATTTCGGCAAAGTGGATGCGGCGTTATTTGCTCGCGTGCAAATTCATAAATATCTGGCGGATATGAAGTGGTCAACCTGGGCCATTATTCAACATCATGTGGCCGATATCGATTTTGATTTTTCGAAATATGGCGCCTGGAAGCATTTACGTGCGCGCAGTGTGCTGAATCATCCCGACTGGGAAAACTGGCTGCGCGCGTTGTAAGTACCACTTACAGGGCTTAAGTCCTTGTAAGCTCGTCTATAACATTACCAACCCGTCGTATTTTCGGGCAGCGCTTTTTGCTGTCTGTTGTTGAGGTTACACCAAAGGGGAAATGCTGATATTCAGCAGGTAAAGGAGTGCGCAACCGTCAAGTAATATTGAGGAGGTTATTATGAGTTCGATGGTCATGGCGCAGCAATTACGCGCCCGCATAAGTATTAAAAATAAAATATTTGCCCTATACCTGTTGGCATTATTGCTGCTGGCTCTTTGCCCACCGCTTTATTTAAGCGTCAGCGGAAGTAGTGCGTTATTACTGGGGATACCTCTGCCGATCGTTTATTGGCTCGCGATTGCAGTATTCCTCGGTGTGGGATTATGGGTTATGTATCTGGCGGAATGCGCGTTTGGCGAAATTCCGGATGATGAGGAAGTCGCATGAAAATCAACGCAGCAGAACCCCATTATTTAATTACCTTTGGCATGATTGGCCTGTTCCTGGCGATCATGATTGCCGTGCTGTATGCCACCAACCGTAAAAGCACCTCATTTTCTGATTACGCTGTCGGCGGTCGATCTTATGGGCCGTGGTATATCGCCATGAGTTATACCAACTCGTGGTGGCCGGGAGCGACCTTCACCGCTTTCTTCTCACTGTCGGTGAGCGGGGTGATCGGCTTCTATGGCGCGGTCTATTCAACGCTCGGCGTGACGGCCATGTATCTGATGGCGCGCCGCGCGTGGAAATGGGGCCAGCACTTCAATCTGACAACGCAACCCGATCTGCTCGGTATGCGTTTCAATAGCCCAGCGGTGAAGCGTGTGGCGTCGATTATCGGCATCATCTGTGTCTTCCCGTGGGTGGTGATGGGCATACAGGCACTGGCGTTGTTGGTGGAATTTGCCAGTTTTGGTCGCTGGGGCGTCACCACCTGCCTGATCGCTGGGGTGCTATTGATTCTGGTGCGTCAGTATTGGACCGTCAGCATGGGCATGCGCGGCTTGATCATGACGGATATGTATCAGGGCATCATCGCTTATGGCTTGGGTGCGCTGGTGTGCGTGGTGTTGTTGTTTGGCGGTGATCATGGCTTTGGCCAACTGGCGACGTTGCCTCCAGCGATGCTGCAGATTCCGGGCGCGGAGGGTTCGCACTATGGTCCCTGGTATATGTTCAGCCTTATCTTCACTGGCGTGATTGGGTCAATGTGCTGGCCGATGAGCTTCCAGCGCATTTATACCGCCAGCGGCATCCGTGCCGTGAAGAAAGGCACCTTGCTGACGATCCTGCTGGTGGGTGGTTTCTATGCCATCCTGATGCTGTTTGCGACGGCGGTAAGTCAGGATCCTAACGTGCAGGCGAATCCACAAAACGGCTTCTTCACGGCGCTGTTTGATCAAGGCGGCCCGTGGTTGCTGGCACTGGCGCTGGTGATTGTTCTTGCTGCCAGTATCGGTCACGTGGATGGTTGCGTGCAGGTTTGCGGTACGCAGTTCGCCAACGATCTGGCGACCTGGAATAAACCGCGTAGCGATCGTCAACTGACGGTGCTGGCTAAGTCGGGCATGGTGGTATTTATCGTGGCTGCCGCACTGCTGGCGTACTTCACCTTCAACTATTCCCGTCTACAGCTGCTGGCGCAGATCTCCTATCAGGGTATCATTCAGCTGGCGGTGCCGCTGTTCTTTGGCATCTTTAGCCGCTTTGGTAACAAGCAAGGTGCGCTGATGGGCATGATGACCGGAATTATTATCGCTATCGTGCTCACCGTATTCTTCCCGGATGACATCCCGGCGCTCGGCTCGCTGACCAGCGGCATCGTTGGCCTGGCAGGTAACGTGGCAGTGTTTGTGGTGTGTGGTGTGCTGATCCCGATTGACGATAAAGAGAAAGCCCGTGTCGAAGCCTTGTTCGCGCTGGCTGATGGCGTGAAAGTACCGGTGGCAAAACCGCTGATGAATTAATCCGTTGCATTCATTTTCGTATCAAGGCCATGATAACGTTCTGACCCCTAATCGGAGCCTATCATGGCCGTCTCCTCGCCGTTCAACATTGGTCTGCTGCTGTTTCCTCATCTCACTCAACTTGATCTTACCGGCCCGTGGGAAGTCTTTGCCCGCATGCCCGGCGTGAGTAACTTTCTTATCTGGAAAGACCGGCAACCGGTGATGTCCGACCGTGGTTTAGCCATCGTGCCGACGACAACTTTTTCCGAGTGTCCGCCTCTGGACCTGATCTGCATTCCCGGCGGTCCGGGACAAATAGCGCTGATGGAGGATGAAGAGACGCTGGATTTTGTGCGTCAGAAAGCGCAACCGGCGCAATGGGTGACATCGGTCTGTACCGGTTCACTGGTGCTGGGGGCCGCCGGTTTGTTGCAGGGATATCGTGCCACTTCGCATTGGGGATCGCTGGATCAGCTCAGCCTGTTGGGTGCAACGCCCGTGGCTGAACGAGTGGTGCGCGATCGTAATCGGATAACCGGCGCGGGTGTCACGTCGGGTATCGATTTCGCGCTCACCGTGGCAGAAGAACTGTTTGGCCATGACGTAGCGGAAAACATTCAGCTGCAGATGGAATACGATCCCGCGCCGCCGTTTCATTCAGGTTCACCACGCAGCGCCTCCCCGGAACGACTGGCGCAGGCGCAACATCAGATGCATGACTTTATTGCTCGCCGCCGCGCGGCCACAGAAGCTGCCGCAGCCAGGCTTAAGCGCTAACTAACTGCCCCAACTCCAGCTTTAAGCAGCGATCGGCGAGGTGGAAATAGCGGTCGTCATGGGTGATCACCAGAACGGTTTTGCCTCGCGCTTTCAGCGCGGGGAGTAATTGGTGGTAAAACACCTCGCGAAACGCTGGATCCTGATCGGCTGCCCATTCATCAAACAGATAAAACGGTCGGTCTTCGAGCCACGCCACCAGCAACGCGAGGCGCTTGCGCTGTCCGGTGGAGAGCGCAAGCGTAGAGAAAGATCCCTCCACCAGTGTCACTTTGCGGCTTAATTGCAGGGCATCCAGCAGGGCGTGTGCCTCGTCATTCCAGCGTGTGTTGTCGATGCCTTGCAAATCCTCAAACAGATGAAAATCATTAAACACGGCAGAAAATAGCTGACGATAACGGGCGCGGTTTGTGTCGTTTATCACTTCACCGTCCAGCAGCAGTTGACCGTTATCCGCCTGATATAAGCCGGTTAGCAGCCGTGCCAGCGTGGTTTTACCGCTGCCGTTGCCGCCCGTCAGATACACCAATTCACCGGGGCGAAACTGCACTATAAGGGGACCGAGCTGAAAAGCCTCATGCTGATAGGTGATGTCGCGCAGTTCCAGCTGATGGAAACTGAGCGGCGGTGCACCAAAGGTTGTTTGCTCAGGTGGCAGCTGTTGCTGCATGGCATAAATACGTTTAAGTGCAACCTGCGTTAGGGTCAGGCCGGGCAGAGCGGCGAGCGCTGTCTCAATCGGCACGATCATATAAAGAAACACCATCGCGAAACCTGACATCACCGTACCATGCAGATCCAGCATGTTGGCGAGTAAAAACATCACCACGCCAATAAAGGTAAAAAAGAAGACGCTGGCCCAAATGTTGGCCAGAGCATACAGCACGTAACCGCGCGTACGCTCCACGCGCACCTGCTCGATGGTATTGAAGAGTTTGTTATGCAAAAACGCCTGCTTGCGCGGAGCGTGCAAGCGCAGCTCTTTCGCGCCGCTGAACAGCGCGCTCACCTCACCAGTCAGCGTCTCTTCACGCTGACGTGACTGGCGCATCAGTTGTAAGGCGCGCCGATGCACTCCACTGTAGCCGAGTGAGCCTATCAATACCGTAATGAGCGCAATCACCATCACGGTCAGCGATAGATAACCGAGATAGCCCATGCAGCCGACGATCACTGCCAGCGACATGACAAAACCTGGCAAGGCAATAAAGAACACCACCACCTGATCGAGATCTTGCGTCAAAACGCTGAGGGCACGCGGCATGCCGTGCTGTTCGAGATCGGCATACCTGGCATCCGCTACCTGTTGAACCAGCTTGCGGCGCAACTCGGCTTTGCAGCGCTGGCCCATTGCCATAAACAGAGACTGGCTCAGGGTGCGTGTGCCAAGCATAAGCAGCGCCAGCAGGGCAAACTGCCACGCCAGTTGCCAGCGCTGCGCCTCCGTGGCGCTCAGTCCCTGATTGATGAGTGCCAGCAGCGCCGCATTGCTCAAACCACCAATCACGCTGCAAGTCAGCGCAACGAAAAACAGCGCACCAGTGGTACGCAGTAACATCAGATAAATCGACACCTCATCTCCTATGAGTTTGTGCTATTCAACGGCCGCCACAGCAGCAACGCCAGCCATGGTCCACCCATCAGGGTTGCCATCAGGCCAGCAGGAATCTGGCGTGGATAGAGCAGATTGTTGCCGGCCCAGTCAGCCAGCATCATTAAAATGGCGGCGATCACTGCGGCAAACAGCATCTGTTCCATGGGTTTACGCGCCCCCAGCTGGCGAGCCAGTTGCGGGCCAAGTAAGCCGATAAACGACAAGGGCCCAACAATTAAAGTGGCAACGCCGGTCATCCCCGCAGCCAGCAGCATCAGCAACAATCGGGATTGAGTGACGTTCAGGCCAAGCGAAGAGGGGATTCCCTGCAGTGGCAATAGCAACATCGCTCGCCGCAGCAGGGGAGTGAGTGCCAGCAGTAACAGCGCCAGGGTGAAGGCTATTACGGCGATAGGCGTGCTGACGTAATAGGTGGATCCGGTCATTAGCTGGCGCAGCATGGCCGCTGCCATACCGTTGTTGCTGATAACAATGGCGGCAACGGACTGGAACAGTGCAGTAATGGCCAGCCCGCTCAGCAACATGCGTTGTGGATTGAGGGCATAGTGGCGAGCTTGCCACAGCGTTATCCCCAGTGTCATTAGTGCGCCCGCTGCGCTACTGGCGATCATCACTGGCATGCCAGCCATCGGCCAGATTAACAGTTGCACGGTAATGCCGAGTGAGGCGCCGGCACCGATGCCGAGCAATTCCGGGCTGGCCATCGGATTGCGGCTGATGCGTTGCAAAATAACGCCCGCAGCCGCCAGCAGCACACCGGCAGCTATGGAGGCCAGCAGGCGCGGCAGGCGAAACGGCAACATGACCTGGATCTCAGCGAAGGAATTCCAGCGCCAGCCATTTACCCCATGAGCAAAGGCAAGCGCGACAACCAGCATCACGATGAACAGGGCAAGCACCGGCAGGCGTGTAAAACGTCGCGCCGGGAAGGGAGCAGGTTGGGGCTCGTTCACATCGGGCTGGAAAAGATGGCGCAGGCGCGGCAAAAACCACAGTAACAGCGGCGCGCCTGCCAGCGCTGTCATCATGCCGGTGGGGATCAGCAAACCATCGATGCCATTGAGGCGACTGACCCACTGATCGGTCAGCCACAGTAAACCGGCGGCCAGCAGCGGTGACCAGAGAAGCTTCTGGCGCAGGCTTTTTGCGCCAGCCAGGGCCGCCAGATGTGGTGCAGCAAGCGCGATAAAACCGATGACGCCCACCACACTGATCACCAGGCTGCTGATCAGCAACGCAGACATTATCGCAATCCCACGCACCCATCCTGCAGGCAAACCGATTGAGTGGGTAACCCGCTCATCCAGCGCCAGCAGGCGTAAAGGGCGTAAAATCAGCAGCACGGGGAATGCCGCGAGCAGCAGGCGCGGTAATAACCACCACAATGCGTGCGCGTTCTCTTGTGCCAGCGAGCCGCCACCCCAGATAAACACGGCGGACAGTGAACGATCGTAAATGATCGACAGCAGCAGATTGGCCGCGCCGCAATACAGGTTCACCAGCATACCCGCCAGCGTCAACGCCAGCGGGGTAAACCCCTGACGTAAACTGAGCAGAAACACCAGCGCAAAGGCGATGATTGCGCCGCTTAGCGCAATCCATTCACGGCCCACCAGCAGCCATGCAGGTGTCATCAAGGTGACGATTGAAAGGGCTAAGGTTGCGCCTGAAGCAATGCCCAGCGTCATCGGTTCGGCTAACGGATTACGCAGCGCCTGCTGCATCACCATTCCGGTAAAGCCTAACGCCAGTCCGCATAACATCGCCATACCCTGACGAGGTAACCACATCAACGTGAAGACTTTTTGTGCCAGCGTAGGCTGCGGGGTGCTTCGCAGTGCTTGCCAGGCATCGCGCCACGGCAGTTGTTGCGTCAGCTGCTCAAGGCAAAGGATCAGTGCAAACGCAAACAGTAAGAGCGTCAGTGAGGCGGGATGGCGGCTCATGGATTTGCCTCGTTTAACGCGTTGACCAGCGCTTCGGCGAAACGCACGGCGGTGAGCACACCTCCTTCCGTTGAAAGTCCATCTGGTAATACCAGCAGCCGATGTCCATCCGGCCGCGTCAGCGTCTGCCACAGCGGAGACTGCAATACAGGGTTAAGGTCAATCTCCGGCCAGGAAGGAAGCAGCACCAGCCAGCCTGTCGGCAGCTGCGTGAGTTGCTCCAGTTCCAGCGTGGCATAGCCCTGAGCGCCCACCGCAAACGGCGTAGGGTGGGGCAGGTCAAGCAATCCCAGCACGTCAAAAAACAGACTGCCCGCGCCTAAGGCCAGCACATGCAGGGTATCCAGTGGATGCAGCAAATAGATCGGTTTGTCTTTGAAGCGAATGGCTTGCTGTCGTGCGCGTTCCAGGCGTTGCAGCAAACCTGTCATCACTTCGTCAGCGCGTGGGCGGATGTCAGCCAGCTGTGCCAGCGCATGCAGATTCTGCTGTGTCTGCTGCCACGGAAAGGGGCTACTTGTCGTAAAATAGGATAACGGGGCAATACGGGAAAGTTGTGTTTCGGCCATACGGTGCGCGGGCGTGACCAGTAGCGCGTCAGGTCGCAGCTCAAACAGGGTTTCGTAATTGGGTTGGAACAGCAAACCTACGTCATCGACCTGCTCTGGCAGTGGAGGCTGGCTAAACAGGCGGCGATACCAGTCGGGGGCGGCAACGCCAACCGGCGTGATGCCCAACAGCAGAGCCATTTCGGTGATCCCCCAATCGAGGATCACCCAACGCGGCGTCGTTTTAGCCTGCAGCGGAAACGAAAAAAGGGCCGCGCCTGCCAGCGCGCCCTTAATCAGTGTTCGACGTCGGATTACCACTGATAACTCACCGTGGCGATCAATTGACGGCGTAAGCCAAAGTGACAACCAAGATCGTTACAGTTGCTGATGTACTGTTTATCGGTCAGGTTTTGCAGATTGAGACCGAGCTGCCAATCCTGCCAGCGATAGCGCATCATCGCGTCGTAGATCATCGCCGCCGGTACTTTCAAGCTATTGTCGCTGGTGGCATAGCTCGTGCCCACGTAACGACCGCCACCGCCAATGGTCAGGCCATCTAATACACCCGGAAGAGCATATTCGGTCCAGAGCGCAGCAGTCTGGCGGGCAATCGATACCGGTTGCTTACCTTGCGTATCATCGTTGGCTGACAGCACTTTCGGGTTAGTCAGCGCATAAGAGGCATTCACCAGCCAGCGAGAGGTGATATTGGCTTTTGCTTCCAGTTCTAACCCTTGTGAACGAATCTCGCCAGTCTGTACCGAGTAGTTCGCGTGGTCTGGATCGGCGGTCAGCACATTAGTTTGGCGCAGATCGTAGAGAGCAGCACTGAACAGCGCATTAAAGCTGGTTGGCTGATACTTAATCCCCAGTTCCGACTGTTTGCCTTTGGTCGGCTTAAACGGATCGCCGCCAAAAGAGGTGCCCGCCTGTGGCTGGAATGACGTGCCGTAGCTGATGTAAGGCGCAATGCCGTTATCAAAGTGATACAGCAAACCGGCTCGGCCGGTGGTGGCGTAATCATTCAGCTCAGTGCGCGTGCCGCTGACCCAGTTTTGGCTGCGCGTTTGCGCTTTGTCATAACGGCCGCCCAGGTTCAGCACCCAGTTATTCCACTTCATGCTGTCCTGCAGGTAAATACCCTGCTGAGTCATGAATGAGCGGCTGTGATAATCGATCGACGGTGATTCCACCGGCGTGCTGTAATCCGGATTGAGGTAGCTGATATCGGAAGCGCTGCCATAACCGCTGTTCTGTCGCAAATCGTCATGCACAAAATCGACACCGAGCGTCAGCGCGTGATTGATGGCACCAGTATCCAGATTGCCTTGCAGGTTGGTGTCCACATCAAAGGCGTTAAACGACTCGATCACCCGCATACTGTCGCGGCTTACGGTGGCCGATCCATCGGTGATGGTCGCGGTCGGATAGACCATTTGATAATCGCTGCTGGTATGCAGATAGCGCAGGTTTTGATGCACGCTCCAGACGTCATCGAATTTGTGCATAAAGTCATAGCCGATGCTGGCCTGCTCACGACGGTAATAATCGAAGCCTGGTTGGCCGCCGTAGAATTTGTCTGAGAAATTGCCCTGCGCAAGTTTTACCAGGCTGCCTTCCAGCGGCAGTTGGTTGTAAAAACCGGTGTAAGGATCTTTGCGGAACTGACTGAGTAACGTCAGGCGCGTGTCGTCATTCGGCTGCCAGGTCAATGCTGGCGCGATATCATAATGCTTGTATTTGGTGTAATCGACTTGCGTGTCATTACGCGACCAGGTCCCGGTGATGCGGCCCAGCCAGTGTTCGTCGTTATCCAGTGCGCCTGAGAGATCGAGTCCGGTTTCGAAGAGATTATGGCTGCCAGTACTGACAAAAATCTGGTGAATAGGCTCGGCAGTCGGACGCTTACTCATCAGGTTAATCACGCCGCCGGGACTCGCCTGGCCGAATGTCACTGAACTCGGGCCTTTGACCACTTCAACACGATCCAGCAAGAAAGTGTCGTAATTCGGACGCGACCAGTAAGTCACCGTTGGCAGGCGCAGGCCATCCAGGTATTCATCGGCAGCAAAACCACGGATATAGATGTCATCGAAACGATAATCGGCACCGCCACCTTCTGCACCGATTCCCGCGTTGTAACGCAGCGCTTGTGGCACATTCAATGCCGCCTGAGAAGCCATTTGCGCTTGGGTGATCACCGAAATGCTTTGTGGCGTTTCGATAATCGGCCGCGTACTTTTTGTGACAGAATCCGCTTTCTTCGCTACCTGATTCCAGCTATCGGCATCTGCGCTATCGCTATCGACGCTGTTGGCTGTCACGGTGAGTGTAGTGTTCGAATTGTTATTATTATCAGCAGCCCAACCTGATGTGCTGCTGATCAGCATCAGCAGCAATACGCTCAGTGGCTTGCGCTTAAAGGTGCGATGACCCGGCATTTATTTTCCCCGATATGTTCCAATGGCCCCAAATAGTGATACAAATGATAATCATTACTATCTTATTTGATAGCGTCCTGCTGGCGGGTTTGCACCTTCTGAATCGCAAATAACGCAGAGCAGACATCAATCGGCAATTTAACGGGATTGGGTGAAAGGGTGTTGCAGAAACCACTTGCGGCGGAAATGACGCCAGCACTGCCATTACTCGCCACGCGCGAAATGCATTATCAGGCTGGTCGCGAAGAGCGATGGCACGCGCATGAAGTGGCGCAGCTAGTGCTTTGTTTGCAGGGTGTGATGCGCGTGCAAACGCAAACCGCTTCCTGGACATTGACACCAGGCCGCGCGCTTTGGCTGCCGGGCAGTGTACCGCACGCGTTGGCCGCGCTGAGCGATATCCGCAGCGCAAGCCTATACCTCGATCCCAAACTGGCACGCGCGTTTTGGCCGCAGGCACGCAGCATGGTGATTTCGCCGTTGTTGCAGGTGTTAATGCAAACACTGGTTGAAATCGAGTTGCAGCCAGAGCCAGATATGGGGCGCATGGAACTGATCTCGCCACTTTTATTGGATGAGATACGCCGTGCGCCCGATGGATTGGTGTGCAATCTGCCATTGCCGAGCGATCGTCGTTTATTGAATATTTGCCAGCAGTTACTGGCGACGCCGGCCAGTGGCGATACGCTGGAAGAGTGGGGCCACCGAGTGGGTGCCAGTTCACGCACGCTGGCGCGCTTGTTCCGCGAGCAAACTGGCATCACCTTTACGCAATGGCGTCAGCAGTTACGCTTATCCGAAGCGCTGGTGCAATTGGCGCAAGGGCAGACGGTTTTGCGCACCGCCAATCAACTTGGCTACCAAAGCCCCAGCGCCTTTATCTCCATGTTCCGCCGTTTGATGGGTGAAACACCGCAGCGATTTTTGCGAATTTCAGCCTGAAATCGCCAGGGATATTTTCCCTCAATGCCCACTGGCAGTAGGGCACACGGTGATTTCGTTCACGTCGACTTCGCCAGGCTGATCTATGGCCCAACTGACTGCCCTGGCGATAGCCTCGGGCTTGAGTGCAATCTGTCGATAGCTTTTCATCGCCTCGCGCGCCACGCTGTCGCTGATGCTGTCTGCCAGTTCAGATTCCACCACACCGGGGTTGATTACCGTGACGCGCAGTTCGCGTGATTCCTGGCGCAAACCATCGGAAATAGCGCGAACCGCATATTTGGTGGCGCAGTAAACGGCGGCGGTAGGGGAAACCGTCAGCGCACCCACTGAAGCAATGTTGATAATGTGCCCCATGCGCTGTGCTTGCATGGTGGGCAGCACCGCAGCGATCCCGTACAACACGCCGCGAACATTGACGTCCAGCATTGAATCCCACTCTTCAACTTTCATTGAACTCATCGGCGAGAGTGGCATAACGCCAGCGTTGTTGATCATCACATCAATGCGTCCGTATTTCTCCAGCGCGAAATCCGCCAGCTTTTGCGTGTTACTTCGCTGTGTCACATCCGTTGAGAGAAAGTCGACGCTGGCACCTTCACGCCGTAATTCATCGCACAACTTTGCCAGTCGATCGGTACGGCGCGCACCCAGCACCAGTTTATGCCCTTGCTCGGCCAGATGACGGACAATGCCTTCACCGATCCCGCTGCTGGCACCGGTTAACAAAATAACTTTTTGGTTGGAGTTCATGGTGAGTTCCTCGTGTAATTGACGAGGCTATTGTTGAAAAAGTCAGCCGGGCGCAACAGACCGGATTGTGGCGAATGTTTGCCTGATTCTCTCGCCGTCATTGTGCATCACTGAATGAAATGGCTATGCTTTGCCTGAACCTCTCTCTGGACGCTATCTATGTCGAACACGGTAAAACAGCAAACCTGCCACCTGTTACGTCAGCTGGCACGCCAGGAAGGCTATACCGAATCCTTGCTGGAGAGCGTGCGCTTTATGCGTGCGGACCAACAGTGGGCGCGCACGCCGGTGTTGTATGAGCCCAGCATCATCATTATTTGCCAGGGATCGAAGCGCGCCTTTCTCGCCGATAAAATGTATCGCTATGACGCACAGCATTATTTGGTGCTGTCAGTGCCGTTGCCCTTTTCCGCCGAAACTGAAGCAACTTCTGAAGAGCCACTGCTTGGGATAGCGATCCGTTTGGATGCCACGATGATCGCGCGGTTGGTGGCACAACTTGTCGAAGCTGATACGGCGGTCACGGTGCCACCGGCAGGAATTATCTCTACGCCAATTAATGAGGTGCTGGCTGAAAGCACGTTGCGATTACTCGAGGCGCTCAGCGATCCATTGGAAGCAAAAGTGCTGGGGCCCGCGCGCGTAGATGAGATCTGCTTCCGTATATTGATGGGTGAGCAGGGTGGAGCGGTGCGTGCGGCGCTAACCTATCAAGGCCATTTTGGCCGTATTGCCCGTGCACTGCAGCGCATCCACGCCGACTGGCGGCTGCCACTGGATGTACCGCATCTGGCGAACGAAGCGGGAATGAGCGTGCCGCGTTTCCATCTGCATTTTAAAACGGTGACGCAAACGTCCCCGATTCAATATCTTAAATCGCTGCGTTTGCATCAGGCTCGTTTGATGATGATTCGCGATAATCTGACCGCTGCCGGTGCGGCGGCGCGAGTCGGATATGAAAGTGATTCCCAGTTTAATCGCGAGTTTAAACGCCTGTTTGGTCGCAGCCCGGCAGAAGAAGCGAGGGTGATGAAAAGGGCATTTGAACTGCTGCCCCCTGAGCAATTAACCAGGAGACTACAGGCACATTAACTTAACGAATACCCATCACGGCAATCACCGCCACAATCCAAAACAGCGCACAGCCTGCCAGCATCCACTGCCAGATCTGATGGCGTTCAGGATTGAAAAGCGCATGGATGCGCGCACGTAAAATCGTTTGCATAGAAACCTCGGGTCAGAATGTTTAATCGGATATGGAGTGGCTGCGTTCAGAAAGGTCTGGCAGCGGATAGGAACATTCTGACTATTTCTTACACAGCGATCGACGAGACCAGTCTTGTTTGTGCGAGGGACGAAAGTGGGAGAGGGACCTCCAGCCGCGCAGAATGGGACTTCACGCGGCTGGAGACAACGGTTTTACACGCTGTGGGTGACGCCCCCATCAATACGAATGTTCTGAGCGGTGATGTAGGCCGCGCCAGATGAGGCGAGGAACGCGATGGTGGCGGCGACTTCTTCTGCGGTGCCGTAGCGCTTGAGGGGTACGCTATCCTGGCGAGCATCGTTTTTAGGCAAGCTATCGATCCAGCCCGGTAATACATTGTTGATACGAATATTATCCGCTGCGTAGGTATCCGCGAAAATTTTAGTGAATGAGGTGAGTCCGGCGCGGAACACGGCTGAGGTCGGGAACATATCGGTGGGTTCAAACGTCCAGGCAGATGAGATGTTGATAATGCTGCCACCGCCCTGTTTTTGCATAATCGGGGTGACCAGGCGCGCAGCGCGCACCACGTTCAGGAAATAGGTTTCCATACCAACCTGCCAGTCATTATCACTCAGTTCCAGAATCGGCGCGCGCGGCCCATGACCGGCACTGTTGACCAACACATCAATGCGACCCCAGCGATCCATCGTGGCTTCAACCAGTTTTTGTAGGTCATCCACTGACTGGTTGGATCCGGTGATACCTAATCCGCCTAAACGTTCAGCCAGCGCTTCCCCTTTGCCAGAAGAGGAAAGGATCGCAACCTTATAGCCTTCCGCTGCCAGTTTTTCTGCTGCTGCGGCACCCATACCGCTGCCGCCTGCCACAATCACTGCGACTTTTTCTACTGTCATAATCCAGATCCTTTTTCTTTCAGAAGTCGATTTGTAGCAATATAGGGTTTAAATTCAGCTGTAGAGAGTCAGTCTGATTCGCAATTTACGATAGGAAAACTACAGGATGAGTCAGGGATTTCCCTCGTTACCGCCACTCAATGCGCTGAAGGTATTCGAAGCCGTGACGCGCCATCTCAATTTTCGCCTCGCCGCTGAAGAGCTTGGCGTGACTCAGGGCGCGGTGGCACAGCAAATTCGCGGACTGGAAAGCAGCCTCGGGCTGAAGTTGTTCGAACGGCTACCACGGACGTTGGCGCTCACCGGGGCGGGAGCAGGCTATGCGGTGAGCGTCCGCCAGGCGTTTGAGTTGCTGGACGAGGCCACACGTGCCTTGCGACCCGAACCGGATCGTTTGACCTTGAGCGTCACACCGACTTTTGCCAGCCGCTGGATGTTGCCTCGCTTACCCGCATTTACCGCCGCGTGGCCGGATATTGATCTTCGCGTATTGGCATCGGAAAGACTGGTGCAGTTTCATCATGAAGGCGTTGATCTGGCAGTGCGCTATGGGCGTCCTTCGTTTGGCGCAGGGCTGGATGCCACGCTACTGTTCAGCCAAAGTGTAATGGCAGTGGTCAATCCGGATTTATTGGCTGAGTTGGGCAATCCACAGGATCAAGGTAACTGCGAGCGCTATATCATGCTGCATGACGGGCACCATCTTTGGCCTGCCTTTCTCGCTTTTATCTTCCCGCACAGCACGCTACATCATCAGCATCATTTGCGTTTTAACCAGACTGCGCTGGCCTTAGAGGCGGCGATCAACGGTCAGGGCATTGCCCTTACCAGCCCTCACTTTATACAAAACGATCTTGCCAGCGGTCGTTTGGTGCCCGCTTTTCCACAATCAATGACCGTTGATGCTGGCTGGTATCTGGTGTCACCACGACGTCCGCGCGAACATCCCGCTGTTGCAGCAGTGCGTGCGTGGTTGCTGGAACAAATAAAACAGCTATAAATCTACGAAAAAAGGGGACAGATTTTGTTCAATCACAAAATCAGTAAAACTGATGATCCTCAATAAATTATGAATGTTATAACTGACTGAAGATGCAATCACGGGCATTTATCCTGCAAACGCAGTGAATTAGCAAAATATCATGATATTTCAGCAAGTAACCATTAATAATGCGCGTTGCAATCCTGCTATGGCTGTGAATAAATACGAGGTCAATCTTCATAAAAATGCCATAAAGGCCAGGCTGTAGCCTGAAAAGATCACTGCCATCATGACCGACCTTAAAGATGTTTTAGCCAGGGACATCAGCGCCAAAAGCGAAAGCATGGAAGCGCACCTTATTGCCATTCGCCGTGATATTCACGCGCACCCCGAACTCGGATTCGACACAATTCGTACCGCGCATATCGTCGAGCAAGAGTTGCTGCGCCTCGGCCTGTCGCCACAAACGGGCGTCGGCAAAACCGGCGTGGTGGTGGACATTGTGGGCGAACAACCGGGTCAAACCATCCTAATCCGCGCCGATATGGACGCGCTGCCGATTCAGGAACAGACCGGTTTATCATTTAGCAGCACCTATCCCGGTAAAATGCATGCCTGCGGCCACGATATCCACACGGCGACGCTGCTGGGTGTGGCGGCGATTGTTGCGCAATACCGCAGCCAGCTAAAAGGCACGGCGCGGCTGATCTTCCAGCCAGCCGAAGAGACGCCTGAGAGTGGCGCCGAAGCTATGATTGCTGATGGTGTGGCTGAGGGCGTGGATCTGGCGATTACCCTGCATAACAAGCCCGAGCTGGCAGCAGGTGAAATTGCGCTGACGCGCGGTGCCAGTACCGCTTCCAGCGACGAATTTGACGTGGTCGTCCACGGTAAATCTACCCATGCTGCACGCCCACACATGGGAACCGATCCGATCATTGCGGCGGTGAACCTTATCAGCCAACTGCAAACCATCATTTCGCGTGAGCTCGATCCTTCGAATTCTGCCGTATTAACCATCGGCCATATTCACGGCGGCTCGACGCACAACATCATTTCTGATAGTTGCCTGATTCAGGGCACGGTGCGGGCTAAATCGCCTGAGTCACGCGCGCATATCGAGCACGCTTTTAAGCGCATCTGTGCCGGCGTGGCGATTTCGCTGAATACACGCATTGATGTTAACTATCAGCGTGGCGTTCCCCCGTTGATGAATGATGATGCGCTAATTGATGCGCTCGAACCGATCTTGTCGCACCAGTTTGGTAAGCCAATTGTGGCGAAACCGAGTGCCAGTTTTGGCGCGGAGGACTTCTCCCTGTTTACCGAGCGGGCGCCGGGTTGCCAGATCCACATTGGGTCCGGCGCGCCAGGACGCGACGACCATCTGCATAATTCGGATTATCAACCCGACGAACGCAGCATTCATGCAGGCACTCAGGCATTAGCCCGTTTAGCCATCGATTTACTCTCCTAAAATAATGAACTCTGAGGTTTTATGATGATGCGTAAAGGGCTATTTACCGTTTCCGCTGGCCTGTTGCTGCTGGCTACTTCTGCACTGGTGCAGGCAAAAGATTTTGGCACACTGAAATTCGCGACCGAAGCGGCTTATCCTCCGTTCAATCAGTCTACGCCGAGCGGCAAGATTGTTGGCTATGAACCCGATATGGTGGCTGAGCTGGCGAAACGTGCCGGCTTTAAATATGAAATCGTGGCGCAGAAATGGTCGGGCATGATCCCGGGCCTGGTCGATGGCAAATATGACGCAGTGATCGATGCGGTAACCGTCACGCCTAAGCGTGAAGAAGTCGTGGATTTCACCCATCAGTACACTGTAAGCGTGTCTGGTTTTGTCACCTTAAAAGGCAGCGCGGTTGATACCTTACCGGGCAACGGTGAAGTGGTGCTGGCAGGTGACGAGGCGGGCATGACTAAAGCCATCGACGCGCTGAAAGCGAAATTCAAAGGCAAAACCATCGCTGTGCAGGTCGCGACTATTCAGGCTGACTTCCTCAACAAATATCTGGCTGATGTTGCCACCATCCGCACTTATCAGGCTGGACCAGAAACCTTTGCTGATCTGCTGAACGGCCGCGTTGATGCGGTGATGGCGTCACGCACCAATCTGAATGCCTATGTGAAAAAACACACCGATACCGTGAACAGCACGGGTTATGGCTTCTCCGGTGGCGTGTTAGGGCAGGGTTCTGCGATTGCCATTCAGAAGAACAATCCGGAGCTGAAAGCGGCGCTGGATACCGCATTAATTTCAATGATCAAAGACGGCACGCTGAAGCAGCTGTCAGAAAAATGGTTCGGCGAGAACGTCGCGCCTGCGGAGTAATGCTGAGCGCTTATGACTATTGACTGGCAACTGTTAGGTTTTGGTGACGAAGGCTGGGGCGGCGTGTTGCTTGACGCCACCACGGTGACCGTCACCGTTTCATTGTGTGCATGGCTGCTGGGCGCAGTGCTCGGCAGCCTACTCTGTTGGATGCAAATTGGTGGAGCGCGCTGGCAACAGCGCCTCGCTAATGGCTACATCACGCTGTTTCGTGGCGTGCCCGAACTGCTGGTGATTTACCTGTTTTACTTCGGTGGACGCCAGGTCGTTTCGTTCCTTGGGGAAGCGTTGGGCATGCAGGGACCTTTTGATGTTAACGGCTTTGTCGCCGGGGCTATCGCCATCGGATTGATCTCCGGCGCTTACCAGAGTGGTGTGTTTCGTGGTGCATTTTACGCCATTCCGAAAGGCACGCTGGAAGCGGCAACGGTGACCGGGATGGGGCGACTGATGCTGTTTCGCCGCATGATCGTGCCGCAGGCGTTGCGCACGGCTCTTCCGGGGATGGGAAATCAGTGGCAGTCGGTGATTAAAGAATCGGCTTTGGTTTCCGTGACGGGCTTGGTGGAAACCATGAACCAGATTTCCACCGCATCCAACTCCACGCAAATGCCGTTTTTCTTTTACAGCGTCGGCGCGGTGATCTATCTGATCATCACCACCTGTTCCGATTTTGTTTTCCGCTATGTGGAAAAAGTGGCCATGCGCGGGCAACAACGCGCGCGGTTGTAAGGAGCCACGATGGATTTCACGTTCTTACAGCATACGCTTGCCGCGTTGCTGCGCGGCTTGCCGCTGACACTCAATCTGGCCGTGTTGTCACTGTTGGGTGGCGGTGTGCTGGCGCTGGTACTCAATCTGCTGCGTCAGAATCGTTATGGTAGCGTTTTTGCTCGCTTTTACGTCTGGCTGTTTCGCGGTACGCCGTTGTTAATTCAGATTTTTATGATCTATTACGGACTGGGGAGTCTACCGGCGGTGCGCGAGAGCGTGCTGTGGCCGATGCTGCGCGATCCCTACTGGTGCGGGTTGATTGCGCTGGTGCTTAACGACGCCGCTTACACCTCCGAGATTCTGCGTGGTGGTCTCAATGCCGTCAGCGTTCAGTCGCTTGAGGCAGCTAAAGTCAGTGGTATGTCGCGTTTTACGACGCTGCGCCGCATCACCTTGCCACTCGCTGCACGCCAGGCGTTACCGGCTTACAGCAATGAAATTATCTCGATGATCAAATCGACATCACTGGTCAGCACCATCAGCCTGATGGAAATGACCGGTATTGCGGACTCGATTGTGTCGGAGACGTTCCGCGCGCTGGAGGTGTTTATCAGTGCGGCGATCATTTACCTGCTGCTGACCGTGCTGGTCAGTAAAGCTGTGGCGCTGCTGGAGCGTCGTTTGTCCCCTTATCACGTTGGAGCACGTCAATGACTAAACCCACTATCGCCCTGAGTCATCTCAGAAAAAGTTATAGCGGGCATGAAGTGCTTCATGACATCAGCCTGACGGCGCAGGATGGGGATGTGATATCGCTGATTGGCGCCAGTGGTTCCGGCAAAAGTACGTTATTGCGCTGCATTCCGTTTCTTGAGGTACCGCAGGGCGGGGAAATCGCGGTCGGGGATGAGGTGGTCACCATTGACAATCCCCACGAGAAACTCAGCCGTGAGCAGCAGCGTCGTATCAAACTGATGCGCATGCAATTAGGTTTTGTGTTCCAGAGTTTTAACCTTTGGCCGCATAAAACCGTGATGCAGAACATTATTGAAGCGCCTGTGCACGTGCAAAAACGCAGTCAAAAAGAGGTGGTTGAAGAAGCCGAAGCTCTGTTGCATAAAGTTGGGCTGTATGAAAAGCGCAACGCATGGCCATCGCAGCTTTCAGGTGGGCAGCAACAGCGTGTGGCCATCGCGCGAGCGCTGGCGCAGCAGCCCAAAGCGATTCTTTTTGATGAACCCACTTCCGCACTCGACCCGGAATTGGTCGGGGAAGTGTTACGCGTCATCCGCAGTTTGGCGGAAGAGGGGCGAACCATGATTATCGTGACGCACGAAATGGGCTTCGCGCGCGATGTTTCCAACAAAGCGGTGTTTCTGCATCAAGGCAAAATCGAAGAGTCAGGGCCACCGCAACAGGTCTTTAGCGATCCGCTATCAGATCGCTGCCGGGCTTTTGTTAGTAGCCACTTGCAGCGTAATAGCTAATCTCCTTCCAAACCCGCTTTCAGCGGGTTTTTTCTTATCAAAATTCGCCAAAAATAATTTTTTCAGTTGACGATTTCACCCTGAAACACATTAGTTTTTAGGATATTTCTTGCGATTTATCCTAACAGTTTCAGTCCATAAACTTGTGTATACAACAAGAATTTTCAGACCCTTCCTGGGCTTTAACCGCGCTTAACTTCAATGACTTAAAATGAAGTATCAGAAATTTCCTATATAAATCAGATCACAAAGATCAACTTGCCCTGTTGCCATCCTCAACGAGCCTGGTATATATTCGCGCCGAATCACACAAGGAAAGTGTGCTTAAAGCGTGCTTTCCGCGCTTCACTTACAGGAGTAAATATGAGTAATTCTTATCAAAATGAAATACCCAAAGCGCGCGTTAACATCAAACTCGACGTTCATACAGGCGGCGCTGCACGCAAAATGGAGCTGCCGCTCAAACTGCTGGTGACCGGTGATTTCAGTAATGGTCAGGAAGATCGCGTGCTGAGCGAACGCGAAAAGGTCAACGTCAATAAAAACAACTTTGACAGCGTGCTCGCTGACTTCTCGCCATCAGTACGGCTCACCGTACCGGATACCTTGTCAGCGGATGGCAGTGAACAGGCCATCAATCTGACGTTCAGCAATATCAAAGACTTCGAACCCGAACAGGTCGCTCGTCAAATTCCGCAACTCAAAGCGATGCTCGCGATGCGCAATCTGCTGCGCGATCTCAAATCCAATCTCCTCGATAACGTCACCTTCCGTAAAGAGCTGGAAATCATCCTGAAAGACCCGGCACTGAGTAACGAACTGCGTTCAGAACTTTCTGCGCTTGCCAGCAATAACGGCTGAACCCTTTTAACGGATTAAATGAGAGAGAATGCTGATGTCAGTTCAGAATGAAACCCTGTCTGCCGGTGAAACCACCGTGCTTGAAAACGCTGCTGCTGAAGGCGTGTATGCCTCGCTGTTCGATAAAATTAATCTCCATCCGGTCACCTCGCTGAGTGATCTGAATGTCTGGCAAGACAATCAGGCAATGTCCGATGCCACTGCTGACGAGCGCGTCACGGCGGCGATGCAGGTGTTTCTTAATCGCTTAAAAATCAGCGGTGAGAAAGTCGAAAAACTGGATAAAAACCTGCTGGATCACCATATCGCTGAGCTGGATTATCAGATCAGCCGCCAGCTGGATGCGGTGATGCACCATGACGAATTTCAAAAGGTCGAATCGGTGTGGCGAGGCTTGAAATCACTGGTGGATAAAACCGATTTCCGTCAGAACGTGAAGTTGGAAGTGCTTGATGTGTCGAAAGAGGATCTGCGTCAGGACTTCGAAGACGCACCGGAAATTATCCAGAGCGGCCTGTACCTGCAGACTTACGTTGCCGAATACGACACGCCGGGCGGCGAACCGATTGGCGCGGTGATCTCTGCTTATGAATTCGATGCCTCTGCGCAGGATATGGCGCTGCTGCGTAATATCTCGAAAGTTGCTGCATCGGCCCATATGCCGTTTATCGGTTCTGCAGGGCCGGCATTCTTCCTCAAAGAAACCATGGAAGAAGTGGCTGCCATCAAGGACATCGGCAACTACTTCGATCGTGCGGAATACATCAAGTGGAAATCCTTCCGCGACACCGATGATTCTCGCTACATCGGCCTGACCATGCCGCGCGTGCTGGGACGCCTGCCGTATGGACCGGACACGGTGCCCGTCCGCAGCTTCAACTATGTCGAAGAAGTGAAAGGCCCGGACCACGATAAATATCTCTGGGCCAACGCCGCGTTCGCCTTCGCCGCCAACATGGTGAAAAGCTTTATCAACAACGGCTGGTGCGTGCAGATCCGAGGCCCACAGGCGGGCGGTGCGGTGCAGGATTTGCCGATTCATCTGTATGACCTTGGCACTGGTAATCAGGTGAAAATCCCTTCTGAAGTGATGATCCCTGAAACCCGCGAGTTTGAATTTGCGAACCTCGGTTTTATCCCGCTTTCGTACTACAAGAACCGTGATTACGCCTGCTTCTTCTCCGCAAACTCCGCGCAAAAACCGGCGCTGTATGACACCGCAGATGCCACCGCCAACAGCCGCATCAATGCGCGCTTGCCTTACATCTTCCTGCTGTCACGCATCGCGCATTATTTGAAGCTGATTCAGCGTGAAAACATCGGCACCACCAAAGATCGCCGCTTGCTGGAACTGGAGCTGAACACCTGGGTGCGCGGATTGGTGACGGAAATGACCGATCCGGGCGATGAGTTGCAGGCTTCCCATCCGCTGCGCGATGCCAAAGTGATTGTGGAAGATATCGAAGACAACCCAGGCTTCTTCCGCGTGAAGCTGTTCGCGGTGCCGCATTTCCAGGTGGAAGGCATGGATGTCAATCTGTCGCTGGTATCGCAGATGCCAAAAGCGAAAGCGTAAGGCGGCTATCCGGAATGAAAATTTACCGTCCGTTATGGGAAGACGGCGCGTTTCTGACGCCGCAACAGTTCCAGCAGCAGGCCATGTGGGACGCGCATGTGGCAGGTACCGTCGCTGGCATGGTGCTGGCACACCCCTGGGGCGTGCTGTGTGCCGAATTCGACGAGGGCGCGCTGGCGCTGTCAAAGCTGAATGCGACGCACATCGCCGTCCGTTTTGCAGATGGCTCCCTGGTCGATACCCGTCTGGCTGACACTCTGCCACCTGTCTGTGAGTTAACTGATGTGACGGACCGGGACAGCGTAGAGGTGGTCCTGGCGTTGCCGCTTATTAACGCCAACGGCGGTAATCTGGAAAACGGTGCGGACAGCGAGCGTCCGCGCCGCTGGGTCGCCACCCGCGAGCGCGTGCAGGAGCTGGCCGGTCACGAACGCACCGAGATTGCGGTACAGCGCTTTGCGCTGCGCCTGCGGCTGGCGCATCAGGAAAACGCGGCGTACCTAACCTGTCCGGTTGCCCGTCTGGTGCGCAACGCGCAGGGGCAGTGGATGCGCGACACCACGTTTATTCCCCCCATGCTGTCACTGGCTGCGAGTCCGGCGCTGGTCGCGGCGCTGGGTGATCTGCTTCATCGCCTGCAAGCACGCCGTCAACGTCTGATGCAACTTCGCCGAGAAAGTAACGAACGCATGGCGGATTTTGCCGTGTCCGACGTTTCCCTGTTCTGGCTGCTCAATGCGCTGAACAGCGCTGAGCCGGTGCTGACAGAGTTGTATCAGTCACCGTCGCGCCATCCTGAACTGCTTTATCGTGAGCTGGTGCGCCTTGCGGGGAGTCTGCTGACATTTTCCCTCGAGAACGCGCCGGACGATATCCCAGCCTACCGGCACAACGCGCCAGAGCAAGTTTTCCCGCCGCTGTTCACACTGCTGGATACGCTGCTGGAGGCAAGCCTGCCTTCCCGCGTAATCGCCATCGACCTGGAAAAACAGGGCGTGCTGTGGAAGGGCAGGCTGCACGATGCGCGCCTTCGCGAAGGCGCGGATTTCTATCTGTCCGTGCGCTCTTCGCTGCCAAATCATGAACTTCAGGCGCGCTTCCCGCTGCTGTGCAAGGCAGGCAGCCAGGACGATGTGTCAGAGGTAGTGAATATCGCGCTGAGCGGCATGGCAATCCGCCCGCTGCCACATGTCCCTGCGGCCATCCCGTTACGCCTGGAAAATCAGTACTTCGCGCTGGATCTCTCAACGGATGCGGCCCGGGCGATGCTGGCCTCCGGCGGCTGTACCTTCTACACGCCGGAATCTCTCGGTGAGCTGAAACTGGAACTCTACGCGGTGCTGCGCTCATGAATAATTCCAACACGCTGACAGAGCGTCTGTTTTTTCAGGGCTGGCTGATGGTCAGCCAGCTGCGCTGCGGACAGAAAATTGAAAACGGCGACGCGCTATACCGCCGTGCGGCGGGCTGGGTGAAGTTAGCCCGCGATGCGCTGACAGAGGCCGGGTTCAGCGAGGCCAGCCGTGACCACATGCTGTATGCCTTCTGCGTGCTGCTGGATGAGGCGGTGCTGAACAGAGGGAGTCAGGACGATGGCTGGCTGCGCTGGACACGTGATCCGCTGCAGGTGCGCTTCTTTGGCTCACTGAACGGCGGTGAAGCGCTCTGGGATCGCATTCGCACCGTGCTGAACGAACCCGCAGCGGACATTACGGTGCTGACCTGCTTTTACCGCACCCTGCAGCTGGGGTTCGTCGGGCATTACCGCGCGCAGGATGATGAACGTCATGAAGACGTGGTGAATGCGCTGGCTGCCCGCGTGCCGCCATTTGCGTTGCCGGAAGATGCGCCGCTGGTAGTACGCCCCGCAGGTCTGCGCAGCGGACGCCGCTTTTACTGGCTGAGCTGGGTGGCAGCAGTGGTGCTGCTTGGCGGGCTCTGGTTCCTGCTGGAGTCAACGCTGGCAGAGATGGTGTCGCGCATGGCAGGTGCACAGTAATGGTCCGACCCGATTCACGTCAGGGCCTGACGCTGCTAGCAGCCGTGCTCGCGATCCTGCTGGTGGTGGGCTTTTGGGAGCTGAAACCGCTGAACACGGTGGCGCTCTGTGTGCTGGTGCTGCTGGTGGCCGGCTTTATTCTGTGGCGTCTGCAGCGTAATGCTACTGATCACCAACCGGACATTGATGCCAGTCTGCCACCGGAAACCTATTGCGGGCCGGTGATTCTGGTTATCGGGGATACGGCACCGTTGTTTGGTGAACTGACGCACCGGGAGACCCGGCTGGGGTGGTATCTGAACGTGCGTCAGCCTGCTGAACTGCCCGCGCTGGCGGAACGGCTGGCAGAGCAGTGTCCAGCGCTGCTTACTCAGCTTTCAGTGATGTTGGCAATCATCCCCGAGCAGCAAACCTCCGCTGACGTATTGATACAGCAGCAGAGTGGGTGGTTGCGGGCCTTTTCACAGTGCCGGGTTGTGCTGAAAGGGTTGCCACCATTGTGGGCCGTGATATGGGGCTCGTCAGTGGATGAGCGCACGCACTGGTTCAGCTATACGCCAGAACAATCACAGTTTCAGTTTCATCCGGAAAATGACGCCCGCCTTTCGCTGGCGGAGTGGATCACCCGGGATCCCCTGCATTTTCATCACGCGCTCAGACTGCAAAGCCTGATGCAATGGTATGCGGGTCAGTTCGCGGCTTCGCACACAGCGAGCCCCTGCCAGATCGGCGTCTGTCTGACGCCAGTGCAGTCGCTACCGGGCAACCTGTGGCAGCAGCATACCATCGGGCTGACCACGCTATCGCCTGAAAACTGTGCGTCTCCACTCTCACTGCCGCTGCCGGACGTCCTTCTGCCTGGTATGCCGCTGCGGAAAGGCATCAGCCGCTGGCTGCTCACGGCGCGCAGGGTCGGGATAATGCTGGGCCTGTTTCTGGCGCTGGCCATGCTTGCTTCCTTTATTCATAACCAACGCCTTGTGCGCAGCGTGGCCGATCACCTTGCGCTGTGGCACGGCCTGCCGGAGGGCGCTGTTGCAGCGAAAACACTTGCTCGCGATGCGCTTATCCGTGACCGCACGCAGCTGGATGCCTGGCAGCGCAGCGGAGAGCCAATGAGGTATGGCGTGGGGCTTTATCAGGGGATGCGGCTCATTGCGCCGGTAAACGCAGCCATCCATCGCTGGGCACCGCCGCCCGCGCCTGCACCTGTCATTCAGCAGGTAGTGGAGGGACCGCAGACAGTACGGCTTGACAGCCTGTCGCTGTTTGAATCGGGCAAAGCGTCGCTAAGAGCGGGGTCCGACAAAGTGCTCATCAATGCACTGGTGGGCATCAAAGCCCGGCCCGGCTGGCTGATTGTCGTCGCCGGGCATACCGACATCACCGGCAATCCTCAGCTCAACCAGGCGCTTTCACTAAAGCGCGCCGGAGCGGTGCGCGACTGGATGCGTGACACCGGCGACGTGCCAGAGAGCTGCTTCGCGGTGCAGGGCTATGGGCAGGATCGTCCAGTTGCAACAAACGAGTCGGCGGAGGGGCGTGCGCTCAACCGTCGGGTCGAAATCAGTCTGGTGCCACAGGCGGACGCCTGCCGCGTGCCGGACGCACAAACCCGGTCATCACAGGATGATGGCCATTCTCAGTCTGAAAAGGAGTAACAACATGGCAATTCCAGTTTATCTGTGGCTGAAGGACGACGGCGGCGCGGACATCAAGGGTTCAGTAGATGTGCAGGACCGTGATGGCAGCATCGAGGTGGTGGCGCAGGAACATAACCTGTACATCCCGACCGACAACAACACCGGCAAGCTGACCGGCACCCGCATTCACACGCCGTTCCTGTTCACCAAAGAAATCGACTCGTCCAGCCCGTATCTCTACAAGGCGGTGACCACCGGACAGACACTGAAGTCTGCGGAGTTCAAATGGTATCGCATCAGCGACGCAGGCCAGGAAGTTGAGTACTTCAACACCAAGCTTGAGAACGTGAAGGTGGTGAAGGTGAATCCTGTCATGCACGACATCAAGGATCCTTCCAAAGAGAAGCACAACCATCTGGAGATGATTGAGCTGCGCTACGAAAAAATCACCTGGACCTACAAGGACGGCAACATCATTCATTCCGATTCCTGGAACGAACGCGCCACCGCGTAAGCCCGTGCGGACGGTTCGCCGTCCGCTTTTTCAGGCGTGTGCCTGCGCGCGGGTCCATCCCTGAAAAACACACTGATGTACAGATACCTCAAACCTTATGGGCCTCGGTTAACGGCCAGGGGCGGTAGCGTGCCTGAAACGGAGAGAACACTAATGGAACACCAGTCTGCAGCGCTGCTGCGCCGCCTTAACCCCTTCTGCGCCCGCGCGCTGGAGGCTGCCGCCTCGCTGTGCCAGACCCGCGCACACGCTGAAATCTTCCCCGAGCACTGGCTGCTCAAGCTTTTGGAGCAGGGAGAGGGCGACATCACGGTGATGGCGCGTCGCTATGAATGGGACATGGATGGCGTCTGGCAGGGGCTGCTGGGCTTTCTCGACGGTCAGCCGCGCCTTGTGCGCAGCCGCCCGGAGCTTTCGACCCGCCTGCACCACCTGCTGAAAGAGGCGTGGCTGGCGGCCTCGGTGGCCGGTGAGGAGCGCATCCGCAGCGTGCACCTGCTGACGGCAATAGCGGAGAACCACTCTATAACCCGTTGCGATGCGCTCTGGCCGCTGCTGACACTGAGCACGCGCCAGATGACGGCGTTGCGTCCGCTGCTGGACGCGCAGTCGGACGAACGTCCGGACGCGCTGCAGTCGAACGAACCTCTGCGGAGCCTGAGCGCAGAGGAGGGCGAGCCATCTGCGCTGGCGGGTGCTGCGCCTGCTGCCGGCTCTGAAGCGCTGTCCCGCTTCACCCGCGATGTTACCGCTGACGCGCGGGACGGAAAGATTGACCCGGTGTACGGGCGTGATAATGAAATCCGCCAGATGGTGGACATCCTCTCGCGTCGCCGCAAGAACAACCCAATTCTGGTGGGCGAGCCGGGCGTGGGCAAAACCGCGCTGGTCGAGGGGCTGGCGCTGCGTATTGCGGAAGGTAACGTGCCGGCCAGCCTGAGCATGGTCAGCGTGCGCACCCTGGACCTTGGCATGTTGCAGGCGGGGGCGGGCGTTAAGGGCGAGTTTGAGCAGCGGCTGAAGAACATCATTACTGAGGTGCAGCAGGCTGAGCAGCCGGTGCTACTGTTCATCGACGAGGCGCACACCATCATCGGCGCGGGCAATCAGGCAGGCGGCGCGGATGCAGCTAACCTGCTGAAGCCCGCACTGGCGCGCGGCGAACTGCGCACCATCGCCGCCACGACCTGGAGCGAGTACAAGCAGTACTTCGAGAAGGATGCCGCACTTGAGCGGCGTTTCCAGATGGTTAAAGTTGATGAGCCGGACGACGAGACCGCCTGCCTGATGCTGAGGGGCCTGAAGTCACGCTACGCGCAGCACCACGGTGTGCACATCACCGATGCCGCAGTGCGCTCCGCGGTCACGCTGTCCCGTCGCTACCTGACCGGACGCCAGCTGCCGGACAAGGCGGTAGACTTGCTCGACACCGCGAGCGCGCGCGTGCGCATGAGCCAGGACACGGTGCCGGAATCTATCACGCAGCTGCGTGCCCGCACGGATGCCCTGAATATTGAGAAGCGCGCCATCCTGGATGATGAAGCGCTGGGCGGCACCATTCAGGAAGCGCGCATGCATGACATTCTGAAAGAACTGGCCAGCGCTGACGAACGTCTCGAACAGCTGGAGCTGAGCTGGGTGGCCGAGCGCGAGCTGACGGAGACGCTGCTGCTCAGCCGGCAGGATGCTTCTCAGCAGGTGCGCCGCGCTGAACTTCAGTCCGCCCTGCACGCGCTGCAGCAGGGCGAGCCGCTGATGACGCTGGACGTGGACGCACGCACGGTGGCGGGCGTGATTGCCGACTGGACCGGCGTGCCGCTTTCTTCATTAATGAAGGACGAACAGACGGAGCTGCTGACGCTGGAGAAGGCGCTCGGATCGCGCGTGGTGGGCCAACCTGTGGCGCTAAACGCCATTGCACAGCGCCTGCGCGCGTCGAAAACCGGCCTGACCGCCGAGAACGGGCCTCAGGGTGTGTTCCTGCTGGTGGGCACCAGCGGTACGGGCAAAACTGAAACCGCGCTGGCGCTGGCTGACACCCTGTACGGCGGCGAGAAATCGCTGATTACCATCAACCTCTCTGAGTATCAGGAGTCGCACACGGTAAGCCAGCTGAAAGGCTCGCCGCCGGGCTACGTCGGCTACGGGCAAGGCGGTGTGCTGACCGAAGCTGTACGTAAACGCCCGTACAGCGTGGTACTGCTTGACGAGGTGGAGAAGGCGCACCGCGACGTGATTAACCTGTTCTATCAGGTGTTTGACCGGGGCTTCATGCGTGACGGCGAGGGGCGGGAGATTGACTTCCGCAACACCGTTATCCTGATGACCTCTAACCTCGGCAGCGACGCGCTGATGCAGAAACTGGACGAACAGCCGGACGCCAGTGAAGCTGACCTGCAGGAACTGCTGCGCCCGGTTATCCGCGACCATTTCCAGCCCGCGCTGCTGGCGCGCTTCCAGACGGTGATTTACCGCCCACTGGCTGCTGAGGCGATGCGCACCATCGTCGAAATGAAGCTCGGCCAGGTCAGCCAACGACTACAGCGTCACTACGGCCTGGCAACAGAAATATCAGCGGCGCTGTACGACGCCCTGACCGCCGCCTGCCTGCTGCCAGACACTGGCGCGCGCAACGTCGATAACCTGCTCAACCAGCAGATTCTACCGGTGCTGAGTCAGCAGCTTTTGCAGTATCAGGCCGGCGGGCAGTTGCCTGGCACTCTCAGCCTGGACTGGAACGAAGAAGACGGTGTGCTGATGACTTTTGAGAATCTCATTCATGAACAAAACTGAAAGAGACGCGGCAGCCAAAGAAGGTAGCCTACGGTTGATGAGTACAGGGGAAATCATGCTTGCCAGGACGGTGTTCCGGGACAAAATTGATTATCACAAGGTATGGATCCACAAAGACAGTTACCTCCCGTTTGGTTTGCAAAATCAAGCTGTTGCCATGACGCCAAACGGTGAAATCTACTATCGGCCGGCGCGATACCGGGACGATTTTTCCGACATAGCCCAAAGTAAACTGGCCGACAGGCATACATTTATACATGAGCTTAGCCATGTATGGCAGCGTAAAACGGGAATGTGCGTGATATGTCGGGGGCTAATCAGCTGGCTTGTAAGCTATCGCTATGAATTGGTTGGGCGGCTGTTGAGTGAATATCCGATGGAGCAACAGGCGCAGATTATTGCAGATAATTTTCTGTTAACGAGCACTGGGTACACCACATTCATCCAATACCGGCATAGCGGTTATGTCACGCTGGATGGCAATCTGGATGAATCACTACTTCTGCAGAAATATCAACGTGCACTGAGAGGGTTCCCGTGGTGAATACACTTCAGCAAAGGATTAATCGGCTTACATTACCAGTAGCCATATTTTTTTTGACTGGATGCCTGGGAGACAGATTTACACCTTCTGAGCATGCACTGGTCAATGACGAGGGAAGCCGCATTTGCTTCACTATAGATAAACCTGGAGATTATTACGTCTCATATTTTTACCTCTTTGAAAGAGGATATGAGAACTCAGCACTGCAGCCAGAAGTGGTGAATTACAGAGCTAATAACAATCTGCACCTCTGTCTGCCTGAGGGGGCCGTCAGAAACTCAGATACTGTTTATGTCGCTCAGTTTGGTCTGAAGACGCAGACCAGGCGTAAACCGATCAGGAACTTCTCCGTGGCTTTTAAAACTTACAACGCGGGCGTTATCAGCGTTCCCCTTCAGCGAAATGAAATTACCTATTACATAGGTCGGGGATATTAGTGGTTAAGTTCATTAATTGTCTGCCCAGTACTGATTTCATTGGAAGGGTGTTTCTACGCCTTATGAGTAATTAGACTGTATCGCAAGCCTAACCCAGGATTGTCTGAGGAAGGATTCAAATATTTCATTGGTATGATTATGAAAGCCAGACAAACACTCTTATCACTTCTTTCAAGGATTGTTCAGGGCCTTGGGGCGGGGATTTTTTTCTCAGGTCTCGGCTTTGCAATCTGGTTTTTCTTTTTTTCCGAAGATCAATGGCGAATAGGGTGGGGGGTGTTGTCTCTGTCAGAATTGGTTGTTGGGTATAAAATTTACAGATTTGCAATTAATCGAATATTCGATGATATAACGAACTGGCATAGATGATTATTAATTAATGCAATCCTTATTAGCCAATGAAATATGTATTTTCTCAAGGTGCTTTACTCTCTCCGATAAACGAGAGATATAACCATCCGTCATCACGGAGCGAATGACAATGACCCCAAGTGAAATGTTACTTAGCGCAGCATCGGTTTTATCATCTACCCTGAATCGCTACTCTCTTCAAATTCCTGCCTGTAGTTCTGTTATTGATGTTGAAAGTCTGAACGGGACGGCAGCGCTGAGCGCGAATTACCACTATGACGTGCTATTCACTAGCCCGGATAAAGACATCTCGCCTGAGCAGATGCTGCGCAAAGCAGTAACGCTGACCATGGGAACCGGTTCACTGCCGGAATTCAAATCGCAGAAGATTGTTCACGGTTATATCACCGACTTCCGCCGTCTGACGGGGTCCGCAGACCAGGTCAGTTATCTCATCGTTATTGAACCCCGCTTTTCGCTTCTGGATAAGCAATATCGCTCACACCGCTTTTTTGTGAATAAGTCTGTGCCGGAAGTCGTCAGTCAGATACTGGATGAGCATGGTTTTCAGGGGTGGGAATATGAATTCAGCCTGAAGCATGACTACCCCAAAAGAGAGCAGATTAACCAGTATCAGGAGAGTGACCTGAAGTTTGTGCAGCGTCTGTTGTCCGAAATTGGCATCTTCTACTACTTTACACTTCAGCCGGACACTCAGACCGAGGTCATCTGTTTTGGTGACGCGCAGAGCGCTTATTCCGATCAGAAGTCGCTTCCGCTGAACAGCCCCTCGGGCCTGGAAGACAACGCTCAGGAATCTGTCTGGAACCTGAATCTGACCCATAGCGTGGTTGAAGCGGGAGTGACAGCAAAGGATTACAACCACCGTGAAGCACAGCGCGTGCTGCGGTCGGTGAAGGCCGATATGACGCGGGGTGATGGCGACAACATCTCTTACGGAGAGGTTTATCACTATCGTCCCCGCCATCCCTACAGCGGTGATAAGTTTGCACCAGAAACTGAAACCGCAAACTTTTATGCCCGTCTCGATCATGAACGTTTTCTTGCCCGGCAGACGCTGATATCCGGTATTTGCAACGATGCTTTTATCAGCCCCGGACATGTTTTATCTGTTACCGAAACAGGCATACCCACGCTGCCTGCACAGCTGCAGAGTCCCGTTTTAATCACCCAAATCAATGTCAGTGCGAGCCGACGTTCAGCCTTCCAGGCCACGCTGAATGCCGTGCCTTACAGCGAAACGCTTTGCTGGCGTCCCGCTCTGCTTGCTCGTCCTAAAGTCAGTGGCACTATGACGGCGCGCGTGACCAGTGCGAAAGACAACGACATCTATGCCTGGCAGGATGCATCCGGGCTATACCGTGTGGTGTTTGATGCGGACGAGGAGGGTAGAGATCGAGGCCTGGAAAGCATGCCCGTTCGCCTCGCAAAACCTTACGGTGGAGATATGTACGGCTTCCACTTCCCGCTGATACAGGGGACGGAGGTGGCAATAGCGTTTCGTGAGGGTGACCCGGACCAGCCTTATATTGCTCATGCGCTGCATGATTCGCGTCATGTTGATCACGTCACCGACAAAAACAGCACCCGAAACGTTATTCGTACGGCTGGTCTGAACAAGCTGCGCATGGAGGACAAGCGTGGAGAGGAACATATCAAGCTTAGTACGGAGTATGGGGGTAAGACGCAGCTTAATTTAGGTCACAATGTCGACGCTTCCAGAAAACCTCGCGGCGAAGGCGCTGAGCTTCGTACTGACCGGCATGTTTCCATTCGAGGAGGTGCCGGTGTACTTATCACAGCAGATCAACAAACGCTCGCTGGGGACAAAATGCTCTCAATGAGAGAGGCAATTGCCCAGCTTGAGAATGCTTTAACGATAGCAAAAAGTTTGTCATCTGCTGCTGAAGGGGCTGATGCCCTGCCAGTAGATATTGCAAGTCAGCAGATGCTTAACGCAGCTCTAAATGAACTCGCTAAACCAGGAATCATATTGAATGCGCCTGAAGGGGTGAGTATCACCAGCCCTAAGGCTGTACGTGTCGCTTCTGGTGCAGCCAGTGTAGGGATCATGTCCCAGAAAAATACTGATATTAGCGCGCTTAGGCGTTTTACTGTGGCTGCGGGTGAAGCTGTGAGTGTGCTGGCCCGAAAGGCCGGAATGAAACTTTTTGCCGCTAAGGGAAAAGTTGAAATTCAGGCACAGGATGATGCGCTGGAAGCTGTTGCGAAGAAAGATGTCACGGTGACCAGTGTAGAAGGAAAAGTAGTCATTACGGGTGCAACAGAGCTGGTTGTTAACTGTGACGGTGCATATATGAAACTGGCAGGTGGAAATATGGAACTCGGGGCCCCGGGTAATATTTTACTGAAATGTGCCAATGTCCAAAAAATGGGAAGTGCGGACTATGACGCACCTAAAAAGGAACTTCCACAAGGGTATAGTGAGAACTTTGTTGCACAGGATAAGGAATCTGGCGATATTCTGGCTAACACGCGATATCGAATAACTACATCTGATGGTTCTGTTTATGAAGGGCGCACTGATAGTGAAGGTAAGACGGCTGAAATATTTGGTGCGGCTAAGCGAAAAATTAATATTGAATTGCTCGGTGGCTAATTCAGGGAGTTAGAAATGGCTAAAGGTACACAGCAAAGTAGTCTGGATAACGTGAGTAAAAACACTGTCGTCTACGGAGAGCATAGCCCTCAGGTTTATTTTCACCCGGGCAGTGCAACATTACTTTGCGTTGATGCAAAAGATAACCGCTTCCTCATACAGGAACAGCTGAAAATGACAGCGTTGCTGGAGAATCAGAAGAAAGCGCAGATTGCTCTGGATGAACTCAATTTCGAAATGTTGACTCAGGCAGGTAAGAAACCACAACGTGCTTACGACAGCAAACTTCAGAGTACCTATCAACAACTCAATGACGCTAACGCAAAATTAAAGGCAGAACTTAAAGTAATTACCGCACAGGTCCCTGAGGGGGAACTACTTGATGAGAACTCTAAGGGCTCCGCAATAGGCCTTATGGAATTAATTCCTCTTCATAGGACTGCCGGGTTTAAAAGCACATATGTCCGCTCCGATAAAATTCGCAGTCACTGGCGAAAGTACAAACTTGGTGAGGTGGATAAGGAAAGCGGTGAGGCCAGTTTCATTAAATATAAAGATAAAGAAGTTACTGGTGTAGATGCTAATGGCAATGAAACGAAAAAAAACGTTCGTTCGGGGGTTATTGATGCCGAAGAGTTGAAGAAAAATTTAAAAGAAGCGGCGGTCAGCCTTAAGTTTGAAGATGAACTAATAGAAGACAGTAATGTTGTTCTTACTGACTGGGCGAAAAAAATGAATAAAGGGCTTACATGGCCCAAAGAAAACGATAAGCCCGACGATGAATCTACTTATCATCAATATGTCGACATAAGCGCGCAAGCTCAACTGATGCGCTACAGTCAGGGAGTCGGGCTGTCTGCTGAGTTTAATCCATTAGAAAAGAAAGCCTCCGCAAAGATGGAAGGCCATTCAAGTTTTGCATTAGGTGAGGCGAAAGCATCTGCTGAACTTTTTATTCCTGATCGACTTGGTATTGCATTGTTGTTTCCTGCTAAAGCAACTGCGGGTGTAGCAGGCGGTGTCTGTAATATGGGGGCTATCCGTTACACGATTAATGCGGTGTTATTCGGCAATGCCGGGGCAAGCCTGGGGATTGAACTGGGTGTAGAAGCTGATTTTAGTGGAGAAATGGCAAAGGGCTATGGGATTAAAGGAAGTCCGGCGAAGCTTACACCACCGCCACCTCCCGGTCAGAGGAAGATTAATCTGACTATTCCGCAACCTGATGTGAAGGCTAGTAGCGAAATTGGCGCTTTTGCTGGTGTTCAAGCGGGAGGTAATGTTAGCGGTGTTATTGAATGGTTTGATCCACATCCTGATGACGGCAAGCAAATTTCTCGTGATAGTAAAATGCAAATTGTTGCTAAAGAGAAAAAATTTACGGCTATTGCCAAACTGTCTCTTGGCTTAACTGCTCAGGCTGGTGTTGGTGGGTCTGCAGTTTTCTACGTCACATATATTAACAGTCGTTTCAGAATTTATTGTAAGGCAGCACTTTGCTGGGGTGTTGGTGCCAAAGGTTCTTTGGCCTTTGAAGTTGACGGTAATTCATTTGCGGCATTTATGAAGAGTTTTATGTATATGCTTAGAAATGTTGACTATCAGAAGTTGGAGCAAATGATGGCTGGGGATGCGTTTCGTTCTTTATGCGCGATCCCTCTCATTATAGCCGCCCAAGGAATACAAGCCGCCGATGCTATGCTTAATAATATGACGATTATATTACAGCGCATTGAAGCAGAACTTGAAGATGAGAACAATCGTGTCAAATTAATGGATGGTATTTTGAGTAATCCTGACCAGCTCAAATATACACCTCCTGAAACGAAAGGGGCATTAATTGCTATGCTTATTGATAATTCGTGGGCCGATTGGGCAGATCCAAGAAATCAAAATAATGATTTCTTTTCGATAAATAGCTGGAAAATCGGCCCTTTAAAAAGGCGAAAGCAAGCTGTATTTGTAGCAATGAAGTGGATACAAAGCCAGGCTGATTATCGAAATGTTATGCAGCATTTAAGCTTATTGCCAGGCGGCGAGAAAGGAAATGAAAAGATCAATGAAAACAAGGTCATTAAATTCCTTTCACTTGGCGAGCATGAGTTTCCTTTCTTTACCAATTATGGAAAGAAACTCACATTGCTATATGATAACTTACCAATATCTGTCGATCCTGATGATCCTTTTGTACCAATATCAAACCATCAAATGGCTGAGTATCTCGCTATAATTAATGAGCAACACCCAACAAACACTATGACGGCTTGATGATTTGTTAAGGACTGATATGAGTAAGACATTAATTGCGATTGTTATAGGTTCCTGCTTTCTGACAGGATGTGATCAAAGAAATGTTGAAGCCAATGATAAATCTTCCAAGGAACTCGTTAATAGTTCCATTGCAAATATGATTCCTGTTCAGGGGGGAGAGTTTCTGATGGGGGACTTTGGTCCCTTAGTGGGGGAGAATCTGCCTTTTAGTATTCAACTAGATGATAAAAAATTACATAAAGTCGTTTTAAGTGATTTTTCGATATCGAAGTTTAAAGTTACAAATGGTAATTATAATAAATATTTAAAGATTAGGGGGGAAGAAGAACTACCTGTGGGCATAATGGCAAAACGGCATCCATCTTTGCTAAAAGATGATTACCCGGCAGGTGTCATTTGGCAACAGGCTAAAGATTATTGCCAATGGTTGGGAAAAGTTTCAGGTAAAAAAATTGATTTGCCTACAGAGGCTCAGTGGGAGTATGCAGCAAGGTCTAGAGGTAAATATCTTCCATTCGCAACCAATGATGGTAAATTTTCTCCAGGAAAAAATGTCCCTAGTCAGGATGAACTAGATCAATATACTGATGGATTAGGTATTCCTATTTACCCAATAGGTAAATATTCTCCAAATCCCTTAGGCTTGTATGATATGGGTCTTAGTGGGTCTGAATGGACTAATGATTGGTATGCAGCAGATTATTACTCTAATTCTCCAATCATCGATCCTCAAGGACCAATTCAGGGGACCGATAAAGTATTACGGGGAAATGTTGGTGGTGATAGACAGTACTCTTTGACAATGTTCAGACAGTCATCATTACCGATACCTAAAGTCGGGAAGGATGATGATTATAAAAAATATGGTGTTGGTCCACAGTATGTGTTCCGATGTGTAATAAACAAATGATCGATAATCTTATCTGTCGTTCTCATTTTATAATGGCTCACAGCGCTTATGTGAATAAGTATACGGAATGGTGCAAGATATCCTTTTAAAGGATAGGCATGTTAAAAAATAATCATTTTTCTCGCTTTCACCCTCGTCGACCACGACGACCCTTTTGTCTCTATCCCGGACCATGAAATGGATGAGTACCTTGCGATGGTGGATGAACAGCATCCAGCGAGCACCCTCATGAAAAATACCATAATGGCGTAATGCTTAAGGAATGAGGTGAATATGAAGGTAATAATTTTAGCAACGGGAGTGTGTTTTCTGACCGGTTGCGATCAGGGTAGTGCAGCAGCCGATACTCAGGCCGCTAAAATCCTTGCAGATAAGTCCATCGCGAACATGGTCCCTGCTCAGGGAGGTGAGTTTCTCATGGGGGACTTTGGCCCTTTTATGGGAGATAAGCTGCCGTTCAGTATTCAGCAGGATGATAAGAAGCTGCATAAGGTCGTTTTGAGTGACTTTAGGATATCAAAGTTCAAGGTAACGAATGCGGATTACGCAGCCTATCTTAAGGCTACGGGGATAAAGCCTCCACCAGTCAATATATCGTTGAAAAATTATCCATCAATGACAAAGGATGATTACTCTGTCGGTGTGACTTGGCAACAGGCTAAAGATTACTGCCAGTGGTTGGGTAAGGAGTCGGATAAAAAGATTGACCTGCCGACCGAGGCACAATGGGAATATGCCGCGAGGTCTAAGGGACAATATCTCCCCTTTGCTACCAATAATGGTAAGTTTGAGGAAGGTAAGAATATACCCAACGCAGATCAACTGGATGAATACACAGATGGTTACGGGTTTCCCATCTACCCCATAGGCAAATACCCTCCAAACCCGTTGGGGCTCTATGACATGGGTTTAAGTGGTTCTGAATGGGTTAATGACTGGTACGCATCTGACTATTATTCTCACTCCCAAGTGAATGATCCTCAGGGTCCAGAGAAAGGCACCCGGAAGGTGTTGCGCGGATATGTTGGTGTTGATAGCCAATATGCCCTGACTATGTTCAGACAATCGTCTCAACCAGTGCCTAAATTCGGGGAGCGCGACAACTATGAAAAGTATGGCGTTAGCCCTTTATACGTATTCCGTTGTATGATGAATATGTAGCGCTTTCATCAACCCCCATGAAAAACACCATGATGGCGTAATCCTTCAAGCATGATATGAATTGAAATATAATAGCAATAGCGTCGGGTGTTATGCTCGTGAAAATAATCCTGTTACGCATCATACAAATTCCGATGGAAATGCTAAAAACATATCTGTTATTAATGATTTTTTACCAGTCATAATTTCCCCATCTAATATCCCTGAGAGTTTAAGAGTTCTAGTTTAAAATCAATATCATTAATATAATGAAATCATCGGGTGTTCACAAGATCACTATTACCAGTACATTGCGTACAGTGCAAAAGCAAGTAGATGCTATGTACGCTAATATGTGTAGCAAGGGTATACAGTCTCAACTTAACTACTATGCAGCTCCAGGGCGGGAGGTTGTGCAAGCAGGTATTGATGCCGGAGGTACGGACACGAGCAAAGTAAGGTTGGTTAAAAAGGCAATGATGGAAAAAGTTGTATCTTTACAAAAAGACGGCCGTCTTGTTTCAAAGCACTGTGTATCTCTTGAGGCATATTCTCTCCGAAATGTATTGGCATGAGCAGAATATCACTACCTGCAATCGTGCAACGTGCTTTTGATCTGGCGATTGAAAAATATGCAAAAGATAATCCAAGTAAAATGAAGTATATAAGCCCACTTAAAAATCATGGGGAACCTGCATTCCATGTTGAGATCATACAATGAAAAAAATATTTCTTTTAACAATGCTTATCTTTCCATTGATTGCCTGTGCTAAAAACATCAAGATAAACGATGGTTTATATTATGGCTACTGGGTTTATAAGGATAAGGAAGTTTTAAAAGAGTATGGTTTTTTGGCGAACAACCCAAAGAAAGATGCTGATGAATATATTTTAAATCCTCTTTCTGAACTTTCCGCTGCTAATGAAATATATATTCAAGTTAAAAAAAATACACCTTATTTATACTATTACCATGAAAGCAGCGATGCTGACTTTAATGTTGTAGGATGGTCTGATGCTAAATTCGTAGGCAACGACATGATTATATCAACAAACACTATCCGATTTCTAAAAGAAGATTCAAAAGAACGAATTTCAGTTGGTAGGAGATTTAATGGGAAAGTTGTTGAACTGAAAGTTGAAGAAGTAGTGCCGATAAATTCGATTGATGATCAAGGGTTTAATATTGACTGCAATCAATATTTAGAAGCTAACAATTATGCAGAAACCGGAATTCCCGATGTAGTGGCACCAGATCCATCAGGTAGGAAAGACATATTGGTCGGCTATCCTACCACAGTTTTTGCTATGGGAGAACTCGGTATTTGTTCTGCATTACTCGATGACGATGTTGTTCCCCAAATAAAGAATGGATGGATTCAGTTCCGCCGCCTTAATTAATTATCTATTTTAAATGAATCTAACCTTTCAAAATAATAAAAGCAGATGAACTTTAAGCGGTTTCTTATAAAAAATTATTATTTTAAATAGGATGCGATATGTCCAAAGGTTTCGTTTTACTCGGTGATAAAACTACACATGGTGGGCAGGTAATTTCCGCGTCATCCACCATAATAGTCAATGGTAAAAAAGTGGCTCTGGTGGGAGATAAAATTAACTGTCCGGTATTGGGGCACGGCATCAATACCATTATTGAAGGATCTTCTGAATGGATCTCCGATGGAAAAGAGATTGTCGTGGATGGTTGTCATTGTGAATGTGGTTGCCAGGTGATCTCTAGTGCACCGGATTGTTCAGTGGGATAACTAATGAGTTGGCAGCGTCAGAAATCAATAGTACCTGAAGAACCGGAAGAACCTTCATCCTCTCTGTGGTTAATGTTGGGTGTCGTTTCATTAGTCGGAAGCGTAATGCTGTTCATCACTCACGCTAACAAACTGGCGGGGCCGTTGCAGCAATTCAATATCTGGATCATCGCAGCCACCCCTCTCGCGGCTTGGTTTGTTTTCCTTTGTTTAAGGGGGTGGTTGTATAACGAAGCCTGCGACAAATATAAGTTTGAATCAGATGAGGCTGAATATGCTCGGCAGAAATGGGCTGATTGGGCTGGTAGATATCTGGTTAATCTTTATAGCAGGGTCATTCTGCCTGAAGGGCTGACACCGGCAACTTTTCTGCAAGCTCCCACCAACCTCGAACAGCATAGCTCTTTGACTTCGCGGCTAATATTGCCTGCAGGTGAAGATGTGTTCTCAGCCCTTTTGGAAGGCCTTGATGAAACATTGACACAGTTGGGCCCTGACTTAACGTTTGCGGTGACTTTGTTAACGGATTCCTCAGAAACTGAAAGTGATTTGCTGGAGGTCTTTGTTCGCTCCTGGCGACTGGTTATTGGGCTGAAATATCCTGTGCCGGTATTGACCGTTATGAAAGAACGTTCCTTCTTAACAGTGGAAGAGCGACTCAAATTCCCGAGCCAGGATGTTGAACTGCTACTGGTTCATCAGATGCAGGGAAGAGAGACCTACAGCGATGCGCTCGTTGCCTTACTCCTGACGTCTGATGATGTGGCGACAAAATACCAGCTTAGTCATCGCACCCGATTGCTTCGCCCAATATCGTTCGATCCGACGCAAGAACTAGACACAGTGCTCGACAGTTTCTTTTCCACCCAGTTACAGGCCAATACAACAGACGCCATTGTAGGGGACGCAATAGCCTGGGGGGACACATTTGCCGCATTGCTGACCAGCGCCAAAGAACATAACGGCATATGGAAACCGCAGCAGTGCCACTGGTTGGAAAAATATGCTGGTCTGAGTGGGCCATTTTCACCGTGGATAATGGCGGCTGTTGTCAGCGACATTGTGACGATGACACAGACAGATTGCCTGATGCTTTCTGAAGACAACGACAATCGATTTATGAATACCGTAACAACAGGGGATCAGGTTAATGCCGAAGGGTAGCTCAATGTGGCGTGGTAACTGGGCGCAGCTCAGTATGACGGTGCTTATCGCTAGCGTCATCGCGTGGGGCATCTGGAAATATGGTGATGCTATCGGGCTGAACAGCAAAGGATTGAAGGTACTGGGGTTTGTTGTAGCGATGATTCTGCTGCTACTTTTCCTGCACAGTAAAGCTATCGGACTTGCCATTAAACAACGCTGGTCGCGTTTTCAGGCTAAGCGGAAAAATGAACTTCCTGATGATGAAGTCCGTCTTAAACAGATCGCTCCTTGTAATGTCACGGTGACGGATATTCGTCTGGCGATGCGTAATCTGTATGGTTGGCGCTGGGGTTGTAAAGTCCGTATCCTGCTGATCTCCGGATCCGCCACTGAAGTGGAGCAACTGGCCCCTGGCCTGACGGATCACCGCTGGAGAGAAGACCGAGGCACGCTGTTGCTATGGGGTGGTGACCTCAGTAGGCCAACAGACACTGCCTGGCTGATGGCACTACGCAAATTGCGCCGTCGTCCGGTGGATGGGCTGGTTTGGATCACCTCCGATTTCGACCAGTTCTCAGAACCGGGAACAGTAAAACCTCTTCCGGTAACTTCTAACAGCTTCATGGATTCCATTTCTCATGCCATTCTCGCTCGGATGGATGCGCTGGGCTGGAAGCTCCCGCTGTACGTCTGGTCCCTGTATCCACGTGCCGGTGAGCCGGAAGGCCGCATTGTGCAAGCTACAGGTTGCCTGTTGCCTGCCGGCTGCCATATTGAGGAATTAACAGAAAAGCTTAGTGCCCTGACGCCGGAACTCATCTCGCAAGGGCTGCAGCAAATCTGTGGTGAGGTAAAACATAACTTTCTGTTGAAGCTCGCCGACCAGTTGCTCCGTGAGCCTGAGAAGATAACCGCACCTCTCTCAATGATGCTCAACCCGTTTAGCCCTCTACCGTTCGCAGGGCTTATGTTCAGCCAGCCTTCTGCTGGTGCTGATCGAGATGCCAGGCACCACTGGCGCATGGATAAGTGCTGGGATGTTCTGCCTGAGTCAGTTCAAACACTCCCTACCGGACTGCGCCCTCATAAACCCGGCATTCCATGGCGAAAGGTTGTGGCGCCTTGTGTTTCTCTGGCGATGGTGGGCTGGGCCGCGTGGATATGCATTGCTTACGTGACTAACCACAGGCAAATTGCTGACGTAAATGCCCATGCCGCACTTGCCGCTAAACCGAATCAATCACCTGAACAGCGCATGAAAGCGCTGGCTGAACTTCAGAATACGCTGGCTCGCCTGCAGTATCGCTCAGAACATGGTGTGCCCTGGTATGCGCGCGCCGGGCTTAGCCAGAATGATGAGCTGCTGTCTGCCCTGTGGCCTCCTTACCGTAAGGCGGCCCTGCCTCTGCTACGCGACGCCGCAGCCTTGCAGCTTACTGACGCACTGAAAGCCTATGCATTATTAGCGCCCGACAGCCCGCTCAGGGAAACGCAGTCAAAGCAGGCCTACACACAGCTCAGACTGTATCTGATGCTGACGCGCCCTGAACGTATGGATCCCGTCTGGTTCAGCCAGGCGCTGATGCAGAACTGGACGCAGCGGCAGGGTGTGGACAAGGCTTACTGGCAGGGCGCCGGGAGTCCGCTGCTGGCTTTCTATGCCGAGAATCTCAGTGCTCATCCTGAGTGGGCGCTGAAAGGAGACCCGGAGCTGGTCGGGCAGGTGCGCGCCCTGCTGGTTCGCCAGATTGGGGTGACCAACAGTGAATCCCGCCAGTATCAGCGGGTGCTGTCGCAGGTGACGCATCAGTACGCCGATATGCGACTGGCCGATATGACCGGCGATACGGATGCCGGTCGGCTGTTTACCACCGATGAAGTGGTGCCCGGCATGTTCACCCGGCAGGCCTGGGAAGATGGCGTGAAACCCGCCATTGAAAAGGTGGCGCGGGAGCGGCGTGAAGAGATGGACTGGGTACTCAGTGATGCGCCGCCGCCCGCCGGTGATGCTTCCTCACCCGAAGCGCTGGAGGCGCGGCTTTCCAGCCGTTACTTTGCCGACTACAGCGCCGCCTGGCTGAATTTCCTAAACAGCCTGCGCCTGCAGCCGGCACCGACGCTTTCCGACGCTATCGACCAGCTAACGCTGATGGCAGACGTCAGGCAGTCACCGCTGGTGGCGCTGATGAATACGCTCAACGTGCAGGGCCGCACCGCACAGAGCGGCGGTGCGATTGGCGACTCGCTGGTGAAATCCGCACAGAGTCTGTTTAACCGCGAAAAGGTCCCTGCCATTGACCAGAACAGCGGCCCGATCGGCCCTCTCGATGCGACTTTCGGCCCGCTGCTGGCGCTGACAGACAGTCAGGGCAGCAGCAGTATGAACCTGCGCACCTTCCTGACGCGCGTAACTCAGGTGCGTTTGCGCCTGCAGCAGGTCACCAACGCGGCAGACCCGCAGGCCATGACGCAGACGCTAGCGCAGACGGTGTTTCAGGGTAAAACCGTTGACCTGACTGACACGCGTGATTACGGCAGCCTGGTCGCCGCCGGGCTGGGACAGGAGTGGAGCGGTTTCGGACAGACGGTGTTTGTGCGTCCGATGGAGCAGGCCTGGCAACAGGTGCTGATGCCGGCTGCAGGCAGCCTGAACGCACATTGGCAGCAGGCGGTGGTGAACGACTGGAACAGCGCGTTTGGCGGCCGTTATCCGTTCAAAAACGTCAGTAGTGAGGTGTCATTGCCGCTGCTGGCGAAATACCTGAACGCGGACAACGGACGCATCACCCGCTTCCTGCAGTCGCGTCTGAGCGGCGTACTGCACCGCGAAGGCACCCGCTGGGTACCGGACAGCATCAACGCCCAGGGGCTGACGTTTAATCCGGCCTTTCTGCAGGCGCTTAATCAGCTGAGCCGGATTTCTGACGTGGTGTTTACCAGCGGTGAGGCCGGGCTGCACTTTGAGCTGCGTCCCGGCACGGCTGCAGACGTGATGCAGACTGACCTGATTATCGACAGTCAGAAGCTCACCTACATGAATCAGCAACCGGTGTGGAAACGCTTTACCTGGCCGGCTGACACTGAAGCGCCGGGTGCGTCGCTGAGCTGGATAAGCACAAAGGCCGGTACCCGCCAGTACGGCGACATGCCGGGTAACTGGGGCTGGATACGCCTGCTGGATAAGGCTCAGGTCAGCGCTAATCCGGGCATCAGCAGCAGCTGGCAGCTCACCTGGCAGGCTCCCGACGGTCGCCCGCTGAACTACATTCTGCGCACCGAAGCCGGAGAGGGGCCGCTGGCGCTACTGAAACTGCGCAACTTCACACTCCCGGCCGACATTTTCATTATCAGTGACACACCGGACGTGCCGGATGAAACTTTTGTCAGCGAGGAAGACTAATGCCACTGCAATCCCTGATTAATGCCTGCGATGCGGATGCGGGCCATCTTCGCGAGCTTGCCACGGAGTCTGTTTCGCTTTGGGAGCCATGGCTGAAGCCCCTGGCGGACACCCACGCAGCAGGCGAAGACCCGACCTACAGCGACGCGTTCCAGCAGATGCAGGAAGAGATGAACCGTTTGTCTGGCGCGGATACGGCGCTAATCTGTGCGCTGGCGGAGCAGGTACTGACGACGGAAGCTAAAGACCTCCGCGTGGCAGTCTGGTACTGCTGGGCTCGCCTGCAACGGGACGGTGAAGAAGGGTTTGCCGACGGCCTGGCCCTGCTTGCCGGCCTGCTGCAACGCTTCGGTGATGCTCTGCATCCACAGCGGGCGCGCAGTCGTGAGGCGGCGCTGGGCTTTCCCGCCTGCGCGCGCGTGCTGGATACGCTTACGCTCTATCCTGAAGTAACGACCGCAACGGCGCAGCGTACCGTGGCGGCGTTGCTGATGATTGATGATGTATGCAGAACGCAGGGTGGGGCCGGCCTTGGCGGCCTTTATGGCGCGCTGGAGGCAAGGTTGCTGAGGGCAGGCGGCCCGGATGCGGTTGTGCCCCAGACGGCGGCAGACGGTCCCGCATCCCAGTCGTCTTCAGCTTCCGCCGCCCCCGCTCTGGCGGCTATCAGTTCCGGGCGTGATCTGCTGGACCAGGCACGAACGCTGGCCGCTTATCTTCGCGATCAGCCAGGCGGATGGCTGGCCGCGCATAGGCTGATGAAAACCATCCGTCATGACACCCTCAGCCAGCTGCCACCGTTGTCCGGCGACGGCAAAAGCCGTATCGAGCCACCCAAGCCGGACCAGCGCGCCCAGCTTAAACGCCTGTGGCTGCAGCAGAGCTGGGCCGAACTGGCCGAGCTGGCCGACAGCCTATTCAGCCGGGGCGGCAATCACTTCTGGCTTGACCTGCAGTGGTACCAGCACCAGGCGCAATCGCGTTCGGGAAATGCGGCGCTGGCGGCGATTGTTCAGGACGACCTTAAGGGCCTGCTGTCGCGCCTCAACGGGCTGGAAACGCTGGCTTTCAGTGACGGAACTCCATTTGCTGATGAAGTCACACTTGGCTGGATACAGCAACAGGTGCTGGCGTCAAGTGCCGACTGGGGGGCAGAACCTTCGTCTACACTGGTTGATTACGCTAAAGATGATGTGCTGCAGCTGGAAAGTGAAGCCGTTACCCTTGCCGATAATGAAGGTATTGAAGCGGCATTCACCTGGCTGCAACACCGTCCGGGCATTGCATCGTCCCGGCAGCAGTGGCTGTTACATTTGCTGATGGCGCGTCTTGCTGAGCAATATGGCCGACAGGAAATCGCGCTGCACCTGCTTAGCCTTCTTGATGTTAACGCAAACAGCATCACCCTCGGCCAGTGGGAACCATCGCTTCTTTTTGAAGTTAAATCACGTCGCTTAAAGCTGCTGCGCGCACGTGCAGGGCGCGGTGAAGCGGATAAGTCACGTTTACAGCCGGAAATGGAGCAGTTGTTGGCAGGGTTGGTAAATATTGATGCGGCTCGGGCTGCAGTGCTGTTCGGTTAATAAATAAAATGTGAAAGGAATGGCGAAAGTTTATTTCCTTCCTAAGGAATAAGTGTGAATTTAGTGCGTGACGGTTTAATTAAATGCTACTTCAGTGGCTGGCGAAATACTTTCAACTATAAAGGGAAGGCAACAAGAAAGGAATTTTGGCTATTTGTTTTGGTGAACTTTATTGTACTCAATGCGCCTGCATTCGCGGCTGAAATGATGGTGATGACCAGGATCAATCTATCTGAGTTATTATTAAGTTTGTTTGCTGGATTCAACTTGCAAACTATATTTAAAATTCTATTCATCATTCCGATTATTTCTCTGGGTATCAGGCGAATGCATGATATTGGGCGAAGTGGCTGGTGGTTTAGTAATCTTTTATTAAGCAATATTTTCATTTTCATCCTTCCAGCGTTTATTATTTCTCTATTTAGTGGTAGGGGTGGCTCTTATTTATTGGGTATTGCATTTCACCTAATGATATTCATAAGCCAGATGACAAATCTAAGCGTTATTTTTTATCTTATGTATTTATGCTGCAAACCTTCCTTAAAAAATCAGTCAAATTAACGCATTAAAAAATAAGTAAGAGTTACAAAATGAAAGACTTAACCCTACGTTATTACGATACCGAAATGCGCTATCTGCGCGACGCCGCAAAAGAATTTGCCGAAACCCACCCTGACCGTGCCGCCATGCTCAACCTGGACCGTGCAGGCACGCCGGATCCCTTTGTGGAGCGCCTGCTGGAGGGATTTGCTTTTTCTGTAGGTAGACTGCGTCAGAAGATTGATGATGATCTGCCGGAGCTGACCGAAGGTCTGGTCAGCATGCTCTGGCCGCACTATCTACGCACTATCCCGTCACTGAGCATAGTGTCGCTCTCGCCTGACCTGCCGAAAATGAAAATGGCGGAGACTGCCCCCGCTGGGTTGGAAGTGTATTCCCGCCCGGTAGGCCCCAAAAATACTGTTTGCCACTACCGCACCACAAAGCCGGTTACGCTTAATCCGCTGTCAATCTCAAACGTGAAGATGGGCACCGAGCCGGATGGACGTTCTGTGCTGCGCCTGCGCATAGCCAGCAGCGGGCAGGCGGACTGGAGCCAGTGTGACCTGCGCCATCTTAGCCTGTGGCTGGGAGAAGACGTGCCCGTCGCGACGGCGCTGCATCAGAGGCTGACCCGCCGTCAGGCCGCGATATACATCCGCCTGGCCGGGCAGCAGGAGCGCACCGCGCTAAGCGGCTGGTTCAGCCCGGGTGGATTTGGTGAGGATGACAGGCTGTGGCCAAAGGGTGATAGCGCCTTCAGCGGCTATCAGTTGTTGCTGGAATACTTCACCTTTCCGAAGAAGTTTCGCTTTGTAAACCTGAACGGACTGGAAAACATCCAGTTTCCGCCCGGGCTCGCCTGGTTTGATATCGAAGTGGTATTCAGTGAGGCGTGGGAGAGTGATTTGCCGGTGACCGATGCTTCCCTGCGACTGCACTGCGTGCCGGTGATTAACCTGTTCACGCTGGAAGCGGACCCGCTGACCGTCAACGGACTTGAGAGCGAGTACCTGCTGCGCGCAAAGCGCCTGCAGGACGGACACACCGAAATTTACTCGGTGGATGCAGTAAGCGGTTCAGGGCTGACCGGCGCGGCTGAATACGTTCCTTTCACCAGCTTCCGGCACCGGGGCGGCATGATGCGACGCCTCGCCCCCGAACGATACTTCCACACCCGGGTACGTCGTGGTGTAACCGGCCTGCATGACACCTGGCTTATCCTCGGCGGCCAACAGTGGGAAGAGGGGCACGAGCTTTCACGCGATACGCTCTCGCTGCGCATCACCGGCACCAACGGCCAGCTTCCCCGTCGTGCGCTGCAGAGCACCCTGCTGGACCGCTGCGAACAAGTGCTGCAGACGCCGGTGACGGTTCGCAATCTGACTCGTCCGACATTGCCTGCCTATCCACCCGCTGAGGACCGCTTTCACTGGCGGGTACTGAGCCACCTCGGTTCCGGCTTCATCAACATGATGAGCAGCGCGGAAGTGCTGCGCGGTACGCTGGCGCTATACAACTGGCAGGATGACGAAGTCTGCAACCGCAGGCTGGATGCGATCCTTGACGTACAGCATCACCGTCTGCAGCGGTTTGAGTCCGGCTACCTGCTGCGCGGCCTCGACGTTGAGGTGACGCTCGACAGCAGCGGCTTTAGCGGTGATGGCGACATACACCTGTTTGGCGAGATGCTTAACCGCTTCCTGTCGCTTTACGCAGACATGAACCAGTTCATTCAGCTCTCCCTGATTATCCGGCCTGAAGGAAAATGCATCCGGTGGAAAGAGAATCACAGTCAGCGCCTGCCCGGCTAATCGCGCGGCTGGGTGACCGGCTGCCTTACATGAATTTTTACCGCTTTTGTCAGCTACTGGATAGGATCGTTCCTGATGCACCCGTGCCGGGCAGCAGCTGGCAGGTGCGGCACGAGCCGGTACGCTTCCGGCCTCATCCCGGTATGGGCTTCCCGGCAGGAGAAATTCGTGGTGTAGAGGAACCCGCTTATCCGCATCTGCCGCCCACGGTGCGCATTAATTTCATGGGGCTCTATGGCACGGCGTCTCCGCTGCCAACGCACTACATTGATGACGTGACACGGCAACGCGAAGGGCACGAGGCCACCCAGGATTTTCTGGATATCTTTAGCCACCGCCTGACCACGCAGTTTTACCGCATCTGGCGCAAGTACACCTACCCGGCGACTTTCACACCCGGCGGCACCGATGACACCTCTCAGTACTTATTGGGACTGGCGGGGCTGGGGATAAGTGGCTGCGCGCAGAATATCGCGACGCCTGTCTCGCGTTTCCTGGCGTTGCTGCCGGTGATGCTGCTGCCCGGACGAACTGCGGAAGGCGTTACCTCACTGGTAAACCTGCTGGCACCGGACACCTGCGCGCAGGTCGTGCCCTGGGATCCCCGTCGTATTCCTCAGTCTTCCCTGCTGAATATGAGCACGCGCCATCCGGTCAGTCTGACGCACCGCCCAGTGATGGGAACGCATGCCACCGACGTCAACGGTCAGGTATTGCTGAGACTGTTCACCGACAACCCTGAGGAAGTCCGGGGCTGGCTCCCCGGCGGGCAACTGCACGGCGACCTGATGGCGCTGTTGCACGTCTATCTGGGGGCAAAGCTGGATGCGCGACTGGAACTCTGCGTTGACCGCGCACTGATGCCTGATGTGCAACTAAGCTGCCGGACGGACAGCGCACAGCAACTGGGGCGCACGGCTGTGCTGCCTCTGATACAACCTTCGGGCTCCCGCGAGTCTGATCTGATAACCATACAGCTCGGTCGTTATCAACGCGTCCGGGTGCAACCTTCAAGGACCGAAACCGATGAACAGGGCGACTACCGCTGGTAAAACGCTTATTTCTCTTATGCTGGCGTTGAGCGTCAGCGGCTGCGGTCTGACGCAGAAAGTGTCAGAGGGCACCGTCTCCATAACAAAATCCATTTTTTACAAACAAATACGCACGCTGCACCTCGATTTTCGCGCCCGTGAAGGGGCAAACCGCAACGCGCAGGGCGCTGCGCTCTCTACTGTGGTGCGCATATGGCAACTGAAGGACAGTAAAGCGTTTGACGCGTCAGATTATCCGTCATTGCTGGCTGCTGACAGTCAGGTACTGAAGGCGGATCTGCTGGCACAAAAGGACATCCGCATACGCCCAGGTGAGTCAGTCAGTATTGATATGCCGATGGACGATAAGGCGGAGTTCGTGGCGGTGGCTGGCCTCTTCCTCTCGCCGGACACTCAGGATGATCAGTGGCGAATCTTACTGACCCGCGATGACCTCGATCCGGACAACGCGCGCGTGATTGAACTGGGCGACGGTACTCTGACGCTGGTGGCAGAAAAGGCTCAAAGACCATAATGATGCCTTCACTTTACGAGATCCTATACGGCAATTTCAGTGGTGGGCTGGATCTTGATGCCGTGAGCGAACGGGACCAGGTGATTCTCTCGGTGCTGGATAATCTGCAGCGCATCCTTAACACCCGCGCAGGCTCTATTGCTCACATCCCTGATTACGGTCTGCCGGATATGACCCGCATCCTGCAGGGGATGCCGGGCACCGCACACCAGCTGCTTTCCACCTTTTCAACTGTGTTGCTGAAGTACGAACCGCGCCTTAAGCGTATTAATGTGGCACTGCTGGAGCAAACGATGCCCGGCGAATTGCGCTATGCCATTGATGCCGAACTCACCGAAATCGGGCTGGTGCGCTACGGCACTGAATTCAAACCAGAGGGCAGAGTGCTGCTCCGTCACTTAAAGCAGCAGCAGTTAATGGGCAATGGTTTGACGCGATAAACAAGGAAGGTTGTTGAATATGAATCAGGTGATTAAAACCGGTGCAGATCCGCGCACTTTACCGGGCTATGCCCAGTTGCGGGATGAGATGAGTAAGCTGACGCATCCCGCCCGGCCCGATGTTGATTGGGGCAAAGTGGAGACACTCACGCTGGGTTTGTTTGAACAAAATGGATTGGAATTGCAGAGCGCGGCTTGGTTTACCCTGGCGCGTGCTCACAACACGGGTTTGAGAGGTCTGAACGAAGGCCTGAACCTGATTGATGCGTTAATAGTGCATCAGTGGTCGGTTTTCTGGCCGCTGGCGCTTGATGCGCGCGCCGATATCCTCAGCGTGATGTTTCGACGTCTGCAAAGTCTCTATCGCGGCTGGCAGGTGGAAGGCAGCGAAATGCTGACCCAACTGATAGAAACGGAGCGACTGCTAATATCTCTGCGTGAAGCGTTACTACGTTTTGGCATCCGGGAATTTGCGCAGGCCAACACGTTATTGCATCAGGTCAAACACTCCATGACGCAGCTGCAGGAAAGTCCACTCACTCCGGCGCAGCTTATTCCGGCAGCATCCAATAGCGTACTGGACAGCCATCCGGCCCGTGTGTATGTGGTCTATCCGGAAGCGGATGTGCAGCCAAGCGCGCGTTTACCGCCATCCTCATTAAAATCTTTTGTCAGTGGCGCATGCTGTGCATTGCTGGCCGGGGCACTGGTGTTTGCCTGCGGCAGCGGGTATCGCTACGTCCATCAACAGCAATCAGCGGCAACTCAGGCATTGCTAGAGCAGCAGCGTAGAGAGAAACAAGCGATACCCCTGGAGCGGCTGGCAAGCTGGCATCGTGGTATGGCGCAGTTGGAAAATATGGCCGAGCAGCTTAATAGTCTCGACAAAACTAAAGGCAAGTATCTGACAGTAAGCGAATTGAAAACCGGCATATTTTCAGCGATGCAAGCTTTCAACGAACAGATACCGGTTGAAGAGCAATTGCGGCGCTACGCTCACAGTGAGCATGATCAACTGAATGAAGAAACTCAGACAGAATTGCGGCTGAAGCAGCTGATGTTTCGCTTTCAACTTTTGCAGCAGCAAAAAGCGCAGCCCACATTGGACTGAATTAGCAACCACCTTAAATCAAAGTTGTCTTAGGTAGACGTCTGAAATCGCTGTTTGACCGTTAAAAGATATTGAATCACAAGGATAATAAGGATAAAAGTTGCACACTGCATTAACAGGCTGAACAGCGATATTGATAACCCTCCTGGCAACGGAGGGCTTTTTTTTGTTGTTTTCTGAACATAAAAAAACCGCCTCAATCCCGCTAAGCATGATGCAAGAGAGTGCCACTGCCATGGCAAGCAATCTGCATGGATCACCATGCAAAAGTTAACTGAGTTATACCGTTGGCGGAGAAGGGAATGAGCGCAAAAGTTTGGTTAGTGGATGAGGATTTGTCAGTGCGTGAATCACTGGGTTTTGTGCTGAAAGCCATCGAATATGAGGTGGCCGACTTTGCTGATATCGCGTCGTTTGCTGCCGCTGTGCACAGCGATGAACCCTTGCAAGGCTGCTTGCTGGTGGATGTACCCACTTCAGACGCAGAAGAACTGAACGTCATGGTGAATTTAACTGCTCGTCACGCATTGCTACCGATTGTCATCATGACCGATCAGGATAACGTTGAGGCCTGTCGCCATGCTTTTTCCGAAAGCATGTTTGCCATTTTCTCTAAGCCGCTGGAGATTGAACCGCTGCTCGAGACCTTGCATCAAGCCATGCAAGAAAGTGAGAAACGCGCCCAGCCATAACGGGCGCGTGATGCACTGTAATTAATTGAGCGCGATGTGTTCGCCGCGCACTCGCCTTGATGCCACAAAACACAGCAGCGGAACTGGCAAGGTAAACAACAGCAGCAACCACAGCAGCACATACACCGCGTCTACGCCGTCATTTTGCAGATTGTTATAAAGCTGAACCGGCATGCCCTGCGGGAAATAGGCGAAAATCATAACAATGCCGAACTCACCCATGGCGCGCACCCACGCCAAAGCCGTTGCAGAGGCCAAACCCGGCGCGGCCAGTGGAACCGACAAACGCCAAAATCCCTGCCACGGTGAGGCACCTAAGGTACGACCGGCATCCAGAATATCCTGTGGAACACCCGCGAAAGCGGAACGTGCGGTGGTAATGAAGTAGGGCAGTGCGCCGTACCATTGCGCCAGAATAAACGCGGCAGGATTGTTAACCAGTGTCCAGCCAAATTTCCCCAGTAATTCTCCCGGAACACTGTAAGGCCCGTAAGCGCTCACCAGTAAAATTCCCATTGCCAGCGGAGGCGTCAGTAATGGAATCATTATCAACAGTTCCACGATAGCGCGCGCCCGGCCCTTTGCCTGCGACAGCCACCACGCCACCGGCAATCCGCTGATAAAGATCAACAGCAGCGCAATCGCGCCCAAACCTAAAGAGGTGGTGATGGCACTGCCATCGCCCCAGGCGAGGTGCATATGCTGCCATTGCGTGACGCCAATCAGGGTGACGAAGGGCACTGCCAGCAACAACAGTGCTGGCAGTGACAACCAGAGCGCGGTGGCGTGACCTGTCTTCATTACTGATAAACAGCTCCGCCTTTCGGTGCGGCGTAACCATTCTGTTTAAACAGCGCCTGACCTGGCTGGCTCAGCATGAAGTCGACAAAGGCTTTACCCGCTGCTGCACCGTGCGGGGCGTTTTTCAATATTGCTGCGTAGTAAACCAGCGGCTGGGTATGCAGCACTTTATCTTTGCCCGCACTGTCTTTCACGCTGAAGCTAACGGTGTCATACCACTGTTTTGCCATATCTGGATTGCTCAGATTGATCTCATCTGGCAGCGCCACGTAAGGCAGATGTGCGGAGATCACTTCACTCTCATAACCTGCAGCGGCATCCACTTGGCCGCTCTCCAGACGTGCCAACAGGCCGCCTTCAAGGTGAGTCTGGGCTGGGTTTTGGTAGCCACCGAGAATTTTATCGGCAATGCCCGGCTGCTTGTAATACTTCTCAGCCAGCAGCAGGGTAAAGATAATGTTCTGGCCCTTTGGATCGTTGATCGGGTCAGTACGCCCGAACTTGATGCCCGGCGTAGCCAGCACTTTCAGCCAGCTGGCGTCTGTGCCTTTGGACTGTGCGAATTGCTGGGCAAATTTCCCTTTCGGGCTGTACGCCACCACCATGCTGGTGCTGGCAACTGGTACAGCCTCATCGATCAATCCTGCATCTTTCAAAATCTGCATCGGCCCCGGTGTGATGGAGACGAACACGTCAGCGGTGATTTTTTTACTCGCCAGCAGACGTGCCATGCCGTATGCACCCTGGCCTTGCCCTTCGTATTTGCCATCGTTCTGTTTAGCAAAGGCTGGACCTAAAGACCGGTCCATCACTTTCCCCATCGAACCGGCATAAGTCACGCGAATATCGGTATTGGCTTGTGCCTGCAAGCTAAGGCCAGCGGCGGCGGTTAACATCAATGCTGTGAGGTATCTGACTTGCATTCCCTTTCTCGCTATATAATTAGGTAGATAACGATTATCGGAAATTGTGCAATCAGTGCAAGCTGAAATCTGTTGCGAAATATGGGGATAGCCCGCCGCAGCGGGCTGAAAGCATCAGGCGAGAATGCGCTGTGCCCAGGACTCAATCTCATCACCGCTGCCAATATCCAACTGCACCAGGCCGTTGGTGATAAAGGTGGGTGAGACGTGAATACCGTTCTGGCGCGAATATTTACAATGCCATTTGATTTCGTTCTGCAGCTCGGCGCGCAGGAAAGGCGCATGTGCGTCAATGCCGCTGTACTGCTGCAAACGTGCAAGGATTTGGTTAGGCGTCGCGTCCATATTGGGCCCATGACTGTGATCGGTGAACTCAAACTCCTCACGATGATCGGCGACCGCCTGCAGCACACGTTTCGCAGCGGTTTTGCCCTCTGGCAAAGTGGATGCGGCGAGGATGTAACGAACGATCAGTCCGGAATACATGTGCCATGGCTGGGATTGCAGCCGAATCTTCAGCGTCATCTTATCTTCACCCACCAATGCCAGCAGCGCATCCAGTTTATTAAACGCACGGACTGAGAACGGGCAAGTGGGTTCCAGAAACACTTCAAACACTTTCGGGCCGTGGCCCCAGATCAGTGGATCGGCGTGTAAAGCGGTGGTTTGACTCATATTCATTCCCTGTAGCGAGGTTAAACGTTGCTCTACTTTGGCAAAGCGCGGCGACGACAGCCAGCGTGGGTTTATGCTTTTTTGTTACAAGGGCATTCGCGGTCGACAGCATGACGCAAAATAAAAATCATTTTATAGATCCGTTAACTACAAGAATGTCCGCTGTTCCGGCCTTTGCTCAGAAAATAAACGGCTATAGTTATGCCAGCTTTGTTCTCTTTTTGTGCGGTCAACGCCGCGCGTTTGATTCATTTGCCTGGAGCCAATAGATAAGCAACGAGGTTCAATGTGTTTGCCGAAATATCCTGGAAAATCATCCATCAGGTCATTAACCAGACCATCGCGGAGATGGTGGATGAGCAGCAAACGTTGGATGTGATAACCCTGCGTAGACGGTTGCGTGAAATGGCCGAAAACGAGACAGATGAAGAGATGGTGCTGTGTTATTGGCAAGCCAGCAAAGTGCTGACGCGCTTGCCACCCACAGTAACAGCCAGCCAGTTGGTTGAAGCGGCACGCCACGCTTTTCGTAGCCCGCTCAATCACGATCCGCTTTAACCCTGAATGCTTTTCTTACATATCACGGATAATTGATTGATTTATCGTCATAATCCTGGCGTACGCTCTGCTAAACTAATGGGTCGAAAACGCTGAAACAGAGGACAGTAATGAAAATCAAAAGTTATGCCGCGATGAACGCAGGCGAAGCGCTGGTGCCTTTTGAATATGAGGCCGGTCCGCTGGCAGCCGAAGAAGTGCAGGTTGAGGTCGATTACTGTGGCGTCTGCCACTCTGACCTGTCGATGATTGATAACGAGTGGGGCATCTCCTCGTTTCCGGTGATTGCTGGCCATGAAGTGATTGGTCGCATCAGTGCGTTAGGTGATGCCGCACAGAACAAAGGGCTGAAAGTCGGTCAGCGCGTGGGTATCGGCTGGACAGCGAAAAGCTGCCAGCATTGTAATGCCTGTATCAATGGCGAGCAGGTGAACTGCGAAAACGGTTCTGTTCCCACCATTATGAACAAAGGCGGTTTCGCCAGCCATCTGCGTGCGGATTGGCAATGGGTCATTCCACTGCCTGAATCCATGGATATCACCACTGCTGGCCCACTGCTGTGCGGCGGAATTACCGTGTTCAAACCGTTGCTGATGCACAACATCAATGCCACCAGCCGTGTGGGCGTCATCGGCATCGGTGGCCTGGGTCATATGGCGATCAAACTGCTGCGCGCGATGGGTGCGGAAGTGACTGCGTTTAGTTCAAATGCCAGCAAAACCGAATCCATCCTGGCGATGGGTGCCGATCGCGTGGTGAACAGTCGCGATCCGCAGGCGCTGAATGCGCTGGCAGGTCAGTTTGATTTGATCATCAGCACCGTTGCAGTAGATCTCGACTGGCAGCCGTTCTTCCAGGCGCTGGCACCACACGGTAAATTCCACACCGTGGGCGCGGTGATGAAGCCGTTTGAAGTGCCGGCTTTCAGCCTGATCATGGGTGACCGTGCCGTAACCGGTTCTTCTACCGGTTCACCGGGCCAATTGCGTACCCTGATGAAACTGGCTTCTCGCACTGACGTCGCGCCAACAGTCGAAGCGTTCCCGATGTCGAAAATCAATGACGCGCTGGATCATGTTCGCGCTGGTAAGGCGAATTACCGCGTGGTGCTGAAAGCGGATTTCTAACATCGCGATAGGGTCGGCAGCCATGCCCTTGTAACTTCAATGTCAGATGATGGTCCGACTATTGCGTTGCAGCCATGCCGACATTGAGTCTTACGGTGCGCATCATGCGCACCGATTCTTCGCCCCCCATTCTTAAGCTGCATCGCCCTTTCAAACAGCATTCGCCTCACTAATAACCTGATTATTCAGCATTATATTGCTCATCACTTTGCTACTCTGGTGCTCTATCGAGCAAAACCCCGAGGACAGCGATGAAGATTTCCAGCTATGCCGCTCTGCAAGCGGGTGAGGCGTTAGTGCCTTATGAATATGATGCCGGCCCGCTAGCAGCGGAAGACGTGCAGGTTGAAGTCGATTACTGCGGCGTGTGTCATTCCGACTTGTCGATGATCGATAACGAGTGGGGCGGTTCGCGTTACCCATTGATTGCCGGGCATGAAGTGATTGGCCGCGTGGTGGCGCTGGGAGAGGCGGCGCAGAACAAAGGGCTCAGTATCGGGCAACGCGTCGGTATCGGCTGGACGGCAAAAAGCTGCCATCACTGCGATGCCTGTATTGCAGGCGATCAGGTGAACTGTGAAAACGGCAAAGTCTCCACCATCAATAACCGCGGCGGTTTTGCCAGCCATCTGCGCGCCAACTGGCAATGGGTGATCCCGCTGCCCAAGGCGCTGGATCTGGTGTCTGCGGGCCCACTGCTGTGCGGTGGTATTACCGTCTTCAAACCGTTATTGATGCATAACATCAACGCCACCAGCCGCGTCGGGGTGATTGGCATCGGCGGATTAGGCCATATGGCGATCAAGCTGCTGCGTGCGATGGGGGCGGAAGTCACTGCATTTAGCTCCAATGCCAGCAAAACTGACTCCATTCTGGCGATGGGCGCCAATCGGGTGGTGAACAGTCGTGATGTGGATGCGTTGAATGCTTTGACAGGGCAGTTTGATCTGATCATCAGCACCGTAGCCGTGGATTTAGACTGGAAGCCTTACTATCAGGCGCTGGCGCGGCAAGGTAAGTTCCACACGGTGGGCGCGGTGATGAAGCCGTTTGAGGTTCCGGCTTTCAGTTTAATTGTCGGGGATCGTGCGCTAACCGGATCTTCAACCGGTTCTCCCGCTCAGTTACGCACCTTGCTCAAGTTAGCCGCCCGCGTGGATATCGCTCCACAGGTGGAGGAATTTCCGATGTCGCAGGTGAATGCCGCGTTAGAACATGTGAGAGCGGGAAAAGCCCATTATCGGGTGGTACTCAAAGCGGACTTTTAAATCTCGCAGACGAGATGAGGTGCGCATCCTTGCGCACCAAACTTTATTTACCCTGTGGATCGCTCTCGCCAAGGAAGAAATACCACAACGGAATCGACATCAGCGCGGTGAACACTGAGCTGTATAAGGCAATCATCAGCCCTTGTGTGATGTACATGGTGAGTGACCAATGGCTGAAAGGAATGCCGTACTGATCGATCACGCCACCAATCATGGCATTGCTCATCACCGAGACGACAATCACCGCCAGAATGCACACGCCGCGCAGGAAATAGCGCATCTCTTTGCGCTTCACCGTAAAGCGTGCGCGAATAATGCCGAGCGGTGATTGCTGCGACGCCAGAATCTCCGCTTCGGTCATCGGAACACGTTGCTGTTTACGCCAGCGCAGAATGTCGATCAGCAGAAACGCCAGCAGACTCACGCCCATCACCGGCAGCGCATAACCCAGCGCTAACGCCACCATCAGGCAGGTGCCTTTACTGTAGTGCGGTATGGCGAGCCAGGTTTCGGTTAATGTTTTCGCCGGGCTAGCTTCCGCCTGTTGCGGACGACGAGCCCACCACATGCGATAACCCAATACGATCATGCTGCACAAACCGAGTCCAAAGAACGCCAACAGCAGCTGGTTAGGTAAGCCAAACAGTACGCCCATGTGCGCATCCACGCCCCAGCGCGTCAGTTTTGCCACCAGTGGGAACTGGGCGAAATAGACGTGATCAACAATCGCGAAATCCTGTGGATTCACGGAAACCGCATCGACGCGGGTCGGCCAGCTGCGTTCGATTTCAGTCACTGCCCACGCTTTGTCCGCGCTTTTTGGCTGACGAAGTTCCAGCTTGCTGGCGCTCAGACCATCCTGGCGAGCGGCGTTGAGTACGCGGTCCCAATCACCATCCGGCAGATTGTCAGGCATCTGTTTAACGGGCTGCGCAGCCGGTTTTGCCATTGATGACATCGACATTTTGGACATGTCCATATCCGACATATCCATATCAGGCATGCCGGGCATGCTGTGATGGTCAGCATGAGGATCGGCAGGCGTGGCTGCTGCATCGCCACTGAGTGAGGTGTTGACCTGTGGTGTCAGCCAGTTCAATTCCGTGCGCCAGCGGTCAATATTATTACCTGCCCACTGTGACCAGGTTAAACCGGTGACGGAGAAGAACACTAATCCCAGCACCAGCGTCAGACCGAGCGTGATATGCCAGTGACGGCTAAAGGCGAACCCAGTACGCGCGGCTTTCAACTTACGTTTCGGGCGCGTGCCCAGCCACAACACCACGCCGCCCAGCGCAGCCACCCACAACCACGATGCCGCCAGCTCGCTGTAGTTGCGGCCGAAGTCACCTAGCAACAAACTGCTGTGAAGCAAATCGAGCGTCGTGCGCAGCGGTAGCACGCCGCTGGTGCCGTAGACCGTCATATCGCCTTTAACTTTCAGGCTATAAGGGTCGATAAACACCGCGCGAGACTGCGAGGCGCCAAGTGAGGCATCGCCGAACTGCACGCGCGTGGTATCCGCTGCGGCTGGCGCAGGTCGCACAGCGTAAATGTGCTGATTTTCACCGACGTAAGCGCGTGCCGCACTGATTTGCGCAGACAGCGGCTGGGCAGGGCCATTGGGTTGTGCCGTTAACGCATCGGAGTAAATGACGTTTTCCAGTTGTGGCGTTAGCACATACAGCGTGCCGCTGAGCGCCGCCACAAAGATAAAGGGCGCAACAAACAGACCAATATAAAAATGTAAGCGACGAAGTAGATTTAGCACCGCACCACGCGGTGCTGCAGAGTGAGCAGCAGACAAAGCCGTCTTCCTTCCGGTTAGAGAATGCCGTGACGCCATAAATGCGTCGTTAATGATGTTATCAGCAGGAAAGAACAGCAGGCGGCGCGCGCGGGCGGTTTGTCGGGCTGAAGCGTCGGATCACCGGAGCCTGCAGACGCGGCAGCGGTGGGGCGCGAGAAATCATCATCATCAGCCAGATGAAGGGGATAAACACCCACATCATCAACGGCACGTGGACCAGCAGGTCACAGTAGCCGCAGGCGAATTCACCATCCTCCATCATATGATGGTCCATGCCCGGCATCGCCATATCCATCATCATTTCGTGATGATGCATCGACATCTCAGACGTCATACCGTGTGCGGTCATGTCCATCATGCGGTTTTGCCGTTCCATCAACGTCTTCGATACGATCGGCGCGACAAACAGCAGCAGCACCGCCAGGATGGCGATACAAGCAGTCAGGCGTTGGCGAAGTTGATGTGAAAAGGTCATGGCGGCGACGAAATGATTCAACAAATGAGGCCGAAGTGTAACGCCATTGCCGCGGAAGGGTTACAGAAACTCAGGCTAATTAAGAAAAAATTCGCACCTTTTGAAAAAAGTCACTTTACGCGCTGCTTTTGTTAACCTTAATGCAACCTGATGAGAACAGTACGGAAACATGTAAACGGAGAAGCGATGAAAATAGTGATGCTGGATGGTGATACGCTGCCACAACCGCCGACACGCCCGGAGTGGTGCACGGCGTGGGACTTCCGCGGAACAACGGCGCAGCACGAAATTGTCACCGCTTTGCGCGGTGCACAGATTGCCATCACCAATAAAGTGCCGCTGCGCGCGGAAACGCTGAAGCAGTTACCCGAATTGCGCTATATCTGTGTCGCGGCAACGGGCTATGACTGTATCGATTTGGATGCCTGTCGCGAGCGGGGCATTGTGGTGAGTAATGTGCCCGGCTACTCCACGCGAAGCGTATCCGAAGGCGTAATTGCTGCATTGTTCGCCTTGCGTCGCCATCTGGTGGATTACGCCAATAGCACACGCGCAGCCTGGCCTGCATCGTCGCATTTTTGTGTGCATCGTCAGCCGATTCAGGACATTTTTGGTGCAACCTTAGGGATTGTCGGGAAAGGTGACATCGGCAGCGCGGTGGGCTCGATGGCGGAGGCGCTCGGCATGACGGTACTGTACGCTGACCGCAAAGGCAGTTCCGCGCCGCGCGCAGGTTATGTTCCGTTCGAAGAGGTGCTGGCACGCAGCGATGTGTTGACCTTGCACTGTCCGTTGACGCCGCAAACTCAGCAGCTGATCAACTTACAGGCGCTGGCGCAAATGAAGCCGTCTGCGTGGCTGATCAACACTGCACGCGGCGGGTTGATTAATGAAAAGGAACTGGCCCACGCGCTGCGGCAGGGAGTGATTGCCGGAGCGGCGCTGGATGTGCTCAGCAGTGAACCACCGGCAGCCGACCATCCGCTACTGCAACCGGATATCCCTAACCTGCTGCTGACCCCGCATATCGCCTGGGCCAGCCAGCAAGGTGTGACGAATCTGCTGCGCGGCATCGAAGCCAATCTGGACGGATTTGCTCAGGGCAAACCATCGCATGTGGTGAGCTGAGCGTTTAAAAAATCGAGCGACCCAGTCGCTCGGTAAGTTTCTCTAGCAGTGCGGTGCCCGCCAGGGAGTTGCCGGAGTGATCCAGCGCGGGTGACCACACCGCGATACACATCTCTCCGGGAATAACTGCAACAATGCCGCCGCCGACGCCCGACTTCGCGGGCATTCCTACGCGCCAGGCGAACTCGCCAGCGCCGTCATACATGCCGCTGGTCATCATCAACGCATTCACCTGACGTGACTGACGCGGTGAAATCACGGCCCACTCATCGTGTTGGCTGCGGCCTTGATTGGCGAGATAGAGGAAGGTGCGCGCCAGCTCTTCACAACTCATCGACAGCGAGCAGTAATGGAAGTAGGTTTCCATCACTTTGCTGACGTCATTGTGAAAATTGCCAAACGACTTCATCAGCCAGGCAATCGCGGCATTGCGAGCCGAATGCTCGTATTCAGAGCGCGCAACCACACGGTCATAGTTGATGTCACTTTGTTGAGCCAGACGACGCACAATCTCCAGCATACGCTGGCGAGGGGCAGTTAAACGACTCTCCAGCAAGTCACACATCACTAATGCACCGGCGTTGATAAAGGGATTGCGGGGTTTGCCCTGTTCCAGTTCCAGCTGCACCAATGAGTTGAATGCCTGACCGGAAGGTTCCTTACCCACGCGCTGCCAGATCTCGGCATCGTCATAGAGCGTCAACGCTACAGTCAGCGACAGCACTTTGGAAATCGACTGGATGGAAAAACGCGTGGAAGCATCGCCCGCCTGAAAATGCTGCCCATCTGGCGTGACAATGGCGATGCCGAGCTGATCGGCATCGACACTGGCCAGCGCGGGAATGTAATCCGCCACTTTACCCTGACGCGTTAACGGACGGACTTCAGCGACAATTTCTTCCAGCAATCCATTTGTGAGTTCTGACACCAGATGGCTCCAATTTTTTTTGTTTTTTCGTTTCAAATACGTTTGCGGCGTGTTTCATAGCACGTATCTGCAGTCATGAAGCCGCTATCAGCTGCGCAATAAAGAGTATGGCAATCGAAGTGCGGTAGTAGAGACAGCATGATCTTTAAGGCCAGGATCATGGTGATTTGCCCCTAACTCGTCAACGGGCGACGTAAAATTCTGTGAGCCTTCCGGGTGTAGCCTGCGTTACAGTGCATAAATCCAGCAAAAACATCGGGCTCACTTCATGTTCACCAATCTGTTGCGTGATTTTCCGTCAGCGGCGCAAAGCGGCCGCGCTGAAACCTTCGAAGCACTGCTATCACAACCCAATGTCTTGATTGAACGTATTGTTTCAACCGGACAGGCCAGCCCGCCGGATTTCTGGTACTGCCAGACGCAAGGTGAATGGGTAATGATTTTACAGGGATCGGCGGGATTACAGTTGGAAGGTGAAAGCGAAGAGCGCACACTGTTACCCGGCGATTTTATGGATATCCCGGCGGGCCGCCGCCATCGCGTTAACTGGACCGATAGCCAGGGCCCTACGGTGTGGCTGGCGGTGCATTACGGTGATCTGCCCAGCTAACCGTAAAATTCTGTTGCTAATGATTGCGTTACGTGATGGCCAGCTTTGGCTATGCTGACGGCTTTTCGTCGCGGGAGATGCGGCGCTGATGTAATTGAGGATCTGCATGTCTGTTTCGCAAAATGCCACTCAGCCTGAGAATACGATGCGCGCCGGGCGCTTTATGCTACTGCAAAAACTGTTGCGCCGCGATAAAACCCCCGTGGCTTTATTGTTGCTTGCCGCACTGGTCGGTGTGCTCACAGGTCTGGTCGGCGTAGCCTTCGACCGCGCGGTCAATTTCATCCTGCATTTACGCCTCAACTGGCTTGAAAGCGCCGTCACTCATCCGATTTTGAAAATCCTGTGTGCTTTCCTGGTCGCCGCAATACTGGGTGCCATTGGCTATTATTTGGTGCGACGATTCGCGCCTGAAGCGGGTGGTTCAGGTATTCCCGAAATCGAAGGGGCACTGGAAGAGTTACGGCCGGTGCGCTGGTGGCGCGTGCTGCCGGTGAAGTTTATCGGCGGCATGGGGGCGCTGGGATCGGGCATGGTGCTTGGGCGCGAAGGCCCAACCGTGCAGATCGGCGGTAATATTGGCGGCATGTGTCTGGATCTGTTCCGCGTAAAATCGTCTGAATCCCGCCATACCTTAATCGCCACCGGGGCAGCGGCGGGTTTGTCGGCGGCTTTCAATGCGCCGCTGGCGGGCATCCTGTTCATTATTGAAGAGATGCGTCCGCAGTTTCGCTATAGCCTGATTTCAATAAAAGCGGTGTTTGTCGGCGTAATTGTTTCCAGCATCGTATTTCGTTTGTGTAATGGGAATGAAGCCATCATCAATATCGGCCAGTTGCGCGATGCGCCAACCAATACGCTTTGGCTCTATCTGCTGCTCGGTATCCTGTTTGGCGGCTGCGGCGTAGCGTTTAACCGTTTGATCTTCCTCGCGCAGGATCAGTTTCAACGATTACATCAAGGTCGCATCCGCGCCTGGGTGATGTGGGGTAGTGTGCTGGCGGGATTGTGTGGTGTGCTTGGGCTGTTTCTGCCTGCTGCGGTGAGCGGCGGTATTACGCTGATTCCCGATTTCTCTGCGGGAAGTTACAGCGCGCTGGCATTATTCGGCCTGTTCGCTCTGCGTACGTTGGTGACGATTTGCTGCTTCTCTTCAGGCGCGCCGGGTGGGATTTTTGCACCAATGCTGACGCTGGGAACCTTGTTGGGCACCTGTTTCGGTCAACTGTGCATCCACTGGTTCCCCGGTTATCAACTGGAGGCCGCGACTTTTGCCGTGGCTGGCATGGGCGCACTGTTTGCCGCTTCGGTGCGCGCGCCCTTAACCGGCATCGTGCTGGTGCTGGAAATGACCAACAACTATCAGCTGATTCTGCCGATGATCATCACCTGTTTAGGCGCAACGCTTGCCGCGCAATTCTTTGGCGGTAAGCCGTTGTACTCTTCGATTCTGGCGCGCACGCTGGCTAAGGCTCAACTCAGCGGTCACGCCAGCGCAAAGACACACTAAGGACGTTTACCCACGCTGTGCGTCAGCGTGGTCCAGCGGCGTGCCTGTTCGCTGAGACTGAAGCCGAGGCCGTGGCGATCGGAGATCAACATACGGCCTTCGCGCAGTTCCAGTTGCTCATTAAACAGCGGATTGAGCCACTCAAAATGCTCCAGCCAGGGTTCGATGGGATAGGCGGCGGCTAGATGAATGTGGATCTCCATCGCGAAGTGTGGTGCCAGTTTACGTCCGTGGCGCGCCGCTAAATCCATTATCTTCAGGAATGGCGTAATGCCGCCGACGCGCGGCGCATCCGGCTGCACAAAGTCGCTGGCGTTGCCAAGAATGAGCTGCTCATGTTCACGGAAACTGGTGAGCATCTCACCGGTGGCAATGGGCGTATCCAGCGCGGCAGTCAGCGCAGCGTGACCTTCTACATCGTAGGCATCCAGCGGTTCTTCAATCCACACCAGATTGAACTGCTCCATCTTACGGCCCATGCGAATCGCCGTTTCGCGATCCCACTGCTGGTTCGCGTCAACCATTAGCGGGAAGTCATCGCCTAGCGTCTGACGCACAGCGGTGAGACGTCGTAAGTCTTCAGTCGTGTTAGGTTGGCCAACTTTGAGTTTGATTCCGCCAATGCCGTTTTCACGCGAGATCGCCACGTTCTTGATCACCTGATCAAGCGGCGTATGCAGGAATCCGCCAGAAGTGTTGTAACACTGCACCGAATCGCGGTGTGCTCCCAGCAGTTTTGCCAGTGGCAACTGCGCGCGACGCGCTTTCATATCCCATAGCGCAATATCAAACGGTGAAATAGCCTGCACCGCCATGCCGCTGCGGCCCACCGACGCGCCGGCCCACAGCAGTTTGGTGTAAATCTTGTCGATGTCATTGGGATCTTCACCGATCAGCGCATCGGCAATTTCACAGGCATGGGCGTAAATGCCCTGGCCGCCCGCGCGTTTGGAATAGCTGAAGCCGATGCCCTGGAAGCCGTCACGGGTTTCAATCTCGGCCACGATGATCGCCACTTCGGTCAGCGGTTTCTGGCGTCCGGTCAGCACTTTGGCATCGCTGACCGGCGTGGCCAACGGCAGAAATGCTAATGACAAATTGACCCAAACGATGCGGTCACCGCTCTCAGCAGCGTTCCTGGCTCCGGCTGTTTTGGCATAGCTTACGGCACTGGAATTCACACTCGACATGGTGTTCTCCTGTAAATGATTGCGCTAACATTTTTGTCTCGGAGCAGACTATGCGCCAATAGAGCTAATCAATAATGCAGGGGAGATCACAAATTGAACAATCAGTGAACTTAAATGATAGCCCTAACATTTATGACGTTTTGCACTGGATTTGATGTTGCGGCCTGCTATGCTAGCGCTATCTGCTTCTATCCTGAGTCGCCATGAAACAACGCAATCCCGAGCGCAATGCTGCCCCCACGCTAGAAGATGTCGCCCGCGTCGCGGGAATATCGCCGATGACGGTGAGTCGTGCGCTCAATTCCCCGCATCAGGTGCGACCAGCGACGGTCGCCAAAGTGAAGGCGGCTATCAGCGCCACCGGCTACATTCCCAACGCGCAAGCGGGCAGTCTGGCGAGCAATCGTAGTCGCCTGATTGCCGTTGTGGTGCCGCAAATCAATAACAACATGTTCGTCGACACCATTCAGAGCCTGAACGACAGCCTGAGTGCCAGGGGCTATCACATGTTGCTGTGCGTCACTGGCTATGAAGCGGAAACAGAAGCTGAAACCGTAGCCACGCTGTTGTCTCGCCGCCCGGATGGCATCGTGCTCACCGGAATTCATCACAGCGTGCAGCTGAAAAAAGTGTTGTTACAAGCCAATGTGCCGGTGGTGGAAATCTGGGATATGACGCCCACGCCGATCGATATGCTTGTGGGTTTTTCTCATGAGAAGATCGGGGCGCGCGTTGCCGCCTACCTTGCTGAGCGCGGTTATCAAAAACCGGGTCTGATATGGACAGATGACCGCCGCGCACTGCAACGTAAACAGGGCTTACTGGATGCGTTAACCGCACTGAAGATAGAACCGCTAGTTGATATGCCGGTTCAGCTTCCGGCACTGATGGCACGCGGTCGTGAAGCCTGTGCACAACTGCTGGATCAGCATCCTGAGGTCGATGTGCTGGTTTGCAGTTCAGATACGCTGGCGCAGGGCGCACTGATGGCGGCGCAGGCGCGCGGTTTAAACATTCCCCAGCAGCTGGCGGTAATTGGTTTTGGCGACCTTGATTTCGCGGCGGCTAATTATCCGGCGATCTCGACAGTGCGCATTGACCGACACCGCATGGGCGAGCTTGCTGCAGAGCAATTGTTAAAGCGCCTGCAACATCAGACGGTGGAAAATCCGATTATCGATATGGGATTTACCATGGTGCCGCGTGATTCTGGCTAACCCAAACTGAACTGAGATCCTCATCACATGCGAAAAATATCTTCCATGTTATAAAAAGTGGAAAATAAATTTCATGTTGAGAGGACCCTATCAATGTCAGCACTGCCCTCGTTAGAAACCCTGCTACAGCAGGAAGCTGAACACCGCTTGCCGCAGTTTGATTTCGATTTGGCCTGGCAAATTGGCCAGAGTATCCGCGAACGTGGCCGTGAAATGAATGCACCGATCGCTATCGAAGTTTATGCTTTTGGACAGGTGCTATTTCTTGCTGCGTTACCCGGCTCCGCCCCCGAGAATCTGGAGTGGATGCGCCGCAAACGCAATACCGTGCTGTTAACAGGTCATTCATCCATGTACGTAGGATTTGCTAATGAGCAGAAGGGCGAACGTATGGCGCAGCAGCGCAACATTCGCCAGCAAGATTACACCGATCACGGTGGCTCCTTCCCACTGCTGAGTCCACAGGGCGCGATTATCGGCGCCGTGAGTATCAGTGGTTTACCTTCAGAAGACGATCATGCGTTAGCGCTGTGGGGTATTAATCAACTGCTGCACTGATCCGCCTTTATTTGCAGAGTCATGCTGAAGAAGTTTGGCAGGCGTACAACGTGAGGCATCGCTGCATTCCATGGCGGCATATTGCCTGACACTTCACTGCCTTATCTCAAACACTCATGCTCTTGAGACATTCAGCGGGCCTCAACAGGTTAAGACTGAATACCTGGTGTTGAGATGTCCCAACTTACAACGCGCTGTACATCCCGCATCAGCTGCCCGATACTTCGTATTTATACGAACAATGATGAGGCAGCTTATGCTGGAAAATCACCCGCAGCGTGATGAAATCCGTCTGGAAAATGTGTTGGCCGCGCTCGGCAACCCAATGCGCATGAGCGTGGTCAATATTCTTGCGGATGGCGGCGAGCACACCTGCGGATCTCTACTAAAGGGCGTGTCCAAATCGACCTTAACCCATCACTGGCGCGTGCTGCGCGACAGTGGCGTTATCTGGCAGAAACCTTCAGGGCGCGAAAACCTGTTATCGCTGCGTCGTGACGACCTGAATGCACGCTTTCCAGGGCTACTGGAAGCCTTTCTCACGGCGACCACGCAGGATGATCTGACGCGTGGCACCGTTAACGATTTTCACAGCACAGCGTCTTAATCAGTTTTGGGCTGCAACAGATAACCAGAGTGCGCATCACCCTCAATATAGCCAAATGCCGATGCGCCAAAGTGCATGCCTGCTACCAATGTTTTGTCCCTTAAAACCTGTTCGATAACCGCTTTGCGCGTGGCTTCAGCCAGTGCTGGATCATTATCAAATGAAATGGAAACCTCTGGTCGCGCTAACTGAATGTGCGGGTAATGCACGATATCGCCCCAAATCAGTACACGCTCACCGCATGAATCAATTTGGTATCCGGTATGCCCCGGTGTGTGGCCTGGCAGACTGATGGCCTGGATATCCGTAATGATATTATCCTGCTCAATCAGGTGCAGATTGGGCCGATAAGCCTCCAGCGTACGACGCACCAGTAAAGCGTTTCTCTGCGTGCGGTCATTGGCTGTTTCAAGCTTCTCATCATCCAGCCAAAATGCCGCTTCAGCCGGCGAGATATAGAGTTGCGCATTCACAAAGACGGGTTGACCGTTGGCCTGCAGTAAGCCGCCGATATGATCGGGATGGCAATGCGTGAGCAACAGCGTATCAATGGTGTCAGGATCAACACCCAGTGCTAACAGATTAGGCTGTAGTTCCCCGCCAATATGATTGACGGCACCCATGCCACTATCAATCAGGATCGTGCGTCCTTCACCGCGAATCAGATAACAGTAAATATGAATATCACCCGGCACATCGATACCCGATTGCTCTTGAATCGACTCTGCGCTGGGGATATCAATGCCGGAGAGCAGCGCCAGGCTGGCCTTCATGGTGCCATCACTGATCGCCGTGACCAGATAGTTGCCCACACGCTGTGAGGAGAAAGGTTTAACCATCATGACCGCCTTATTCATCATCGAAAAAGAAAATGCTGTTTAATCATTAAGCTGTATCAACAACGAAATATTGCAGCGAACCGATGGGTGTGACTATCATCCTTTTCGACTCAGTTGAGACCAAAATAGCTGTGGACATTAAATTACTGCGATCATTCGCCACCGTGGCGCTGCTGGAACATGTCGGTCAGGCGGCGGAAAAGCTGCATATCTCGGCATCCCCGCTGAGCAGGCAAATCCAGCAACTGGAGAGTGAATTAGGCGTCACGCTGTTTAATCGTGAGAAAAAGCGCCTGCGACTGACGGAAGCGGGACGTAAATTTCTGGATGAGGTCACGCCTTTTCTGCAACACCATGCGCGTCTCAGCGATTATGGCCGCAGCCTGACGCAGGCGGATACGGGCCGTTTGGACATTGGTTATGTTGAGGCGGCGATACACTCACGGATACTGCCTGATGCCATTGCGCGGATTGATCAGCATACTGGCACCGCTATCCATCTGCACGCGATGCGATCCCAGCAACAACGCGAATTACTTGAGGAAAGAGCGCTGGATGTGGCGCTGCTGCATACCCCTCCCGAAAAAGGCGACTGGTTTTTGCAGAAAAAAGTGCTGACGGAACCGATCCTGTTAGCCATGCCCAACGCTCAAGCCTTCGCTGTACCTACAGCCGCTGATTTACAAAAACAGCGCTGGATCGCCGATCATGCGCACCTCAATCTCGCTGCCCGCGCACGTTTACTGTCGGCATGTGAGCAAGCGGGTTTCCAGCCGGATATTACCTTTGAGGTGAACGGGCCGCTGGCAGCCCTGGCCTGCGTGGAAGCGGGGCTGGGGTTTACCTTCATTCAACAAAGCCTGGTGAGTCGGGTCGCAGATAACGTTTCACTGGTGATGCTGCCGTGGCTTCCGCTGGAGATCACCTTATATGCCGTCTGGCGGAAGGACGATAACAGGACGCTTATTCAGGATTTTATTACCGCTCTCATCCACGCTAATCCATCTTCTCTGTAGTTTTTGCAACTGTGATGCAACATCGACAGTTGCATTTGCATCAGCGTCAAACACGTAAGACTGGAACTAAACGCTTATAAATCAGTCCGTTTTGGGTATTACAAATCTGGCACATTCGCTGCATTGGGCTATATAGCTAAAAAACTGGATCAAGTTAATTTCTATTTCCTTAAGCTATATATCGACAGGAGAAGCCGATGTCAGAACAGAAACCTCTGCAGTTTGCTTATTGGGTGCCCAATGTGTCCGGTGGATTGGTGATCAGTCAGATTGAACAGCGCACGCGTTGGGACGCGGAGTATAACCGGGAACTGGCAAAAATCGCTGAGAAGGCAGGATTCGACTATGCCCTGACGCAGATTCGATTTACCGCCGGATACGGTGCAGATAACCAGCATGAATCGGTGACCTTTTCGCAGGATTTGCTAAGCCACACCTCAAAGCTCAAAGTGATTGCCGCGCTGCTGCCCGGTCCATGGAATCCTGTATTGGCTGCCAAACAGATCGCTACCATCAGCCATCTTTACGGTCCACGTATTGCCGTTAACATTGTCAGCGGCTGGTTCCGGGGCGAATTTAAAGCGATTGGCGAACCCTGGCTCGATCATGAAGAGCGTTACCTACGGTCTGAAGAATTTATCCGCTGCCTTAAAGGTATTTGGCGCGAAGGCAGTTTTACCTTTGCCGGAGACTTTTACCGCTTCCGCGATTACGCCCTAAAGCCAAAACCCCTTTCACCCTTACCTGAAATCTTCCAGGGCGGCAGTTCACGTGCAGCACGTGATATGGCGGCACGCGTGTCGGACTGGTACTTCACTAACGGCAATACACCGGAAGGTGTACGGCAGCAAGTTGAGGATATTCAGGCGAAAGCAGACACTAACGGACATCAGGTGAAAATCGGTTTAAACGGATTTGTCATCGCCCGTGATACAGAGCAGGAAGCACAGGCCGTTCTGCAGGAAATCATCGCAAAAGCCAATCCGGATGCCGTTAAAGGCTTCCAGCATGAGGTGAAAAATGCCGGCAGCGCGTCACCCGAAGGTGAGGGCAACTGGGCAAAATCGTCGCTCGAAGATTTGGTGCAATATAACGATGGCTTCAAGACTAATTTAATCGGCACCCCGCAACAGATCGCCGAGCGCATCATTGCGTTGAAGCGCGCAGGCGTCGATTTATTGCTGCTGGCGTTTCTGCACTTCCATGAGGACGTTGAGTTCTTTGGCCGCGAAGTGATTCCGCGGGTGCGTGAACTGGAACGTCAGGAAAGTCGGGTATCGGCCTGATATTAAATATGGCGGGCACGACCCGCCAGTAGCGCCATCGCCATCTGAACCACGGTGACCCCCAGCAGCATAATTAGCGGTACCAGCCAGTTGCCGCTGGCATCATGCAGCATACCGAAGCACAACGGGCCAAGTGCCGCCAGCCCGTAACCGACACATTGCGCCATGCCAGAGAGTTTCGATGCCTGACGATGATCCTGGGTGCGCAGATTAAACAGTGAAAGGCTGATCACCAGTGACGCGCCAGCGCCTAATCCTGCCAGAATCAACCACAAAAATGACCATGACGGCAGCAACAGCAAGCCGAGCACTGCAGCAAAAATCAAAGATGAAGCGACAAAGCCAATGGCGCGCTGGTCACGCAGCCGCTTCAGGGCGCTCATACAGGCGAGATTGGAGACGATGGCCACAATTTGATAGATGAACAGCATGCCGCCCGCCTCAATCTGACTAATACCATTATCCTGCGCAAACGGCGTGAACCAGCCAATCAGGGTATAAAACAGCAGTGATTGACTGGCCATAAACAGCGAAACCTGCCAGCCCAACGCCGAACGCCAGGGCGAGCGCGTCAAAGTGTGGGTTGCTGCGGCGTGAGTTTGCGGTGCCGATCTTTTCAGGTAAGGCAGCCAGGCGAACAGCGCGATAAATGCTGGCACTAACCACACCGCGAGCGACAGGCGCCAACCCGCTGAACTGATCTCGGCCAGCGGCACCGCGATGCCCGATGCAATACTGGCTGAAATCCCCATCACCATGGCATACAACCCGATATAGCGCGCCGTGTGCTCGGTAAAGTCACGCTTGATCAGCGGAGGCAACAGCACGTTAGCGGCGGCAATACCGGAGCTCAGAATCAGCGTGCCTGCCCACATGGCATTTTCACTGCCAGTAATGCGCATCAGCGATCCCAGCGTGATCAGCAGCAGTGAGCCCCACAAACTGCGTTCCAGTCCAAATCGATTACCAAACCATGCAGCAGGCGGTGCCAGCGTAGCGAACATCAGCAGCGGTAAAAAGTTAATGACGCCTGCGGCACTGGCGCTGAGTCCAAAACTGGCGCGGATATTCTCCAGTATGGGGCCGGTGGCGGTAATTGGCGTGCGCAGGTTGGCAGCAGTAAGCAGCAGCAGAAACAGGAAAAAACCCGCGCGTCGCAGGGCAGGATTTTGGGCAACAGCGGTATGGGACATATTTGCGCACCATAGAGTTGAGGCAGAACGATTCTGCATATGGTGCGTTGATTGACGTTAACGCTTACGCAGCAGTTCATTTCCGCTGAGAGGGGGGAATACTAACGAGGGGCGTTTGACATGTAAAGTTTCAAAATCCATCAAAGATAAAATCAATAGAATCTTTGATTCGCTGGCGATAAGGGCGGGCATCCATCACTTGTTTTCCTAACAGAGATGCGGGCACGCTTGCCATTTTACAAAAATAAACGTTGTTGACTTGCCTCTCTAACCATCCGCGTCCACCTTTAAAGCCTCTGTTCAACACAAATGGATGCACGATGCTTTGGTTATGGAATACGCTGATTCTGCTGGCGTCAGTGGTGGTGATGGAAGTGGTGGCGGCGCTGTCGCATAAGTTCATCATGCACGGTTGGGGCTGGGGTTGGCATTTGTCACACCATGAACCGCATGAAGGCAAGTTTGAACTTAATGATCTCTATGCCGTGGTGTTTATGTTCATGGCGATTGCGCTGATCTACATCGGCGTAAACGGCTATTGGCCGCTGCAGTGGATTGGCGCGGGCGTAACCTTATACGGCGCACTCTATTTTATGGTGCACGATGGTCTTGTGCATCAGCGCTGGCCGTTCCGCTATATTCCGCGCAAAGGCTATCTAAAGCGCCTGTATATGGCGCACCGCATGCATCATGCGGTGCGGGGGCGCGAGGGGTGCGTCTCATTCGGCTTTCTCTATGCGCCACCGTTGCATAAGTTGCAGGCAGCGCTGCGACAGCGGCATAAATCCGTTAACGCGGACGTTGCCACAACCCCTCAGGACGTGACTCGGGACGAGCCAGCCGCGAAGTAAGCGCCAGTCCGGCACCTTTTACCAGCAGCGCCAATTTTTCGCCGCTGCTGGTGCGTTGTCGCGCATCCCAGGCGTGTTCGCCTGCATGTTGCACCTTCACACCGATTTCACGATAGACGCCGCGCGCGGTGGCGATAGCCCACGCGGAGCGCAACGGCAATCCGGGTAAGCCGGAACGTGCTGAGTGATAATAGGGTTCTGCCTCGCTCACCAGTCGCGCGGCCAAGGGCGCCAGCGCGGCGCGGTGTTGCGGATCGGCAAGATTTTGGCCAGTTAAGCCGGTTTCATCCAGCCAGCTTTGTGGCAGGTAACAGCGCCCATTCTGCGCATCTTCAACGATGTCGCGTGCAATGTTGGTGAGCTGGAAGGCCAGCCCCAAATCGCAGGCGCGATCCAGCACCGCTTCATCGCGAACTCCCATTACGCGGGCCATCATCAGGCCGACTACTCCCGCAACGTGATAGCAATAACGCAAGGTATCATCGAACGTCACGTAGCGTGCTTCACGCGCATCCATCGCAAAGCCTTCCAGATGATCGAATGCTAACTGCGGCGGTAACTGGTGGATCAAAGCCACTTCCTGAAACGCCTTAAAAGCCGGTTCATCCATGTGCGCGCCGCTGTAAGCGCGGCGGGTTTCAATCTGCAGATGCAGCATGCGTGCTTCGGCATCTTCCACCACATGCTGTGTGCCGCCTTCACCCAGCGTTTGTCCATCGATCACGTCATCACAGTGACGACACCACGCATACAGCATCAGCGTGCTGCGCCGCGTGGGCGCATCAAATAATTTCGCGGCGGTGGCAAAGCTCTTCGAGCCTACCGCCATGGTTTGAGTCACTTGCTCAAGCAAGGGTTGGCGATTCATCCAGCGAGATCCTCCTGCATCAACTGCGCAGTGGCTTTCGCCGAGCCAATCACACCGGGTACACCGGCGCCAGGGTGCGTACCCGCGCCGACCAGATAGAGATTAGCAATATCTGCATCGCGGTTGTGCGGGCGGAACCATGCGCTCTGCGTCAAAATCGGTTCCAGCGAAAACGCTGAACCCTGATGGGCGTGCAGCGTGTCGCGAAAATCAAACGGCGTAAACATGCGGTGCGTCACCAGTTGCTGACGTAGTCCCGGCATATAGTGCTCCTCCAGATAAGCAAAGATGCGATCGCGTAAACGCGGTCCTTCCTGTTGCCAGTCAATCGCCGCCGTGCCGAGATGCGGCACCGGTGCTAATACGTAAAAGCTGCCACAGCCTGCCGGAGCCAATGATGGATCGCTCGAGCAGGGCGCATGCAGATAAAGCGAAAAATCGTCTGAGAGCTGGCTGCTGTTAAAAATCTCGTCGATGAGTTCTCGATAGCGCGGGCCAAAGCACACGGTGTGATGCGCCAGCTGTGAATGCGGGTGATTCAGACCGAAATAAAGCACAAACAGCGAGTTGCTCATACGTTTACGTTTCAATGAGGCTGCTCGTTTGCTGGCGGCGGGATGCCCACGCAGCAACCGGTCGTAGGTATGCACCACATCAGCATTCGATGCCACCGCGTTAGCTGCAAACCGGCGACCATCTTTCAGCTCTACGCCACTTATGCGGTTACCCTGCGTTTCCAGCTGGCTCACTTCGGCGTCGAGCAACAATTCGCCACCCAAATCGGTAAACAGCTTTGCCATGCCTTGCACCAGCGCTCCCGTACCGCCGCGTGGAAACCATACGCCCCATTCGCGTTCCAGCGCATGGATTAAGGTATAGATCGAGGACGTTGCAAAAGGATTACCGCCAACCAGCAGCGAGTGAAAAGAGAATGCCTGGCGCAGGTGATCGTCCTGTATAAATTTCGCCACCATACTGTAAACGCTGCGCCAGGCCTGCAATCGGCCCAACTGAGGCCCGGCGCGCAGCATGTCACGGAAATGCAAAAAAGGCACAGTGCCGAGTTTCAAATAGCCTTCTTTGAACACCTCGCGTGAGTAGGCGAGGAACTGGCGATATCCTGCAACATCGGCCGGATTGAAGGCGGCAATCTGCTGCTCCAATAGCGGTTGATTGTTGTCATAGTTGAGCTGTTTGCCATCTTCCCAGCACAAGCGATAGAAGGGCGTGACCGGCATCAACTCGACGTAATCACTGAGTGATTTTCCAGCCAGCGTAAATAGCTCTTCAATCGCGGTGGGATCGGTGATCACCGTGGGCCCGGCATCAAAAGTAAATCCCTGCTCCTGCCATGCATAGGCGCGTCCGCCGGGTTTATCGCGCTGCTCAAGTAGCGTGGTGGGAATACCTGCTGCCTGCAGCCGGATAGCCAGTGCCAGGCCGCCGAAACCGGCGCCAATCACGTAGGTGCGTGTCATTATTTCTTCCCTTGATTAGAAGAGGTCGTCATCAGTGCGCGCACCGCTTCGCCAATAGGCACCGGCGGTTTGCCACATAAAATGCGCGCTTTATCGCTGAGCCGAAGCTGCCCAGCGTAAAAGCGGCTAATCAATCCGGCATCGAGCCGATAAAAGCGCTGCATCACGCGCCAGCGCTGTTCCGGGCGCCCGGCTAAGAACAGCATCCGATTGAGAAGCCGGAAAAAACGCTGTCTGCGCCATTGCTCGCGCGCAAATTGTTCGATAGCGCGACTGAGCGTTGCTGCATCACAGGGCAGTATCCGGACGATCAACTCTGCCAACGCCATGGCCGTGGGCAATGAGTAGCCGGTGGTGGCGTGAAACAAGCCTGCGCGCAAACCGCTGCACGGCTGACCACGCTGTTGCTGCCAGAAAGCATCGATATCGCCACTCAACGTGATCGGCAGCGAACCTTGTTCCTCACGCAACAAAAGACTCAATGGCCAGTGATGCGCTTTGGCGTAGTCGGCAATATTCTTCCGCGCGGTGTGTTCCGCAAGCGTGGGCTGGTTAATGTAGTGCGTATCTTCGATCAATAGACGATCTGCACTGAGCGGTAAGGTGTAAACAAAACGGTAGCCTTGCTGTTGATCCACCGTGGCATCCATCAAAATCGGCTGCGTTAAACCGTGAGGCCTCGCCAGATGCCACTCCTGACCAACAAAGGCCTGATAGCCGAGTTGCAGATGCGGCGTGTGTTGCAGGCCGCGACCGTCAATCACCACCGCAGCATGCAGCACGCGATTGTCGGCAAGGGTGACCTGGGTTGGTCGCACCTCATTAACCGGGGTATCGGTCCAGAGATCATCCGCCATGACCTCATAAAGCCGTTGGGCAAAATCTGCAGAGGCGATTGAGTAATATTCGCCACTGAGATTGCGGCGCAAAGTGGGGAAACGCACCTGATAACCGGGCCAGCGATAGGCAATCAACGGTTGCAACCAGTGAAGCTGTTCCGGGCTGAGATCGTCCTGATGGAATGACCAGGTGTGGTTGCCTGCCGGATGCGTGTGGCTTTCCAGTAATAGAACACGCAACTTCGGATGGCTCTGACGTAGCTTCAATGCAATCAGTCCGTTAGCCAATCCAGCGCCCACTAAAATCACGTCATATTGTTCGGGCATCAGGTCGCCTCCGCCAGCACAACACGTTGCTGGCCCAACGCTTGCTCCACGATGTCAGCGGCGCGCTCGCAACCACCAGCGCGCTGCAGCTGCGCCTGAATCGGCGAGATTCGCAGCCGATAGCTTTCATCCGCCAGCAGTTGCTGTAGGTGAAGTTCCAGCTGATGCACGCGGCTAAAGCGAGACGCGCGATGGCCGACGCCGTGCCAGGCAATGCGTGACGCCACGCCTGGCTGGTCAAAGGCCAGCGGTAGCGCCAGCATCGGGGTGCCCGATTCCAATGATTCCAGGGTGCTGTTAAGTCCGGCATGAGTGATAAACAGCTGTGCGTGCTGTAACGCGGATTGCTGATCGAGAAAATCTGTCACCCACGCCGCACCGGCGCGTTCCAGTTGATGCACCTGATCGGCGTCCAAACCGCCACAATGAGCAATCACTAATGAGAGCTGCTGATTGCGGCAAGCTTGCGCCAGATGCAAAAACAAGCGGAAACGATGGCCCTGTAACGTACCGAAAGAGGCATAAACCACAGGATGTCGCATCTCTGGCCAGGGCGCGCTGGAGGTAAGGATTGGAGTGGACGCACGTAACAGACCCACAGAGTGAAAGCAGCTGGGCAGATGCTGGCGCGGAAAATCAAATGCCGGAACGAGCTGGCTAATCTGCGCCAGCGGGGATAAACACTGGTGCAGGCTGTGCCTGTCGGGCAATCCCCATTTTTGCGCATGGTGGCTGATCACCGCGCCATGGCGCTGCATCAGGCGATCATAAATATCCTGACTGGCCTGGAACCGTTGCAGTGATTTTTCATCCTGACCAAAGCGAAACGGCATCACCGCCAGCGGAATACCCGGCTCGCGATTCACTGGAAGCGCGCAGGCTACCGAAACAAAAGGGAGCTGCAACGCTTCTGCCACTAATCCTCCCGCCGCTTCCATCTGATCGGCAATCACACCATCAACTTGCAACGAGGTTAACCGCGCAGGAAGTTCACGACACAGCATATCGGTGCTGGCGGCGATATCACCGATCACCCGCCATAACGAAAGAGGGGAGGCCAGATGCTGTAACACCCGAGCCAGCGAACCGGCGGGATGGCTGTGCTCACCCACGGTGCTAAATCCTATGCATCCATCGCTTAGCAGATGGCGTGCATCATTCTGTTGGATAAAGGTGATGCGATGACCACGCGCCATCAACGTCTGCGCTAACGCCTGCAGCGCGTGGAAGTGGCTATACAGTGGCGGCGCAATAACGGCAAAGTGCCCCATCGGCAGTACCGCGATCAGTGAAACATCGCCAGCTGTTGATTAAACAGGGCGTGCATATATTGGCGGGTTGCTATACCTCGATGGCAGGCGCAGGCGAGGTGCGCATCAGCACTGCGTAAATGATCACGCAGCCGGCGTTCAGCACCTTCAGTACCGAGCATCTGAACCAGCGTTGATTTGCCCTGATCCTGATTGATGTCCTTGCCGGTGTGTTTACTGCCGTCCGCAAGATCGTCGAGCAGTTGGAAAGCCTGACCCAAATCCTGCGCGAAGTAGCTGAGTTTCTGGCGCATGGCAGGTGTCGCTTCTGCGGCAATCGCCGCCATTTGCAAGGTGGCACGGAACAGCACGCTGGTTTTGAGTTCATTGGTTAATGCCACGGCTTCCGGACTACGCGATTGCGCGCCCTGATGCAGATCCTGAAATTGACCCTGTACCAGACCCTGTAAACCCACGGCAGAAGAGAGTTCGGCAATCGCTTCTGATTTCTGCAAGGCGGCTAAACCCGGCGCTATGGCGATCACTTCAAAGGCGCGGCTCAGCAAGGCAATCGCCGCCAGAATCGCCACGCTTTCGCCAAATTCGCGATGCACAGTTGGGCGTCCGCGTCGCATCTGTGCATTGTCCATGCAGGGAATATCATCGAGGATCAGTGACGCGGCATGCACCATTTCTACCGCGCAGGCGAGATCAAGAATGCCATGTTGTGATGCTTTGCAACCCATATCACGCGCAGCCAACAGCAACAACAGTGGACGAATGCGTTTGCCGGGTGCCAGTGCACCGGCGCGCATCGCAGCACGAACCTGATCGGTCGGCTGACCCGCAGGCAGCAGTTGCTCAAGATGCGTCTGCAATAATTGCTGCAAAGAGTGAAGTTCGTGTTCCTGGCTTGCTGTGATGTCGACATGGGCGGTCATAGCGGCTTTCCATGGTAAGTTGAATTGTTATGGTTTTTTTATTAACCGTAGACTGCGTAAGGTGAGTTCGCCAGCGCGCTCAACGGATTACGGTAAAGACAGAGCCGAAAATAAAACCTGATGATCTATCGAGATTCATTCCACTTTCCCCGTGATCTTATTAGCGAAAAAAGTAACAGGGGTGCCGTAACATAAATTCATCCGGTAGTCTGATGCGACATGCATATCTATCCGGGAAAATAATGATGTCTTCGCAACCTCATATTCTGATTATCCAGCCACTGATGCCGCAGCTGGACGAAAAACTCTCGCAACATTTTTATTGCCATCGTTTATATGATGAGCAGGATGCCGCGCAATTTCTTCAGCGTCAGGGCAAAGAGATTCAGGGCATTGTGACGCGCGGTGACGTGGGCGTAGAAACGGCCATTCTTGAACAGTTGCCTGCCTGTAAAGCCATTGCGGTGTTTGGTGTGGGAACCGATCGTATCGATCTGAATTACACCGATGCACATGATATTCAGGTCAGCATTACCAGCGATATTCTGACCGATGATGTCGCCGATTTAGCCATGACGCTGACATTAGCTTTTTCGCGCAATCTGGTGGCCAATCATCAGTTCGCCCGCTCTGGCGCGTGGGAAAATACCGGCGCATCGCTCTCCAGTAAAGCCAGCGGAAAACGCATGGGCATCGCGGGTTTAGGCGCGATTGGACAGGCTATCGCCCGCCGTGCAGCAGCATTCGGCATGGAGATCGCCTACACCGCGCGCAGCCAGAAAAATGTGCCATACCAACGTTGTGAGAATATCGAGCAGCTGGCGGCATTCAGTGACTTCCTGGTGCTGGCGCTACCGGGAAGTCCGGAAAATATCCAGCTGGTGGATGCCAAAGTGCTGGCGGCGTTGGGGAAATCAGGTGTGCTGATCAACATCGCTCGCGGCACGGTGGTGAATGAAAACGATCTTATCCAGGCGTTGCAACAGGGCACGATCAAAGGGGCTGCCCTCGATGTATTCCCGCAAGAGCCACACATTCATCCTGCGCTGCGTGAATTAGATAATGTGTTATTAACGCCGCATATTGCCAGTGCCACCCATGAAACCCGTGAAGGAATGGCGAATAATGTACTGGAGAATTTACTGGCCTATTTCTCAAACGGAAAAATGCTGACGACGGTATAAATTTATTCTCTGGCATCAGAGGATTTTCTTATATCCTGCGCAATAAGAATTATATTGCGATTGCAATCTCTGCAAGTGAACGTTGTTATGATGTGGCCATTCATTCAGGAGCCATTCATGACAACTCAAAAGATTGCGATTATTGGCGGCGGCGTCATCGGTTTAGCGGTGGCGCGTGCATTAGCCTTGCAGGGCGTACAGGTTACGATTTTCGAACAGCAACATATCGGTGCTGGCACCAGCAGCACCACTTTCGCCTGGGTCAATTCGAACGGTAAACAACCGCTCAGCTATCACCAGCTCAATGCTCTCTCAATGGAAGAACACACCCGGTTGCAGCTCTCGCAAACCAATGGTCTGCGCTGGCTGGAAACCTGTGGCACCTGGGAGTGGGCGGCAGAGGGCGAGGCGCAGCAGAGGCTGCGACAACGTGCGACTTCACTGCAGTCGCTGGGCTACGCGGCGCGCGAGGTGACAACGGATGAGTTGCAGCGTGAAGTGCCGGATCTGCGTTCACACGCGGTAAGCGGCAGCGTCTGGCACTTCCCAACGGAATCGGTATTGCATCCGGCGCTGTATCTCTCACGACTCTGGTCTGAAGCGCGTGCCAATGGGGCGATATTGCATCAACAGCACGCGGTCGAACGTCTTAGCGAACAAGGTGATGGCGTCACGCTGCACCTGACAAACGGCGAACAGTGGCAGGGCGATCGCGTGGTGATTGCCACCGGACGCTGGGCCAACCAACTGCTTAACACCCTTGATCTCGACCTCGCGCTGCTCGACACCAGCAAGCCCAATGCGGTGGCCTGTAGTTTCCTGGCGCGCACTGCGCCGCAGCCGTTGTCGCTGGCGGCCAATCTGATTTCACCCCAGCTCAATGTGCGCCCGGATGGCGGCGGGCGGTTGTTATTACAAGCACTGGAACTGGACGATCTTGCCGATCCTGCTGCGCCACCGGCCTTACACGGAGATATCGCGCAGCAGTTCCGCGAACGTTATCACGCGTTGTTTGCCGGGGCTGGCGAACTGCAGATTGAGAACATTGTGATTGGGCAACGTGCACGTCCAGCAGATGGACTGCCTGCCATTGGTTTTGTTACGCCTCATCAGCGTGTTTACGTGGCAGTGACACACAGTGGGATCACGTTGTCACCGCTGATTGGCAAGCTGGTGGCACAGGAACTGGTGCAGGATCAGCTCAGTGAGCTTCTGGCGGATTTTAGGCCGCAGCGGCTATTGGGCAAAAACGCCAGCGACTTTGCGCCTATCAAGCGAAACTTTCCTGCGGCACAATAAAGCCATTTTTCTTAAAAATGGTATTTTTGTGCCATTTTGTTGCCTGGCACCGCGTTTAGCTGTTGCAAGTATGTTATTAATGCTGCGAATCAACACTTTGAAGACTCACACGGAGGCAGCATGAAAATCGGCATTGTAGGCTACGGAACGGGCGGCAAAAACTTTCACGCGCCCTTTATTAATGCGGCAGAAGGCGTTGAATTGGCGGGGATTGTGGCGCGCGCGCCTGCCACGATAGCTAAAGTGCAGGCCGACTTCCCGGATGTGCCGATTTACCTGAGCCTAACAGCGATGCTGGCGGCAGGGATTGATATCGTCACGATCACTACACCGCCGCACACGCGCCGCGAACTGGTGCTGGAAGCGATTGAGGCAGGCGTTGCGGTAATAGCGGATAAACCTTTTGCACCCGATGCTAAAACCGGTCGCGAGTTAGCCGCAGCGGCGCAGGCCAAGGGCGTGGTGCTGGGCGCGTATCACAATCGCCGTTTTGATGCTGACATGCAAACGCTGAAAAAGGTGATTGAGCAGCAGCGATTAGGCAAGATCTGGCGGTTGCATAATCGTATGGATCTGAATGAACCGCATACGCTGGAAGGCGGGCCAACCGGCGGATTGCTGCGCGATATGGGCAGCCATTTAGTTGATCAGGCCATATGGCTGCTGGGGCCGGTGAAATCAGTGTACGCACAACTGGATATTGTGGACGTGGCGGAAGGGCCAACTGACGCCAGTTTTTACCTGACGTTGACGCATACCAGCGGCAGCCACTCGTACGTTTCATCAAGCAAAATCAACCATATTGCTGCCCGCGAACTGCGTGTGTATGGCGAGAAAGGGAGCTTTACTTCCTATGGGACCGATGTGCAGGTCGAGGCGATCTATGCGGGTAAGCGTCCTGCTGACGATTTGACAGGTTGGGGTTATGAAGCGCAGCCAAACTGGGGCACGTTGAACACCGGGCAAGGCAGCGAGCGCGTGCCATCGGAACAAGGTGCCTATCACGCCTATTATGAAGCCTTCGCTAAAGCGGTACGTGATGGCAGTGAACCTCCGGTAACGCCAGAGCAGGCTATTGAAGTCCTGGCGGTCATGGATGCTGCATTTATCAGTGCACGTGAAAATCGTGTAGTAGATGTGATTTAAACAGTAGCGCTGCAGTAAAGCAGCGCTTCATTCTCTTAACCTTTCCCTATGACAGCCTGCTAAAATGGCGCTCACGAGATGTTCTGTTTAGAGGTCTGTTGTGTCGAATCTGAAGTTCCGAAGTGCCACTTTAGCCGATGTTGATCGTTGCTATACCATTGAAATTGATGCTTACGAAGGCGATGAGGCCGCCACGCGCGAAAAAATTGCCACCCGTATCGCACACTATCCGCAAGGGTTCATCTGCCTGGAAAGTGAGGGGCAAGTCATTGGCTTCATCAACGCGGGCTGTGCCTGGGACGTGGTGATGTCAGATGAGGAGTTCAAGGAGTTAATCGGGCACGATCCCGCTGCACCCAACGTGGTGATTATGTCAGTGGTGCTCGATCCGGCTTATCAGGGTAAAGGTTACAGCACGATGATGATGCAGCAGTTCATCACGCTTATGAAGCAGATGGATAAGCAGACCATTCATTTGATGTGTAAAACCCATCATGTTGATCTGTATAAGAAGTTTGGCTATCAGTACATCAAACCTTCAGCGTCCGATCATGGCGGCATGGCGTGGCACGAGATGCTGATGATGCTGTGATTATTTTTTAATCAAAAAATAATTCATCACCTGATCGCGATCATAAAATTACGCTGAAAACTGCTCAACCATGTAAGTGAAATCACATGCAACGAGGAGGTTATGATGCGTACTTCACTGATGACCTTGCCGGAGGTGGCGCGCTATCTTGGCGTGCCTTCCGCCACTTTAGCCTGTGCGATTTGCAATCGTGGCACGCTAGAGAAAGTCCCGCTACCCGCCGCAGTCGACGACACCGCACCTTTGTCCTGCCGCTGCTGGACACCAAAAGATGTCCGCCAGTTCAGGCTTGCGATGTTGCGAGCGCGACGCGGGCACTAAGATTGACTGGCGGCTTTGGGCCGCCAGTTTTCGTGCTTATCCAATCAACGCTTTAGCCTTGGCGCGAATCTCGGCCAGTTCATCAGGGCTGACATGGCTTTTTTTTGTCACTTTCCGAGCGCGCCAGTCAATGCTGGTCACCTGGTCAGCCAGCGCGACACTTTCCCGTGTACCTGACAAGATAACTTCGAAGGGATAACCCTTGGCCTGAGTGGTGCAGGGTACGCAAAGCAGCATGCCCACTTTGTTGTTATAGGCGAAAGGGCTTAGAACGACAGCAGGGCGATGTCCACCCTGCTCATGCCCCAACGTAGGATCAAAATCCAGCCAGATTAAATCTCCGGCATCGGGTACAAAACGTGAAACCATTAGAGCAATTCCTTGCCAACTGAAGGTCCAAAATCAATTTTTTCGTGGACGTTATCTTCAGTGATGCCGTCCAGTAGAGCGTCAAGGGAATACTCTTTTTCTCTCACAGGGACAAGTATCAATTTGCCATCCTCCACGCTGAGTTCCAGTTTGTCGTCAACATTGAGCGCAGCGGATTGCATTATGCTGGCAGGGATGCGGATTGAAGGGCTATTGCCCCATTTTTTTAGCGTTACCGTAGTCATAGCAAACCTCCTGCAGAATGTAGATACACTGTATATCATTGCTGAAGTTGATACAACGTAGATACATTTCAACTTGTGAGCTGCCACTCTAAGCGCAGAAAAGCGGATGGTCTAAGAGTGAGTTTTCGTGTTATTAGATTCTACCGCCTCGGTCAGCATTGCCCGCACATGAGGAAGACTCTGCGGATAATTCTGTTGGATAAACTCAATCATCTTTTCGCGTACATAGCAGCGCAAATCCCATGCTGTCGGGGAGTTCTGCGCAGTCATCAATAAACGAATCGTCATGGTTTTATCAGTGGTATCGGTGACCTGAAGCACCTGCGTCTGTTGGTCCCAAAGTTTGGTTTCACTCAGGACTTTTTCAAAATGCTGACGCAGTGGCTCTAATGGCATCGAATAATCGAGGTAAAGAAAAACGGAGCCTAATATTTGGGCATTATTGCGCGTCCAGTTCTGGAAGGCGTTCTCGGTAAAATAGGTAATCGGCAGCACCAATCGACGCAGATCCCAGATACGTACCACAACATAGGTCAGGTTGATCTCCTCAATCCAGCCCCATTCATTTTCTACCACAACCGCATCATCAATTTTGATCGGTTGAGTGAAGGCGATTTGAATACCGGCAAACAAATTAACCAGCGACTTCTGCAGCGCAAAACCAATGATAATGCCGGCCACACCGGCCCCGGCAAGGATGGTGGTACCGAATTTTCTCACGCCGGGAATGCTGATAAGAATCAGGGAAAGGCAGAAGGACACAAGCAGAACAATCGCGACCTTTTTGACATAAATGATCTGGGTTCGAATCTTCCTGGCACGCAGATTGTTTGAAAGGTTAATGTCGTAGCGGATAAAAAGCATATCCTGTGCGACATTGGTCAGCCTGATTAAGACGGAGCATAACGACAGTATGATAAAGACATTCAGAGTAGGCGTAAGAAAGGAAAGCGAATCGGGGTGAATGTTAACGTATTCGGCCCCAACGTTAATTAACATCAGTGGAATGAACAGGAACATTGATCCACGAAGATGCTTCTCAAGTGACTTGAACAGTTTCCTGTCGCGATCCTGCCAATAACGTATAAACCTAAGCAGTAAAAATCGAGCCAGAAAACCCGCGACAAGCGAAAGGGTGACAAGTAACACAGCAGGCACCCATGAAGGGGCGTCAGATAACTCATCAAATATCGATGGCATTATTTTCCCTCATTCTCAGCTGACAATTTATCTTTGTCAGGTAAATTAAATATTCAGTAACCGTTGTCTTTCCGGTTCTCTGCTAATTATCTAATCGCTAATAATGAAATTGACTTAATACAGTTCATTGATTCTGATAAAAACAACATCATCTTCATTAGCGAAGTTTAATTTAAAGTAATAAACCAACTCACTGAAAGTATAGACGATAATGAGTGTTCTGTGTCAGGCAGAGAGATAGAGGGGAAAGCCGCTGCCCTTAGGCAGCGGCTATTATTTATTGCGTTATTTCCGGGTGCTGAGCAACTAAATTGCGGCGTTTATTCTTCAACTCCTCAATTTGTTCATCAATATCCTCGATGCGCTGCTCAATACCATCATGATGCTCCTGCAATAGCTCTTTGGCTTCTTCAAGTGACGAGGCTGCAGGGGTATCGCCATAGAGTGGTTTGTTAGCGGTTTCTCTCACGGTAAACCCGGTCACCACGCCAATCGCACCCACCACCATTAGATACCACGCGGGCATGTAAAGGTTGCCCGTGACTTCCACTAACCAGGCAGTAAGGGTAGGGGTGATACCCGCAACCAAAATGGAGATGTTATAGGTGCTGGCCAACGCGCTGTAACGCACTTCAGTCGGGAATAACGCGGGCAGGGTCGAGGCCATCACGCCAATCAGACAGTTGAGTATGACCGCCTGAATCAATAGTCCGAAAAAGAGTGCGACCAGGCTATGACTGGTAATCAGCATGAAAGATGGAATGGATAACAGCACCATTGCCACGCTACCAATAATGATAAACGGACGACGTCCAAATTTATCACTGAGTAAGCCCATGACCGGTTGCACAAACAGCATCGCCAGCATGATAACGACAATGATCAAAACACCACGGTCTTCTGAATAGTGAAGATTGTGGGTCAGATAACTCGGCACGTAAGTCAGCAGCATGTAGTACGCTACGTTGGTGGTAATGACGATGCCGATGCAGGAGATCAGATTCCGCCAGTGCTTGCGTGCAATCTCTTTGAAAGGAACGGAAGGGCCTTCGCTAAGACCTTGTTTGGAACCTTCTTCCAGTGAGTCTACATGCTTCTGGAATGCCGGAGTCTCTTCAAGTGCATGACGCAGGTAAAGGCCCACTAAACCCAGCGGCAGCGCCATAAAGAAGGGAATTCGCCAGCCCCAGTCATTGAAGGTTTCCTGACCAAGAATCGTGGTAAGTAGCACAACCACACCGGCGCCACAGACGAAGCCAACCAGCGAACCGAAATCAAGCCAGCTGCCCAAAAATCCGCGTTTACGGTCGGGTGAGTACTCCGCAACAAAGATGGAAGCACCGGTATATTCCCCTCCCACCGAGAATCCTTGCACCATTTTTGCAATCAGCAGCAAGACCGGAGCCCAGAAGCCGATGGTGGCATAGGAGGGAATGAGACCTATGCTGAAAGTACTGAAGGTCATTAAAATGATGGTGATGGCGAGAATCTTCTGACGGCCGTATTTATCACCCAATACGCCAAAGAACATTCCCCCTAGCGGACGAATGATGAACGGAACCGAGAATGTGCCTAAAGCGGCGATGATCTGAATGCCCGGCGAGGCACCCGGGAAAAACACCTTGCCTAATACGGCTGCGACATAGCCGTAGACCCCAAAGTCGAACCACTCCATGGCATTACCCAGCGCGGCGGCGGTAATCGCCTTCTTCAGACGAGCATCATCAATGATTGTCACGTCCTTCAACCGCATCGGTTTAACCTTTTTACGTCTTATACTAAGCATTACCCTTCCCTTAAAAATCAAATACTTCTGATTAATGTCTAATTATAAAAACTTTAAATCAATTGGAGAATCCAGCCCATAGCTGATGATTCAGATACAGCATAGACATAAATTTACAATTTGCCGGGAGAATCCCTGATTTAACAGTTTTTTTTAGGCGGGCGTTTGGGAGTTATCGCGAAGATTTGAGACGAAAGGACGGGCGTTCTCAGTGGGCACGACCGTCTCACGGATGCTTGTTAAGTTCACAGGCCGATTGGCATCGTCACTGTGCTTTCATTATCAATTAACAACCGAGATACCAAGATGCTGCAATATTAATGAGGCTTGATAGTTGTCCAGCTTCACGCCTTGCAAATCAACTTCGCGCACATCTATTTCACCCAGCTCCGAGTTTGTCAGATCGCAATAAGTGAAATTGGCGGAAGGCCAGTCGAATGAAGAAAATTCACCGCCAGAGAGGTCTGATCCGCTGAACGTTGCGCCCAGAATATGAGTGCCAATCCAGCGGTTATCCCATAGTTCGCACTTCTCTAAAACCACCTTCGATAAATTGGCGTAGCTTAGGTTTGTTTTGGTGATGTAGGCACTACAGAACCAGGTGCGGGTTGTGATCATGTTCATAAAGCTAGCACCGCGAAAATCCGCTCCCTGAGCCATACAACTGCGAATCTCGATACCCAGAGCACTGATGTTTCTGAAATCCGCCATAGACAGATCGCAACTATTGAAGATGGCATCTTTCAGTGTGGCGCGGCTGAAATTACATCCTTTCTGGTTTTCACGATCGTAAAAAGTGCAGCCAGTAAATTCAGTACCGCTAAGATCCGAAGCAGAAAAATCACAGTTTAAAAAAGTACTGTTTTCAATTTTCTCACCGGTAAACCGATTCTTGCTAATTTTCTCGCCAACTAAAGATAAAGTCATAATGCTGAACCTGTTTTTTTATACAGTAATTTGGATGTTAAACTGATTTATAGCAGTGCGTCAAACAACAAAAATTTGACTCACCGGTAGCAAAATTAAGGGCCAGATCAAGCACAGCGTGAAGAGTTTATTAATTATTTAAAAACAGTATGTTCGCGGTGTGATCCTGTCGTAAAAGTCACCATATTTTTGAGCTTGTTACAGAAAAAAAAGCCAGAAAAGGCAAACCTCTCTACTGACAGAATCTGTCATTACGCATTGCTATTCTTCAACTAAAGCGTCCACGCCGGATGCTGTGACCAGGAGAGAGATATGGTTTCGTTTGTACCTGATGCGCTCGCAGAATTCCTGTCCTCGGATGATCAATCCGAAGTTGTTATGTTGAACTTAATAAGATTTAAACCTGATGGTGGTCGGGCCCAATATTTAGACTATTTAAAAAAGGCACAGCCTATATTGAGTCGATTTGGCGCGAAAATTTTATATAGCGGAGATGCCCTTGCAGTTTTGACCACAGGGCACAAAAAAGATTGGGATGCGGTTACACTGGTTTGTTATCCGCGTCGTTCGGCATTTAAAAACATGGTTGAAGATCCTGAATATCAGGTTGTATTTCAGACAGGAGCGGCAGCGATTGCTGATATTGTGCTTCAACCCCTAACGAGCACGGAAATCGTTACTGGCCTTTAATATCTTAACCTGAAATTATTTTCGTCACTAAAATGAAATGATTTGCGCTGAAAGAATTGAGGGATTCTATTGTTAGAAAATCTCTTTCAGCGCGAATGACGCTCAGGAATAATTAGATTTCAAGTGCAGTAATAATCGCAGATTCCATTTTCTCTGGCGTGGTGATCGGTGCAAAACGCTTAATGGGTTTGCCGTCACGTCCTATAAGGAATTTAGTGAAATTCCACTTAATCCTACCGCCCAGCAAGCCGGGTAATTCGTTTTTCAAATAACCAAACACCGGATGTGTAGCCGCTCCGTTGACCTCCACCTTCTCGAACATTGGGAAGCTCACACCGTAGTTGATGTGACAGGTTTGCGATATCGTGTCGGCGTCTTCAGGTTCCTGCTTTCCGAACTGATTGCAAGGGAAACCCAGCACCACCAGCCCCTGGGCGGCGTATTTTTTGTAAAGGGTTTCAAGGCCTGCGTACTGTGGCGTAAATCCACACTGGCTGGCGGTGTTCACTATCACAACAAGCCTGCCAGCGTAATCAGCCATTGAGATATGCTGGCCGCTCAGGCTGGTGGCCGAGAGCTGATGGAAGGTTGTCATGTTGAAATCCTTAGAGCAGAAGCGGTTAGATGCAGACATTACCATGTAGCCGCTCAAATTATTTGAGGTTTTGGTTTTGATGTTTTCCTGGCGCGTAGACAAGTGCTCAGTAGTCAATTAACATTGACCTAGGCCAAATTATTATTTGTACCAGATTAATGAAAATAAACGGTAAAACAGCGGGTGATCTTTTCGATCAAATCCGCGCAAAGATTCAATCGGGTGAACTCGTTCCCGGCACAATGCTGCCGACGCTGCGTGATTTGGCCGGTGACCTGGGCATTAATCGCAACACGGTTGCCCTGGCCTATAAGCGCCTGACAGATGCCGGTTTTATCCTGTCCAGAGGTAGAAACGGCACTATTGTGCGTGAGCCTATCGCGGCGATTGATATTGAAGGCAGCGCACCGGGTTTAGCGATACGCGATCTTGCCAGTGGCAATCCTGCGGCTTCGGTTCTTCCCTCTGTTAACCATCTTGTTACGCATATTCAAAATACACCGGGTTTGTACGGCGAACCGGAAATCCGGCCTGAACTTGAGGCGTCGGGTCTCGAATGGCTACAGCCCGATCTCGATGTTCCCTTTGAATTAAATCTGACCAACGGTGCGGTTGATGCGGTTGAGAGGGTGCTTGCCAGTTATCTGATCGCGGGCGATCGCGTGGCAGTTGAAGACCCCTGCTTCCTCAGTAGCATCAGTACCCTGCGGCACAACCGTCTGCAGGCTGCGCCTGTGTTAATGGATGCGGAAGGAATGCAGATTGAGGCGCTGTCACGTCAGCTTTCTGCGGGTGTCCAGGCGGTGATCATCACCCCGCGCGCCCACAATCCAACGGGTTTTGGCCTGAGTGCTGGCAGGGCAAAGAGCATACGCACTTTGCTGGCAAGCTATCCGCAGGTGCTGGTGATTGTGGATGACCACTTTTCCCTGCTCTCAACACAGGATTATCACCACGTTGTTCCGGCAAGCACCCGTAGCTGGGTGCTCATCCGCTCTATGTCCAAGTTTCTTGGGCCCGACTTGCGTATGGCCTTTGTTGCCAGTGATGAAGAGACATCACAGCGTCTGCGTCAGCGACTGAATGCCGGGACTAACTGGGTTAGCCATATTCTGCAAGATATGGCTGCGGGTCATATGCGTTCGCCTGGCTTTCATCCATCCATTCTGGCCGCACGTGGGCGCTATTCAGGCCAACGAGAATTACTGGTCAAGGCGTTAAAGCAGCACGGCGTCACGGTTTCAGAACATCACGATGGCTTAAACGTGTGGGTTCCTTTGGCACACAACAGTGCGGCAATGGTGATGCAAATGGCGCAACGGGGCTGGCTAATTCGGGGCGGAGAAGGATTCATGCTGGACAGTGCAAGTTCAGGGCTGCGGATCACCGTCTCTGAGCTTGATGCACCGGAAACTGAATTAATCGCAAAATCCCTCGCCGGGATTTTGGCACAGCAGCGCCAGATTCAGGCTACCAATAAGGTTTGAACAGGCCAGCACATTACTCATGGAGTTCTCTGCAATGCGCGTACATTTCATCGTACATGAAGATTTTGAAGCACCCGGCGCCTACGAAACCTGGGCCATCAATCACGGTCATGATGTGTCTTACTCGCGGGTTTACGCAGGTGACAGGCTGCCAGCCGACGCAGAAGGCATCGATTTTCTGGTTGTGATGGGAGGGCCACAAGATCCTTCCACCACATTAGCGGAATGCCCGCACTTTGATGCGAAAGCTGAACAGGCGCTGATTGCTTCGGCTGTTCAAACCGGTAAAGCCGTTATCGGTATCTGTCTCGGCTCACAACTGATTGGTGAAGCGCTGGGCGCACCGTTCGCGCATAGTCCTGAAAAGGAGATTGGTAAATTCCCGATCACGCTGACGGAAGACGGTAGCAAGGACGAAATGTTCTCTCACTTTGCCAGCACGCTGGAAGTGGGGCACTGGCATAACGACATGCCGGGATTGACGGCAGCTGCAAAAATCATCGCTTACAGCGAAGGTTGCCCGCGCCAAATCGTTAAGTATTCAGATCGCGTATATGGTTTCCAGTGCCATATGGAATTAACGCTGGAGGTTGTGGAAATGCTGATCGCGCATTCAGAGAAAGATCTGAGCCACGCCGCAGAATACCGCTTCGTCAACACGCCAGAAGAACTGCGTGCACACGATTACAGTGAGATGAATGAAGTGCTGTTTGGTTTTTTAGATAAGTTAGAAGTTCGCTACCAATCAGCATAAGAGGGCAGTACGCCAGGCTAACTGTGCGTGGTATTCTTTCTGATCTCAAAATCAATAACGCTGCCCGGCGATTTTACGCGGGGCAGCGTTATTTCAGTCAGATATCAGCACTTAATTAGCGGCGAAGGAGTGCCATTGAATGGCGCTCTGCTAACTAAACCTCAGCGAAATTACAACTGCGGCCCTGCCTGCGCAATGCGCGCACCGGCCTCGTTGTTGCTGTACTGCTTAAAGTTATTGATAAACAGCTGTGCCAGTTTCTCGGCCGCTTCCTGCCACTCTGACGGTGACGCCCAGCCATTGCGCGGATCGAGTGTGTTCACATCGACGCCAGCAATCTCCTGCGGAATGGCGAGGCCAAAGATCGGCAGCGTTTCTTCACGCAATGCACCGGTTTCCCCTTCCAGGATGGCGTTGACGATTTGGCGCGTATCTTTCAGCGACAAACGCTCACCCGCACCGTTCCAACCGGTATTCACCAGCCACACTTCAGCACCGCTCTGTGCGACCTTTTCCTGCAGCACATCAGCATACTGTGTTGGATGCAGCATCAGGAAAGCCGCGCCATAGCAGGCGGAAAAGGTCGGCGTAGGAGCGGTAATGCCGCGCTCAGTCCCCGCCAGCTTGGAGGTGAAGCCAGACAGGAAGTGATATTGCATCTGCTCTGGCGTCAAACGTGAAACCGGTGGAAGCACCCCGAATCCATCCGCAGCAAGGAAGATAATGCGTGAAGGATGACCAGCACGCGACACCGGCTGCACGATATTCTCGATGTGCGACAGCGGATAAGAGACTCGGGTGTTCTCGGTTTTGCTGCCATCGGCATAATCTACACTGCCATCTTCACGAACGACCACGTTTTCCAGCAGCGCGTTACGGCGGATGGCGCCATAAATTTCCGGTTCAGATTCCGCTTTCAGATTGATGGTCTTGGCATAGCAGCCGCCTTCAAAATTGAATACGCCGTCTGCATCCCAGCCGTGCTCATCATCACCAATCAGCTGGCGGCGCGGATCGGTCGACAGAGTGGTTTTGCCGGTGCCGGAAAGGCCAAAGAACAACGCCACGTCGTCCTTCTCACCGCGGTTGGCTGAGCAGTGCATTGACGCAATACCTTTCAGCGGCAGCAGGTAGTTCATTACTGAGAACATCCCTTTTTTCATCTCGCCGCCGTACCAGGTCCCGCCAATCAGCTGGATATTCTCTGTCAGGTTGAAGGCAACAAAGTTCTCTGAATTTAACCCTTGCTCCTGCCACTGCGGATTCACGCAACCGGCGCCATTGATCACCGTGAAGTCTGGAGTAAAGTTTGCCAGCTCTTCGGCGGTCGGTGCGATAAACATGTTTTTGACAAAATGCGCCTGCCACGCCACCTCAGTGACAAAACGCACTGCCAGACGGGTATCGGCGCTGGCGCCACACCAGGCATCCACGATATACAGCGATTTGGCCGACAGGTGATCGGCTACCAGCGTTTTCAGGTGTGCCCACACTTCAGTGGACATCGGTTTGTTATCGTTACGCCCCAGGCCAGCATCGGACCACCAAAGGGTATCCCGCGTAACATCGTCGCGAACGATGTACTTATCGCGTGGGGAACGGCCAGTAAACTCGCCGGTATCAACCGTCACTGCACCTGACGTCGTTAATATTCCGCGCGCCGGGCCTTCAAGATCGGCTGACGTTTCATGCTCGAACAGCAATTCGTAAGTCGGGTTGTAGACGATCTCGCTGACATCGTTGATGCCAAGGCTTGAGAGGTGTTGCATGACAGATTTAATTGCGCTCATAAAATACCCTGACTCATTGGATGATTGGCGAGGCGGCAAGGGCCGACCCGAGTAGGGGATGGATAGTAGCACTGGCTTTTTGATGCAGAAATTGCATATAAATCATTTGTCATGTAAAAATTGCATAGGAATGGGGGCTGTAATTGGAGCGAAGAAGTGCTAAGTAACCTCGAAGTGAAGTGGTTCTATGATGTGATTGCATTAGAGGAATGCCGCAGCTTTACCCTTGCGGCAGAGAGACGAAATATTTCGCAATCCTCGTTTAGCAGAAGGATTCAGGCTCTGGAATCGAACCTGGGTTTTAGCGTATTTAATCGTGAAGTGAACCCGCCGCAGTTGACGCCACAGGGCAGAATATTCGTCGGCTATGCCAGAAATATGCTCGATGATATGGACTTCCAGATCAGCCGCATTAAGGGAGAAGATAAGTTAAAGCAAAGTATCCGTATTGATGCGGCGCCTTCACTTTCCGTCCTGCTGCTGCCCGATATACTGGCGGATTACCGTGACAGCCCGGATAAAGTTTTCTTTGTTGAATCGATTAACGTCAACGATGCCGTATTTAATCTGAAAGAGGGGAAGAGTGATTTTATCCTGTCTTTTTATAATGAAGAGCTGATGAATTACCCGTTCATCAATCATAAAATCTTCGATTCCGCTCTGCATCTGGTCTCACCCTGTGACCAGCACGGTAAGCCGATATTCTCAATCAATGGCGACACATTGCCGCTGGTTAAGTATGCCAATGACAGCTATATGGGACGTCAGGTTAATCAGGTGATTGATCGCATCCCGAACACCACCTTTATCCTCACATTTGTCTCTTCGATGAGTGAGTTGCTGAAGAGGATGATCCTGAAAGGCGATGCCGTTGGCTGGCTACCAGATTACTCGATTCAGCGCGAATTGGAGGAAAGAAGGCTGGCGATTATGGACCACAGCCTTTCGCTAAAGATTTCTGCCTATGTTTATCGCTCTGGTGCGCGTTTAAATCTGACGGCGGAACGCTTCTGGCGCTATGTGAAGGAGCGAAAGCAAGTGAATTCATGAAATTGAATCATTTGCCAGGCAAACCATCTCACTCCTGAACACGCTCAAATGTCGCTATCACCCGATCGATATGCTTCTTCATCGCCGACCTCGCTGCCTTAGCATCACGATTTTCAAGTGCAGAGAGAATGTCCATGTGCTCAGATTCCGAGACGAGCGGCATATCGCTTGGTGTGTAGTGCGCTTGCAACATGCGGAACATGCTGCCATAGCGATGTCCGAGCAGGTGGCCGATGATAAATCCATAAGCCGGATTGCCGCTGGCTTGCGCAATGCGGATATGGAATAAGCGGTCGCCTGGATGGGTACGAGATTGCGCTCGATTATCTTCGCAGTTTTGCTGATATGCCGCGCGAATTAACGCCAATTCCTGTTCGCTGGCATGTACCGCGGCCAGCGCTGCGGCCTCTGGCTCGATCAGGCGCCGTGCTTGCAGCAGGGAGAACGGCGGCAGCTCAGTTGAAAAATCCAGATTGATACCCAGCTCATCATCCGGCTCATTCCACTGATCACGCCCGGCTTGCACCATTACGGGCTCTTGAGTGCTGGAACGCGCTTTCACAATCACGCCATTGCCGACTTTCACATCCACTAGACCAATCACCTCTAACGCGATTAGCGCTTCACGCACCGATGCGCGACTGACCTGAAGCTGTTCAGCCAATTCTCGTTCCGCTGGCAGGCGGCTGCCGGGGGGAAATTCGTTGTTGTCGATAAGCTTGATTAGCTGATCCGCTATTTGTCTGTAAAGCCTGGGGTTTTCCATCTTTTTTATTGGCATTACGCTAGTACCTGTCGAAATAAATTAAGTGATCAGTTGCACAAATAATCATCGGCACACTTGTCAATGTTACGCAATTGTCAATAAAACGTAATGCGTAAGCGAAAAAGTAGCCAGCGTTATTGTGCACTCCCTAAAGGGAAAACTCCACCTTCAATGGCCTGACCATTAGACCTTTGGGCCAGAGGAAATGCAATGAATTTACATGGAAAACGCGTGTTGATCACCGCCGCCGGGCAAGGCATCGGGTTGGCTAGTGCGCGCTACTTTGCTCAGCAGGGCGCCGAGGTTATCGCCAGCGATATCAACCTCACCGCGCTGCAGGATATACCCGGCATTCGCGCATATCAGCTGGATGTGACCGATCGACAAGCCATCAGCGCGGCAGCGCAGGAGCTTGGCACCCTTGATGTGCTGTTCAACTGTGCAGGTGTGGTTCACAGCGGCGACCTGCTGACATGCAGCGAAAAGGAGTGGCAGTTCGCGCTCGATCTTAACGTCACGGCGATGTTTCACATGATTCAGGCGTTTTTGCCGGCGATGCTGCAGCAACAGAAAGGGTCGATCATCAACATGTCATCGGTGGCATCAAGCGTTAAGGGCGTAGTTAACCGCTTTGCCTATAGCGCCACCAAAGCAGCGGTGATTGGCCTGACACGCTCGGTAGCAGCCGATTACATTGGTCAAGGGATTCGCTGCAACGCCATCTGCCCCGGCACCATCGATTCGCCGTCGCTGCGCCAGCGCATTGCCGCGCAGGCTGAGGCGGAAGGGCGTAGCGAAGCAGAAGTCTACAACGCCTTTGTCGCGCGTCAGCCAATTGGCCGTATCGGGACAACAGAAGAGATCGCTTATCTGGCAGCTTATCTGGCCTCTGATGCCAGCGCTTATACCACCGGCACGGCTCAGATTATTGATGGCGGCTGGAGCAATTAACAGGAGTGGAAGAATGAAATTATTACGTGTAGGCGAGAAGGGTAAAGAGCGTCCGGCAATGCTGGACGAGCAGGGTGAATTGCGTGATTTATCGCATTTTGTAGATGATATCGCAGGCGATGCACTGCTGCCGTCTGCGCTGGAGCGACTGCGCCAGCTGCCACTCAGTGAACTGCCTAAAATCGGTGGGCAGCCGCGCATTGGCGCCTGCGTCGGGCATATTGGCAAATTTATCTGTATCGGCCTGAACTATGCCGATCATGCCGCGGAAACGGGTGCAGCCATCCCGCAAGAGCCGGTGGTGTTTGGCAAATGGACCAGCTCTGTGGTCGGACCCAATGACGCTGTGCGTATTCCACGCGGTTCAGTGAAAACCGATTGGGAAGTGGAACTGGGAGTGGTCATCGGCAAAGGCGGCAGCTACATCCTGGAAGAAGATGCGCTATCGCATGTTGCGGGCTACTGCGTGGTCAATGACGTCTCTGAACGTGAATATCAGATCGAACGCGGCGGCACCTGGGATAAAGGCAAAGGCTGCGACACTTTTGGTCCGATCGGACCATGGCTGGTGACCGCCGATGAAATTGCCGATCCGCAGCAGCTCGACCTGTGGCTCGAGGTAGATGGCAAGCGCTATCAAAATGGAAACACGCGCACCATGATCTTCTCGGTTGCATACATCATTAGCTACCTGAGCCGTTTTATGAGCTTACAGCCGGGCGACATCATCTCCACCGGAACACCGCCGGGCGTCGGCATGGGGCAAAAACCACCGGTCTACCTGCGTCCGGGGCAAGTTATCAGTTTGGGCATCGCCGGGCTTGGCGAGCAGCGTCAAATTACAGAGGGCAGCGAAGAATGACCAGACTGACCTCACTGCGTGTAGAAGACATCCGATTCCCCACGTCCGAACACCTCGATGGTTCGGATGCAATGAATCCCGACCCCGATTATTCAGCGGCTTACGTCATTATTGAGACGGATAACGCTGCTATTAGCGGCCATGGACTGACCTTTACGATTGGACGCGGTAATGAAATTTGCTGTGCTGCGATACGCGCACTGGAACACCTGATTGTCGGCCGCAAGCTGGAGTCGATCACCGCCGATATGGGGCAATTCTGGCGCGACATCACCAGTGACAGTCAGCTGCGTTGGATTGGACCGGATAAGGGCGCTATTCACCTGGCAACCGGCGCAGTGGTCAATGCGGTATGGGACTTGTGGGCGAAATCAGAAGAAAAACCGCTGTGGCGGCTGGTGGCTGATATGTCGCCGCAGGAGTTGGTGCGCTGCATTGACTTCCGCTATCTCACCGACTGCATCACGCCGGATGAAGCACTCGCATTACTGACGGCGCAGCAAGCGGGCAAAGCAGAGCGCATCCGTCAGCTTGAGCAGCATGGTTATCCTTGCTACACCACCTCGGCGGGTTGGCTTGGCTACGACGACGACAAGCTGCGCCGTCTCTGCCAGCAGGCGGTCGACGCCGGATTTTCTCACATCAAACTGAAAGTCGGACGCGATCTCGAAGATGATATTCGCCGCGTGCGCATTGCGCGTGAAGTGCTGGGGCCGGATCGTAAGTTAATGATCGACGCCAACCAGGTATGGGAAGTGAATGACGCAGTGGAATGGGTACAGAAGTTGGCGTTCGCACGGCCGTGGTTTATTGAAGAACCCACCAGTCCGGATGATATCGAAGGGCATCGTAAGATTCGCCAGGGCGTTGCGCCAGTGAAGGTCGCCACCGGTGAAATGTGCCAGAACCGCATCATCTTCAAGCAGCTGATTATGCGTGAAGCGATTGATGTCGTGCAGATTGATGCCTGTCGTCTCGGCGGCGTTAATGAAGTGCTGGCGGTGATGTTGATGGCAGCGAAATACCAGCTGCCGGTGTGTCCGCATGCTGGCGGGGTAGGACTGTGCGAATACGTTCAGCACTTGTCGATGATCGATTTTGTTTGTATTGCCGGCAGCCATGAAGGCCGGGTTATCGAGTATGTCGACCATCTGCACGAACATTTTATCCATCCGTGTGAGGTTCGCGGTGCTGCCTATATGCCGCCCACTGCGCCAGGCTTCTCAATCGAAATGTATCCCGCATCGCGCGAGCAATACCGTTATCGCGCGCAGGGAGGCTGAAGTGCGAATCGACGCCCATCAGCATTTTTGGCACTTTGACGCGGCTGACTATCCGTGGATCGCGGATTCAATGACCTGTCTGCAAAAAGATTTTGTGCCAGACGATCTCGCACCGCTGCTGGCGCAACGTCAATTACAGGGATCGATCGCGGTACAGGCGCGGCAGTGCGTGGCCGAGACCCAACAACTGTTGCAGTGGGCGCAGCAGCTACCCGCAACGCAGGTGATTGGCTGGATCGATGTCTCTGCCACGGACCTGGCAGAGCAGTTACTGGCGTTGCAGCATCCGCTGCTGCGGGGGTTTCGTCATCAGGTGCAGGATGAGCGCGATCCCGCAGCATGGTTGCAGCAAACGCGTGTGGCCAAGGGCATCCGCCAGTTGCAGCAACGAGATTACGTATGGGAAATGCTGGTGACCTGGCGGCATTTGTCAGACGCGACCCGGTTTGCCGCCCAGCACGATCGCCACTGGATGGTGCTCGATCACCTGGGGAAACCGGATATTGCGCGCGGCGCTCAAGCGTGGGGCGAGCAGGTAGCGGAACTGGCCGCGATGCCGCACGTGGCCTGCAAATTGTCCGGACTGGTCACTGAAGTCTCACACGGCGAGTGGCATAGCACGCAACTTCGACCCTTTATTGACGAGGCGCTGGCGCGTTTCGGTCCGCAACGGCTGATGTTTGGTTCAGACTGGCCAGTTTGCCTGCTGGCAGCGGAATATCACGCGGTGGTGCAGTTGATTGACGACGCGATAGCGGAGTTATCTGCTGACGAACAGGCCGCCATTTGGGGTAACACGGCCGCGCAGGTCTACAGCCTGACAGGAGAGAATAATGAATCTGTTTTTGCAGGATAAAGTGATCATCGTAACCGGCGGCGGTTCGGGCATTGGCGCCGCCATCTCACGTTTGCTGGCTGAAGAGGGGGCGATTCCCGTCATCGTCAGCAACGCGCAGCCAGATGAGATGTGGCTGGCTAAGCTCCGTGAGCTTCAACCGAAAACGGAAGTGCTGTTGGCCGATCTTTGTGACGAACATAATTGTCAGCGTGCGGTTGAGGCCGTGCAACAGCAGTTCGGTCGCATCGACGGGCTGGTGAATAACGCCGGCGTTAACGATGGCGTTGGTCTGGAAGCGGGACGCAGCGCATTTGTCTCCTCGCTGGAAAAGAACCTTATCCACTATTACCAGATGACGCATTTCTGCCAGCGTGCGCTGGAAAACAGCCGTGGGGCAATCGTCAACATTGCTTCCAAAACCGCGCTGAGCGGACAGGGCGGCACCAGCGGCTACTGCGCAGCGAAAGGGGCCATTCTGTCACTGACGCGCGAATGGGCAGTTTCATTGCGTCAGAGTGGGGTGCGTGTCAACGCAGTGGTTCCCGCCGAAGTGATGACGCCGCTTTACGAGCGCTGGATTAGCACCTTTACCGATCCGCAAACCGAACTGGAGAAAATCACCCAGCGAATTCCGCTCGGTCAACGTATGACGACACCGGAGGAGATCGCTAACACGGTGGTCTTTTTGCTGTCGGAGCGCGCTTCTCACACCACTGGTGAGTGGCTGAGCGTCGATGGTGGCTATCTGCATCTCGATCGGGCGCTGCTATGAGTGGCGTAACCGAGCGTTATTGTCTGGCGCTGGATCTTGTGGACGAGCCGGACAAAATTGCCGAGTACCAGCGTCTGCATCAGCGTATCTGGCCGGAAGTGGTGCAGCATTTGCGCCAGCACGGCATCGTGAATATGGAGATTTACCGGCTTGGCACACGCCTTTTTATGGTGATGGAGGTGGACGATCGGTTTAACACGCAGGATTTTGCTCAGGCATCTGAACAAGATCCGCATATTCAGCGCTGGGAAGCGCTGATGTGGCAGTTCCAACAGCCAACGCCCTGGACGCCCGAAGGGGAAAAGTGGGTGGCGATGGCGCGAATATTCTCTTTGCAGGACCAATAACAACACTTACCGACTGTACCCTACGAGGATATAACCATGTCAACACAACGTGTCGAGACGCCTGAAAATATGGGCGTCAGGGGAACTATTAGCCTGCGCTGGGCGTTTATGCTGATTACCACCCTGTTTTTTATGTGGGGCGTGTCATACGGCTTGTTGGATGTGCTGAATAAACACTTTCAGGAAACGTTAAACGTCACCAAAGCACAATCGGGATTATTACAGGCGGCCTATTTCGGTGCCTATTTTATTGTCGCGCTGCCCGCCGGTTATTTTATGCAGCGTCACGGCTATAAAGCCGGAATATTGGCGGGATTATCACTGTATGCCATTGGTGCGCTGTTGTTTGTGCCAGCGGCGATGGTTAATAACTTCTCGGTATTCCTGTTTGCATTGTTCGTTCTGGCGTGCGGGCTGGGTTGCCTCGAAACTGCTGCGAACCCTTATGCCACGGTGCTGGGTGATCCTAACGGCGCAGAGCGTCGTCTCAATCTGGCGCAATCGTTTAACGGGTTGGGGCAGTTTGTGGGACCAATGATTGGTGGCTCGCTGTTTTTTACCCAGGTCAACCAGGACGCCGCGCAGGACACCGTCAAAATAACGTATGTGGTAATTGCGTGTGTGGTCATCGCCATTGCCCTGTTATTTAAACGCACCGCCTTGCCGGATATTCGAGAATCCGCCAGCCAACATATTCAACAGCCCGGCGCCACCTTATGGCAGCAAAAACATTTTGTCGGCGGCGTGATTGCGCAGTTCTTTTATGTTGCCGCTCAGGTTGGAGTGGGCGCTTTCTTCATTAACTATGCCACCGAACACTGGCATGGCGTGACCAACCAAAGCGCGGCTTATATGCTTTCGGTTGCGATGATCTGCTTTATGCTGGGGCGTTTCTTCTCTACCTGGCTGTTGGGCAGGGTGAAACCAGCAGCCATGCTAGCGGCTTATGCGCTAATCAACATTGTGCTGTGTACCATCGTGATGCTGGGCGCAGGCGATGTCTCCGTGGTTGCACTGATCGCCATCTTCTTCTTTATGTCCACTATGTTCCCCACCATCTTTGCCATGGGCGTAAAAAACCTCGGCCAGGCGACTAAACAGGCCAGCTCATTTATGATCATGGCGATTGTGGGCGGCGCGATTATGCCCTACTTCATGGGGCTGATTTCTGACAAAGTCAGTACCGCCGTGGCTTACAGTTTGCCGCTGATGTGTTTTATTGTGGTGCTGGCTTATGCGTTAAGACAGCGCAGACATTCATGAATTAGTGAGTCAGGGTATTATGGGCGATTCATTGGGATCGCCTTATGAATGAACGTTACCTGCGAGGCAATAAGGTTCATCTTCAACCTGCCCCAACTGTTTGAGGATCTAAAAACTGTTGTGGGTAAGGCACTTCGTATTTCCATTATGCTGGGAAGTCCAGGTCGGGTTGGAGGGATAAAGAACTCGCTGAACAACGGTATAAACCTTTTTACAGAGTCATTCTACGGGCACTAAATGATCCGGTTTGAGCGAGGAGCAGACCTTCAGGCCCTCCCCGCAACAAAAAAACTGATGCTAACTGGCGAAACCTAATTAAATCAGGTTTCGATCATCGAAAGTTTCTCTAGCGGAGAAAACACCATTCAACGCTGCCGGGAAACCTGCATAAATAGCCATCTGCTGGATAGCCTCGATAATCTCAACTTCTGTGACGCCTACATTCAAAGCAGCGCTGATATGCACTTTCAATTGAGGTTTAGCTGTTCCTAATGCCGTTAGCAAACTAATAATTGCCAGTTCTTTAGTACGATTATCAATTATCGATCTGGATAAGATATCCCCATATGAAAACTCAATAACGAATCGCGCAAGGTCAGGAGAAATCTCCATTAACTGCTGAGTAACTTGTCTTCCAGCACCAGCACTGATTTCTTCAAGCGCTACCATGCCTTTTTCATACCGATCGTCGGTGGGTGCCAGGACTTCAGGGTTAAACATGATACCGCATTCAGTAAAGATTTCTTTTGTGAGCATTAAGGCATTACCCGCAGTGGGAAAGCCTGCGAAAACGGCACATATTAAAATCACCTCGACAATAGCCGCTGGGGTGCATCCTGCATTGAGGGCGCCATGGATATGGTATTTCAATTGAGGTATGGAATTCCCCATCCCTGTTAGTGCTGCCACAGTGCACAGCTGCCGAGTCGGCAAATCCAATTCTTTACGAGACATGATGTCTCCATAACAGAATTCAACTGTGCAACGAGCAAGGTCTGGTGCAATTGTCATTAACTGATTAAGAGGGCCATCATAATTGGCGCCTCCCACTTTTTTAAGAATTTCTAATCCTGAATCGAAGCGTATAGAAGTAGGCATCATTTTCTCCATTACTCGTTGAGTAGGTGAACTTTAAAATCTAATCAGAGTTATTTCGAATACCATTTTTGTGATACCTTTTCGGTATGAATACTTCAATCGACCTTCGACAATTTCGCTACTTCGTTGCTGTGTGTGATGAGCTAAACTTTGGGCGCGCCGCAAAGCGCTTAAACATATCTCAGCCACCTTTGAGCCGGCAGATCCGCCAACTTGAAGAGCAGCTAGGGGTACAACTATTTATCCGAACAGGCAGCAGGGTTTTGCTCACCAGTGCTGGTGAAGCATTCTTACCCGAGGTCAAACGTGCATTGTCACAGGCTGAAAAAGCGATCAAAGTGGCAAGGTCAGCAAGAGAGATGGAACAAGGGACATTTGTTATTGGCTATACAACAGTCTTTGATAGAAGCGTTTTCCCTGAAGTTAATGCTCATTTTCAATCCCAATTCTCCGGTTGGAAATTAATCACTAAAGGTGACCACTCGGTCAATCTTGTCAGAGACATCAGGAAAGGGAAGGTAGACGTTGCATTCATTGGTTTGCATACAGAAACGTCTGGTCTTGAATCTGTAGTCATTCATGAGGAATCAATGGTCGTTGCCCTGCCTGCAAACCATCCCCTTGCTCTTAAGCGCAGCATCAGCTTCACCTCACTCAACAGCGAAACAATGTTTTGGTTTGAGAGGCATATGAATCCTGGCTTTTATGATTACTGTAAGAACTTTTTCGAAGATATCGGTTTTCGGCCAGTTACTCTTCCCGAGCCTACAGATCATCATATTTTGCTGGGACTTATTTCTGAAGGGCAGGGGTTCGCATTAATACCTGCCTCATTGAAAAATATTAAACGAAAGGGAGTTGTCTTTAGGGAAATAAAGGATGATGCAGCTACGATAAAAATTGGCATCAGTGCTGCTTATCTGAAATCTAACACTTCACCGATTTTAGAGGGGTTACTGTCTTTGATAAAAAGTACGTAACATTTTTAACAATAAAAACTGTTAATTTTAATCTACTGACGTAATTCAGGAACCTGCCTAATTCGAAACAGCGATTAATATGGTGGGTTGTGACTTCTTATCCTGAAGGCCATTGCCCGTCATGATAAAACTCAATAACTTCCGCTCCCGGCACATAGCTGTCATTCATTTTATAAAATTTTTAAACCCAGTCCCCGGCGAACCGGTTCGTAAGCCTGATTGATCTTCCCGTAAATGGATGCGTTTCTTGCCAGAGGGCGTGGCTCTTATAGCAACGCAAAAGACCAAGCAGTGAAACGTTGCTAAGTTCAGATATCTGCTAAATCTCGTCTTTTCACTATCACTTCTTTAACTCGATTCTTTGGATTCCCATTCTTGCTCCTCACTGGGTGAAATTTTAAATCCAATTCAGGTAACTCGTCCGCACATAAGCTTTCCTCTTGTCGTTATAGAGAGCGACTCTGGCGCTAATGGTGTTTTGGGGCAGGAATGGGGGAAGAGGGCCAAATATTTGACATGAAGGTGATAATTATTATCATTCAAGCAATTGTGAAAGGAGAACACGTGAAAATCTACTGGACCCTAAAAAGCATTCCCGAACTGGCAGGCCTTACCCTATGGGAGCGAGGAAGAAGGTGGCGGAGCGCATATAAATCAGCTTTCCGTCACTGGCAGACCTGGGCGGGGCTCGCCGTCTGTGGGGCCTTCGGCTACATAGGATCGTATTTTTTCGGTATTGCCGGCACCGTAATCCTGGCCGGGCTTGGCGGCTTTGTGTACGGTCAGATTGTGACACGCGTAGTCCTGAAACATTATCGTCATCGGCTGCGCGGCGAAGCCGGCTAATCGCTCAGCTGCAGCCACGTTTTTCCGTCTCTAAAACGCGCTGTAATGATAAAACTCGTCCATGCATCGTCCTTTTGTTGGCTGAGGAATGAGCATTTACCTTACATAAACAAAAAATATTCAATATGTAATTAAGGTACTGCTGATTGAACGCTAATTCTGGCTGGGAGCAGACCTGCAGTTTAACGATGTTCACTTTGAGCGAACAGCTTACTTATCCGCACCGAAAGTAAGCTGCAATCTCATAGTAGAGATTTAATCTACAGTGAACATTCTCTATCTCGTTAACCGCGTTAAGATATTAACAATAAAAAGCACCATAATATTCAGTGAGATAATAATTTTTAATTACCTGTCCAGGCTAGGTTTTATTTCCATCACATCTTATAGTTTTCTTCTGCCAGAATGTCGCCGCCTGAACATTCTAATCACTCTCATATTCTGTTCTCGCTTCCCGGAAATAGCTGGCGGAAGTGATAATCCAGGACCATAAAGGTAACATCCGCAAAAGCATTTCTTTCCCCATATCTGTAATCGTATAAACCACCCGGGGCAATTTTTCCTCGTAATCGTGGCGGGATATGAGCCCGTCCCGCTCCAGATGACGCAGTGTTCGTGTCAGCATTCTTTGAGTGACATCCGTCAAGTAGCGGCGTAACTCTCCATAGCGAAGTGGACCGTTGGTCCCGAGAATATGCAACACGCCCAACGACCAGCGATTACCCGCATGCGCTAGAATCTCTCGTTTTAGGCCCTCATCATCATTACTTAATTCCTCACAGAATTCCTTTGAAAATTGCATCAACGCTTCACGTTCATACGCCATATCCCCTCCGGTATCATGCGTGTGCCTAATTGTTCCAGGCTATTTCAGCTGTCAGGATGACGTTTTAATACAACAGGAAGCAAGAATGAATACCGAAAAAAAAACTGTAGATACTGTTCTTGTACTCGGTGCAGGAGAGCTTGGTCTTCAGGTATTAAGAGCGATGAGCAAGAAAGCGCAGCAAAATAACAATATAAAAATTAGCGTGTTACTCAGAGGCGAAGCCGCTCATGCCATTTCTGGCACACGGAGGTTACGGTTGGATGAACTGATGAAGTCTGGAATTGCTGTGGTCGAAGGCGATCTGCAGGAAAACAGCATTGATGAGCTGAGTGAGATCTTTGCCTGTTTTGACACAGTTATCAACTGCAGTGGTTTTGTTGGCGGACCGGGAACGCAGTTAAAGATTACGCAGGCGGTTTTGAAAGCGGCTGTAACCCGCTACTTCCCATGGCAGTTTGGTGTTGATTATGACGTGGTCGGTAAAGGCAGCGGGCAACAAGTCTGGGATGAGCAACTCGAAGTGCGCCACCTTTTACGCCAGCAGAACGTAACAGGGTGGGTCATTGTTTCTACAGGTATTTTTACCAGCTATCTGTTTGAGCCCGGTTTTGGTGTGATTGATGCACACAATAAAACTGTCTGTGCTCTGGGGGACTGGGAGTACGCAGTAACGTTGACCACTCCTGAAGATATCGGCCTGTTGACGGCGGAAATTTTCTTTCATCAGCCTACCTTCCGCAACGAGATTATTTATATAGCGGGCGATACGCTGACCTACAGTGAGCTCGCTGATTTAATGTGTACCCACTGGGAGACTGAAGTAAACAGAAAATTATTGGACAGGCAAAAACTCCTGGATGATGTGCAGTACAATCCGCAAGATGTCGGTGCAAATTACCGACTCGCTTTTGCTCGGCCTGACGGAGTGGCCTGGGATATAAGCAATACCTATAATCAACGTCAGGGAATTGCCACTACAACGGTCAGTCAATGGCTTGCAAATCAGCATAGCACATAGTATTTCGGCGCTGTAAGACACCATCTAAATCGATGCATATCAATATCAGATGCCGGCGCGGTTAATTTAAATTGCCCTTTTTCTTAATCGCAAAAAATGACCTTGTCAGTTTTGCTGACAAGGTCATTTTCGCATATAACCAATAAAGGTCAGAATTTATAGAAATAGCCCTGACTTACACAAGGGTGGGCCCTCGTCTTGGGTCAAGGTTTCAAAGTCCATTGCGAACATAAATCTGTCCCGAGTCTACAAGGACAGCTAACAGTAGTCATTTGCTTGCGTTCACAATGATTGCCAGTATGAGAATAAATGAGTCCATTTCTTTTAAATATTTGATAGTTCATCGTTCTTTGTGATTGCCAAATCAATGTTTCTCCATAACTCATTAATTCTTGAGCATATTTGTGAATTTTCAATTAGTGCAAATTCTGTTGAATCAGGAAGTATGTAAGGCGCATCAAGCGTTGCTCTGGGACAGCACTCTTCGCGCAGTACGGCGCCCATAACCCCTAATGTTTCTGATAGCTGGGAGTGTGCCAGATGGGCACGTACAGACAGATTAGGCAAAGACAGAGGCTTATCCAGCAACTCACCACTGCTTACAATCCAGTCAAGTGCGTTTTTTATAACGCCGGTGACTCCATGTGCATATTCCGGGCTGGCTAGTAAGACCAGGTCTGCCCTGGAAAGCGCGTTTCTCCAGTGGTCAACAGCAGGCGTCGGTTTAGATTCATCATCAATATTAAAAAGGGGGATTTTGTCCAGTGAGTCGTATATTTCAAATCTGATTCCCATAGGACAGAGTAAAGACATAGCCCGTAAGAAGACGGTATTCAGCGAAGCAGCGCGAAGACTGCCGGATACGCCCAATACATGTTTTACCTTAATCATTCTTATGCGTCCTGAATATTTAAACTGTCTGCCCGGGCAGTTTGATGAGCAAGTATTGTCATACTCTTCCAGTTGCTAAACTCGGTGCTCGTCATAAAACACCATGACATGTTCACTGGAACTTCTGAACAGAATGGGTTAAGCCAGTGGTAAATATGCGACTTCCTGAAAGCTGCCCATAACGACTAAAGTTCATATCCTTAATCAGCAGTTACATTACCGAAGACGCATCCCCAGTGTCATCTGTTTCACTCCGTAACAATGCCATGACTACCTGCCGCCTGGCTTGCGTTCTAAAACATGGCGACCAGACTTGATGGGTTATCCAGGCCAAAAACGCACCGCGTTTTCCCAGCAAGGAGAAGGAAATGAGTAAGAAGATCGCCGTCCTGATCACTGATGAATTTGAAGATTCAGAGTTCACCTCGCCCGCAGAAGCCTATACCAAAGCGGGTCATGAGGTCGTGACGATTGAGATGCAAGCGGGAAAGGTTGTGAAAGGGAAGCAAGGTAAAGCCGAAGTCACCATTGACAAGGATATTGATCACGTTAACGCCGCCGAATTCGATGCATTACTGCTGCCCGGCGGACATTCGCCTGATGCACTGCGCGGTGATGATCGATTTGTGAATTTCACCAAAGAATTTGTCGCGAGCGGCAAACCGGTATTCGCAATTTGTCACGGTCCGCAGTTGCTCATTAGCGCCAATGGTGTGCGCGGCCGCAAGATGACCTGTGTTAAAGCCATCGCCATTGATTTGCGGAACGCGGGGGCAGACTTTTATGATCAGGAAGTGGTCGTCGATGACGATAAGCTCGTCACCAGCCGCACACCGGATGATCTTCCTGCATTTAATCGCGAAGCGTTACGAATCCTAAACGCGTCCTGAGCGTGCAAACCAGTGTTAGCGCTGGCAAGTGGGTCGCCATAATGGCGACCTTGCTGTGATTTATGAGACTTCAAAGGCGTTAACTGCGATCCCGAACAGTTACACACTTAAATCAATCACCACTTTCCCAACGTGCCCGGCAGATTGCAGGTAACGATAAGCCTGCTGCGTATCCTTAAAGCCAAACACACGATCAACCTCCGGCACAATCCCTGCAGTCTCAATCGCTCTTACTGCCGCCCGCAGATCCGCCGTTGAGCCTGTGTTATTCCCGACAATATTCAACATCTTCTGCATAATCGGCAGTACCGGCACCGTTAACTCTGCACCACCCACAAACCCAATCACAAAGATCGTCCCGTTATAGGCCGCCGCATTGATCGATTTAGCAAAAGTCGCCGCACCCACGGATTCCAGCACCAGGTCCGCACCCTGACCGTGCGTCAGTTCCAGCACCTGTTTATCCCAGTCCGGTTCATCACGGTAATTAATGCCTTCATCGGCACCCAGTGCTTTCACCCGCGCCAGTTTTTCATTGGAAGAGGAGAGCATAATCACCCGTGCGCCCGCTGCTTTAGCGTATTGCAGTGCAAACAGACTCACGCCCCCCGTCCCGAGCAGCAGCACAGTACTGCCGGGCTTAACTTTGCCACGTACGATGGCGTTCCAGGCCGTCGCCGCAGCGATCGGCAGTGTGGCGGCCTGCTGCCAGCTGAGAAAATCAGGGATGCACACTAATGAAGCAGCCGGAACCGTGGCGAACTCCGCTAACCCGCCATTACCGGTCACACCGCGCAGCGCATGATGATGTTCAGCGCGAATCAAACCTGCATGCCAGTTTTGCATCATACCCGGCACGACGCGCTCGCCGACTTGCCAACCGCTTACCCCCGCCCCCAATTCAACAATCACTCCTGCGCTGTCAGCCCCCGGAATGATCGGCTGCGCGATGGCACCAAACTGACCGGTTGCCAGCGCCAAATCGAGATAGTTGAGGCTCACCGCATACTGGCGAATCAATACCTCGCCATGGCCCGACTGTGGGCGCGGCAGTTCAGTGATATTCAGGGCATCAATGTTGGGCGCAGTTAATTGGATAGCTCGCATAAAATTCTCCTGTTTTCAAAGTACAGTCAGTGTGGCGCGAAAACAGGCGCTATAATCGATGTCAAAACCAAATGACTGTTGCACAGGGAGCAATAATGCAGGATGACGATTTCCGCCAACGCGAAGCGTTTTTAGCGGTGGTGCGCGCAGGCAGTTTCAGTGCCGGCGCGCGTGCGCTTGGACGCGATGTTTCAGTGGTCTCGCGCCGCATCGCTGCGTTAGAAAAACGGCTGGGCATTCGCCTGATCGAGCGCACCACGCGTCGTATCCGTCCCACGGAAGAAGGGCAGCGCTATCGGCAGAAGATCGAACTTGCCGATGAGCTATTGCGGGAAGCGGAAGAAGAAGCGCGGGCCCTGGCGGCGCGTCCAGCGGGCACCATTCGCTTAACCGTGCCAGCTTCTTTTGGTCGCAGTTGGGTGGCGCAGGCGTTGCCGGGCTTTTTGCAGGCTTATCCTGATATTCGTATCGTACTGAATTGCAGCGACCGCTACGTCGATTTGCTGGGGGATAATTTTGATATGGCGATCCGCATCGGCGTGCTCACGGATAGCCGTCTGATAGCGCGTAAGCTTGCAGATACCAGCCGGATGCTGTGTGTGGCGCCAGATTATCTGGATCGTCATCCCGCGTTAACTCAACCCCAGGATCTCCGCCAACACGACTGTCTGGGATTTACCCCGATGCACAGCTGGCCGGAATGGCGGTTAGAGAAAGATGGTCACCAGATTGCAGTGCCGGTGCAAACGCGTTTTGAGAGCGACGAGATGGATGCTCTGGTGCTGGCCGCGCAGGCAGGCATGGGCATATTGCTGGCGGCCAACTGGCTGGTGCAAAAGGAGCTGGCAGAGGGCTCGCTGGTGCCAGTGCTATCTGACTGGCAGGCGGTTGGGGAAGATGGCGTCTGGCTGATGAAACCTTCCAGCCAGCTCCAGTCGGCGAAAATCATTGCCCTGACAGAATGGCTGGTGGCCTGGTTTGCGGAAAAGCGCTGGTAATTCGAACCCCTGGCGTAACTCTGAGGTTGTACGGCTGCAGCGGCCTGAAGACCGCTCAAGCCGTTTGCATTACTGCATGTTGAGCATAATGTTCTGGAGGCCGATTTTTACAGCTTCATCAATTTCTGCAGCGACGCCGCACTCTGTTCATCATCCGGCACGTACACTAGCAGGCGGTCGCCGTTGCGCGACGCAGACCACCAGTTATTTTGGCGCAGCGTCATTTCACCCACGTCCTGGCGATAAAAGCGTTTTAAACGGTTTTCTACCTTGCCCAATTCGTAGCGCTGCCAGGTTTGCGCGAACTCATCAGAGCTATTCAGCAGACGAGCGAGAAAACTCTCCCAGTGCGGATCGCCGAGGTGTTCGCCCATCTGCCCACGAAACATCGCCACCATCTGTGGCATCACGTCGTCCCAGTCGCTCATCGCTTTGCGCCATGCAGGATGATTGAATGCCAGCCAGATGCAGTTACGATCTTCCACTGCAATCTGGGCCAAATCCACATCCATCAGCGCACACCACGCGGCGTTGTAACCGAGAATATCGAAACGCGGTGTTTCGATAATCGCCGGTAATTGAATCGCGTCCAGCATTTGCTGATTGTGCGCAGCGATTTTGCAGCAGGCCGCCGCCACGCGCACTGAAGGCAGTGAGTGTCCGGCGAGGGAAAACAGATGCTGCGTCTCGACATCGTTGCACTGCAATGCCGTGGCAATCGCCGTCAACGTTTTTGGCGAGGCTTTGATATCGCGCCCCTGTTCCAGCCAGGTGTACCAGGTCACGCCAACATCCGCTAACTGCGCCACTTCTTCACGGCGTAAACCAGGCGTGCGGCGGTGACGCATATGCGGCAAACCCAGACGATTAGGATCGAGACTTTCACGGCGTGTGCGTAAAAAAGTGCCAAGCAGTTTTCGATTGTTGTGTTCAGCGGTGACGGGGGCAGTAGCCGTGCTCATGAGCAGATCTCCAAACGAGACGGGTAGTATTTATACCATGATAAACAAGAACTGGTACCCGTTTAATAGTTAGGTGATGCTATGCCGTACTGCACTTAAAAACAAGGTTAAAACCGATGCACACATCGCAACTTCAACGCGCGGGACTGGTGGTCCTGCTGGCAGGGCAACTCCTGCCCATGATCGACTTTTCCATTGTCAATGTGGCGCTGGATGCCATGGCGCATACGTTGCGCGCCACATCGATTGAGCTGGCGCTGATTGTCGCCGTGTACGGCATTGCGTTCGCCATCTGCCTCGCGATGGGCGGACGACTGGGGGATAACTACGGACGTCGTCGGGTCTTCCTGGCGGGAGTATGGATCTTTGGTATTGCATCTTTATTATGCGGCATCGCCAATAGCGTCGGCCTGTTGATGTTTGCTCGCGCATTGCAGGGTGTCGGCGCGGCTTTCATCGTGCCGCAAATTCTCGCCACCATGCATGTCACCATGAAGGGCAGGGAACACGCACGCGCCATTGGTCTCTACGGCGGCATTGGCGGACTGGCGTTTATCATCGGCCAGGTGTTAGGCGGATTCCTGATCAAAGCGGATATTGGCGGTTACGGCTGGCGCAGCGTGTTTCTGATCAACCTGCCGATTTGCCTGTTTGTGCTGATCACGGCGCGGCGCTTTGTGCCTGAAACCCACAATAACCAGCGCGTGCCGGTCGATGTCAGCGGCACCTTGCTGCTTGCGGGCGCGATTGGCTGTTTAATGCTGGCGCTCGCGCTGGGACCGCTGCTGCACTGGTCATGGCCGTGCATTCTGCTGCTGGTGCTGTTCCCTGTGTTATTGCACCGTCTGCGTCAGAGTTCGCTACGTCTGGAAGCAGAAGGCGGTTCACCGTTACTGCCACCTTCGCTGCTGCGTCTGCCAAGCGTTCGCTTTGGTTTAACCCTGGCGGTGCTGTTCTTCTCCTGCTGGAGCGGATTTATGTTTGCAGTGGCGCTGACGCTGCAGTCGGGCATCGGCTTAACCGCCTTTGAGTCTGGCAACGCATTCATCGCACTGGGCGCTGCCTACTTTATCGGCGCGATGCGTTCGACGCGCATGGTTGAACGTTTTGGTAAGCGCACCACGTTATTGACCGGTTGCGGCATCCAGATGGTCGGCTTAATCGCTCTCATCGGCACATTCCAGTTCGCCTGGCCAGATGTCGGCGTCTTTACCCTGATGCCCGCCACCATCCTGATTGGCTTTGGTCAGTCGTTTATTGTCAGCACCTTCTACCGTATTGGCATGAGCGGTGTACCGCATCATCAGGCGGGCGCGGGCAGCGCGGTGTTATCCACCGTACAACAGTCGGCACTGGGCTTAGGTCCGATGCTATTGGGCGGTGTTTTTACGCAGATAAACGTGCATGGCAATCATCTGGCAGCTATCTCCGGTACCCTGGGCGTGGAGCTGTTGATGATGGTGACACTGGTGATTTTGACCAGTCTGAACCGTCGTACTTTCCAGCCGGTGACGGCGGAAGGGTAATCCTTATGCTGTGATTTCTGCAGCGGCTTTTCAGCTTACTGTAAGGTAAGCGAAAATCCGTTGATTGCGCTGAATTTACCTTTGGCGCAGTGGTCTTTTTTCCGGAACATATCGCCGCAACTAACGGGCTGAACCGCGTGTTCAGCCCGTTTTTTTGTGGTGCGGCAGAAATGCGTTGAATGGAAAAACGGCAGGCTCATAGCAGATGAAAAAGATGTTAACCGGGTTACTTTTCATGGTAACCACCACAGCCTTTGGTGCAGACGATTTCACCCTCAGGGATATTCACTTTGACGGCTTGCAGCGCGTAGCACCGGGTGCGGCAATGCTGAGCATGCCGGTACGCGTGGGCGATCGCGTCTCGGATGACGATATTCGCAACACCATTCGTGCGCTATTTGCCACAGGCAACTTTGAGGATGTGCAAGTGCTGCGCGATGGCGATGCGCTGCTGATCCGCGTGAAAGAACGTCCGGCCATTGCCAGTATTTCCTTCTCCGGCAACAAGGCGATTAAAGAAGATCAGCTAAAGCAAAATCTCGATGCTACGGGTGTGCGAGTCGGTGAAGCGCTGGATCGCACCACGCTCTCGGATATCGAAAAAGGGCTGGAAGATTTCTACTACAGCGCGGGTAAATACACCGCCAGCGTCAAAGCCGTGGTCACGCCGTTGCCACGTAATCGTGTCGACCTGAAGTTCATTTTTACCGAAGGCGTCTCTGCGAAGATTCAGCAGATTAATATTGTCGGCAATCATGCCTTCTCCTCTGATGAACTGATTTCTCATTTCCAGTTACGTGATGACGTGCCATGGTGGAATTTTATTGCCGATCAGAAATACCAGAAGCAAAAACTATCCGGCGATTTAGAAACGTTGCGCAGCTATTATCTAGATCGCGGCTTTGCACGTTTTAATATCGATTCAACGCAAGTGAGTTTGACGCCCGATAAGAAAAGTATTTATCTGACGGTCAATATTCATGAAGGGGATGTTTACCATATTTCCGACGTTATCCTGAACGGCGATATGGCGGGGCACTCCGCAGAAATTGAGAAGCTGGCACATATACCATCAGGTGCTTTGTACAGCGGTGCCAAAATTACCGAGAACGAAGGTGCGATCAAGGCGCTGCTCGGTCGCTACGGCTATGCCTTCCCGCAGGTCAGTTCTCAGCCTGAAATTAACGATGCAGACAAAACCGTTAAGCTGCACGTCAATGTTGAAGCAGGGCATCGCTTCTACGTGCGTCAGGTGAAGTTCAGCGGAAATGACACTTCGAAGGATTCGGTACTGCGCCGTGAGATGCGTCAGATGGAAGGCTCGTGGCTGGCCAGCGATGCGGTCGATCAGGGTAAGGCGCGTCTCAATCGCACCGGCTATTTCGAAAGCGTCGATGTCGATACTCAGCGTGTGCAGGGCAGTCCGGATCAGGTCGACGTGGTGTACAAGGTGAAAGAGCGTAATACCGGCACTTTCAACGTGGGCCTTGGTTACGGCACCGACAGCGGCATCAGTTATCAGCTCGGCGTCAGCCAGGATAACTGGATGGGCACCGGCAATACCGTTAGTTTTAGCGGTACAAAAAACAGTTATCAAACCTATGTTGAGGTTGCCGCCACCAACCCGTACTTCACCGTCGATGGCGTCAGCTTAGGCGGCAAGCTGTTCTACAACGATTACAGCGCTGAAGATAATGACCTGTCTGAATATACACTGAAAAGCTTTGGTGCCAGCAGCACATTAAGCTTCCCGATCAGCGAAAACAGTAATTTGAGCTCAGGGCTGGATTACACTTACAACCGCGTCAGCAACATGGCACCGCAGGTCGCAATGTGGCGCTATCTGGGATCGCAAGGGGTTCATCCTAAGGTCATTACTACCGATGATGATGACGATGATGACTACGCGACCAGTGATGAAAAGTTTATCGCCAACGATTTCTTCTGGAACATTGGCTGGAATTACAACTCTTTGGACCGTGGTTTCTTCCCGACTTCAGGTGTCACCGCAGGATTCAACACCAAGGTGACGATCCCCGGATCCACCAACAGCTATTACAAAAGTACGCTGAGTGCTAATGCCTACTTACCGCTGAGTAATGATCATCGCTGGGTGCTGATGGGGCGTACCAAAGCCGGTTATGCGGATGGTTTGGGCGGCAAAGAAGTGCCGTTCTATGACAACTTCTACGCGGGTGGCTCCAGTTCCGTACGCGGGTTCTCATCCAACACCATCGGTCCGAAAGCCGCTTACTACAGCTGTACCGGTAGCGAAAGCAGCTATGGCAACTGCGCAGTGAATAAATCGGATGATGCAGTGGGCGGTAATGCGATGGCCGTGGCAAGCGCGGAGTTAATTGTCCCGACACCGTTTGTCAGCGATCGTTATGCGGATTCACTGCGTACCTCATTCTTTGTCGATGCCGGTACCGTGTGGGATACCAAATGGGAAAATACCGCGGCAACACGTGCGGCAGGCATTCCGGATTATGGTGATCCGAGTGAAATTCGTGTCTCCAGCGGTCTGGCACTGCAATGGCAATCGCCGCTTGGACCGTTGGTGTTCTCCTATGCTTTGCCAATCAAAAAATATGAAGGCGATAAGTCCGAGCAGTTCCAGTTTAATATCGGGAAAACCTGGTAGCGGTTATTTCTTTGTTAAAGAACGAAGTAAGATTTACGTTATCTTTAAACAGAGAGAGCAGAATAAAATAATCGGTTGAGTAAAATAGTCAGGGTACGGTGCTTAAGGAATGAGTGCCTGCCACCATCGTTGTTATGCATTTTCTGTACATATATTTCGCCACCCAATTGGGTGGCATTTTTATATTTAACCTTCGCTTAAACGTAATCCCGTTTCCGCATCAAATAAATGCAATTTCTCAGCGTTAAATCCGATGTGAATCGCATCGCCGCTCCTTGCAGCATGGCGCCCGGCGATCTGCATGTGCATCGCATGGCCGTGCCATTCGAGATGCAACAACGTCGATTCACCTGTGATTTCAACCACTTTTACCGTGGCGAGAGCGCGCGAATCAGCCTCGATCAGATCGTGAGGACGCACGCCCAGCGTTACCTGCGCCCCTTCGCGTTCACGTGCAACCGCTTGCCACCGTAAGGGCAGTGGTTGCCACAAATCCTGGCACTGCACGCCCGGAATGCCATCGCGCGTGATCAACTGCGCAGGTAACAGGTTCATTGGCGGTGAGCCGATAAAACGCGCCACGAAAGTGTCCGCCGGACGATCGTAAATCGCCAGCGGCGCACCCTGCTGCACGATGCGGCCTTCTTTCATCACCACAATCTGATCGGCCAGCGTCATGGCTTCCACCTGATCGTGCGTGACATACACCATGGTGGTCTTGAAGCGCTGGTGCAGCGATTTAATCTCCGCACGCAACTCCATCCTCAACTGTGCATCGAGGTTGGACAACGGTTCATCAAACAGAAACACCTGAGGATTACGCACCATCGCGCGGCCCATCGCCACACGCTGGCGTTGCCCACCGGATAACGCACGCGGATAGCGCCCCAGCAACTTATCGATGCCGAGAATCCCGGCGATGCGCTCGATTTTGCTCTGCTGCTCTTCGCGCTTCACTTTTTTCACCTGCATATGGAACGCAAGGTTCTCTGCCACCGTCAGATGCGGATAGAGTGCATAGCTTTGAAACACCATGGCGATATCACGATCGGCTGGGTCGCGATCGTTGATTTGGACTTTATCCATCATGATCGCCCCATCAGAAAGGCTCTCCAGCCCGGCGAGCAGGCGTAATAAAGTGGATTTACCACAGCCAGACGGACCGACCAACACGGTAAAACTGCCGTCGGGAATGGTGAGATCGAGCGGATGCAGAACGGATTGTTTGCCGTAGCGCTTAGCCACTTTTACGAGTTCAACACTGGCCATGATTTAGCGCTCCTGTGCGGAAAGTTGCAGTTGATGCCAGTCGGGATAGCGACGCGGCAGGGTACTGATTGCCAGTGAAGCCACCGCGATGCCCCATTGCAACGCGGTGGAGATAGTTTTTTGGTGCAGCAGTGCGGTGAGAAAACCGGCATTAAAACTGTCGCCTGCGCCAATGGTATCCACCACGGTCACCGGCTTAGCAGGCTGATTGATGTGCTGATGTGATTGCCAGCAACCTGCGCCTTGCGCACCACATTTCACTACGCAACCGCCGCGGCCGCTGAGTCGTTGTTCGAGTTGGGTGGCGGCCACGTTGAGATCCTCCGCGTCCATCAGGCCCAGCGTTTCGACTTCATTGAGCAGCAGCCAGTCACACAGCGGCAACCACTGCGCCATCTGCTGGCGAACCTCTTCAGTCCAACCCTGCGGCGGCCAGCCGGTATCGACGGCGGTGATAAAACCGCGCTGCTGTAACTCGCTCAATAACAGCGGATATTCGTTATACAGATGCAGGCACAGGAAGGTGCCACACAGCAGCACAATATCGCCTTCGCTGGCACGCAGCGGCAGTTGATTCAGCACATCTTCGGCGGTGAGTCGCACGATATGGCCGAGATTGCTGAGGAAGGATCGCTCGTGATCGGAGTGTGTCACCCCGACAGTGAGTGAGGTCTCACAGTGATAGCGCGTCCAGTGGGCGACGCTGTGCGGGAAGTAACTGCCCAACCAGGCGCTCAGACCGTCATCGCCCTGATTCGCCACCGCACGATGACGAACCTCCATCGCTTCCAGCGCTAGCGCACAGTTTCCCGCCGATCCCCCTGGACGCAATTCGCTGTGATTCATCATCACTTCGGTGCCACGCTGCGGCCAGTGGTCGAGCGTGCCCATAATCAAATCGACGTTAATATTGCCGATCACATACAGCGTGGCGGTAGAGTCCATGTTCATCTTCATCCTTTGCTCCCGCCGCTGGCGAGGCCGCTGACCAGCGTTTTCTGTAGCCAGATAGCAATAAACAGCGGTGGCACGGATGCCAGAATCCCGACTGCTGCGATCAAACCATCATCGGTGGCACGTCCGGCGGTAAAGCCTGCGATGGTCACCGGCAGGGTTTGTGCCGCAATGTTGCTGGTGAATAACAGCGCATAGAAAAATTCATCCCATGCCAGCAGCCAGCCAAACAGCGCCGCTGCGCCCAGCACCGGTTTTGCCAGCGGCAGGGTAATACGCAGCAGTACCTGCCAGACGCGCAAACCATCCAGGCGTGCTGCTTGCTCAATATCCTGCGGTAAGGCATCGAACTGGTTCTTCAGCATCCACGTCAGGAACGGCAGGATCAGCGAGCAGTAGACGATGATCAAACCGGGGCGCGTGTTTAGCAGGTCAAACTGTTGCAGCAGGAAGTAGAGCGGCAGCACGAACGCCACCGGTGGCACCATATAAATCGCGAGCGAGGCAAACAACCAGCCATCACGACCACGGTAGCGGGAGAAACTGAACGCCGCCGGAATCGCCAGCAGCAGACAGATAATGGTCGCCCCAGTTGCCACCAACAGGCTGTTTCCCAGGGCATGCAGGAACAGCGTACCGGGCTGTCCGGGTTCCAGTGAAATCAGACGGCCGTAGCGGCTGAAATCCCACTGGCGCGGCAACCATTCCAGCGGAACACGCGTGAGATCGCTGGTGGCGCTGACGCTCATCAGAAACAGCCAGCCCATCGGCGCAAGTACCGAAATTGCCACCAGCAGCGCGGCGGCATATTTGGCTGTGTTGCGTAATTTAGCCTTCATACGCGCTCCCTTTACGGCGCTGACGCCACAATAACAACATATAGAGCGTGATCAGCACGGCGCACAGCAGCGTCATCAGCATGGCGTAAGCTGCGCCGCTGCCCGCGCGCAAATAGCTGAATGACTCCTGATAAACGTAGAAACTTAGGGTTTTAGTGCTATCGACCGGGCCACCGCGTGTCATCACGTAAATAATGTCGAAAATCTTGAAGGCATCGATGGTGCGCAGTACCAGCGCCACACTCAGCGGGCCGACAATCGCCGGGAAGGTAATGGCACGGAAGCGCCGCCAGGCAGATGCACCATCCAGACGCGCCGCTTCAAACAGATCGTCAGGGATGGATTGCAGCGCAGCCAGCACCAGCAGCGTCACCAATGGATAGTTCTTCCAGATATCGGCAAACATCACCGCGTTGAGCGCCGAATCCGGCGATCCCAGCCAGCTGCGATAGCCATCGATAATGCCGAGTTGGGTCAGCAGGGCATTAATGCTGCCGTAATCCGGGTTGAAATTAAGACGCCACATCATGGCGTTGACGATGGTTGGCAGCGCCCAAGGCAGAATCACCAGCACACGCAAAATGTTGCGTCCGGCAAATTTCTGATTCAGTAACAATGCCACCAGCACGCCAATCACACCCTCAAACGCCACCGAGACCACAGTGAAGTAGAGTGTGCGCCACAGCGAAGATTGAAAATCGGGATCGGTGATGGCGAACAGATAGTTCTCCACGCCGACCCAGGCTGGCGCTTCACCGCTGCCAATTAAGGCGGCATCGGTGAAACTCAGCCAGATGGTGCGTAACAGCGGCCAGGCGGTGAGTAACAGCATCACCAGCAACATGGGTGCTAACAGCACCCATGCCTGCCGTTGTTCGCGTTGACGCAAACTCAGCATGCTGACCCCTTAACGTAAACGCGCAGCACTTTTATCCACCGTTTGCATCGCCGCATCAGGCGTGGCGCTGCCCACAAGCACTTGCTGCAACTGCTGCTGCAAGGTGTTGGAGAGACGGGAATAATCAGGGGTTTCCGGGCGCGACAGCATCACATTCAATGATTTGTCAGCCGCCGCGATCAGGCTTTCCTGGTTCTTCAGTACCGCAGGATCCTGATAAGAGCTTTTCCAGATTGGCAGGCTCAGGGTGGCGTATTTGTTCTGCACCGGCTGTGAGGTCATGTACCTGATGTACTGCCACGCCTGGTCACCGTGGGTGCTGTTTTTAGCAATGCCAAGGCCCATCGAACCGTTCACTGCACCAAATTTACCAGGCGCATCGCCCGGTGCCGGAACGATCCCGACCTGACCGGCCACTTTGCTCTGCTTCGGATCGTTAGCCATGTTGTACATGTAGGTCCAGTTCAGCGCGAAGGCAGCATCGCCATTGGAGAAGGCTTTACGCACATCTTCTTCCAGATATTCACGCGATGCCGGATTGCTCAGCCCTTCATCCAGCGAACTCTTCATCAGCTTGATGGCCTGCAAGGATGCCGGGCTGGAGAAATCGAGCTTGCCGTTGTTGTAAAACTTGCCGCCAAAGCCAGATACCAATGTGGTGTAATCACACACCAGTGCTTCCGCCTGCGACCAGCTCCACACCAGTGGATATTTCACGATGTTTTTCTGCTTAATGATGCGCGAGTCGTCGATCACCTGCTGCCAGGTTTGTGGTGGGGTGGTGATCCCGGCTTTTTCAAGCATCGCTTTGTTGTAATAGAGGTATTTGGTATCCAGGATCCACGGCATGCCGAGGGTTTTGCCGTCGTAGACCACGGTGTTCATCGCGCCCGGGAAGATCTTCTCTTTTTCGTCTGCAGCGATACGGCTGCTGACGTCCTGCAGCAGATTAAACTTAGTGAATTCCGCAGGCCAGATGGCGTCGAACAGCACCACATCATAGCCGTTACCGCCTGCACCGCGCGCCGCGACAATTTTGTCATGCAGCGCTTCGTACGGCACAAACTCCAGATTCACCTGCACGTCCGGATGCGCTTTCTGGAACTCCTGCGTCATAGCGCGAATATCATTTTCGCTGTAAGCCGCCTGAGTCATAAACAGCGCATTGAGGGTGGTTGCGGCTGCCGCGCTACCGGCGCTGGCTAACATTACCGCAATGGCACAGCCTTTCAATGTGGTCGAAAACCGGATTTTCATAACATTTTCCGCCTTGATGCAAGAAGAGGGTGTTTAATTAAATCAATTTGATTGATTTAATCACGCGCACAGGTTGTCAGGTTGCTGCAGCTGACATCAATGAGCTAAAGCAAGTGACGTGCCAGGGCATAAATCTCGTTTGCCGCTGCTCACTACTCTGCACAGATTTTTGCCGCTGTCAGGTAAACAGGTTGTAAATTGTGTCGCCGATCATAGATATTGATGCACTGGCAGTTGCGGGCGTGAGAAGAGGGAAGCAGGATGAAAACATCAGGAACCAATCTGGAGCATGCGCGCGCGCACAATCGCCGTGTCATCATCGAAGCGATCCGCCTGCACGGTGAATTGACGCGGGCTGAGCTGGCGCGACTGACCGCCTTAACGCCGCAAACTGTTTCTAATATCGTGGCTGAACTGGAAGGCGCTGAACTGCTTACCAGCCGCCAACCGCGCAAGCAGGGACGTGGGCAACCGGCGATTCCGGTGATCCTCAATCCAGCCAGTGCGTTCTCCATCGGCATTCATCTCGACCACCAAACCTTGCTGATCGTGCTGGTGGATCTCACCGGTGAAATTCATTTCCGTCGCCTTATTCTGGTGCAAAAACCCCAGCCCGATGCCACTTTAGCGCGCATTGCGGAGGTGCTGGCGGAGATCAAAACGCAGTTAGGCGCACGCTGGCAAAAAATTCTGGGGATCGGCGTAGTGATGCCGGGACCCTTTGGCGTCGAGGGGATCTCTTCGGTTGGCCCCACCACCTTGCACGGCTGGGAGTCAGTCGATATCGAAGCCAAGCTGGCGGAGATGAGCGGCGTTCCGGTGACGCTGGAGAACGATGCCACGGTGGCGGCGATCGGAGAGCGTTTCCACGGCGTGGCGCGTCATCTTAACTCGTTTATCTATCTCTATATCGGCACCGGTTTGGGCGCTGGCATCATCATGGATGGCCACGTTTACAGCGGTCATGCGCACAACGCCGGAGAAATCGGGCATGTGGTGGTGGAGCCGGGCGGACGCGAATGTTATTGCGGCAATCACGGCTGCCTGGAGCGCTATGTCTCACTGCAGGCGGCCTATGAGTTCTGTGGGCTGGACCCGATGACCGCATTGCCAGATGATTTGCTGGAAGTGGATCCCGCGGTGTTCGACCGCTGGATAGATACCGTGCTGACACCGCTGCGCCAGGGCATCAATATGCTGGAGTGCATTTTCGATGCGGAGAGCGTGATCATCGGCGGCATGATGCCCGCTGCGCTGCTGGATAAGATCATTCAGCGCCTGCCGCCGCTCTATCAATCGGTGCGCGGGCGTTATCTCACCGGGTCACGTTTGAAAACCGGCATGACCGGCAGTGATACCGCGGCGCTGGGTGCAGCGGCGTTACCGATTTTTGACGAGTTTAATCCGCAGTTTCAGGTGCTGATGAAATAAGGGTTAGAATGAGCTGGCAAGGCCCATTCCTAACCTTAATTGACTCTGAAACAACGTAAATCCTTACTCGCCATCCGCAAGGGTGTTTTTCCGGCCGCCTGCGCTGCGGTGGATAATCTGTTTGGATTTAGCGTGCGAAAAATATGCTTAACTTTTCCCGCTCCTGGCCGTGCGTATCCATATTATCGACCGCCAGCCAGGCCGATAACGCATGCTTCACCTGCGGCCATTCACCATCAATCATCGACAGCCAGTCGGTATCGCGATTTCGCTGCTTGCGCGTCATTGCCTGGCGGAAACGCCCTTCATAGGTGAAGCCAAGGCGTTCCGCTGCGCGACGTGAGGCGAGGTTAGTTGAGTCACAGCGCCAGGCGACGCGGCGATAGCCCAATCCAAATGCCTGCTGCAATAACAAGTAGATTGCTTCACTGCCCAGCACGTTGCGTTGCATCAGCGGTGACCAGGTGACATGACCAATCTCAATCGCACCGTTCTGACCGTCAATATTGGCGAAACACACCGCACCGACCGCTTGCTGAGTGCGATGGTCGATCACCGCATAACTTACTAAACCGATGTCGTGGCACTTACCACTGATCCAGCTTTCCATCTCCGTCAGCGAGGCGGGCTTCGTCGCGCCCAGCCAGGTCCAGTCACGATCGTTTGCTGCGCGTGAGAACGCATCAAACAAGGCGGTGCTGTGAACAGCTTTCAACGGTTCGAGTGTGCAAAATCGACCTTTTAAGGCGATAGCGGGCGGTGCAGCCAGCGGTTGCCAATCAGGCAGAGCTACACCCACTGTCTGACCATATTGATTAAGTTGCGTCATCGTCTTTCCCTGGCTGAGTTGCAAATTATGTGCAAAGGCACTATGTCGCCATAATACACTCAGTTTATAACGAGAAAATTATCGGGCGATTTAAAATCTTTTTTACGCATTACCGTTATGACATTTTGCACTACCCATAACTTGCCGACTTGTCTGTCATGGGTAATTGCACATGGAAAATGTAAATGTGTTTTATTGCACTTTAATACAAACCGCGTGCCTTCATCATAATCAATTATCGTAGAAAGGTGTGTTTGAATGAATGTCTGAAATACGTTATCCAGTTCATGTAATGTGATGGATGGTTTATTACGCGGATCGTTTAGTCGTTCAAATGCGGCATGAAAAGTAAAATGAATTCTGGCGCAGTCTTCAGCGAGGATGTCATTGATATCAGCTTCCAAATCCAGGAGTTGTTGTTCCGTTATGGTCATAATGCTGCGCAGCAACCTCGCTCAGTTTGCGATTGAGCTCTTCATTTGAGAGTGCATGAACGGTCGCAACATGGGCGCTGTAGCTTAGCGTTCCCATCCGGACATCAAACTCTTCATTATCAAATGAATCGACAAAGACGGCGTTGCCGCTCTCAGCATCAAAGAATGAGGCGTAATTCTGCTCTATTTGCATGTCAAATTTGAACATACAGACTCCCAATCAAGAAATTCTCTTCGATTATAGATGACAGAAATTACACCTTCTATGCAGTTTTAGCGACAAGCCGATAAACAATTCGCGATGATTTTATCATCCGATGAGCAATGTGCAATATTTAAATGGTCGAAGTGTTAAAATAATTTCTATTTAAATCATATTGTTAATGGTTTCGGTAACGAGGGTTAATACTGTTTTAAGGCCATATATGTCTCGATTTTTAATTTTCAACTTGTTAGCTTTACAGTTTCCATAACCGAGAATATATGTTGTTAGGACGTGTAAGTAGATTCAGTCACATTATTAAAAGTATATCTCGAACGAGAATCTTCAGCACAAAACAAATGGAGCTTAAATGAAGCCAAACCTACGCGAAGTCGCCGTCAAAAACGTGGAAATCGGCAACAACGTCACGATTTATCACCCTGCGAATGTTTATGGTTGCACTTTACACGACGATGTTTTCATCGGTCCGTTCGTCGAAATTCAGGCACATACGGTGATTGGAAGAGGCACCAAGGTGCAGTCGCACTCCTTTATTTGTGAATACGTCAGCGTGGGCGAAAACTGTTTTATTGGTCACGGCGTGATGTTCGCCAACGATATGTTCCGTGATGGCAAACCCAATGCCGATCGAGAAAGTTGGGCGCGCATCACGGTGGGTAACAATGTCTCCATTGGTAGCGGCGCGAGCATTTTGGCTGTTAACATCTGCGATGGCGCGGTCATCGGCGCAGGCAGCGTGGTGACGAAAGACATCACACAGAAGGGCGTTTACGCCGGAAATCCGGCGCGTTTGATGCGGTTGATATAGTGCAAGGAACAGACTGGTGATTTCGTATGTTGTTTGTTTCGTTTGTTTCGTTTGTTTCGTTTGTTTCGTTTGTTTCGATTAATATTAGAGCGCTGTAATTCACGAACTAAGAAACTGGAAAAACTCATGACAAACTCAATTCTGGACAACGTCAGCCTTCCGGCTCAGAAGGAAATTGAGGCCGCTCTGCGTGGACAGAGAGAACTGGCGACTTTTCTCTCCACAAAACTGGAGACACAAGTCATATCCATTCAGGATGCAAACGACGAAACTCACCAAATCGAGTTGCCGACCTCAGCTTTAACGTTGCTAATGAAGGTGTTGGGAGAATTGGCCGTAGGAAATGCGGTGCAGGTCGTTCCGGTTCATGCTGAATTAACTACACAGGAAGCAGCCAATATCCTCAATGTCTCACGGCCTCACATGGTGAAACTATTGGAAGAAGGGAAGCTGCCATATCATAAAACTGGCCGCCATCGCCGTGTGCTTTTTGCAGATCTGATGCGCTATAAAGCTCAGCGCGAAAGTGACAGTAATAATGCTATGCAGGAGTTGGCTGATTTAAGCCAAGGACTCGGTCTTTACTAATGACTCACTCGCCTTATCAGGTGCCCGCGTTACACGGGCAGTTTCACTGATTAGTATGCTGCGTCTGCTTTAACTCTCCATCACCCAATGCCCGGCACTCACCTCGCGATAGCGCCGTGTTTCCGGCACAAACCCTAATGCGCGCACCGGGCTTTTCAGCTCGCTAACTTCCATACGCCGTTTAAGGTGGCGACGAGCCGGATCAGGCACTGGCACCGATGACAATAACTTGCGCGTATAGTCATGCTGCGGATTTTCAAAGATCGCGGCGCGTGGGCCGATCTCGACGATTTCGCCCAACAGCATCACCGCCACGCGATGGCTGATGCGTTCCACCACCGCCATATCGTGGGAAATAAACAGATACGACAGCCCAAGGCTGGATTGCAGATCCAGCAGCAGATTAATAATCTGCGCCTTCACGGTCACATCCAGCGCAGAGACAGACTCATCGGCGATGATCATTTTGGGATCAAGCATCAATGCACGGGCAATACAGATACGCTGACGCTGCCCGCCGGAGAACTCATGCGGATAGCGTTTCATCATCGCGGCTGAAAGGCCTACGCGTTCCATCAAGCCCGCCGCCTTGTCCCGCGCAGCCTGTTTGCCGCCCAGCTGATGTTGCAAATAAGGCTCGGTCAGGGCTTCAAGAATCGACATGCGCGGATTGAGACTGGCAAACGGGTCCTGGAAAATCATCTGCATCGCGCAGCGTAACTGGCGCAGTTCGCTGGATGAGAGATTCAGCACGTCATAACCGTCGAAGGCAACTTCGCCCGCATCGGCTTTCACCAGCCGGGTGAGGGAGCGGCCAGTGGTGGATTTGCCACAACCTGATTCTCCGACCAGCGACAAGGTTTCGCCGTGCATCAGGTCGAAAGAGATATTCTCCACTGCATGCACCGCGCCGGTTTTGCGGCTTAACAGCCCTTCGTTAATGCTGAACCGGGTGCTGAGGTTTTTCACCGACAGCAGAGGCTGTTGCGTAGCGGGGCGCTCAGGTTGCAGTGCCACTGCATCACCCTTCAGCGCAAACTTCTGCGGGCCCGCAATGCCACGCATCGCGCCGAGCTGCGGCACGGTAGCGATCAGCGTGCGCGTATAATCTGCCGCTGGCGCCGAGAAAATGTCCGCCGTGGTGCCGGTTTCCATCACATCACCCTGATACATCACCAGCGTGCGATCGGCCACTTCCGCCACCACGCCCATATCGTGGGTGATAAACAGTACTGCGGTGCCTTCCTCTTCCTGCAATGTCTTAATCAGGTCAAGAATTTGCCCCTGAATAGTGACATCCAGTGCCGTGGTCGGTTCATCTGCAATTAACAGTTTTGGTCGCAGCGCCAGCGCCATGGCGATCATCACGCGCTGGCGCATGCCGCCGGAAAAGTGATGCGGATAATCATCGAAGCGTTTAGCGGCATTAGGAATGCGCACTTTCTCCAGCAGCTTCACCGTCTCTTCCCGCGCCGCCCGCTTACTGATGTTGCGATGATTAATCAGCACCTCAGCGATCTGATGACCAATGGTGAAGGAGGGGTTGAGACTGGTCATCGGCTCCTGAAAAATCATCGCGACGGCGTTGCCACGAATATCGCGCATCGCTTTTTCGCTTAAATTCAGCAGGTCTACGCCGTTCAGCAGCACTTTGCCGGTCACGCGCGCGTGACGCATATTCAGCAAACGCATAATCGCCATCGACGTGACGCTTTTGCCCGATCCCGATTCACCGACAATCGCCAGAGTCTCACCGGCGTTGATGGTCATCGATACGTTCTTCACCACCTCACGCCACTGATCGTCATGACGAAACGCAACGGTGAGATTTTCCACCTGCAGAACCGGATCGCGACTCATTTGGCCGCCACAAAACGCGCTGAGCGGGTGCTGACCGGCAGAAATTCAAAGTCAGTGTCGAAAGGATAAGTAGGTTGCAGTTTACGCTTGCGCTCCAGCCGTTCAACGTACTGATCCACCACGCCTTCTGATAGCGCCATCAGGTTAGGATTGGCGAGCGGTGCCAGTTCCGGTGACAGATAACCCGATTTCACCACCACAATTTTTGCCTGCGCGGGATGAAGCCCCAGCAATTCAAAATCAGAGATATTGTGATAAGGACGACGGCGATCGGCGACCACCACCGTAATGCCGCCGGTTTTGAGCAGTGCCTGTTTAGCCAGCGAACGCGCATCATCACTCACCAGCAGAACTTCAAATTCTGCGGTGACCTTGCCACCAGCGGGATCGAGCGTGGCCCCGATAGTGAGCGTGAGTTTCGCCCCGACACCAGCCGCAAACGCGGCATCGGTGGCGGGCTTATCCGTTATCCCGGCGACGATGACATCCTGCGCGCCCTGACGGATCAATTCGGCCAGCAGATTGGCGCGATCGCCTACGCCGCCACCCGTCGGGTTATCGCCCGAATCGGCCAGTATTACCGGTGCAGTTTCGCTGGCGATGGCCATTTTCACGCACTCTTCGGTGCTGCCGGTCACGCAACCGAAGACGAATTCATCTCGCGCCTGCCAGTACGCTAACGCCAGTTTTGCTGCCTGCTCGGACAGCACGTCGGCGTCGGTGCCGGTCATGATCGCTGCCGCCGTGGCGCGCGGTTCATCGGCCCAGACATAGCCGACCATCAGCGACGCATCCCAGATGTGGTCGATTTCATTGATACCTGGCAGGCGCGCGTACAAGCTTTTTGCCGGTTCATCTTCGGTGCTGGTGCGTTCACCGGGCAGCACCACCGGAATCGGTGCCCAAATCACACCGGGCTTCACGCCGGTTTGCAGACTTTTCACCAACATCGACACGGATCGACGCATGGTCTCTTCCACATCGATGTGCGGAGCCGTGCGATAGGTAGAGAACATGTCGATGGCATCGATGATGCGCTGCGTGACGTTGCCATGCAGATCGTAACTGACGGTGATCGGGCAATCCGGGCCGACCAATTCACGGGTGGCGGTGATCCAATCGCCCTCTGCATCTTCCATGCCTTCGACATACACCGCGCCATGCATCGCGAGGTAAACGCCGTCCACCGGCAGCTGTGCTTGCAGACGGGTGAGAAAATCCTGCTTGAAGTCATCATAAGTGACCCGCGCCACCGGGCCACCGGCGATGGCGCGCGCATGGAAGGTCGGCAGAAATTCGGCATCGTAATCCTGCAGGAAAGCAAAGTAGGGGTTGGTCAGTAGATCGTTACCGCGCACGATGCGGAAGTCGTCGGCATAGTTCAGCACCGGGTTGTAAGTACTGCACTCCGTATGAATGCCACCAAAAGCAATGCGCATACAGCCTCCGCTAGTCAGGTAATTGAATGATAAATCGGTATGCCGCCACGCTCGCCGCGGCGCGTGCCCAGCTCTGTTCGCTAATCACGATGCTGGAAATCGGGGTTTTGCCCATGATGGAGGGCAATACGTGGCTATCAATGGATTGCATCACCACGGTTTTGAGTAAGCCGTCAAAGGAAGCGGGTTGATGCGCGATAACGATCAGTTCGGGATCGTTCATCTGAATGATATTGGCGATGGAGAGGCCTAGCGCATGGCCCGCCTGATGCAAAATCGCGATCGCCGCACTGTTGCCTTTCACGGCCAGCGTTTCCAGTTCGGCGATAGATTGCGTCTCCAGCGCTTTATCACGCACGCTCTCACGAATGGCGGTCAACGAGGCGAGAGTATCGAGGCAACCGCGTTTACCGCAGCGGCAAGGGCGTCCGCCGGGTTCAATGGTGCAGTGTGCAATTTCACCGGCCCCGCCGTGTGCGCCGCGATGCAGTTGGCCCTGGAAGAAGTGCGCGGAACCGATGCCATCACCGTGTGAGATAAGTGTGAAGTTGCGGGCCTTCTTTGCCACACCGAAGATCTTCTCGCTGACTGCCAACGCTTTGGCATCGTTTTCAAGCGACACGTCCAATCCGGTTTGCTGCTTTAGCATTTCGGCCAGCGGCACGTTTTTCCAGCCCAGCAGTGCCGACTGTACGCAAACCGACTGGTTTTCATCCACAAACCCGGAAAGCGTGACGCCTAGGCCAATTAACTGGTCGGCTGAAATGCCTTTCTCAGCGATTAAATCGGGGATCGCTGCCGCTAATGACGCACTCAGCTGCTGCGGATCCAGGTTGAGCGCCATCTGCGTATTCGCCAGCACCAGACCGTGCATATCGATCAGCACCAGAATCACCTGCTCACCGAGCAGCGAAGCACCCAGGAAATAAGCGCTGTCGGCGCGCATTTTTAATAACACTGAGGGACGACCCTGGCCGCTGGATTCTGGAATGCTCTCTTCCAGCAGCCCTGCGTTGAGCATCTCTTTCACCAACGGGCTAATAGCTGCTTTGCTCAACTTCATATTTTCCGCAATAGCGGTGCGGCTCATGCCGTGTGAGGCAATAAGCAGACGCAAAATTTGCTGCTGGTGGGCATTGAGCATTTAGGTTCTCACTGCATTAGCGGTATGGCCTGACAATAATCAGGCCGGAAAACAAATACAACGTTATTTAGTTAATTTTTTGAACGTAGATCTAACTATAAGTAAAATATATGAACCAACGTCTTGGCTTTTGTTTAGAGAATGTGCCTTATATAGCGAGGTTATTTCACCGAACGTTCAATGATTCATTGAGGGCCTTCATGCAAAGCACATTCAAGCATTTCAAGGTACTGACGCTGGCCGGTTGTATCCTGGCGTCACTGGCAAGCTCGGCGGCATTGGCCAGCCAGCTGGTGATCATGCAAAACGAGCCACCGCGCAGCATGGATCCGGGTAACCAGACGGCGACCTTCACCGGCACGGTACTCGACCCGATGTACGAAGGCCTGACGCGTTTGGGTGATGACGGCAAAATTATTCCTGCGCTGGCGCTGTCCTGGAGTGCGGACAGCAGCGGATTGAACTGGACCTTTAAGCTGCGCCCCAACGTAAAATTCCACGACGGCACGCCGTTTAATGCCGATGCGGTGGTAGAAAACTTCAAGCGTCATTTGGATACCAAGCGTGGTCTGGCGGGCAGCGGTAAAGTGCGCACCTTTATTCAGGATGTGAAGAAAACCGATGATCTCACGGTTGAATTCCAGCTGAAGAAAATCAATCCGGCCTTTTTAACCGTATTGGCTTCAGGGCCGGGATTAATGGTCAGCCCAACGGCGGATAAAGCGGGCAGCATCAATAATAAAGCTGACGGCACTGGGCCGTATAAGCTGGAGCAGTATAAATCCGGCGAATATGTGCTGGAGAAAAAGAACAGTGACTATTGGGGCAAATCAGCCGGTCCAGATGAAATTAAATGGACGTGGAGCAGTGAGCCATCGGTCATGAATATGGCGCTTCAATCCGGTCAGGTCGATATTATTAACCCGGTTCCGCCACAATTCGCCGGCATGTTGAAAAACAATGCCAACGTTAATTTAAAACAGTCACCGGGTGCAGCGGTATTCTGGGTGGATCTCAATACGCAGAGTAAAGCGCTTAGCGATGTGCGCGTGCGTCAGGCGCTGAACTTTGCTACCGATCAGCAGGCGCTGGTGAAAGCCATCATGTTTGGTTATGCGCAACCCGCCAACTCCTCGTTGGCTCCGGTTGATACCAACTACGACAAGAGCCTGAAGGATTACCCTTACGACGTGCAGAAAGCCAAAGATCTGCTGAAAGCAGCGGGCTACCCGGATGGCTTCAGCATGTCGATTGCGGTTCAGGCACCGGATGCACGCACCGCGCAGGTGTTGCAGGGGCTGTGGGCGAAAATTGGCGTGAAGTTGAATGTGCGCCAGATGGAAAGCGGCGTCTGGACCAAAGCCGCCTTCGCCGATGCCAAAGAGAAAGCCCAGCAGGGCACTGATGCGGTACTGGCGTCCTGGTCATCCGGCTTGTACGGTTCTGATTTGCAGCTGCGCCCGCTGTATCACAGCGCCAGCTTTGCACCGGGCGGCGCGAACCTCGGATTCTTTAGCGATAAGCAAACCGATGACCTGATCGATACCGCCGCCTCCACGCTCGACGATGCGAAACGCAAAGATCTCTACTTCCAGGCGCAGAAACAGATCAGTGGGCTGGCCCCGCAGGTGTTGCTGTTCTATCAGGATGATCTCTATGCCTCTCGCAAAAACATCAGCGGCGTCACCATGCAGCCTGGCGGACAAATTGTGGTTCGCGATGCAGTGAAGAACTGATAGATGAAAGCGTATGTTGCGAAAAAGGTGCTCTCGCTGCCGCTGATTATATTCGGCGTGTCGATCATCGTATTTATCGCCATCCGCGCGCTGCCGGGCGATCCGGCGCGCTTGATGGCGGGGCCGGAAGCGCCACAGGAAGCGGTGGATAATATGCGCATCCGGCTGGGTTTGGATCAGCCGCTGCCGGTGCAGTACGTCAAATTTGCTACCGAAGCACTGCACGGCAATCTGGGTGAATCTTTGCAGTCACAGCGCCCGGTGATCACCGAAATCAGCGAGCGTTTGCCCTACACCTTATCGCTGGCGGCGTTGGCCTATCTGTTGGCGATAGCCATCGGCGTGCCTGCGGGCATGACCGGTGCTATCTATCGCCAGCGGATTCCCGATCAAATCGTGATGGTGCTGACCATTGCGGGCGCATCGATAGCCAACTTCTGGCTCGCGCTGCTGGCGATGAACTACTTTGCGGTTGAACTCGGCTGGTTGCCGCTGTTGGGCGCGGACTCATGGAAAAACTACGTGATGCCGACCGTCACGCTGGCGATTTTGCCGATGGCGATGATTGCCCGCATGACGCGCTCCAGCATGCTGGATGTACTGAGTCAGGACTATATCCGTACCGCCAAAGCCAAAGGCTTATCGTCAGCGAATATTCACTGGAAACATGCGCTGCGTAACGCGCTGATCCCGATTGTCACCATCGTCGCACTTAACTTCGGCAGTTTGATTGGTGGCGCGGTAGTGACGGAGTCGGTGTTTAACTGGCCAGGCATTGGCCGCCTGCTGGTGGATTCGGTCAAATACCGCGACTACCCGGTGATTCAGGGCGTGACGCTGGTGGCGGTCACCGGCGTGGTGCTGATGAACCTGGTGGGTGAAATATTGATTGGCCTGCTCAATCCCAAAATAAGGTTCGACTGATGAACAGCCTCGATACCTCTTTGCTGCCGACACCATCGCTCAGCCGTCGCTTCCTGCGCATGTTACAGAACAACCCGTCAATTGCGATTGGCGGCGGGTTGGTGCTGCTGGTGGTGCTGGCCGCGGTGTTAGCGCCGCTGTTAACCCATTGGGATCCGATCGAACAGGATCTTCTGAACACCTTGCAAGCTCCCTCTGCTGCGCACTGGTTTGGCACTGACGACTATGGCCGCGACATCTTCGCCCGTGTGATTTATGGCGCGCGTATCACGCTGTTCGAGGTCTGCCTGAGCGTCGCGATTTCGATGGTGATTGGCATTCCGCTCGGCATCATCTCCGGTCTGGCGGGACGCAAAATCGATGCGCTGATTATGTGGGTGATGGACATTATCTTCGCCTTTCCCGGCATCGTGCTGGCAATTTTGATCGTCAGCGTGCTGGGCGAAGGGCTGGCCAATATGTTGATTGCGATATCGCTGTTCTCGATTCCGGTTTACGCGCGCCTCAGTCGTAACCTGACGCTCGGCCTGAAGAACATGGAGTACATCGAAGCCGCGCATATGTTGGGGGTGCGCTATCCGCGCATCATTACCCATTACATTCTGCGCAACTCAATCGGACCGCTGATTGTGCAATCGACGCTGACGGCGGGCGCAGTGGTGCTGTCGGCAGCCAGCTTGTCGTTTCTGGGGTTGGGCGTGCAACCGCCGATGCCGGAGTGGGGCACCATGATGAGTGATGGGCGCAACTTCCTTGGGCTGAATATTTACGTGTCGCTGTTTCCCGGACTGGCGATTTTGATTACTGTGCTTGGCTTTAATGTGCTGGGCGACGGCCTGCGCGATGTGATGGATAAACGTTTATGAGTACAACACCGGCAGTGATCTGCCTCGATCTCGGCGGTTCGTTCGTTAAGCTGGGTGTGATGGATGCGCAGCAGCAGCTCACTATGCTCGATCAGCAAAAAATCCCGGCTGACAGCTGGCAGAATTTTACCGCGCTGGTGAGTCGCATGATTCAACAGCATCAGCAGCATTTCAGCACGAATTCAACGCTGGCGATCTCCACTGCGGGCATCGTGGCACCGGATAGCGGCGAGATGTTTGCCAGCAACATCCCAGCGTTTCATCAACGCAACCTCAGTCAGGCGCTGGGCGAGTTGCTGCAACGCACAGTGATCGTGCATAACGATGCCGACTGTTTCACCTTCGCGGAAGGGCAGGCAGGCGTGGGTAAAGGACATAAAGTGGTGTTTGGCGCGATTCTCGGTTCCGGCGTTGGCGGCGGTTTGGTGGCCGATGGGCGGATTATCACCGGACAAAATGGCCTTACCGGTGAGTGGGGCCATGGGCCAATTACGCTTACCGAAGTTGACATTGAGGGCGAAACGGTTCGACTGCCGCGTCAGTCTTGTCCCTGCGGTCAGAAAGGCTGTCTGGATAGCTACGGCGGCGCGCGCGGGCTGGAAAATCTCCATCGCACTTTGCATGGCGTTAATGCGAGCAGCATCGACATTATCGCCGGCTGGCAACAGCAGGATGTGCAAGCTAATCGCACCGTTCAGGTGTGGTTACAACTGGTGAGTCAGCCGCTGGCTTACACCATTAATATCACTGGCGCTTCGCTGGTGGCGGTGGGCGGAGGATTGGCTTCGGTGACGCCGTTAATTAACGCGCTCAACGATCACGTTCAGCGCTATGTGCTGCGACGTACAACGCATCCTCTGGTGGTGCCGGGCACATTTGCCCACAACGGTGGGATGATGGGTGCGGCGCTGTTGGCGCGTCAGGTCGCATAACGAACTGCAGCGATGCCAGTAAGATGCCCGGCGCTTTGTCCTCTTACTTTAGGCCAAGATGGCCGCAGGGCGGTTAATTCAGTATTAATTAGCTGCCACATAATTCTCCGCCATCGAAATTTCATCTAAATCGGGTATCATGCGCGGCTAAATCCTTTCAATCTCAACGATGACTGCGCTCAATGCAGCCACGATTGTGATTGAATTTTCATCTGCGTTCCTGGAACAACATGTCATCCATTCAACCACAACTTAACGAGCTGCTAGACGAGGCACCGCTGCCGCGTGCCAGCGTGTTGAAAGCGCTGTTTGCACTTGGCACCGGCGGCTTTGCCATTGGTACCGGCGAATTCGTTATTATGGGTCTGCTGCCCGATGCCGCGAAAGGCCTCAACGTCTCGATTCCTTCCGCAGGCCATCTAATCAGTATTTATGCGCTTGGCGTAGTGATCGGCGCACCGCTGCTGGCGGTCCTCGGCGCTCGTGCTTCTCGTCGTAACTTCCTGATGACATTGATGGGGCTATTTGCGGTGGGCAATCTGCTGAGTTCGGTGGCGCCGGGCTACTACTCGATGCTGCTGGCGCGTTTCCTCGCCGGTTTCCCGCATGGCACTTTCTTCGGCGTGGCGGCGCTGGTGGCGGCCGGTTTAGTCGAGCGTAAAAAGCGTGCCCAGGCGGTGTCGATGGTGCTGTTTGGATTGACCATCGCGAATCTGCTCGGCGTGCCAGCGGTGACGGCGATTGGTCAGATATTTGGCTGGCGCGAAGCCTTTGCCATTGTGGGTGTGCTGGCGTTGCTAACGATGGTATTGGTTGGCATGTGGGTGCCTAACGTGGCCGGGGATAAAAATGCCAGCCCGTTGCGTGAGCTGTCTGCATTAACGCGTAAACAGGTCCTGCTGACGCTGGCAATCGGCGCGATCGGCAGCGGCGGGCTGTTCTCGGTGTTCAGCTACGTGAAACCTACGCTGACCGAACTGGCACAGATGCCGGTGAGTTGGATTCCGGCGGTGCTGGCGTTGTTTGGACTCGGCATGATCATCGGTAACGTGGTGGGTGGTCGTCTGGCGGATCGTGGGCTGGAGAAGACCATCCGTATCGTGCTGATCTGGTCGGTGCTGGTGCTAAGCGCCTTTGTGTTTACCGCGCACTATGCGTTTGCCGGTTCACTTAATGTGATGCTAGTCGGCACTATGGTGGCGCTGGCGAGTGTGCTGCAAATCCGTTTGATGGATGTGGCGGGCGATGCGCAAACCATGGCGGCGGCGTTGAATCACTCAGCGTTTAACCTGGCAAATGCGCTCGGCGCGTGGCTGGGTGGCGTGACCATTACAGCGGGCCTTGGCTGGCAGTCTACGGGTTGGGTCGGTGCGATTCTGGCGGTATTGGGCTTGTTGATTCATGGTATTGCGGTGCGCGATGCACGCAGAAAGTCGATTACGTTTGCTCATGAGGGCGGGGTTTAACGCCCTTTTGCTGTGTGCGGTGGTGTGGGCCGCAGCACCTCTGCGGCAGCCGGGCTGTCCTCGCGCCGCTGACGCGGTGCCATCGGCTTCCACGTCGTGCCGACGGACCGTTCGGGTAAGGCCGTCCTGGCCAACCCGAACTGACAGTCGCATCCATGCGACTGTCTCCTGGCGCAACCTAAAAGCCTCTGCGCTGCGGATAGCCCGGCAGCCGCAGAGGTGCTTCGGCCATAAGCAGGGTGCGCTTTTTGACATTACGTGATTGTGATTCTCAGCAGGTGGGGATTTTAAGCGGCGTCATCCTGCCAACTTTTCCTGCAAAAACGTCATAAACACTCTGTTCACTTCGCTGCGCTGACGGTGCTGTGGATAGAGTGCATTTAGGTTAAGTGACGCCGGTTGCCAGTCATCCAATACTGTCATCAACTCGCCGCTGGTTAAGGCCGGTGCTACGATAAACTCTGGCAGTAGAATCAGCCCCAATCCCGCCACCGCCGCATCACGTAACATCTCACCGTTATTGCTCACCATCGGGCCTTGCACCGCCATCACCTTTCGCTGGTCACCGTTAAACAGTTCCCAACCGGTCTGGCTTTCACGTCCGTAGCGTAAACAGGCGTGATTGAGCAGGTCCTCCGGTTCACGCGGTGCGCCCGCGCCCTGAATGTATGACGGGCTGCCACAGATCACGCGGCGGAATACGCCCAGACGTTTGGCGATCAGGCTGGAGTCGGGCAGGGTGCCAATGCGGATCGCCATATCAAAGCCTTCTCCCACCATATCGACATAGCGATCCGCCAGTTCCACCTGGAACTGCAATCCCGGATGCTGGCTAAGGAACTCGGCGATATAGGGCGATAAATGACTGATACCAAACGACATCGGTACGCTGAGGCGGAAGCTGCCCTGCAACACCTGCTGTCGCCCGGATACCGCCAGCTCGGCTTCCTGCACGTCATCCAGAATACGTTGCGCGTGTTGGGCAAACACCTGACCGTTGTCCGTCACCGACAGTTTGCGCGTGTTGCGATTCAGCAAGCGTGCACCAAGTGATTCCTCAAGTGCGGCAATACGGCGGCTGACGTATTGCTTCGACAGCATCAACTGTTCGGCGGCGGCGGTGAAGTTACCGGCTTTAATTACGGCGACGTAAATACGAAGATCTTCTATCTGCATATTGTCCACTTATCGGTGACAGTCATTGTCAGGTTAGCGCATTGTTGGGCAAATTAGTTTACGTATACTTATCCTCATTCGGAAGGGCAAACGTCTTTCCACCGCACATTTGAGGAGCAAACCATGATTGAACAACGTCTGTCAGAACAACGCGGAGTGGGTGACCACGGTTGGCTGAACTCACACCACACTTTTTCTTTCGCCAGTTACTGGGATCCAAAACAGGCCGGCTTTTCCGATCTGCTGGTGATCAACGATGACCGTGTTGCACCGGGTCGTGGTTTTGGTGCGCATCCACATAACAATATGGAGATCATCTCCTATGTGCTGGACGGCGCGCTGGAGCATAAAGATTCGATGGGCACCGGTTCGGTGATCGTCCCCGGTGATGTGCAGTTGATGAGCGCGGGCAGTGGTGTGACGCACAGCGAGTTCAACCACTCGAAAAGTGATAACGTGCACTTCCTGCAAATCTGGATTGTACCAGGCGAGCGTGACACTCAACCGGGCTACCAGCAAATCTCCGTCGCAGAGAGTGAGAAACGCGGTCAGCTGCGTTTGATTATCTCGCCGGAAGGGGAAAATGGCTCGCTAAGCGTGCGTCAGGATATCCGCATTTATGCTGGTTTCTTTGATGGCAACGAGCAGCAGACCTTCGCACTGGATGCCGATCGCTATGCCTATATTCATGTGGCGCGTGGAAGCATCGAAGTGAATGGTGTGAAATTCAAGGAAGGTGACGGTGCGCGCGTACGGAATGAGTCAGCGCTGCAGTTCAGCCATGGCGTTGATGCAGAAGTCTTGCTGTTTGACCTGCGTCCGCTGGAAGTGAATCATCCAAAGCGTTAAGTCAAATCAGGGCGTCTTAAGAGACGCCCTGAAGCATTTGCGTTTTGGCTGCTTAACATCGGCATAAATGGGCAACACAGTGCTGCATGTGTCGCGTTATGGCCGGTTTGCTTAAGCTTCAGTGAGCTTTTAATAAAGCATCCATCTTTATTGGGCGTTTTTGAAGGGGGCGAACCAGGGCTCGCTCGTTATCGTCACCACTCTACAACAGCGACTGCGGTGCAACCGGCTTGCCGGTTTTCAATGACTCCAGCGCGGCATCCGCCAGCAACAGCGCTTGCAACCCATCATTCCCGCCAGGGTACTGGCCTTCACCTTTGGTCAGCGCCTCAATGAGGGTCGCCAGTTCATTGCGGTAAGCATCGGCATAACGCTGCAGGAAGAAGTGCTGCGGCTTCTGCGCCACCACGCCATTTGCTACGGATTTCACCAATTGTGATTCCAGCTGATTGGTTACCTGCAACATCCCTTCGCTGCCGTGCACTTCAATACGTTGATCGTAACCGTAGCTGGCACGACGGCTGTTGGTGATCACCGCCATCTTGCCGCTGGCACAGGTCAGCGTGACCACGGCGGTATCGACATCGCCCAAGGCTTTAACCTCGGGATCAACCAGTGCCGCCGCACTGGCGTAAACCGATACCGGCTCTTCATTTAACAACCAGCGCGCCATATCAAAATCATGAATGGTCATATCGCGGAACAGACCGCCTGAGACTTTAACGTACTCCGCAGGCGGTGCGCCCGGATCGCGTGAGCTAATGGTCACCAGTTCGGTTTCACCAATCTCGCCATCACGCAGACTCGCCTGCAAATGCGCCATGCTCGGGTCAAAGCGACGGTTAAAGCCAACCATCAGCGGCACGCCGGCTTCACGCACCGTGGCTAAACAGCTCTGCACGCGCTGCAAACTTAAATCCACCGGCTTCTCACAGAAGATGGCTTTTTTGGCGCGTGCGGCGGCTTCAATCAAATCTGCATGAGTGTTAGTGGCGCTGCAAATCGCCACCAAATCAATCGAACTGTCCGCCAGAATGGTGTCGAGATCCGCCACTTTGGCACCGTATTTCTCAGCCAGCGCATTGGCAGCAGGTGCGTAGACATCCATCACATACGCCAGACGACACTGCGGATGCGCGGCGATATTCCCGGCGTGGATCTGTCCAATACGGCCAGCACCTAAGAGAGCAACATTGAGCATTTTTATTTTCCTATGAGGGCGACAGGTGATGGCGTTATTAAGCGTATTGGTGAAGTTTTAAGTCAAAGCAAAGCCTGAATCGGATGCTGAAATGATGAGGCCGATCACATGAAAATTTGAGGTCAATGACATCAAATGTAAGATTGTTTTCTGGATTCATGGTGTTATAACAATTTGATTATCAGTGCTTTATCAAGCTACTGTTTCAACCATGAGGTGAAGAACATGAGGTGAAGAACATCAGGAAAGATCATGACGCTGCAAAACTGGAAATCCCCATCCATTAAAGCCATCGCGCAGGAAGCGAATGTCAGTCCTGCCACCGTTGACCGTGTGCTGAATGGGCGGCAAGGCGTGCGCGAGGTGACGCGCAAGAAAGTTGAAAACGCGATGGTGCGATTAGGGCTGAGTGACACAGAAGATCATCGTGGAACGGCAAAACATATCGCGATTGTGTGTGAATCCGGCACCAGCTTTGTCGCTCAGCTTGAGTTGCATGCACGTGCGGTAATGCGCGAGCGTCCACAGCTACACATCACACTGGATACTTTACCGAGTGCGCAATTCAACGCTGACCGCTTTAGCAAGCTGATTGAACGTCGCGCCAATGAAGCCAGCGGCATTATTTTGGTATGTCGCGATGACGTGAAGATAAACCGTGCGGTGAAAGCCGCTATTGATGATGGTGTGCAGGTGATTTGCCTCACCAGCGATCTGCCCAATTCACGGCGTACCGCTTATGTCGGTATCGATCAGACCGCTTCAGGCGCAACGGCTGGCTGGTGTATGGGGCGTATGCTGCCGCAGCAACAGCCGGGCAACATCCTGCTGATTTGCAGTTCGACCTATCGCACGCAAGAGGAGCGCGAAATCGGTTTTCGTCGCGTGCTGCGAGAGGCTTTCCCGTGGCTGACGATTCGCGATCGCGTCAACATTAACGACGAGGCCGAAACCGCCTGGCACAGCGTGAAAAAGTGGCTGGAAGAGGGCAAGCCGCTGGCCGGAATTTACAACACGGCGGGCGGCAATGAAGGCGTGGCCAAAGCGCTGGAAGCGTTTGGTGTGCAGGATCAGGTTATTTTCACCGGGCATGAGTTAAGTGAATCGAGTCGCTTACTGCTGGAGAAGGGCACGATGGATATGGTTCTGGGACATGATATGCGGCGCAAGATCGAGCAGTGTCTGGCGATATTTGAGCAACCGTTGGGTGGGCGCTCGTTGGAGAATGTGAAAATGCCGCTGCTGATTTACCACCGTTATTCGTACTTCTCATAGTGATAAGGCAATAATGATGATTACCAGCCACATCTGTCTTTTAAGAAAATGAAGTGCCGATAAGATGAATCACTGGCACATCAAACATACAATTCTTCACTTTAACAGGAGGGGGGATGAGAATATTGACTATTACAGGTTGTTTACTCAATCAAAAAAAATCTGCTGCTAAGATACAGGCTGAACAACGCCTTGTGCACATCATGGAGGGTAGAGAAGCGATCCATATTTCATTGACAATTCAAGTTAAAAAAAATTTTATCGGTAAGCGACGCAATATTCAGGATGCACTTGCTATGCCCAGTGTTGCTGAAATTGACTTTGATCCTCAGTGATTGAATAAAATTTACCCACATTCAATTCATCCTCGCAACTATCCCAAACCCAACAATTTTTGAGCTAAATTATCATTTAGAGCTAAAACCACACCCTTTAATGGGATTTCGTTCAAATCCTGATAACAGTTTTGCAACTTAGTCGTTAGGATAGCGCCGGTTGGCTTTCTCCTCTTCTGTCTCAGCATCAGGTAACCCCATGAAACGACATTTTGCACCCGAAACCGTTTCTGTCAGTAAAAATGGAACCGGTTCCACTCGCAGGGAATTCCTGCTCGCCACACTCGGATTAACCGTCACTGGCGCAGTTGCAGCCCTGCCAGGGCGGGCGTTTGCGGCCAGCGTGATTCACGCCAGCGACGCGGTGAAACAGTTTGTACAGGTCTCGCAGGCGATCACCGAACACAAGCATCTCGATGTGGCGCTCGCCGCTCGCTTTTACGAAGTCTTGGCGCAGCGTGACGCGCAGTTTGTGCCGCGTCTCGCACAACTCAGCACGCTGATCACTTCGCAAATCAGTGCCCAGGATTTTCTGGCAAAAGCCAGTGATGCAGGTCTGCACGATTTCCTCTACCAAATTGTCACTGCCTGGTACACCGGCACGGTCGGGGATGACTATCACGGCACGTTGGTGGCCTATAAACAGGCGCTGATGTACCAGACCGTTAGCGATGGTTTGGTGGTGCCGACGTATTGCGGCAATGGCCCAATCTGGTGGACGGCTCCGGTGCCGGATGAGCACGACGGTCATCTCGAACAGCTGTAATTCCTATAACTAAAACGATGAAAAAATCATGAAAAAACCAACTTTTACTGCGCAGGGCGATGCCTCCGCAGACATTGTGATTGTGGGCTCAGGTGTGGTCGGTGGATTGATGGCAAACGAACTCGTCAGTCAGGGCTACTCGGTGCTGGTACTGGAAGCAGGCTTACGCATTGACCGCGCGCAAGCGGTGGAAAACTGGCGCAATATGCCGTTTGCTAATCGCGCAGGTTCAGATTTTCAGGGGCTGTATCCACAGTCCAAATTCGCACCCGCGCCGCTCTATTTCCCGCCCAATAACTACGTCAACGTCACGGGCCCCAACGCCTCCAGCTTCCAGCAGGGTTATCTGCGCACCGTTGGTGGCACCACCTGGCACTGGGCGGCATCGTGCTGGCGTCATCACCCCAGCGATTTCGTGATGGAATCGAAATACGGCGTGGGGCGTGACTGGCCGATCAGCTACGACGAATTGGAACCATGGTATTGCCGCGCTGAAAGCGAAATTGGCGTGGCGGGGCCAAACGATCCGCATATGCAATCGCCGGTTGAACGCAGCCAGCCGTATCCGATGGATATGGTGCCATTTGCCCATGGAGACAACTACTTCGCCAGCGTGGTGAATCCGCATGGCTACAACCTGGTGCCGATCCCGCAAGGGCGCAGCACGCGGCCGTGGGAAGGGCGTCCAACTTGTTGTGGGAATAACAACTGCCAACCAATCTGCCCGATTGGCGCGATGTACAACGGCATCCATCACATCGAACGCGCCGAGCGTAATGGCGCAGTGGTGCTGGCCGAAGCGGTGGTTTACAAAATCGATACCGATGGCAATAACCGTATCACCGCCGTGCACTGGAAAGATGCTTCTGGCGCCTCGCACAAAGCCAGCGGTAAGGCCTTTGCACTGGCCTGTAACGGCATCGAAACCCCGCGTTTGCTGCTGCTGGCGGCCAACGGCGGTAACCCGAACGGCATCGCCAACGGTTCCGATATGGTTGGTCGTAACATGATGGATCACTCCGGTTTCCACTGTTCATTCCTTACCGAAGAACCGGTGTGGCTGGGACGCGGACCGGCGCAGAGCAGCTGTATGGTGGGCTATCGCGATGGCGAGTTCCGTCGTGATTACTCGGCTAACAAAATGATTCTGAATAACATTTCGCGCGTGGTGGCGGCAACTCAGCAGGCGCTAAAGAAAGGACTGGTCGGCAAAGCGCTGGATGAGGAGATTCGCTATCGCTCGGTGCACAGCGTTGATATCTCCATCAGTCTCGAACCGCTGCCGGATCCGGAAAACCGGCTCACCCTAAGCAAAACCCGCAAAGATCCGCACGGCCTGGCGTGTCCGGATATCTATTACGACGTCGGGGATTACGTGCGTAAGGGCGCGGAAGTGTCGCATGAGCAGTTGGAGAAGATCGGCAAGCTGTTTAACGGCAAAGAGTTCGCTATCAGCAAAGGCCTGAACGCCAACAACCACATCATGGGCGGCGTAATCATGGGCAAAAGCGGCAAAGATGCGGTCGTGGATGGCAACTGCCGTGCCTTTGATCATGAAAACCTGTGGCTGCCGGGCGGTGGTGCTATCCCTTCCGCCAGCGTGGTTAACAGTACGCTGACCATGGCGGCGCTCGGTCTGAAAGCGGCACATGACATCAGCCTGCGTATGAAGGAGTTCGCATGAAGACGCTACTCGCTGGTAGCATGTTCGCGCTGATGACTTTTGGCGCGCAGGCGGAAACCCTGGATGTGAATTTGCTGCGTCAGGGCGAGCAGGTTGCCACCGCGTCAGACTGCCAGGCGTGCCACACCGCGCCGGGCAGTAAAACCGCTTACAGCGGTGGATACGGCATTGCTTCGCCAATGGGCACCATTTACGCCACCAACATCACGCCGGATAGCAGCGGCATCGGCAATTACAGTGAGACGCAGTTCTCCGAGGCGGTGCGTCACGGCGTACGTGCGGACGGCGCGCAACTCTATCCGGCGATGCCTTACACCTCCTACAGCATGATGACCGATGAAGATCTGCACGCGCTTTATTACTACATAATGCATGGCGTCAAAGCGCAGGCGCAGAACAATCCGCAGACCGATCTGCCGTTCCCATTCAACCTGCGTTTCAGCATGCGATTCTGGAACATGATGTTTGCCAACGATAAAATGTGGCAGAACGACGGTAGCAAAAGCGCCGAATGGAATCGCGGTAACTATCTGGTTAACGGTCTGGCGCACTGTAATACCTGCCACACCCCGCGCGGATTTATGATGCAGGAGCAGCAGGATCGTCCGCTGGCTGGCGGGCCGCTGGGTAGTTGGTATGCACCGAATATCACCTCGGATGCGATCAGTGGCATTGGTGGCTGGAGCGATGACGAGCTGGTGCAATATCTGAAAACCGGACGTGCACCGGGTAAAAATCAGGCGGCAGGCGGTATGGCGGAAGCGGTTGAGCACAGCCTGCAATATCTGCCGGACAGCGATCTGCGTGCTATTGCCTCTTACCTGAAAGGCACCGCGCCAATTCGTGATGAAGGCGACACTATTCCGGCCTTCAGTTACGGCGCGCCTTATGATGTGGAAAACAGCGTGCGCGGGCGCAATCCTAACAACGCCAATCACTCGCTGGATAACGGCGCGGCGCTGTTCAGCGGCAACTGCGCCAGCTGTCACCAGCCGGATGGCACGGGCAGCGCTAACCAGGCCTATCCATCATTGTTCCATAACACGGCAACCGGACTGCGTAATCCGAACAACCTGATCTCGGCCATTTTGTTTGGTGTGCAGCGCGACACCGCCGATCATCAGGTGTTGATGCCGGGCTTCAGTTCGCCGTCGTATGTCGACAAACTGAATGACCAGCAGGTCGCCGATATCAGCAACTTCGTGTTAGCGCATTACGGTAATGCTGCTGTTACCGTTACCGCTGGAGATGTGGCGTGGGTGAGGAAGGGTGGTCATCCACCGCTGCTGGCGCGTCTGCAACCGATGATGCTGCCTGGCATCATTGGCGCGATAGTGGTCTTGCTGGCGGGGATTGCCGTGTGGCGCGTGATGCGCCGTAAGCGCAATTAAAATGACATCAGGCACCAAAACCAAAGTCGTCATGCCTTTATTATTAACAGTACGCACTGAAGCTTAATAGCAGGCTGGGGGCGCATTTGGGCTGGCATTTCGCAGCGCTGAACGGAGTGAGGAAGCCAGGAGAGCCAGCATGGATGCTGGCGAAAGGCGCAGCCGGAACAGGGATGTTCCGTCTGAGCCGGTCCGCCCGGCTGACGAGTGAAGTGAAGGTACCGCTTTAGCGGCGCGAGGACCGGCAGCCCAAATGCGACTCCAGACTGCGTTATCATCCGTCACTTAACTAACCAGCATTTCACCATTAATGGCGACCTTGTTGCATTGCATGTTACGGCATAAGGTTACACCCGCAATTTTATTCACCAATCCTAATCAATCATCCCGCTTAAAATCCCTATGGCTGCGCTTAATGGCTTCATAACCCGTAAAATGTGCCCCTTCGATCACGCCGTAAGTAACACAGTTTCTTAACATTCATCCCAGTGATTAGGATCGCAATAATTATTACCAAACTCTCTTTAATAAGAAGCCATAGAGCTTACGCATGGTTGCGCAAAGAGAGAGGGCGTTATGCACGAGAAAATCCCCGGAACACGTTGGTATCGCGTTATTGCCCCGATTCTGATTACCTGCATCATCTCGTTTATGGATCGCGTAAACATCAGCTTCGCGCTGCCGGGCGGTATGGATCAGGACCTGGCGATCACCAGTCAGATGGCCGGTATGGTCAGCGGCATCTTCTTCATTGGTTATCTGTTCTTACAGGTGCCGGGCGGGCGCATCGCGGTGAATGGCAGCGGTAAACGTTTTATCGCCTGGTCGCTGATCGCCTGGATGGTGGTGTCCATCGCCACCGGTTTTGTCACCAACCACTACCAATTGCTGGCGCTGCGCTTTGTGCTGGGCATCTCCGAAGGCGGTATGTTGCCGGTGGTACTTACGATGGTCAGCAACTGGTTCCCGGAAAAAGAGCTCGGACGCGCCAACGCCTTCGTGATGATGTTCGCGCCGCTGGGTGGCATGTTTACTGCACCGATTTCCGGTTACATCATCAATGTTCTCGACTGGCGCTGGCTATTTATTATTGAAGGCTTGCTGTCTGCAGCGGTGCTGCTGGTGTGGTGGCTGGTGATTGCCGATCGTCCTGAAGAGGCACGCTGGCTGCCCGCGCGTGAAAAAGAGTATCTGTTACGCGAACTGGCGCGCGATCGTGCTGTGCATCGTAGCGCGGCACCAGTCAGCAAAGCGCCACTGAAAGCGGTATTCCGTAACACAGGGTTGATGAAGTTGGTGGCGCTAAACTTTTTCTATCAGACAGGCGATTACGGTTACACGCTGTGGCTGCCGAGCATCCTGAAAAATCTCACCGGCACGAATATGGCGGGGGTCGGCTTATTAGCGGCGCTCCCGTTTGTTGCCACTATTTTTGGTATCTATGCTATCTCCTGGCTCAGCGATCGCACCGGCAAGCGCCGCCTGTGGGTGATGATCTCGCTGTTCTGCTTCGCCGCCGCCTTGCTGGCTTCAGTGGTGCTGCACAGCAATATCATCGCGTCCTATATCGCGCTGGTGGTGTGTGGCTTCTTCCTTAAAGCGGCAACCAGCCCGTTCTGGTCAATTCCCGGCCGTATTGCCTCGCCAGAAGTGGCGGGTGGTGCGCGTGGCGTGATTAACGGGCTTGGAAATCTCGGTGGATTCTGCGGGCCTTACCTGGTGGGCATTATGACGATGCTGTACGGGCAAAACGTCGCCGTGTGCTGGCTGGCGGGTTCGCTGGTGGTGGCCGGGATTATTACGGCACTGCTGCCGCGTAACTGCGATATTAATCCGTCGGCTACACGTGAGGCAGGGGCGGATGAGCGGTTGATGAGTGTGAAATAGTAGTGCGCGCTGCCACTGGCAGCGCAGGTTTATCGGCGCGCTAGCGCATCTTGCCAGCAGCGTGTCAGATAGTTGTGTTCATCCATCACTGCATTCCACACCGCGATGTGGCTCATACGCTGCTCGTAGCTGCCACCATCGCGTACTTCACCCGCCGGAATCAGCGGCGCACCTAAGGCATCAAACAACATCTCGGCGGCAGGTTTGCCGCCATACCAAAAATCCCATTCCGCCACAGAGAGGTGGTTACGGCTGCGCTCCGGGTTGGAGATGTAATAACCCTGGCGTGCCATTACCGCGCCCGGCCAGCCCGATTGCCACCAGTTGAGATAATCATAGGCCGCATCTTTGATTTTTCCGGTGGCGCAGCGGGACAGAGACATCCCGCCATACCATGCACGATAGCCTTCACGCGGGTGTGCCATCTTGTACCCACGTTGATGAAAATGGTGTCGGAAGTAAATCGGTGCCCACAGGCTTTGCACCTCAACCTGACGATTATCAATCAGCTCGCACGCTTGTTCCTGTGAAGACCAGAAAGCAGCAAAATGGCCCTGCCGATTTAGACGGGTTAGCGCCTGAGTCAGGACGTCGATCTCTTCCAGTGTCAGGTTACCGGCGTTGGCAAAACGTGCAAGGCCCGCGCCCTGCATGGCCAGCGCAGCATCCAGACCGCCCATCGCGGCGTCCTCCTGCAACGCCACTTGTCCTGTCAGCGCTTCGTCAAACAGCCAGCTCCAACTCTCTTCTTTACCGCGCAAGGCTGCAGGCAGGCGGTCAACGTGGTAAGCGAAACTGTCCGCGTTGTGGGTGAGTGGCAGCATGCTAATGCGATCGCTCGGCTGGCTGCTGAGTGAAAGATCGCGCTGCACATAGAGCCGTTGCGAGGGCACGCTGCCATCTGCCAGAGTGCCATCCTCGTTCAGGGTACCTAACTTCGCCAGTGCGTTAACTTCATCCCAGTACTTAAGGCGTTTAATCTCCAGCGGCTGAATGGCGCGCGCGGGCCAGACGAAATCGATGTTATGAAACCACTGATCATACAGGTCGTAACGTTCTGGATGCATCACCGCGATGCGCTGGGCATCTTCCACGCTGTGCAGCAGATACTCAATTTTGATACCGAGCTCCTGCTCGGCGCGCACGCGCAGCAGTTCCAGCAGCGTGACGGAAGTGCCGAGCACGCGCAGCGTCAGTTGGTTGTTGACCATCGCCGCAGAATTCATGGGTTAACGCTCCTGTAATGCCTGCATATAGCGGCTAAACGCATGTTGCAAGCGGTCAGCGTCCAGACCGCGCAAAATAAATACCAGCTTTGAACTCTCCAGTTCGCCCGGCCAGTCACGCAGGTGTACCGGGGGATGCAGGGTATGTTGCACGCCATGTATGACTATCGGCGTCAGGCTATCGCTCACGCGCAAAATGCCCTTCATGCGTAACACCGAGCTGCCATGGCAATGTAATAGCATCGATAGCCAGATAGCAAATGCAGGCCAGTTCAAGGATTGTTGCAGGGTAATTACACAGGTCTGGGTAGCGGGGTGCGAGGTGCTGTGCGCCGTGGGTTTCAGGATGAAGCTGTCGCTGGCACAAGCACCCAACCAACGGAAACGCTGTTCGCGCGAACCTCGCACCACATCGAGTTGGAATAGATGCTGTGGTGCATCGAGCACCCGTTGCGTATCACTCAACTCCGCCAGCGGGTTGATTTGCTGTAACCACTGCTGCATGGCGGATTTTTCGGTTTCGGTGACGCGGTCACTTTTACTGATCAGCAGTTTATCGGCAGCGGTAACCTGCGCCAGCCACTCGGGCTGAGCATCGGCCTGGGTACGCGCGTGTTCGGCATCCACCAGAGTGACCAACGTACCCTGGGTAAAATGATGTTGCAGCTGTCTATCATGTAACAAAGTCGAGAGGATAGGCGAAGGATCGGCCAGCCCGGTGGTTTCAAGGATCACCTGTGTAAATGGCGGCAACAACCCACGAGCACGCCGTTCATACAGATCCAAAAGGGCGGTTTTTAGCTCACCGCGAATCTGACAGCAGACGCAGCCGCTGGGCAACAATACCGTGTCCGGTGCCACTTCATTGAGCAAATGATGGTCGATACCCACTTCGCCAAATTCATTCACCAGCAGGGCGATATCGTTGAGATTCTGCTGCGTCAGCCAGCTTTTTAGCAGGGTGGTTTTACCGCTGCCGAGAAAGCCACTTAGGACATGCAGCGGCAGTTTTTCTTCGTATTGCATTGCTACTCCTGAGCCAGCGCGGTTAGCCAGTTGTCATCCAGCGGATCAATGGGACGGCGCATCATTTTCTCCGCCTCTTTCCACAACACGTCTAACGAATTCACCAGCGTCTGCTGTCCGGTCGGACTGGCCAGCACCCAGCTGTTATGAAATTCACTTAGCGTCAAACGCCAAGGCTTGAGGGCGCGATTGAGCAGCGCCAGCTGCTGTAAACGCAGCTGGCGCTGGGGGATGTCCTGGCGCAGTGGATCGCTCCACTGCGGCCCGGCATCAAGCAGGCCGCAGACTCCACACATCGTTGACTCCTTACGGCATCACATCGCCGGAATTGGGGCCGAGCGTCTGGCCGACAAACAGATTCCCACCGGGTTCGCTGGCCAGCAGTAGTGCGACTGGGGCCACTTCTTCTGCACGGCCAAAACGTCCGAGTGGCAGTTCAGCGGCTTTCGCCTGCTTCCACGCGCTGTTAATCCCATCAATCAGTGGTGTTTCAATCGGGCCGGGTGCGATGGCGTTCACCAGCACATTTTGCGCGGAGACTTCCAGTGCCAGCGATTTGGTAAAACCGATCACGCCTGCTTTAGCCGCCGCGTAGTGGCAGAGTTCAGCGCCACCTTTAATGCCAAGTTGAGAGGCGATGTTGATCACGCGTCCCCAGCGCTGGGCGAGCATGGAAGGCAGCGCGCGCTGCGTCGCCAGAAACACGCTACGCAGATCTACCGCCATCATCTCTTCCCACATCGCCAGTGTGATATCCGAGCAGCGCGCCTGAGTGAGCATACCGGCGTTGTTGACCAATACATCGATCCCCGCAAAATGCGCGAGGCAATGATCCACTGCTGCGGTCGCACCACTGACCTCGCCGACATCCGCAACGACGCCCAGGCACTCCGCACCAAGTTGCTGGCATTGCGCCACCATGCTGCCCAGCTTGTCCGCATCCCGGTCGGCCAGCACCAATTTTGCCCCTTCTCGCGCGAAGAGTAGCGCAATCGCTGCGCCGATACCGCTGGCGGCTCCGGTGATCACACAGCGTTTATTGTGTAGTTGCATCGCGCCTCCTTAATCCGGCCAGCGGACGGTCAGACCACCATCTACAATCAGGCTCTGTCCGGTGAGATAGCTACTCTCTTCACTGGTCAGAAACGCAATCACTTTGGCAATTTCATCCGGGCGACCGACGCGTGCCAGAGGAATCGCTTTGGCGGCTTTCGCCAACCCTTCCGGGCCCAGTGAGTTCTGTTTATCCAGTGACTGAGGTGTTTCAATCAGGCCGGGGATGATGGCGTTGCAGCGCACGCCTTTAGGTGCCAGTTCCACCGCCAGTGAGCGACAGATGCCCGGCACGGCAGCTTTGGCTGCCGCATAGTGAGCATGATCCTGCCAGCCATAAACGCCCCCTGCGATGGAGGAGACGGCCACCAGACTGGCACCCGTGCCAAGATGGGGCGCCGCAGCGCGGAAACAGCGCATGACGCCAGTAAGATCGACATTTAGCATGTCATCCCAGCGCGCATCGCTCATCTCTTCGATGGCGGCACGTCGCAGAATACCGGCATTGGCGATCACATAATCCAGACGACCAAAATGCTCGACGCCTTGTGCAATGAAGTTATCGACCGATTCAGTGGATGCCACATCCAGCGGCAACCACAGGGCGTCGCCGCCCGCGGCCTCAACCTGGGCAGCGGCAACTGCCGGGTCGTGTGGATCGGCAGGGTAATAGCCAGCAATCACCCGAATACCGCGCTGGGCGTAAAGTGTGGCCAGCGCCAGTCCGATGCCGCTGGCGGCGCCGCTGATCGCGGCAACCGGTTGAGTGGATATGGATTGCATAAAACGTCCTTAAGCCTGCGGCTGAGTGGTGGCAGCGCTGTTGACTTCTGCACTGTGATGCACACCCGCACGGGCGAACAACATGATAATGCCGGAGATAAAACAAGGAACTGCACCGAACCACAGTGCGGCGTCCTGCCAGTGGCCGCCGTTGCTCAGTACGCTGGTGGTGCCAATACCGGCAATAATCGCGCCGACGGGACCCATCGCACCAATCAACGCGCCGGCAGTGGCACGAATGGCGGTTGGGAAACTTTCACTGATAAAGAACAGTGCAGCGGCGTAAGGACCAATCAGGAAGAACAAGCCAATGCTGTAAAGCGCAACGATAGTGGCGAAGTTATCCGGGCAGTAGAGCATGCCGGCAAATGCTACGCCGCCGAGCATCCAGCCCACCGCGATGGTGTTACGACGACCGATACGATCACCGAGCCAGCCGTGCACCAGATAACCGCAATAGCCCACCAGGTTCGACAGGATCAGAATCAGCAATGAGTTGTTGAAAGATACTTCATGGGTCTTGGTGATAACGGTGGTGCCTAACACGCTGAAAATCTGAATGGCAAACCAGTTAATCAGAACTGCTCCACCTAGCACCAATGTGGCGCGCAGAGATGGACCACGGAATGCGGCTGCCAATCCACTACGATGCTGTTCTTCATAAGTGACCTGGTAGTCAGCGGCAACCTGACGGGCATCCTGAACATTACCCTGTTCACGCAGTTGCTGAATTTTCTTCTGTACCTGGAACTGTGGTGTCTCTTTTAATTTTAGTGCCAGCACTGCAATCACTAAAGACGGCAGGGCGGCAAAGATAAAGCTGCCTTGCCAGCCGATGATCGGCATCAGAATCGCGGTCAATGCCGATGCCACTAACGCGCCGACCGGCCAGCCACCTTGCACCAGGCTATAGACGAAACCTTTGCGCTTGTTGAGCTTAGGATCGTCAATTGCGGTATACAGCTCGGACAAATAGGTGGCGTTGACGGTTTGTTCGGCATAACCCAGACCTGCCACCGAGCGAATCGCGGTCAGCGCACCTTTACCCCAGGCTCCGCCTATGGCGGTCAGCAGCGAACAGAGTGCCGCGCCACCGACGGTGACCACGATTCCCATGCGACGACCCATGCGATCGACCAATGGTCCTATCGCCAGCGCAATCACTGCACCGCCCACCGCGACCCAGGTGGCCATTTCGGCTTGCTCAATTTCACTCCAGCCGAAATGCCCACCGATTTCCGGCAACAAGGTGCCAAAAAGGATGAAATCGTAGACTGCAAAAACCCAGGCAAAAAAAGCAATCCAGGTGGCAAATTTCACATCCCTGATGGTCAACTGCTGCGGCTGCCAGCCATTTACGGAGATTTTCTTAAAGATGCTCATAGCGCTATCACTCTGTCAGGGGTTAAAAGGCGTTATGCCGAGCGCGGTTGGCGCGTTTTATAGTCATCCGCAATTTCATCAAAGGTGACAAAACGCACCCCTTCATGGCTGCGAATGTATTCAATCAAACGTTCCAGCATCAGCAGCACCTGCGGACGACCGGAAACATCCGGATGAATGGTCATCGTGAACACTGCATAGTCATTCTCGCGATAGACCCAATCGAACTGATCGCGCCACATCTCTTCCAAATGGCGTGGATTGACGAACCCGTGGCTGTTCGGGGATTTTTTGATAAACATCATTGGCGGCAGGTCATCGAGATACCAGTTAGCCGGAATCTCCACCAAATCAGTCTCTACACCGCGTTCTAACGGCTTCATCCATGCATCGGGATGCTGGCTGTAGTCGATTTTGGTCCAGCTATCGCCAACGCGAACGTAGTAAGGGTGGAAGTCGTTATGCATCAGGCTGTGGTCATATTTAATGCCCTTTTTCAGCAGCAACTCATTGGTCACATTACTAAATTCCCACCACGGCGCCACATAACCGGTTGGACGTTTGCCTGCCAGTTTGGTCACCAGTTCGATGCTGCGATCCAGCACCGCTTCTTCCTGCGCGGGCGTCATCGCAATCGGGTTTTCGTGGCTGTAGCCATGAATACCGATTTCATGTCCGGCATCCACCACCGCTTTCATCTGTTCCGGGAAGGTCTCAATGGAGTGACCAGGAATAAACCAGGTGGTGCGCAGATTCTGTTCTTTAAACATCTTCAGCAGGCGCGGTGCGCCGACTTCACCGGCGAACAAGCCACGTGAGATGTCATCAGGAGAATCTTCACCGCCGTATGAGCCTAACCAGCCGGCAACGGCATCAACGTCTACGCCAAATGCGCAAAGAATTTCTTTGGCCATTTTTCAGTTCCTTCAGGGTTGTGTAGCAGAAAAGTCAGTACGGGCGTGAATGCCCGGTGTCAGTGCATCCGCTGCCGCTTGGGCAGCGATTAACAGACGGTGATCCTCACCAGTGGGCAATGAGAACAACAGGCTGGTGAACAACCCGTTGTCCGCAGTACCACTGGGAAGGGCAACGCCGGGCATATCCAGCAAACTGCCTGGCATGGTTAAGCGCAGCGTGGCGCTGTTAGTGTTGGCGAATACCGCTGCGTCATGCAGTGGCGAGAAAAGGGGGGCCGTGTGGGCCACAGTGGGGGTAATCAGCACCGCACCGGCCAACTCAGCAGCCAGCGCTTGTTGCCAGGTGCTGCGCTGTAGCAGGAATGAGTCCAGTACGGCAGGTTTAATGTGGCCGGAAGCGGTTAAACGGATACGAATAAAAGGATCCATTTTTTCTGCATCCGCTGATGCCAGCAGGTCAACGTGCAACTGGAAAGCTTCAACCGCACCTGGCCAGCCGTTCTCTGCGATCCAGGCCAGCGCAGCATGAAAGGTGTTTACAGGACGGCGTGCGACGCGCCATCCGCTCGCTTCGAGAATATCTAAACAGCGGTAGCCGTTGTCACGCACCGCCTTATCGGCCTGATCAAGCAAGGTGGTGTCGGCGATAAAGTGCGGTTGAGCAAAGTGTGTTTCTGCATCACCGCACAAAATTTCATCCAGCGCGCGGGCATCCCGCACGCTGCGGCACAGCGGGCCCAGCGTATCGAGAGAAGCAGCCAGCGGGTAAACACCGGCATCGGGATAACGCTGACGGCTGGCGCGATAGCCAGTAATGCCATTGAAAGCTGCGGGAATGCGGATCGAACCGGCTGTATCGGTGCCGAAGGCAAAACAGACTAACCCTTCAGCCACTGCGCGAGCGGATCCACTCGACGAGCCGCCGGGAACATGGTCAGTGCCCAGGGTGGAATGTATCAGCGGTGTGCCAAAAGCGGGATTGATGCCTAAGCCTGAAAACGCGAATTCACTCAGATTGGTTTTACCCAGAGTGACCATTCCTGCCCGCGTGAGACGTTCTACCAGCACTACATCTCTCGCTGCGGCAGAGATTGTTTCACGGGTGGCTGAACCGGCAGTGGTGCGTGTGTCTTTCACATCGAACAGGTCTTTCCACGCCACGGGAATGCCATCTAAAGCACTCAAAGGAGCCCCTTGCTGCCAGCGGTGGGTGGCCTCAGCGGCTTCACGGCGAGCGCGGTCAGGCGTCAGCGTAATAAAGATGCCTTGCGACTGTTGCGCTGCTGCAATGCAGGCTTCGGTGAAATCCACTGGCGTTAGTGCTCCCTGCGCAAGCAGTGCGGCGATAGCGCAGGCATCAAGCTGACCTTGCTGAAACTGCTGGCGAATGGTTTCGACGTTCATGCTCACCTTTAAATGTACATTTGAAAACAAAATCCATTTAAACATAGCAAGATCGATGCCAGATCTTTAAATCAAAAGTGACTAAAATGTGATCTTTGTGTTTAATTTTTGAATATTTACTTATTTAACAGTGGCTTATTTTATTAATTTTAAGCGGGTTTTTATAGGCTAATGAAAATGAAGGACAATGATTTAAATGTATATTGTTTTTAATGATCCGTTATTGTGCGGCGTGCACCATAACTGTGCCTGGCAATGACCCAGGTTTGAATGATGGGAACTTGTGATAATGTAGCGCGACGAAAACAGGACCAAAGACATGACCATGCCAACAAAGAGTGCCCCCACGGCGACGGAAGAGACCGGTTCTGCGCGCTATGAAGTGATTCGCCAGTTGTTACATAACATCCTGATGCAGAAACGCATTCCTCAGGGGTTGGTATTGCTGGAAGGGCCATTAGCACAATTGTTCGGAACCAGTCGTGTGCCCGTACGCCGTGCACTGAGTCTGCTGCATGAAGAGGGATTAATTGCTCGTTTTGAAGGGCGAGGCTTCATCGTGGCGCAAGATGCAGAAGAGGTCGAGCCGCTGCGTATTGCATTAACGCGTGAACTCTTTGGTCTTGATCAGCAGCAGGAGCTGGTGGATACCCGCAGCAGCGGCGAGAAAGTGCTGGAGAATCTGCAGGTAGTACTTTCAACCGCCATGGTATTTGGTTGTTATCAGGTTGATGAGCAAAAAGCGGCTCAGCACTACAACATTAGCCGTTCAGTGATCAGAGAGAGCCTGATGCGCTTGCGTGATAAAGGGTTAGTAGAAAAGGAACCCTATTCACAATGGTTAACCGGACCGCTAACCGCGCGTGAAATTGCCGATCATTTTGAGATCCGCGCCAGTCTCGAACCCACTGCCTTGCGTAAAGCCGGCAAACATCTCGCGGTTGACTGGTTAACTGCTTCACTGGAAAAAGCGCAGAAATATAAAGGTAAGCAGCTTACCGCAGCGGAACTGGAGTGGCTGGAAGAAGATTTACACGTGCGCTGTCTCGAACCCGCAGGCAATAAGTTAATGATGCAAATTCTGCGACAGAATCAGTCGCCCTTTATTGTGACGCGCATTTTTTATGACCTGCTGGCGATTCCGGTCGAGACCGCGATGTTAGAAGAGCACTGTCTGGTGTACGAAATGTTGCTCAAGGGCAACTGGGAACTGGCTGCCGCTTGTCTGCGCGACCATCTGGAACGTGCACAAGTGCGTACTTTGCAGCGGCTTAAAGTGTTGTCCGTGCTACCGGTGCCTGCACTTCCTGCCTACATGGAACCTCATTAATACGAGTGTTTGTGGTGGATTTAACCAGTGCTGTAAGTTTTTCGCTAAGAGAACGCAATTAAAATGAAATACCCCTGCGCGGCTTATTGTTAAGGGTGTATGGTTTGAAAACTACATAGCAGCGATAAATCACATAATAATTTCTGAGCGCGATAGCTCAGTCGGGACATTATTGTGCCACTCACTAACGCCAGGGTATTTCATATTGGGTTAACTGATTTAATCATCTATTCTGATTGTCATTTTACGACGTCAGGTTTGTCAGAAGCGATGAAGCAACGGTTTCCTTTACTGCAGGATAAACACACAATCATCGTCATTAATGCTCGGTCTGTTTCACTTGAAACTAAGATTGCTGACGTATTTAAATTACGAAAAATGTACGGTGACAGTGCCTATATATTTGTATTGACGCAAGATGATGAGAGTTATGAAGTTTATCAACGCATTCATTTTGTGTCGCTCACCGCTTCCACAAATGCATTGCTGTGTTACATGATGAGCGCGGTTATTATGCATGAAAATCGTCCAGTAAAACTCTCACTGCAGAGCTTACAGATTATTTATATGAAATCTTTAGGGCTGGAGATCGAAGACATTGCATCCCTCATGCAACGGAGTCGCTCAACCATAAAAAATAATTTTTCCTACTGCAAGAGAAGATTACATATTAAAAGTACATTCTCAGAACGTGCATTAGTTTACATTGCCAAAGGAATTGTGGCTCAATAATAAGGCAATCTATGTCTGTGGTCGGTTCGCTATTTTTAGCAATTATATTAAGTGTGATTATTATTTATTCTCTTTACAGCATTGTTCACAGCAAAAAGAAAAAGCGTTTTCACAATAGACGAAAGGCAGGAAGTGCACGCTAACTCTTCTTCTTTAATAAAAGTGCCGTCAGGCACTTTTTGATACGCCTCACATGTCCTATCAACCACTTCTCTCTTCTTCATTGTCATCCGTTCGAAGCTGAGTCATGTGGCATGCTCACAGCGCTGATCTTGAGTCATCCAGCCTGTTACGTCGCGCTGCACCACTCTGGCTATTTTTTGCACTCTGTTGGTGATTTTACATTCAGCTTTCGCCAGGGCGTCAACTGCCTGAAATCCCGCATCCCACGTGCTATCAGGCCTCGGTGATTAATTAATCAATTATTTAAATTCTGGCATAGTGCTTGCAATTCTTACCGCGCACCATCTTCGTTTTTTGCGTTTTTAAGTCATCAGGGTCTTTGGCATTGTGCCTTTCTACTGGAGTTAAAAGCATGAGAATGAAAAGTCTGGTTGTTGCTGCCTCATTTGCGGTTTCTTCACTGCTCCCCTTAATTACCCACGCGGCTGATACGCCACTCAGCATGCATGCTGATTTGCATGCGCAGTTGCCGGAAAAAATCCGCAGCAGCAAAACGCTGAACCTGGTGACGGATGCGCATTACCCGCCGTGCGAATCTTTTGCTGAAGATAATAAAACCATGGTCGGTTTCGAACCCGATCTTTGGGATGCATTAGGGCAGGTGCTAGGCGTCAAGGTAAAACCGGTCTCGATCGACTTTGCCGGATTGATTCCCGGCGTGAAGAGTGGTCGCTATGACGTTGCGATGGAGTGTATTTCAGATAGTGCTGAACGTGAAAAGCAGGTGTCTTTTGTTAACTACGCTTATGCCACCAGTGAGGTGTATACGCTGGAAACAGAGAAGACGATTACCAACGATCCACTCACGCTCTGTGGTCTGAAAGTGGGTGTGCAAACCGGTACTGACTTCGAGAAAGCTATCAGCGAAATCTATACGCCGAATTGTACTAAGCAGGGCAAAACCGCAATCCAGCAGGTGACTTTGCCGTCAGCAGATGCGGTTTTGTTGGGACTCTATTCCGGCCGTGTTGATTTTGTCCTCAATGATGCGGCATCCATTGATGACATCAAGAAAAAAGCGCCTCATCCCATCCGCACAGTACAAATGCCTTTAATGCCGAAGTATTACCTCGGTGTTGTGGTTGCCAAAGAGAACACCCAATTGGCAGACGTGCTGTTGAAAGCCCTCAACGTGCTTCATGAAACCGGCACCTACGACAAAATCATGGAGAAGTGGGATCTGGATGCGATGAAGCTGGATAAACCGGGCATCAACCTGACCAGCACACAGCCATTGTGAGTACGACAATAACTGAACTCCGCCAGTGCGATGTGCTGGTGATGGGCTCCGGTAGTGCCGCACTCAGTGCAGCCTTGCGCGCGGCGGTGGGCGGTCTGCAGGTGTTGGTTCTGGAAAAAAGTGCTTATCTGGGCGGCACTTCCGCGATGTCGGGAGGTGCCACCTGGGTTCCGGCGAACCATCATGCACAGCAGCATGGCCTTAAGGATTCCTGCGAGGAAGCTTTGGCCTATCTTCGTGCGGCTGCCCCTCCGGGATGGCAGACGAGTGAAGATCGGTTATGGCAGCAAATGAGTCAGGAGGGCGCAGCGATGCTGCGCTTTATTGAGCAGCATAGCGACCTGCGGTTTGCTTTAACGGCTGAAAGCGACCCGTTATGGCCATTACCTGGCGCGAAACAGCAAGGTCGGATGTTGGCGCCGTTGCCGCTAAAACCTCGCCGGCGATGGCCGCTAAGATCTACGCCCCTTCCGCGACTTTTTACCTATCACGAATTACTGGCCTGCGATCTTTGGCACCAGCCGGTGCGCAGCTGGCTTCGCTTTTTACCGCGATTAATCATGCGGCAAATGCGAGGGGAACTCACGAAAGGCGCGGCATTGATGGCGGGCTTACTGGACGCTTGCGACCGTGCAGGCTGTGAAATCGTGACTGAGGCAGCGGTGATGCAGCTGGTGATGCATAGCCACCATCAGGTTAAAGGCGTGCGCTATCGCCATCAGGGAGGTGAGATTGAGGTGCAGGCACGACGGGGTGTGGTGATTGCCAGCGGGGGTTTTGAGTGGGATCACGCGCGCCGCACCCGGCACTTTTCCGGTACGCAAGATTTTATCGCCAGCCCGAATGATAACTGTGGGGATGGGCTGCGTATGGCGGAAGCCGTTGGGGCGCAACTGGCACATATGGAACAGGCCAATATAGGCGGTGGCATTCCGGCAGCGCCGGGCATGCCCTTTAGTGGCTTGTCGATTTACTTCCACTATGAGCCCAACGCGATTCTCGTGAATCGTGAGGGTGAACGTTTTACCAATGAGTTTGCCTTTAATCTTGGTGAAGCACTGGATGCCCGTGATGAACAGGGCGATGCCTTACACCTTCCCGCATGGTTAATCAGCGATGTGAGATTGCTCTACCGTGCGCCACTGCTGCGCTATTACCGCAGACAAACACCGGGCTGGATGCGCCAGGCGCCTACGCTAGCGGCTCTGGAACTGCAGCTTGATCTGCCAGGGGGATCGCTTGAGGGTAGCGTTGCACGATTCAACGATCACTGCGCCTGTGGTGTCGATAGCGATTTTTCACGTCACCTTAACTGCGCACATAGCAATGCAGACAGACGATTCCAGGCCGGGATGCAGGCCATCCAGCGGGCACCTTTTGTCGCCATTCCTTTTAACCGCACATTTCTCGGCACAAAAGGGGGGCCTCGTACCAATGCCAGCGGCAATGTGCTGCATCTGGATGGCGAGCCGATTGCCGGTTTGTACTGTGCGGGCGCGGCGATGGCGAATCCTATCGGAACACGTGCGGTCAGCGCGGGCACTACGCTGGGCCCCAACCTGACATGGGGTTACATCTGCGGGACTTCATTACTGACGCCTGTTCAGGCGATGAAGGAAGAGGAGTCAGCATGCAAAGCGTAAAAACCGCCGTCATTACTGGCGGCTCGCAGGGCGTCGGATTGCGCATGGCACAACAACTGGCGCGGCAGGGTTATGCGATTGCTGTCGTTGGGCACAGTAATGAGCAGTCTGCACAACAGGCTGTAGCTGCGCTGCAAGAGCAGGGCGCGCGAGCAGCTTACTGGCTGGTGGATATCACACACCGTGCTGATGTCTGCACCATGCTGGACAGCATTACCGATACGCTTGGTCAACCCCATTTACTGGTGAATAACGCGGGCGCGAGCGCGACGGCACCGTTATTGACGTTGAGCGATCGGCAGTGGCAGGCGGTTCTGGACACTCAACTTACCGGGACTTTCGTAATGAGTGTGGAAACGGTCAGGCGCATGCCGTCCGGTGGAGTGATCATCAATATCGCTGGCGCTTCGGCACATCGTTGTTATCCCAATGCCGGTGCATTTGGCCCCTCAAAAGCTGGGGTGGTCAATCTCACCGCCCAAATGTCCATTGAGTGGGCTCCTTTGGGGATTCGGGTTTGTGGGATTAGCCCTGGTCCGATTAGGGATGCTGAGAGACATTGGCAAAAGCACGAGCCATTGCTGGCGGAAGAAGTCGCACGATTACCCCTGAAGCGGCCTGTCTCAAGCGAGGAGGTAGCGAAGTGCGTGGCCTTTCTCGCTTCGGATGCTGCAGCTTCTTTTACCGGCCAGATGCTAATCCTCGATAGCGGCGGCCTGAACACCTGGTATATGACGCAGCAGGAGACACAATGAGCGACACACTGATGGTTGATGCACATCAGGTCACCAAATCCTTTAATGGTGTTGAGATTCTGAAAGGGGTTGACCTTCGCGTTGAGAAAGGGGAAGTGGTGTGCCTAATCGGCCCATCTGGTTCGGGGAAATCAACATTTCTGCGCTGCATTAATCATCTGGAGAAGATTGATGGCGGTGAGTTGTGGGTCAATGGCGGCATGGTGGGTTATCGTCTGCAGGGGGAAAAACTGCATGAATTAAAGGAAGCGGAGGTGGCACATAACCGCATCAGCATCGGTATGGTTTTTCAGCGTTTCAATCTGTTTGGCCACATGACCGCGCTGGAGAACGTGATGGAAGCGCCTGTCACGGTAAAGAAAGTGCCGCGTGCCCAGGCAATGGCGGAAGCTAAAGCGTTACTGGATCGCGTGGGGTTAAGCCATCGTTATGATTCACGGCCTGCTGCGCTATCGGGTGGTCAGCAACAGCGCGTAGCCATTGCCCGCGCGATGGCAATGAAACCCTCGCTGATGCTGTTTGATGAACCGACTAGCGCACTTGATCCTGAACTGGTGGGTGAGGTGTTAGCGGTGATGCGAGATCTGGCGGCAGATGGCATGACCATGGTGATCGTGACTCACGAGATGGGTTTCGCCCGTGATGTCGCAAATCGTGTTGCCTTTATGGATAACGGGGCCATTATCGAAGTATCTGAAGCAAAACACTTTTTCAATGCACCTCGCCATCCACGTACCCGAGATTTTCTGGCGCGTGTACATGCTGCATCTGACAGTGATTGACAGCGCTATGCGTAAAAGGTAGATCTTAATTAATCAGTTAATTAATTCTTTCGGTTTATACGATGAAGAGAACACTGATGACAGATAAAATCCTGACAACTTCGCCATCCCCGACCAGATCGGTGTTGGCCACGTCACGTGAAGTGGTGCCACAGCGTTATCCCGGACGCTGGATTTCGGCTCTGGTACTTGCTGCGCTGTGCGCGTTGGTGGCGCATTCAATGATCACCAATCCCAATTTTGATTGGGCAACGGTAGGCAAATACCTATTCTCCCCGACAATTCTGCTGGGGTTGTGGACTACGTTCTGGTTGACGCTGGTCATCATGGTGCTGGCGATTGTGCTGAGCGTCATGCTGGCCGTCATGCGACTTTCCAGCAATCCGTTACTTGTGAATTTCAGTCGTGGTTGGATCTGGTTTTTTCGTGGCACACCGGTACTGGTACAGCTGATCTTTTGGTACAACCTCGCTGCGCTCTATCCCCAGTTCAGCGTGGGGATCCCGGGACTGTTTACCTTGTGGAGCGGCAGCACCAACGATCTGATCACGCCATTGGCGGCGGCGATTCTTGGTCTTGGCCTCAATGAATCGGCCTACATGGCTGAAATCATTCGTGCCGGTATTTCCTCAGTGGAGGATGGTCAGCAAGAAGCCGCACGCGCATTGGGTATGCGGCGTGGTCAGTATCTAAAACGTGTGATTTTGCCTCAGGCGATCCCGTTCATCATTCCTCCCACCGGGAATCAGGTGATCGGGATGCTGAAAACCACTTCTCTGGTGAGTGTGATTTCACTTTCTGACCTGCTCTATTCTGCACAGGCCATCTATTCACGTACCTATGAAAACATTCCGTTATTGATCGTTGCTTGTATCTGGTATCTGGCCGCCACCAGCGTGCTCAGTCTGATTCAGGCGCGTGTCGAACATCATTATCGTTAACCCTTATTTTATCTTTGCAGCGCCAGAGGAGAGTGAGATGTATCACGAGAAAATTGATGTGGTATTTGATGATGGCGACAGCATTCTGGCGCGTATTCTGCGTCAGCAGCAAAGTGATGCCAGCCGGAGTGAAACCCTACCGCCAGAAGCCTATAACAGCGACAGTTTTTTTCGGTTGGAAGAGGACAAAGTGTTCCGTCAGGACTGGCTGTTTGTCGGTCATGAATCGCAGATTGCGGCAATCAATGACTACTTTACGCTGGATGTGGTGGGTGAACCCTTACTCATTTTGCGCAATGAAGAAGGTATTGCGGTGTTCTCGAACGTGTGTCTGCATCGCTGGGCGCCGATCGCGCAGGGCAGCGGCAATAGCCGATCCTTTGTTTGTCCCTTTCATAACTGGACCTATAACACGCAAGGTAAGTTGAGCGGAGCGCCTTCAATGAATCAGGCGCAGGATTTTGACCGTCAACAGTGCAGCCTGCCGAAGATTCGTCATGAAGTGGTTTTTGGCATGATTTTCGTCACGTTCAATGCTGATGCCCCGTCGATTGCACAGCGCCTTGCTCCGCTGAGCGAACGCTTCCAGCGATACCATTTTGCCGACTTGGTCACTGCATACACGCTGGATTATGACTGTCCGTATAACTGGAAAATGGCCATTGAGACCTTCATGGAGTGCTATCACCATCCGGCAGTGCATCGCACTACACTGGAAGATAGCTTCCCCGGAAGACTCAGTTCGATTATTGATGACGGTCCGGGCTGGACCATTTGCCATCAGCCTCTGCGCAAAAACGGTGAGCTGAGCGAAATCCTGACGGAAGGGTTACTGCCGTTCGCAGGGTTAAGTGATGAGCAGATGCGTTACAGCGAGTTAGTCCTGCTCTATCCCAACTGCCTGCTCTCTCTCAATCCTGATCGCATTACCATCAGCGCAATTTTGCCAATCTCTACTACTGCAACCCAGTGGCACCGCGTGGTGTTGGTCTCCCGTGACTCTGCGCAGCAAAGTGATTTTAGCCAAACGGCTGAACGCATGAAGCAGGGCAGCATCGCCATCATTGATGAAGACCAGTGGATTAACGCTGAGCAGCAGCGCGGCAGCCGTTCACGACTCGCACGGCCGGGCCGTCTGAGCCACCTTGAAACCACCGTCTGGCATCTCGCCAATTACCTGAAAATCCGCATGGCGGAGTGAGGAAACCACAATGCGTTATGTGAAGTTGGGACACTCCGGACTGGAGGTGTCTGCGCTTTGTCTTGGCACAGTGACCTATGCGCCTCCTGCGCGCAGTGGCCGGAGCTGGACACTGGATGAGGAAGCGAGTCGCGTGTTAATTCGCGAAGCACTGGAGCTGGGCATCAATTTCTTCGACTGCGCCAATATCTACGCACAGGGTGCGAGTGAAGAGATTCTCGGACGGGCGCTACGGGATTTTGCTCAGCGAGATGAAGTAGTGATTACCAGTAAAGTATTCAATCCGATGCGCACCGGACCGAACAGCAAAGGACTGTCGCGCAAAGTCATCATGCAGGAGTGTGATCACAGCTTAAAGCGACTGGGCATTGACTATATCGACCTGTATGAAATCCATCGCTGGGACAGTGAAACGCCGATTGAGGAGACGCTGGAAGCGCTGCATGACCTGGTGAAAATGGGCAAAGTGCGTTATCTCGGCGCTTCGTCAATGTTTGCCTGGCAGTTCAGTAAGGCGCTGCAAATCCAAAAATATGAACGCTGGAGCCGGTTTATCGTTATGCAAAACCACCTCAACTTGATCTATCGCGAAGAGGAGCGGGAAATGCTGGCTCTCTGTGCGGCAGAAGGCGTTGCGGTCACGCCGTGGAGCCCGCTGGCACGCGGGCGCCTGGCGCGCCCTGTTGAGTCTGCCAGATCGAGCGTGCGCGGTGCAGATGATGGCTATAGTGAATTTCTCTATGCCGCTACTGAACAGGCAGACAGCGCAGTGATACGCGTGGTGCAGCAAGTCGCCGAGGCGCGCGGTGTTCCCATGGCGCAAGTGGCTTTGGCCTGGCTCTATAGTCGCCCAGCGGTGTGCTCGGTGGTGATGGGTGCGACGAAAAGTCAGCATCTCAGCGATGCCATTGGATCGCTTGAAATCACGCTCACACCTGATGAAATTTCCGCGCTGGATGCGCCCTACATTCCACACTCAATCGTTGAACATGACTAAGGCAGGGTAGTGATGAAAACCGCAGAGCAGGTAGCCGAGATCAAACAAACCCTGATTGATAAAGGGGTGGAATATTGCATGGGTGCCTACGTCGATATCCACGGTGTGCCGAAAGGAAAAGTGGTGCCGATTGGCCATCTCGATCAGATGGCGCAAGGGTCTGAACGTTATACCGGTTATGCGCTGGATGGCCTTGGACAGTCACCCCACGAAGATGAATTGACGTCGGTGCCGGATCTCGACCATATCATTCAGCTGCCATGGGAACCCAAAATTGCCTGGATGCCAGCAGATAACTATTTTAAAGGCGAACCATATGCACTCAGCACACGTGTGGCACTGCAAAATGTCATTAAGCAGGCTAACGAGATGGGCTTTGGTTTCAACCTGGGTATTGAGTGTGAAATTTATCTGCTAAAGCGTGAAGCCGATGGCTCACTGACGGTGCCTGAGCCAGATAATAAGCTCAATAAGCCCTGCTATGACCTGCAAGGTTTTGTTGATCAGTTTGGTTGGCTGGATGAAGTTTCTTCTACCATCAACGCCTTGGGCTGGGATCTCTATTCCCTCGACCACGAGGATGGTAATTCTCAATATGAGTTCGATTTTAACTATGCCGATGCGCTCACCAGCTGTGATCGCTTTATTTTCTTCCGCTTTATGGCCAAGCACTATGCAAAACAGCGTGGGTTGATTGCCACTACTATGCCGAAACCCTTTGCCGATAAAACCGGTACGGGGGCGCATTTCAATATGTCGCTGTATGACCTGCAGAGTGGTGCGAACCTGTTTAAACGCGATGCCACCAGCGCTGACGATCCCTGGGGATTGGGCTTGAGCGATACCGGTTATTACTTTATTGGTGGGTTGCTGAAGCACGGTCGCGCGCTTTGCGCAGCGTTTGCGCCAACGGTGAACAGCTACAAGCGCCTGGTGCGTCAGGGCGCGATGAGCTACTTCTCCTGGGCGCCGGTGTTTAACTCCTGGGGATCCAACAACCGGACCAATGCGGTGCGTGTGCCCGCTGGCGGTGGACGCTGTGAATCTCGCAATGCCGATGGCGCGGTCAATCCTTATCTGGCGGCAACGCTGGCGCTGGCTGCGGGACTGGAAGGCATTCGTGAAAAGATCGATCCGCGCCAACCTAACGAAGACAATCTGTACGCCATCAGTGAAGCGGAACGACGTGAGCGGGGTATTGAGTTCTTGCCACAGAATTTACTGGAGGCCATTGAGGCTTTCGATGCCGATCCTTTTGTGGCCGCTACGCTGGGTGAAGAGTTGAAAAAAGAGTTCATTCATTACAAGTTGCAGGAATGGAACAGCTATCACCTGCATGTCAGTCAGTGGGAGATTGATCGCTACAGCACCATTTTTTAAACACTACCACGGGCGGCGATCACCGCCCGTGCATCAAAGTTACGGCTGTTTATCGAGTTTTTCGAACACAAAATCACGCATCACTTTGATCGCCTGTTTGTATTTGAAATTCGGGAACATCACATTACGGAACAGAACGCCATCAAGGTAAGTCGAGATAAGCATTGCCATATCCGCCGGATTCACCTCATTAAACAATCCGCTAGCAATGCCTTCTTTGATGGTGTTTTTGAGGATCAGTGACTCCTTTTCATAAAACGTTTTTATCGCTTTATCAATGGTCGCAATCCGTCCGTTGGTACTGGAGTAATCAAGGCTAATTTTGGCCAGTTTCTGCAGCAGATGAAACTGGAGAATATGGATCTCTATCCACAGGAAAATCAGATCGCGTGGACCGTTAGCCGTACTCTTGATGTCGTCAAACTGGATAAATGCGCGTTCAACCGCAGACTCAATCACCTTTATAAACAGGTCTTCCTTCGAGCCAAAGTAATAATAAATCAGCGCGGAGTTGAGACCGGTGGCAGTGGCAATGTCTTTGATGCGGACAGAAGAGTAATTCTGCGTGGCGAACAAATCGAATGCGGAGGATTGCAATAACTCCGCCACATCACGTTGTGTTTTACGGGGCTTTCTGCTGCCGGTTTCTGCTTTTGAGGCTGGCGCTTCCTTCATCGGCGACGTCCTGTATGTGGCGATAATTAAGTTAATTGATTAATTAACTCTATCATAGAGCATCAGGAGATAAGCATGGGTTTATGCGCTTTTTACACCGCAGGGGATTTGGCGCTGGTCAGTGGCGAAACGTTACTGGAAGCGCAAATTGGCTATCAAACTTTCGGTCAGCTGAATGCGCATCGGGATAATGCGGTAGTGATTTTCAGTTACTACAGCGGCACGCACACGCGCTATCTCCCGTTGATAGGCGAGGGGAAAACCCTTGATCCAACTCGCTGGTTTATTGTGTTAATCAATAAACTGGGCAATGGTATTTCCTCTTCTCCATCGACTTCAACCTTGCAGCCGGGACCGACATTTCCCGCCGTCACGCTGGTGGACAATCTGCGTGCACAAGAAAAACTGCTGTTCGATCATTTGCACATACGCCAGATTGCCATGGCATACGGCTGGTCCATGGGGGCGATGCAGGCATGGCACATGGCGGTGGCGCGTCCTGATCAAGTAAAAGCATTGCTGGCCGTGTGCGGCTCTGCTCGCTGCTGGCCGAATAATCAGGTGTTTTTACAAGGCGTTCGTGCCGCACTTTGTTGCGATGAACAATTTGCGGATGGACACTATAGGCAGCCGCCTCTGCGCGGGCTTGCGGCATTTGGTCGGGTATACGCTGGCTGGGCGTACTCGTCCGCATTTTTTCGGGAGGCACGCTGGCAGGATTTGGGTTTTGATTCACTGGAAGCGCTTTTGGTCGATTGGGAGCAGGACCATCAGGCACTGGATGCTAACGATTTGCTCTGCGCGCTTAGCAGTTGGTATCACGCGGATGTCGGGCATGTAGTGCGAGGTGACTGGCGCGCTGCCCTGGCGAGTATACGCGCACATTGCATCGTGATGCCCTGTGCCAGCGATCGTTACTTCACGCTGGAGGAGGCTGAGATTGAAGTGTCGATGCTACAGCATGGTGAGTTAAGGGTGATCCATTCGCCTTATGGACATTGTGCTGGCGCGCCTGCACGTTTTGCTGAGGTATCAGCGCAAATAGACAGCGCCATGACGGCGCTGTTGCGAGATTAATCAATAATACTCAGTTCCACGATACGTCCCTGATCAAACCAGGTTTCCAGACCGGTCACGCGTAGTTCCAGTTTGCCTTCAATCACTTCGCCGATGTACGAAATGGGTAAAGGTTCATCGGCGGTATCATCCCCATACACCACACACATCTGCTGACGTGGGCTGTAGTAACACACCGCACCGGTGACTTCACCGTACTTCTCGCGCCGCTCTTTCCCGACATCCTGCGTCAGATATTTATTTTCCCAGGGGGCAACAATCGGCAAGGTGAAAAACACCATATCGCCAATCAACTTGCCGTGCTGCAGCACGCTCTTGAGTGGCAGTTTGTCACGCAGTACCTGAGCAAGGTTCGGCACTTTGTCTTCCCAGACTTCGATTACGCAGATCTTTTGATCAGCAACATGCATCGCCAGTTTCATTATGATTCTTCTCCCAATCAGGCTTTAACGCGACGAAAACCGTCCCCGAGACCCCAGGGAAGAATGAAATCAACCCACATATGCAGGCGGTTGGCCCAGGAGAGGGCGCTATGCGACAGGCGCACCAAATCAGCCAGTGTTTCACATTCACCCGCAACCCGGACATAAAGGTGCAGCATCTCAGCCGCTTCGGGCAGACTGACAAAATCAAAGAAATTGGCTTTATAGCCCATGATTTCTTTGATCAGCAGTTGCAGCGTTCTCAGGTCCGCATCGGGATTGTCCTCCCCGACGCGAATTAAGCCCCACAGCATCTCATCCGCCAGCGTGCGGGTTTCTCCTTCGGCGAAGATGATAGTGCTAAGGTATTGTCCACGTGCGCCAGTGCCGCGCGGGACTTCACCTCTGCCGAGTGCGGCAATTTCTGCCGGCTGATTAAACCAGATCTTTTCGCGTTGCGCGTCAAACAGCGCTATCGCTTCATCGACCGTCATAACGTTCTCCTGGTGTTGGCGTGAATGTGGCGAGTGCCACGGATTTAATTAATCAGATAATTAAATTGAGCAAAATGTGTGCCATGCACGAGGTTGTAAATTAATCAGTTAATTAATAATGAGTTAGCGGTAGTGACTGATCAATCGATAGGTGTTGTTCAAAAAACTCGCAATATTGTGGTGCATTTTGCACCACATTGGCTGGTGGAAGATCTAAATGTGACGCTCACACGTTGTTAGCGGCCCGGTGCTCACAATTAACTCCATCAATCGTTGACCGACCGCAAATTTCTGTCATCTCGATCATTACTCTCAGGCTAACGATCCCATCTTCAGGTTGATTGATGCCATCACCGCTTAAGACCACACTTTCCTGCGTTGACGTAATCAAGAGATTCGCTCATTCAGGAGGTTAGTCATGTCATCAGGACAACAAACGGCGCGGGTGTGGAATACGCGCCGCATGGAAAAACAACGGCGGCAGGCGTCGTTACCGGTGCAGGGCAAAGTGTTACCCACCGATCAAATGGTTGAGATGCTGGAAAAATTAATCTCGCCGGGTGACCGCGTCGTACTGGAAGGCAACAACCAGAAGCAAGCTGATTTCCTCTCGCGCATGCTGGCCGAAGTCAATCCGCAAAAGGTGCACCATCTGCATATGATCATGCCGAGCGTGGGGCGCAGTGAACACCTCGACATCTTCGAAAAAGGCATCGCCCGCAAGCTCGATTTCTCCTTCTCTGGCACGCAAAGTCTGCGCATATCGCAGCTGCTGGAAGACGATCAACTGGAAATCGGCGCGATTCATACCTACATCGAGCTCTATTCCCGCTTGTACGTTGACCTTGCGCCGAATGTCGCGCTGATTGCCGGATTCAAAGCAGACCGCAAAGGCAACCTCTACACCGGCGCGAGCACCGAAGATACGCCTGCTCTGGTGGAAGCGGCTGCTTTCCACGACGGGATTGTGATTGCCCAGGTTAACGAACTGGTGGATGACGAGTGTGATCTGCCGCGCGTGGATATTCCGGGTTCGTGGATCGATTACGTGGTGGTCGCCGACAAACCCTTCTTTATCGAACCGCTGTTTACACGCGACCCACGCCTGATCAAACAGGAGCACATCCTGATGGCGATGATGGCGATCAAAGGCATCTATGCCGAGCACCAGGTGCAATCGCTCAATCACGGCATTGGCTTTAATACAGCCGCTATCGAATTGCTGCTGCCAACTTACGGTGAGCAGCTCGGCCTGAAAGGCAAAATCTGTAAACACTGGACGCTGAACCCGCACCCCACCTTAATCCCCGCCATTGAAAGCGGTTGGGTCGAAAGCGTGCACTGCTTTGGCGGCGAGTTGGGGATGGAAGAGTACATCCGCGCACGTTCGGATATCTTCTTCACCGGTGCCGATGGCTCAATGCGCTCTAACCGCGCCATGTGCCAGCTGGCGGGTCAGTATGCCGTTGATATGTTTATCGGCTCAACGCTGCAAATCGATGGTCTGGCGAACTCCTCAACAGTCACCCGCGGTCGTCTTTCCGGCTTTGGTGGCGCACCGAATATGGGCCACGATCCGCACGGTCGTCGCCATGCCACCGCCGCCTGGCTGGCGATGAAAAATGGCGAAGATGCCATGGAACGCGGTCGCAAGCTGGTGGTGCAGATGGTCGAAACCTTCCAGGCAGGCGTGAAACCGACCTTCGTGGAAAAACTCGATGCCATCGAAGTGGCGAAAAATTCTGGAATGCCGCTGGCGCCGGTAATGATTTACGGCGACGACGTCACTCATGTGCTGACAGAAGAGGGCATTGCCTACCTCTATCGTGCGCAGGATCTCGAAGAGCGTCGGGCGATGGTGGCGGCGGTAGCCGGTATCACCGATATCGGATTGGGCGTCGATGCCAAACGCGTGGCAGAACTGCGTCGCAGCGGCAAAGTGGTGTTCCCGGAAGATCTCGGTATTCGCCGCTCTGATGCCACACGCTCACTGCTGGCGGCCGGTAGCGTCGCCGATCTGGTCGAGTGGTCTGATGGCCTCTACAACCCACCGGCAAAATTCCGGAGCTGGTAATGAAACGACTCGCGCCGCACTCGGTTGAAAGCCGCCTGCATCAGCTGGCGCAGCACGCCACTGATTGTCTGATCGAAGAAGTGAACCTGACGCCCAAGCCGGGTCTGGTGGATCGTCGCGGCAGCGGCGCGCATCAGGATCTCTCGCTGGCGCTGATGGAACGTTCGGCCCGCAGTCTGACGCCGACCTTTTACGCGCTGGCGCAACAGTGCTGGCAGCGTCCAGCGGATATAGCACTGCGCGAAACCGTGGGCCGCCTTGGTCGCGAAGGGGAGCAGCAAATGATGACTGCCACCGACGGGGTGAATACCCATCGTGGCGCGATCTGGGCATTAGGTTTGCTGGTCAGCGCGGCGGCGATGCGGGGCGGTGAGGCAAGCAGCGATCAACTCTGCACTCGCGCCGCGGAATTGGCCCGCTTGCCAGACCACCATGCCCCAAAAATCTTCAGTAAAGGGCTGCGCGCCGTGCACCGTTTTCAGGTGCCAGGCGCTCGTGAAGAAGCGCAGCAGGGATTTCCGCATGTCACGCAGCTGGCATTGCCGCAGTTGCAGCGCAGTCGAGAAGCCGGGGCCGATGAAACCGAGGCACGGCTCGATGCACTGATGGCGATTCTGACCTCGCTCAGTGATACCTGCGTACTTAACCGTGCGGGCATGCCAGGTTTGCTGACCTTACAACGCGGTGCGCAGGCGGTGTTACAGGCGGGCGGAGTGGCACAGGCTGCGGGTCGTCAGGCTTTACAACAACTGGATAGCGCGATGCTGGCGCTGAATGCGTCGCCAGGCGGCGCGGCTGATTTACTCGCCGCCACGCTGTTTATCGATCGCGTAAGCATCGCCACTCATTGATTAAGAGGTTGCTATGGAAAAGATAACGTTGTCTTACCCGGCACGTCGCACGCTCAGCGGACAAGCGCTGGCTGGCGTGGTGGGCTCAGGAGATATGGAAGTCATTTATCGCGCGGATAACAGTGCCTTGCTCAGCGTGACGATCACCACCTCGGTGGATAACAGCAAAGCGCGTTGGGATGCGCTGTTCAGCCGCCTGGCGGAACTGACTGAACTACCGGCGGGCCAACTGGTGATCCACGATTTTGGTGCCACGCCAGGCGTTGCGCGTATTCGCATCGAACAGGTGTTTGAGGAGGTAAACCATGCGTGATGACAGCAGTTTTATCGAATTACGCGCCCGTCAGCGTGCGCTGGCATTGCTGGACAGCGGCAGTGCGCGCGAACTGCTCGATCCGTTCGAAGGCGTGATGTCACCGTGGCTGGAGAAACAGGGCATTGTGCCGCAGGCCGATGACGGCATGGTGGTAATGAAAGGCACCCATAACGGCCAACCAACGGTGGTGATCGCCATTGAAGGCACCTTCCAGGGCGGCAGCATGGGGGAAGTCTCCGGTGCGAAGATGGCGGGTGCGCTGGAACTGGCGGCGGAAGACAACCGCAACGGCATTCCGACGCAGGCGATTCTGTGTCTGGAAACCGGCGGTGTGCGTTTACAGGAAGCCAATTTGGGGCTGGCGGCAATTGCCGATATCCACGCCGCGATTGTCGATCTGCGTCAGTACACGCCGGTGATCGGCATCGTCGCCGGAACCGTTGGCTGCTTCGGGGGGATGTCGATTGCTGCCGCACTTTGCAGCCATCTGATCGTGACGCGTGAAGCGCGCCTCGGATTGAACGGCCCGCAGGTTATCGAGCAGGAGGCGGGCATCGATGAGTATGACTCGCGCAACCGTCCATTTATCTGGAGCATGACCGGCGGCGAGATTCGCTACCAAAGTGGGCTGGTGGATGCGTTAGTGCAAGACGGCGTGCAGGCGGTGAAAACGGCGGTTGATGCAGCGCTGGCGCAAGGGGTTCCGGCACTGCATCGCAGTGAGAACTATGCCTTCTATCTTGACCGCCTAAGCCGCTTCGATACCGCGCAGCAGGCCAGCACGGCCACCATTCATCAGGTCTTCAACCCGGAGGTGAAATCATGAGTGCACATAACAGTCGGGGTGAGCTGTGGCTCAACCAGCTAACCGCCGGTGGCGCGCGCCGCACTGGGCTCTGCCCGTCGGTGCAGGTGGCAGATGCCGAAATCAATGGCGAAACCGCCCGTTTTATTGCCGTCGTTCCGGATGCCAATAACCGCTATCCACGCGCCGCACAGGGTGAAGTCGGGTTGCTGGAAGGCTGGACGCTGGCAAAAGTAGTGCAGGAAACCATTGCTGAAGACGCCGCAAACACAGTGAAGCGCCCCATCATTGCGGTAATTGATGTGCCGAGTCAGGCTTATGGTCGCCGTGAAGAGGGTTTTGGTATTCACCAGGCGCTGGCGGGCGCAGCCGGTGCTTATGCGCAAGCGCGTCTGGCCGGGCATCCGGTGATTGGGCTGATTGTGGGTAAGGCGATGTCCGGCGCGTTTCTGGCGCATGGTTATCAGGCCAATCGACTGATCGCGTTTAACGATCCGGCCGTGCAGGTGCACGCCATGGGCAAAGACTCGGCTGCGCGTATCACCTTGCGCACCGTGGAAGCGCTGGAGAAACTCGCCGCCAGCGTGCCACCGATGGCCTATGACATCGGGAACTACGCGACGCTGGGCTTACTCTCATCGCTGCTGGATATCACCCATCCGGATGCGCCAACCGAAGAAGAGGTGACGCGCGTTAAAGCCACGCTGACAGAGGCGATTGACGATACGCGCCGTGTGCCTGGCCGAGGTTCACGCCTGGCGGCACCGAATCGCCAAAGCTCGTCACTGGTGCGCGAACGTCTGCGCGCCAGCTGGTAACACCCTAATAATAAAAAGCATTAAATCAACCTGCCGGCTGTCAGTATGCCGGACGCTCGCGGCGTCCGGCCTCTGCGGCAACTGATAAATTCAACACCATCGCGTCAGTACTCACTCTTTTAATAACAAACAGGTGATTTATGACTTACGTGATTCTGCATGCTCTGGCTCCGATCTTCATTATCATGTTGCTCGGATTCTGGGCCGGCAAAGCCAAAATGGTTGATAACAAGAATGTCTCTTTACTCAATATTTTTGTGATGGATTTTGCACTGCCCGCCGCGTTGTTCAGCGCCACGGTACAAACGCCGTGGAGCGGGATTGTGGCGCAGATGCCGCTGATTGTGGTGCTGACGTTAGCGATGTGGGTGGCGTATGCGGTGCTCTATTTCGTTGCCACCAAAATCTTCCATAAATCGCCACAGGATGCAGCGGTGCTGACGCTGACCGTGGCGCTGCCAAACTATGCGGCGCTGGGTTTACCGATTCTCGGCAGCGTAGTGGGCGAAGGCTCAGCAACCTCACTGTCCGTTGCAGTTTCTATTGCCTGCGGTTCGGTGCTGATGACACCCTTCTGCCTGCTGATTCTGGAGCGTGAAAAAGCGCGCACCGCCGGGGAAACACAGCGTTCAACGCTGGCGATGCTGCCGGTGCTGATGTGGCGATCGGTGAAAAAACCGATTGTTCTGGGACCGCTGCTGGGCGTGGTGCTGTCGGCCATTGGCATCAAAATGCCAGATCTGGTGCTGGCCGCGATTAAACCGCTCGGTCTGGCTGCCACCGCCGCCGCACTGTTCCTGACCGGGGTGATCCTCTCGGCGCGTCAGCTGAAAATCAACAGCATGGTGATCAGCTCGACAGTAACCAAACTGCTGATCCAACCGTTACTGGCGTGGGGCATTGTGATGCTGTTTGGCCTGCACGGCACCGTGGCGGTCACTGCGATTCTGATGATTGCGCTGTCCGCCGGTTTCTTTGGCGTGGTGTTTGGTAACCGTTTTGGCGTGCAGTCACCGGATGCCGAAGCGGTGCTGTTGCTCAGTTCGCTGCTGTCGATTGTTTCGTTGCCGCTGTTTATTAGCTTAACTTCAGGAATGTAATCATGAACATCCGCCCGCACGATCTGCTCTGGCTGCAAGCTGATACCACGTTGCTCGATATTAAGGAAAGCTGGGTGGCGCAGCAGTGGAACGCTCAGCAGCCGGTGGTGGTGCGGCGCGATGTAATGCAGCAGGATCTTATCCCGATTGGCGTGCGCGGCAGTGCGCGCCATCAACGGGCGGCGGGATGGGTGCGGCGAGAGGATGTGATGCGCATTGATACACCGGAGGAATTAATTGCGCGCGCAAGCGATTCAGTATTTCGCGCATTACCTACGGTTTTGGCATTGATGCAACAGCATCAGCAGCGCTGGTCATGGCAGTGGGGCGTGACCGGCAGCACGGGATTCGCTCTGGCGACCGGGTTGCCGGTGTTGCATGCCACGAGCGATCTCGACCTGTTAATTCGTGCACCTTTGCCGCTGCAGGCGGAGGAATTTACGGCCTGGCAGCAGCAACTTGCACGTTTACCCTGTCGTACGGATACCCAGATAGAAACGCCGGTGGGGGCATTCGCGCTTAATGAATGGCTGCGCGAGGGGCGCGTGTTGCTGAAAACCGCACGCGGCCCACGCCTGACGCAGCTTCCCTGGACGGAGGAAATGAGATGAAAACGCTGTTTACTTTTCCGGGGCAGGGCACGCAACGGCCTGGCATGTTGCAGTTGCTTCCACGCGATGAGACCTGGCAAGTGGCGCATCAGGTGCTGGGTGATGAACTGTTGCAACTCGATTCGGCCGGCGCACTGCAACATACGCGCGCGGTGCAGCTGGCGCTGCTGATTGCGGGTGTGTCGGCGGCGCGCCAGCTGATTGCCAGCGGGGTGGTGCCAGATATGGTGTGCGGTCTTTCAATTGGTGCGTATCCTGCGGCGGTGATCGCTGGGGCACTGGATTTTATTGATGCCCTGCATCTGGTGGCACTGCGCGGTGAACTGATGGAGCAGGCTTATCCGCAGGGTTATGGTTTAACAGCGATCAGTGGCATGACGCTGGCACAAGTCGAATCGCTGGTGGATGGGCAAACCAGCTTCATTGCCAACATCAATGCCGAAACACAGATTGTGATAGCAGGTAGCGATAGCGCGATGGCGGCAGTGGCGCAACAGGCACTGTCGCGAGGGGCACAGCGTGCGCAGCGGTTGGCGATAAGCGTGCCGTCACATTGTGCGCTGCTGAATAGCCCTGCGCAGCAGCTCAAAGCCGCTATCGACAAGGTCACTCTGCAACGTCCGCAATTCGCTTATCTCAGCGGCAGCAGCGCCCGTGTTCTCTGGCAGCCGGAGCGCATTGCTGAGGATCTGGCGATGAACATGGCGCGCAGTGTGCGCTGGCATGAAGCGATGGTGGCGGCAAAAGAACGCGATGTGCGTATGGTGATGGAGATGCCGCCCGGCGAAGTGCTGACGGGCTTAACGCGCGGTGTGCAGTGTCAGGGCGAGTGCATCGCCCTTGAGCGCAGCGGCGCTGAACTGGCGCTGCGTCTGTTTCAGCGGCTGGCGCGCTGAACTTTTTCCTGCAAACTGAGGGCAAACATACGCCCTTCAGCCACCAGGGCCAGCAGGTTCGGATCGTGTTCGCGGTTGCGCGGAAACACGATAGCGATCTGCTGCCGCATTTGATACGGCTCGGCTAAGCGGAGAAAGCGCAGGTCGTTTTCATACTGCTTACGCATCCTGCCTGGCACCAGCGAATAGCCCATTCCCGCCTGCACCAGACTCAGCATCGAGAAGATGTCATTTACGCGCGTGACGATATTGGGTTCAAAGCCGGCAACGTGGCAGGCTTCCTGAAAACCGGCAAAGGTGGCAAAACCTTCGGCTAGCGAGACAAAAGGTTTGTCGCTGTAGGTGCGCAGATCAATATCATCTTCGCTAGCGCCGCCGTCATCCTGTGGCACGGCGAGGAAGATGTCATCCTGAAACAGCGCGACCTGCTCAAAAACTTTGTCATCGATCTCGGCTTCGCTGACGGAAATGATGATGGCGTCGAGCTGATTATCTTTCAGCGCGCGCAGTAACAATTCATTGGAACCCATGGTGAGGTTGAGTTCTAACTCTGGGCGACGCAGCTTCATTTTCATGATCAAGCGCGGCACGGTTTCCAGCGACAGCGAATACAGGGTGCCAACGCGCAAATGCCCCAAACCTATGCCTGCGGTGCGTCGCGTTTCATCGATACCCTGACTCAATGTGGCCAGCGCTTCCCGACTGTATTCCAGCAGGGTTGAGGCGGCGGGCAGTGCCACCAGATTGCGGCCTTTGTGCTCAAACAGCGGGCAGCGCAAACTCTCTTCCAGCGTGTGCAGCGCACGATGCACGCTCACGGTGCTGATCCCCAGCGTTTCTGCAGCTCTGGCGAGGTTTTCCGTTTCCATGTAGCAACTGAAAATCAGCAGCTTGCGGATGGTGAGATCATTATCGAGAGTCAGTTTCATGCCGGTATCATGTTGTGAATCAGGGGGGCCACTATAGCGTTAAGCCGTGATGCGGGTTAGCCAAAAACGGTCGTGAACACTGCAAGTTGGCCTCACAACTAACTTGGCCGACCTTGACTAATCCACTGCTCCGTTAACGATATTGATAGGCGATACCGGGCACAATTTGACGTACTCAATATGCGCAGTTCATTCTGCAAAAGCTGCATAAATCGCTCTCTGTCATCAGGATTAAGATTAATCATCTGCATGGCAGAATTAATATTCTGACCATCGGCAACGATTAAGCGAATAGTGGTGTTTAAATCTTCCCGGTGACGAAGTCTAAACGGGTCCGGAACGCCCATGGCTTCCAGTGTGACGGCATAGCGTTTGATTGAACGACGATATAAATGTTCGAACAATTCAACGGCTAAAGTCACGTCACGTTTTTCATAGATTCCCATCATTGCGTAGGCATAGCTTGTTACATCAGCATCAAGAAAGGAGAGTGGAGCGCTGTTGTAGATCATAAGCGGAATATTTGCAGCCAGCCTGCTGGTTCTTTTGTTACCGTCTTCAAAGGGTTGCAGATAAGCGATATTGACCCACAGGAAAAAGGCTGACTCCACAGGATTATTAATCAACCGTGCTTTTTTGATAATGATGTCGAACATTTCTTGTAACAGGAACGGTGCCTGTAGTGGAGTGTAGGTGGTTCCCGAAATATTCACGATTTTGCGCCTGATAGCCCCTAACTCGTCAGGATTTGACAGTAAATCGTGCATCAACAAAGCATGCAAGTTACTGATTACCGGCCCAGTTAACCCTGATTCAGGTACTGCATCGACCAAAAACTCAATTGCCTGTTTATGGTTAAGCAGCATGACGGCATCCAAATCATTCGATGCTGCGCCACTTTTGAACAGTTCTTCGGTGGCCAGCAATGAATATCTGTTTCCCTCAAGTTGAGAGGATGACCATGACAAATCAATGAGCAATTGCTCCAAAACTTTTCGCGCGTATGTCCCTGCGGGATGTTGTCCTACCATTTTTCCTTCATTCATCAAGGCCAGGGCTAGCGTCCGAGGCAGGAGAAACGTTTCGTTTGGAATATAATTGTCCACGAAGCTTCGGTCGTACCCGGAAATATCCCTTACTGACAGAGGTAAGTTTAGATATTGATGTAATGATTGAGCTGTTGGGAGAGAAGAGGAATGATATTCAGGGGTTTTCTCCGCCACTGATGAACCGGATTGGGGCAGTTTGTTTAAGGGCGCCTGCGCGGTATACCGAGTCCCTCTTCCTGTGCCATGCCTGATAATTTTGTTTTGACCAAGCAAAACCTCGACATGACGTTTGATCGTTGAACGACCCACACCAAGCCGCCTCGCGAGATCACCGGAACTGAGCGAAGACTCGGCACGTGCGATAGTGGAGAGAATTCTGTGTTGTAGGTCTGAAAGATCATCGGAGGAAGTTAGCGGGATCAAAATTGTACGCCTCTGAGATTAGCTTAAAAATCCACTTATTCATTAATCTTCCTGGCCCGTGCCGGTCACTCACTGAGCGCTTTAGGAGCAGGGGTGCTGATTTGTGGCCCATATTGAACGCTAATGGCTCACATTATTGATTTTATGGCCCACACTGCACATTTGCGGCCCATTATAAATTATTTTAAGCTCATTTCACTCATTATCGGCCCAATTAATTAAATTTATGGCCCAATCTTAAAATTTGCGGCCCGGAATCACTTTATTTGATAGCTGCAAAGCCGTGACGATTCGCTCTCTCGCGCCAGCTCACACCCACAAACGTCACCACAAAAAACAGGCTATAGAGCACCACTATGGTCGGTCCCGGCGCGCTATCAAGGAAGAACGATGCATACACGCCGCATAATCCGGTTAAGGTTGCGATCAGCACCGCCAGCAGCATCACCTGCAAGAACCGCCGCGCCAGTAACAGCGCAATCGCTCCCGGCGCGATCAGCATGGCGATCGACAAAATCACGCCTACCGACTTGAGTGCGGCAACGATGGTCAGCGCAATCAAACACAGCAGCCCGTAATGCATCAGATTCGCGTTGATGCCGCAGGCGCGCGCTTGTTGTGGATCAAAGGCATGCAGCAATAGATCACGCCATTTCACGCTCAGTACCAGAACTACCAACAGCGCAATGACTGCGGTTTGCGCGATATCCGCCCAGCCGATGCCGAGCATATCGCCGAACAAAATATGATCGAGATGGACTTCCGGTTTCAGCTTGAGATAGAGCACCAGCCCGGCACCGAACATCCCCGAAAACACAATACCCATCACCGTATCGGGCTTGATGCGGCTGTTCTGGCTGATAAAACCGGTGGCGAGTGCGCACAGCATGCCCGCGATAAAAGCGCCAATCGCAAAGGGAAAGCCGATCCACCACGCCAGCACCACACCGGGAAATACCGCGTGACTCATGGCATCGCCGAGCAGTGACCAGCCTTTTAACACCAGAAATGCGGATAGCATGGCGCACGGCAGTGACAAAATCAGCGTGATAATCAGCGCCATATTCATAAATTCGAAATCGAAAGGGCTCAGCAGTATTTCACTCATTGACGTTGGTCTCCTGTGCCAGACGGGCTCGTCGCCGCGCGGCCAACACGCCATGTTTAGGCGCAAACACAAACGCCAGCAGGAACACCAGAGTTTGTGCCACCACGATCACGCCGCCGGTGGCGCCATCAAGGAAATAGCTGCTCCACGCGCCAAGGAAGCTAGTAATGCTGCCGATAGCCACGGCAATCATCAACAAACGCGGGAAGCGGTCGGTGAGCAGATAGGCGGTGGCACCCGGCGTCACCACCAGACAAATCACCATAAAAGCACCGACGGTTTGCAACGCGGCGACGGTGGAGGCGGCGAGTAGGGTAAAGAAGAGGATTTTCAGGCCGGTGGTATTCAGTCCTAACGAGCGCGCATGGCTTTCATCAAAGAACGTCACCATCAGATCTTTCCACTTCAGCAGCAACAACGTCAGCGTCACCACACAGATGGTGCCGAGCTGCCAGATATCGGCGGGTGCCACCGCGAGAATGTTGCCGAGCACGATGGTTTGGATGTTGACCGACGTTGGATTGAGCGACACCAGAAATAATCCGATGCCAAAGAAGGAGGAGAAGATCAGTCCGATGATCGCGTCCTCTTTCAGGCGCGTTCGTTGGTTTAGGAACAGCATGCTGCCCGCCGCCAGTCCGCCGGAGAGAAAAGCACCGAGCGAGAAGGGCAAACCCAGCATGTACGCGCCAGCCACACCCGGCACTATCGAGTGGGATAGCGCATCACCAATCAGCGACCAGCCTTTCAGCATCAGAAAGCAGGAAAGAAACGCGCAAATCGCCCCGACCAGCGCGGCGATCCACATCGCATTCAGCATGTATTGATAGTCAAACGGCTCAATAATCCACGACATGATCCGCCCCCGGTTGCGCGGCTATCTTCTGCAATAATGCGGCATTACGCTGCTGCACTTCCCCGTCGAAGGTGCGTGCGAGGTTGGCGGCTGTAAAGGTGTTGCGCAGTTCGCCGCTGGCTAGCACAGTGTTTTTCACCAGCACGCAGCGGTCGCAGTAATCAGGAATAGTGTTGAGATCGTGCGTGGAGACCAGCATAGTGCGGCCCTCATCGCGCAGCTCCTGCAACAGGGTGATGATCGCCGCTTCAGTTTTGACATCGACGCCGGTGAAGGGCTCGTCCAGCAGGATAATTTGCCCACTCTGCGCCAGCGCACGTGCGAGGAAGACGCGTTTTTTCTGCCCGCCGGAGAGTTCGCCAATTTGACGATGGCGGTATTCACTCATCCCGACACGTGCCAGCGCGTCATCCACGCTGCGTTTGTCCTCCGCACGCGGGATGCGCAGCATATTCATGTATCCGTAGCGGCCCATCATCACCACATCTTCCACCAGCACCGGGAAGCTCCAGTCCACCTCTTCGGATTGCGGCACATAGGAGACGATATTGTGTTTCAGCGCACGCTTTGCGGGCATCTCTGCCAGCGTGACCTGACCCGTCGAGAGCGGTACAAAGCCCATAATGGCCTTAAACAGTGTGGATTTTCCGGAGCCGTTGACACCCACCAGCGCGGCGATGCTGCCCGCTGGCACAGAGAAAGATGCCTGACGCAGCGCAGTGTGACCGTTGCGGTAGGTGACGCTAACATCCTGCACGTTTAGGGTCATTTTTGGCTCCCGGCGGTGATGCCTTTTACCACGGTTTCGGTGGTGACGCGCAGCAGATCGAGATAAGTCGGCACCGCGCCATCACTGTTACTGAGTGAGTCAACGTAGAGCACGCCGCCATAGTGAATGCCCGCTTCACGTGCTACCTGTTGAGCCGGTTTGGCGGAGATGGTGCTTTCGCTAAAGATGGTGGGAATGTGATGGGTTCTGACCGCATCGATCACTTTGCGCACCTGTTGTGGTGTGCCCTGCTGATCGGCATTGATCGGCCACAGGTAAAGCTCTTTGAGGCCTAAATCACGAGCCAGGTAGGAAAATGCGCCTTCACTGGTCACCAACCAACGCTGGTTTTCCGGCAATTTTTCAATCTCGGCGCGCATTGGCGCCAGGGTTTGCTGGATTTGCGCTTTGTAACGATCCGCGTTGGCCTGATAAACGGCGGCATTGGCAGGATCGTATTGTTGCAGTGCTTTACGGATGTTATCGACGTAAATCAATGCATTATCCGGTGACATCCACGCATGCGGATTGGGTTTACCGTTGTAAGGACCTTCAGTGATGCCCAATGGCTCAACGCCTTCGGTCACCGTGACTTCCGGCACCCCTTTCAGGCGTTGGTAGAAGCGGCTAAACCACTGCTCCAGATTAAAACCGTTTACCAGGATCAAATCGGCGCCTTGTGCACGACGAATATCGCCGGGCGTAGGTTGATATTCGTGGATCTCTGCGCCTGGCTTGGTGATTGAGGTCACTTCTGCGGCATCCCCCGCGACGTTCTTCGCCATGTCTGCGATCACCGTGAAAGTGGTGACCACTTTGAGTTTGTCAGCCGCAAGCGCTGAAGCGCTCATCGCCAGCGTGAGCATCACAACTGATACAACGTGCCTGGTAAACATAGTCATCCCCTGAGAAGTATAGCCTGTGCTATACATTATAGTGAATGCTATGAATGTGAAGTGTTTTTGTACACCTTTTGCTGTTTACGACAAAAATTTACGTAAGTTGAAGTAGCAGGGGAAAGTAATGAAAGTGGCTTATACAATATTTCGAAATAAGGCAGAACATATTGTTCTTAAGGGCGAGGGGATATTAATGAAAGCAAGAACACCTCATCACGAATAATGAAGTGTTCCTGAGAAAGAATTAATCAATCGACAAATTATGAATGGCCAGCGCAGCTCGCGCGGCTTCTTTGCCTTTCTTGATAAAGTGTTCGGTATAGAAGTTTTCCAGCACGTCAACCGGCTGGAAATTATGCGGCGTCAATGACACGGAGTAAACCGGTACATTGGTGGTCAGCTGAACGTTCATCAGGCCATCAACCACGGCTGCAGCAACGAAATCGTGACGATAGATACCGCCATCCACTACCAGCGCAGCCGCAACGATCGCGTCGTATTTGCCGGTTTCCGCCAGGCGTTTTGCCAGCAGCGGCATTTCAAATGCGCCCGGTACTTCCAGCACTTTTAATTCCGCTTCAACGTTCTGCGATTTTAATTCTTGCTCAAAACCCACCAAAGCATTGTGCACAATCTCTTTGTGCCAACCGGCTTTAATAAAGGCAATTCTAATATTTTTCATAATGAGTCCAACATCACCTGTAATTTCTTTGCGCATGAAAAGTAGCAATAATGCCTTTGTATACCATATGTTACGTTTGCGATCCAGAACGTGCACGTAGCGATAAATGCCATGCGATGACGTAACGGTTGTTTGCGGCAATCCGTGCTTGACGGCGACCCGCGCCTGCAATACAAATAGACGCGTCGGGGGAGTCTCGCCAAAGAGACTGAGAGGCTAAAAGCGCATTGCGCGGCTTAGCGACCCTTTGAACCTGACCCAGTTGATACTGGCGTAGGAAGACTGACAGCATCGCTCCGGTGTTGTCTGGCGCAGAGGATCGCTCGCGCCCTTTCCCTCCTCCTGTATCTGCGGGTCTCAGTCAACACTGAGAGGCCGATGTGAATTCCCTTTATATCCCGGATAACCTGCTGTGAGCCGCTGGACGGTCTTAGGCTGCGGCGTGGCGGGTCTGTGCGTGGCAACGCTGCTGGCTGAACGCGGCGAAGAGGTCACGGTGATCGGTGACGATTCCCGCCAGCCTGCCTCCTGGTTTGCGGGCGGCATGCTTGCTCCCTGGTGTGAATCTGAAAGTGCACCGCAGGAAGTCATCGCCCTCGGACAACACGCGGCTGGCTGGTGGCAACAGCGCGTCAGCAGCGTGGCACATCAGGGAACACTGGTGGTCGCCCCCCCGCGCGATAGCCAGGAACTTAACCGTTTTGCGCGCATGACCCAACAGCACCAATGGGTCGATCCCGGTGACATTGAACCGTTGCTGGCCGGGCGTTTTGCCCGCGGGCTGTTTTTTGCCGAAGAGGCGCATCTCGACCCGCGCCTGGCGCTCACTGAAATGCGTGAAAAGCTGATGCAGCGCGGCGTGCGTTTCGATGTGCAACAGCCTTCAGGTCGGGTGATTGATTGTCGTGGTATGCACGCCAAAGCCGACCTCCAGCGCCTGCGTGCGGTACGCGGTGAAATGGTGATTTTGCACAGCGACGAAGTGCAGTTCTCACGTCCAATTCGCCTGCTGCATCCGCGCTTTCCGTGCTATCTGGTGCCGCGCCGTAACGGCTATTTCATGCTGGGTGCCACCATGGTGGAAAGCGAAGATGCCAGCGCGATCAGCGCGCGGGCCATGATGGAACTGCTCAGCGCGGCATACGCTATTCATCCTGCTCTTGCCGAAGCCCGCGTGGTTGAAAGCGGCAGCGGCTTACGTCCTGCCTATCCGGCCAACCTGCCTGAAATCCATTTTCAAAACGACACTTACTATCTCAACGGCATGTATCGCCACGGTTTTCTGCTGGCACCGATGATGGCAGAACAACTGATGCAGCGCCTTTTCGGGGAACAATCCTATGAATATTCAGCTTAACGGTCGGGCGATCCGCACCGAGGCCAGCACGCTCAGTGAATTGCTGATCGAGCAGCAAATTGATGCCGCCTGCGTTGCCAGCGCTTTCAACGGCAACTTTGTGCCTAAAAGTCAGTACAGCAGTCAGCCGCTGGAAGAGGGCTGTCAGTTGGAAGTCTTGTCCCCGATGCAGGGAGGTTGAAACATGTTTTACGATTTCGATCCCCAGTCACGTTTTCTGCTTGGCACCGCGGGCTATCCGTCACCGGCGATTCTGCAACAGGCGATTGCCGCCTCCGGCACGGAAATCATCACCGTGAGTTTGCGTCGTGAAGGCGCGGCGGGGGCGGCTTTTCGCGAGCTGCTAACCGGGCTGGACATTCGCGTGCTGCCCAATACCGCAGGCTGTCACACGGTGAAAGAGGCAGTGACCACCGCACAGATGGCGCGCGAACTGTTCAACACCTCGTGGATCAAGCTGGAAGTGATCGGTCATGCCGATACGCTCCAGCCCGATCCTTTTGCGTTGGTCGAAGCGGCACGCATTCTGTGTGCGGACGGTTTTAAAGTCTTCCCGTACACCACCGAAGATTTGATCGTCGGTGAAAAGCTGCTGGAAGCCGGTTGTGAACTGCTGATGCCGTGGGGCGCGCCGATCGGTTCCGGGCAAGGACTACGCAACATCGAAGGATTGCGCGCGATGCGGGCGTGGTTTAGCGACATCCCGCTGATTATTGATGCGGGCATTGGTGCGCCATCACAGGCCGCGCAGGCGATGGAGATGGGATTCGATGGCATCCTGCTCAATACCGCCGTGGCGAAAGCCGGTGATCCGGTTGGCATGGCGAACGGTTTCCGTCTGGCGATTGAAGCGGGGCAGGCCGCGCGCAGTGCCGGATTGATGGAGAAGCGTGATATGGCGGCAGCGTCCACGCCGATTTTCGGTCTGGCGAGTCTGAGTTAAGGAGCCATCATGGATCGCTATCAACGGCAGATGATGCTGCCGGAAATCGGCACAGCAGGTCAGCAAAAACTGGCCGATGCGCGCGTATTGGTGGTGGGCGCTGGCGGATTGGCTGCCACGCTGCTCCCGCAGCTGGTGGGCGCAGGCGTCGGTTTTATCCGCCTGTGTGACGACGATCAAGTGGCCCTACATAATCTGCATCGGCAGACGCTGTTTACGATGCAGGACATCGGTCACGGCAAAGCAGCACGTGCGCAACAGGCGCTGTTGCAACGTAATCCCGAAGTGCAGATAGAGGTGGTGCCACGCGCTATAGGTGCGAGCGATTTTCCGCACCTGCTCGCGGATATCGATCTAGTGATCGATGCCGCCGATAACTTCGCGGTGACCTATCAACTCTCTGACGCCTGCCTGGCGGCGCAGATTCCTTTAATCAGTGCATCAGTGTTAGGTCGGCAGGGCTACGTCGGCGGATTTTGCGGTAGCGTGCCGAGCTATCGGGCGGTATTTCCACGCTTACCCACTTCAGCGGCCAACTGCAACACTGCGGGCGTAATGGGGCCAGCAGTGGCCACGCTGGGCGCGATGCAGGCACAAATGGCCTTGAGCGTGTTGCTGCAACTGCAACCTTCGCCGTTGGGCAGCGTGATCAACTGCGACTTCGGCAACTGGCATTTTCGCGCGTTCCGCTTTGACGGCGTAGAAGAACCTGAGCACGCCGTGCCCTTTATCGATGAGCCACTCTTGACAGCCGACGATTGCATCGTCGAATTACGCGCGGCAGAAGAAGCGCCCGTCAGCGTGGCAAACAGTGTGATACGCATTCTGCCGCAGGCGATAGCCGATTGGCAGCCGCCACAGGATCGGCGCATCGTGCTGGTGTGTGCCAGCGGCATTCGCGCGGCGCAAGCCGCATCGGTGCTGGCAGATCGTGGAATAACCCGACTGGCAATTCTGGCGGCACGGCGGCCATGAATCCGATCTGTTTCAATGACATCACTTTTCGCTGGGGCGAACAGGCGCTGTGCCAGCAACTCAATCTGCAGCTGCGCGGCGGTAAAACCACCGTGCTGCTAGGGCGCAGCGGTATCGGGAAAAGCACCTTGCTGCGGCTGGTGGCGGGTTTGCTGCGGCCGCAACAGGGCGATATCAGCGGTTTGCCGGGCAAGGTGGCGTGGATGGGGCAACAGGATCTGTTGTATCCCTGGCTGACGGTGCTAGAAAACGTGATGCTTGCGGCGCGGCTCAACGGTGAAAAACCGGACCGCGCGCGCGCAATGTCGCTACTGGAGCAGGTAAAGCTGAGTGAAGTTGCGCACGCCTCGCCGGATAAGCTTTCGGGCGGGATGCGTCAGCGTGTGGCACTGGCACGTACGCTGTATGCCCAACGCGAAGTGGTGCTGATGGATGAGCCCTTCGCCACGCTGGATGTGATGACCAAACTCAGCCTGCAAACCCTGACCGCCACGCTGCTCAAGGGCAAAACGGTGCTGCTGGTCACCCACGATCCTTTGGAAGCCTGCCGTATGGCTGATGACATCGTGTTGTTACACGGCCAGCCGTTAACGGTAGAAGCCTGGCCAGTCCCTGCCGGTGACGCCCCTCGATCCCTTGACGATCCCGGCCTGTTGCAGGCGCAGGGCGAACTCTTCTCACGACTGAATCAAGATGAAAAAACTGTTTAGCGCGATCTATCTGATCGCAGTGCTGCTATGCGGCTGGCTGCTGGCGCGGCACCACGGCGTGCCGGACTTTTTATTACCTTCGCCGCTGGCAGTGATGGAAGCGCTGTGGCTGCATCGCCAGCTGTTAGCACATCACGCGCTGTATACGCTGGCTGAGATTGTACTGGCGCTGCTGTTGGGCGTCGGGACGGGCGTGATGCTGGCGGTACTGATGGCGGGCAGCCAGACTCTACGCCGCGTGCTGTTTCCGCTGGTGACCGCCAGCCAGGCGATTCCGGTGTTTGCGCTAGCGCCGCTGCTGGTGCTGTGGTTGGGTTTTGGCATCGCTTCCAAAGTGGTGGTCGCGGCGTTGATTGTCTTTTTCCCGCTGTGCCTGTCGCTGTTCGATGGCCTGTGCCGCACGCCTTCCGGCTGGCTGGAACTGGCGGGCACGCTGAACCCTTCGCGCGCGCGGGTTTTCTGGCACGTGCGCTGGCCCGCTGCGCTACCGCAATTCTTTTCCGGCTTGCAGATGGCTGTGGTGCTGGCACCGATTGGGGTAGTGATTGGCGAATGGGTGGGTGCCAGCGAAGGGCTGGGCTATCTGATGATGCAATCCAACGCCCGGCTGGAAACCGCCACCAGCTTTGCTGCTTTATTGCTGTTATTGATGCTGGCGCTGCTGCTCTCCGGCGGCGTCGCGTTGCTGCGTAAAAAATTCCTCTGGCACTCAACATAAGGACGTCCCTTGAACACCCTACGCACTGCTATTACCGCTTTGCTGCTGCTGGCAACCACCAGCGCACACGCCGAACAGAAGGTTCGCCTGCTGCTCGACTGGTTTGTGAACCCCAACCATGCCGCTATTTTTGCCGCGCAGTACAGCGGCGCCTTCAAGAAGGAAGGGCTGGATGTCGAGATGATCGCCCCGGCCGATTCGGCGTCGGTGCCGCTGCTGCTGGCGGCAGGCAAGGCCGATCTGGCGATCAGCTATCAGCCGCAGTTGTACACGCTGGTGGCGAAAGACATTCCGGTGATCCGCGTCGGCACGCTGATTGGTCAGCCGCTGAATACGCTGACCACCGTGTCCAGCGATATCCATTCGCTCAAAGATTTAGCGGGTAAAACGCTGGGTTACGCGGTGCCAGGATCGGAAGATGTAGCGATCCGCAATATGCTGAAATCGCAGGGAGTGGATGTGAATTCGGTGAAGTTGATCAGCCTGAATATGGATTCCACTTCGGCGCTGCTGACGCATAAAATTGATGGCGCGATGACCATTTTCCGCAACTACGAACTGATCGATCTGCAGGATAAAGGCGCGAAACCGGTGGTGTTTAAACCTGAGGACTATGGCGTACCCGCTTATGATGAGCTGATCATCCTGGCGAACAATAAGTCCGCCGCACAGGACAAACGTATTCCGGCATTCCTACGCGGCCTGGACGCGGGCGTGGTGTGGTTGCGTGCGCATCCGGAAGAAGCCTGGAAAGCGTTTATTAAGCAGTATCCTGAGCTGAACACCAAACTCAATCATCAGGCCTGGCAAGCGACGCTGCCGCTGTATGATGGGCACAGCGCAACCTTTGATAAAGCACGGTATCAAGCGTTTGGTGAATATATGAAAGCCAACGGGCTGATCAAAGATGTGGCGCCGATGACACGCTACTCGCTGGAGCAGTAATCGGTGTGCGGGCTGGTTAAATAGCTGGCCCGGAACACTCTTTCATCCTTTATGCTCTAACCTGCAGAACGCAGAACGCAGAACGCAGAACGCAGAACGCAGAACGCAGAACGCAGAACGCAGAA
>CBCTJT010000002.1:0-429625 GCA_965147305.1 uncultured bacterium
TCCAGCAGGGTGGCACCAACATCCACTATCTGGAGAAGAAACTCGGCCTGCACGACTGAATCAATCCTCTCGCCGCCATTTTGCCGTTGGCGGCAATTTCTATCCTGACAGTAAAATCTGGAGGTCAGTTTGTCTGAACTTTCCTATGTGACGGGCGACCGTCACTCAGCCTGGTCAACTTATTTGACGCAGGTCGAACGTGTGTTGCCACTGCTCGGCGATCTTAGCCGCTGGGCCGATACGTTAACGCATCCGAAGCGAGCATTAATCGTTGATATTCCATTGGAAATGGATGATGGCTCGGTGCGTCATTTTGAAGGCTATCGCGTGCAGCACAACTTATCGCGCGGGCCGGGCAAGGGCGGGGTGCGTTTTCATCCACATGTGACGTTGCAGGAAGTGATGGCGCTTTCCGCGTGGATGACGGTGAAATGTGCGGCCCTCAATCTGCCATTTGGCGGAGCGAAAGGCGGCGTGAGAGTCGATCCGACAACGTTATCCCATAAAGAGTTGGAGCGCTTAACGCGTCGCTACACCAGCGAAATCGGCAATATGATTGGTCCACAGCAGGATATTCCTGCGCCTGATGTCGGTACCAACGCGCAGGTGATGGCGTGGATGATGGATACCTGGTCGATGAACGTCGGTGCCACCACTACCGGCGTAGTGACGGGCAAACCGGTGCATTTGGGTGGCTCGTTGGGGCGGGTAAAAGCCACCGGGCGCGGCGTGTTTGTTACTGGTTGCAGCGTAGCGGCGAAACTGGGCATTGATGTAGCCAGCAGTCGTGTGGCGGTGCAGGGCTTTGGCAATGTCGGTAGCGTCAGTGCTGAGTTGTTCCATGCGCTGGGGGCGAAAGTGGTGGCAGTGCAAGACCACAAAGCCACGCTGTATCTGGCCAGCGGGCTGGATATTCCAGCGCTACAGGCCTGGCAACAAACGCACGGAACGATTGCCGGTTTCCCTGCTGCCGATCACATCGCGGATGAACATTTCTGGACACAGCCTTACGACATTCTGGTGCCTGCCGCGCTGGAGGGACAGATCACAGCCGAGCGTGCCAGCCAATTGAGCTGTCGTCTGATTATTGAGGGCGCAAACGGCCCGACGTTGCCTGAAGCCGATGATATCTTGCAGCAACGCGGCATTGCTGTGGTGCCAGATGTGATTGCGAATGCGGGCGGTGTGACGGTGAGTTACTTTGAATGGGTGCAGGATTTCTCAAGCTTCTTTTGGAGTGAAGAGGAGATCAATCAACGGCTCGACAGCATTATGCAGCACGCGATTGAAGCCGTGTGGCAGAAAGCCGATATGCTAAACGTCACGCTTCGCACTGCGGCTTATGCCGTGGCATGCGAGCGGATCCTGCTGGCAAGGAAGGATCGCGGATTGTATCCATAATAACGATTGTTTGAGAGAAGCCTCGCATATGCGGGGCTTTTTATTGCTTGAAGTTTGTACAGTTCACTCATGCGTGTATAATATTTTATACACAAATGGAGCCGTGTGGGTGCACAATAATGGATGAAAAGAATTTAGACTGGCGTGGGAGTACGCTGGAGGACATCAAGACGTTCCCCACAGAGGTAAAAAAGGACGTGGGTTTTGAGCTCCATAAAATTCAAAATGGACACAACCCCACGAACTTTAAGGCCATAAACCGCTGGGGAGCGGGAGTCATTGAGATTAAAATAAAGGGCGATGATGGCGAATATCGCGTCATTTATGTCGCTAAATTTGCTGAAGCGATTTATGTCTTGCATGCCTTTCAAAAGAAAACCCAGCAAACCAGTCCGAAGGATGTAAATACCATTATCGAACGTTATAAGGCAGTTCTCGAAGAGAGGAGAAAATTAGCATGACCGATAAAATCGATACTCAGTCGCGGCACATCACCAAAGCGGGTAGCAATATTTTTTCTGATCTTGGATTTGAACCGGCTGAAGCTGAATCCCTCCTGGAACAATCTCGTGAGGAAATTAGCCGAGCAGATGAACTAAAGAGACAGCTCATGGCTGAAATTTCGGATTGGATGAATTCTAGTGGTCATAAGCAGATTGACGCGGCCAAGATTCTTCACGTTTCAAGACCGCGAGTTTCTGATGTGATTAATCAAAAAACTGAAAAATTTACTATTGATTCGTTGGTTGGCATGGTTGTAGCCATGGGTAAAAAAGTCCAGCTGGTCATTGAGTGATTGAACCGCTTGAAACTGAGTGAATAGAGCCAGAAAAGGCCAGCATTGCTGGCCTTGATAGATATCAGAACTGATACACCAGTCCCAGCGCTACCTGGTCATCATTAGGCAGTCCGAGCTTGTTGTTGTCGTCGAGCAGATTGATTTTGTAGGCGACGAAGGTCTTCATATTTTTGTTGAAGTAGTAAGTCAAGCCCGGCTCAAGGAACTTCAGCAGGTCTTCATTGCCCACGCCTTCAATATCCTTAGCTTTGGTTTGTACCCAGGCGATGGAAGGACGGATGCCGTTGAGGAACTGGTATTGCAACGTGGCTTCGAAGCTTTCGGTTTTGTTAGCGAAACCGCTGTCACCGGTCAGGCTGTTGCTGATGGCGTAAGCATTGCGGGTCTGGCCGTAGAAGGTACCGAAGTACCACTGGTTATCATCATATTTTGCACCCACGGCCCAGCTCTCACCTTTTGCACCACGGCCGTAAACGCCGTCAGCGTTCTGTGCAGCGGTACGATTCAGATTGGCATAACCGCCGACCACACTTACACCGAAGTCGGTGGCATAACCGAGTGAGGTAGCCCAGCCATCGCCGTTGGCTTTGCTGATGGCATCACGATCGTTTTTGCCCTGATATTGCACGCCAAAGCTTAATCCATCGACCAGCCCGAAGAAATCGCGGTTGCGGTAGGTTGCAACGCCGGTTGAGCGGCCACGCAGGAAGCCATCCGCCGTGCCGGTTGGGCCGCCAAATTCGGGCAGTACGTCGGTATAGGCAATGGCGTCATACACTAAACCATAGTTACGGCCATAATCGAAGCTGCCGTATTGGCCCACTTTCACACCGGCAAATCCAAGGCGCGTTTTATTGCCGCTCTGAGCATCGCTGCCTTCACTGTTGTTCAGCTGAGCCTGGTATTCCCATTGACCATAGCCGGTCAGCAGCTCGTTAATCTGTGTCTGGCCCTTGAAACCAAAACGCATATAAGATTGATCGCCACCCAGGCTGTCATTACTGGAGATATAATTCTCGCCCTGAACCTTGCCGTACAGATCCAATTTATTTCCATCTTTATTGTAAATTTCGGCAGCCTGGCTGAATGCCGAAGCAAACAGGGCACTGGCGATACAAAGTTTTAAATTCAGCTTCATCATTTATCCTCGTCGGAGCATTTATCATCTTGTTGGTATAAACATCGCGTAAATTAACGGCGCGATGGAAGGAATCAGGAAAAGATTCCGCTGGCTGTTAAGTCTGTCGAATGCACAAGAGTGCTTCGGCTAAAACAGGCCTGGCAGCCAGCCAGCGGATGAAGCGCACACATCAAAGATGCCATGAGGCATTTACACCGGTCAGTGAATAACGTTGGGCAGGAGGTTTTATTATTTTATTCGACGATTGTTCAAATCAATCGGCGTTAACGAAACGTGCGAATCACCATAGGGCGATATGGTCGTTGCCGATAAGATAATTTTGTTTTGACCGGATACTATTTTCTTATTTCATTGCGCGCTAATAATACAAGTCCATCCATATAAAACACCTATCCTGTGACAGGTAATTCTTCTTACCTCGAATGAATTAATGCCGATAAAGTCGTGATAGCCTGCGGCAAATTGAGTGCCCGGCAAATATGAATGTGGCGGGAACTATGAATATCCGACGTCTGAAGTCGTTCATTACCATCGTTGATATGGGCAGTATTACCCGCGCGGCAGATGCACTGCACATCGCGCAACCGGCTTTGAGCCAGCAGTTGGTGGCACTGGAAGAACATTTTAAACGGCAGCTGTTGATTCGCAGCCAGCAAGGCGTGGTCCCGACCGAAGCCGGAAAAGTCTTGTATGGGCATGCCCACGCCATGTTACGGCAATTTGCCCAGGCTGAAGCCGATGTGTTAAGTGCCGGACAACGCCTTTCAGGCCGCGTATCAGTGGGGTTGGCGCCATTCAGCGTGGCATCAACGCTGTCGATGGCCTTGTTGAGCGAAATGCGATTGCGTCATCCGGGCATTCTGCTGCATTTGGTCGAAAGCGTCGGCCAAGCTTACAGTGAACTGGTGGCGAATGGTCGACTGGAAATGGCCTTGCTGCACGGCTGCGGCGGAGTGAAAGGTCTGCACTACGAGCCCTTGCTGGAGGAAGCGTTCTACTTTGTTGCTCACGCCGATTTTGACTTCGACGATGATGGCGGCCCGCTGCAGGTGAGTCAGCTAAGTGCATTACCAATGCTGTTACCTCCCGCATATAACTTTGTGCGCCGTGCCATTGATGAAGCTTTTAGCTTGCATCATCAGAGCCTGAATATTGTTGGTGAGCTGGAAGCGGTGAAAAGCATTGCACGCGCGGTGGATGCCGGGCTTGGTTGTACGATCATGCCAAAAGCCATCGCCGAGCGCATCCAGTCCGAATCACGCGATGTGGTCATCCGCTCCATCACCGGGCCCGCCATTAGCCAAACGCTTTCCCTTTGTGTTTCCGATCGGACGCCACTCTCAGAGCCCGCGGCAGCAGTGCGCGAATTATTGATTGAACTGACGCAGAATCTCACGCGGGGAGATAATATTCTTTCCCATTGATCTATTTCAGTGCAGGAATGCAGGCGGCGGCTGCAAATATTATTGTTCATAACCGGAATGAATATGTGCATCGTAAAATTGTATTGGGTTCAATACAAATAATCATATTAACGTTTTGTGACGCAAAAAATAAAAGGGCAATGAACGTCATTTCAATTGCTTATATTAAAACGCGGAATTTCTTACTCTACATAGTTTTCTCTGATGTCGTCATGATTTTTATGGCGTAGTGCACGATTTTGTCTGGAGGAATTCCGATGACTGCTATTCCCACGCCAATGCCACGGGTGAAATCGACCTGGCGCTGGCAATCGCCCGCGATGTTGATTATTCCCCTGCTAGCGTTTCAACTTTTTTTCTTTTTTGCTCCGGCAGTCAAATTGATGTTGTTCAGTTTGATGACGCAATCCGCCGATGGAAATATCGGCACACCCTGGACCTTAAGTCATTACTGGCACTTCTTTTCCGTGGCGCTCTACAGCGATGTGTTGTGGAACACGCTGCGCATCAGCGTTATCACTTCGTTGACTGCCGCAGTGCTGGCCTATCCGGTCGCCACGGTACTGGTGCGGGGTCATGCTTTGCTGGCGCGTATTTTGACGCTGGTGATCATAGCACCGCTGGCGGTGAGTGTGGTGGTGCGCGCTTACGGCTGGCAGTTAATCCTTAATAACGGGCCGACCGGATTACTCAACTACGTGTTGCTACATCTTGGTGTCATCGATCGTCCAAATACACTGATGTTTACCGAATGGGCGGTGATCATCGCTTCGCTACAAATCTTCTTCCCGATGATGGTTCTGCCGCTGGCGTCGGCGCTGGGGAAAATCGATGCCAATCTGCCGTTTGCGGCTCGCACGCTGGGCGCACCGCCGTGGCAAGTGTTCTTCCGCATCATCTTCCCGCTTAGCCTACCTGGACTGGTCGCGGGCATGACATTGGTGTTTTCGCTGGCAGCTGGGTCTTATGTGATTCCCGCACTGATTGGCGGACCGCGAGCACAGATGCTGGGGAACCTTGCAGAACAGCAGATTGTTGCCGTGTACGACTGGCCCTTTGGCGCCACCATCGCCGCCATCCTGGTGTTTATCGTGATCGCGGTTAACACGCTGTCGATGAAATTGCTCAGCGGGCGTCGTCTGCATGGAGCCGAAAAATGAATGCACGGTTACAAGGCTGGGGTGGCGCGGCGCTGTATGCTTTCGCGGCGGCAATGATGGTGTTCATCCTCGCCCCGATTCTATTAATCATCGCCATCTCTTTCTCTGATGGCTACTTCGTCAGCTTCCCACCCACCGGTTTTACGCTGGACTGGTATAGCAAAGTGCTCGGCAACAGTGAATTTACCGAGGCGTTGTTGTTCAGCACGCTGCTGTCATTGGGCACCACTTTGCTGTCACTGCTACTTGGCATTCCGGCCGCGTTTGCGTTGGTGCGCGGCAATCTGCCGTTCGCCGACCTGTGCAAAGGGCTACTGTTGTCACCGCTGATCTTCCCGGTATTGATTACGGGTCTGGCCTTGCTGCAGCTTTTTACCGGCTACGGCTGGAGCAACGCCAAACTCAACCTGCTGCTGGCGCATACCGTAGTGACATCTCCTTATGTGGTGCGCACGGTAATCACCAGCCTTGAACTGGTGAATCCCAGCCTCGAAGAAGCCGCGCGAACCCTTGGCGCCTCACGCTGGGCCACATTCCGTCAGGTGATCTTGCCCCAAATTGTGCCGGGCGTGATGTCCGGTGCCATCTTCTGTTTCATGGTTTCTTTTGATAACTACCCAGTCTCGATGTGGCTGGCCGATTCGGAGAATACCCCGGTGCCGGTGGTGCTGTATCGCCAGATTGGTACGGTGTTTGATCCTTCCGTTGCGACGATGTCGACGGTGATTATTTTGCTCGCCACCGTGGTGGTGATCGTGTTGGAAAAATTGGTTGGCCTGCGCCGTGCGATGGCCGCATAACTTCACACCAGAGGATGTTCTATGAGTGCTATGAAACGCCGTACCTTTATTAAAGCGGTGGCGGGTGCCGCGCTGCTGCCGTATATCCAGGTGAAAGCCAATGCTGCCGATCGGGTGCTGCAAGTGGGCGTGTACAACTCGGCGCAAGGTGCGCTAATTAAACAGAAAGTCTTGCCGGAATTTGAGAAAGAGTACAACTGTAAGGTGCTAACTACGGAGGGCGCTACGCTGGCGAACATTGCTGCACTGCGTGCCACCAAAGCCAAGCCGGTGTTCAGCGTGATGTCGATGGACGATATCGGCGTACCTCAGGCGAAAGCGGAGAATTTGATCGAGCAACTGCCTGCTGAGGGCATTCCAAATCTGAAAAATGTCTTTGACCGCTATCTGCTGAGCGACCGCTACGGCGTGGGATTCTCGGTTTCGATGGCCGGGCTGTTTATCAATCCGCAAATGACCAAACCGATTACGAGTTATAACGAGATTTTTACGCCGCAGTTTGCACATCAGATGATTTTGAACACGCCCAAAAATACCCAAAGCATTTTGATGTTGATTGTGGCTGCAGCGCTGGCGACCGGCAAACCGTTACAAGAAGCGCAGTACGAAATCGATAAAGGCTGGGACAAACTGGCTGAGCTTAAAAATAACGTGATGACGGTTTATGACGGCGAAGCACAGGTGATGATGGTGGCGCAGGGCCAGGCGATGGTGGGTGGCATTGAATATTCGAAAGCTATTTATCCACATACAAAAAAAGGTATTCCCCTCGACATGACTTTCCCGAAAGAGGGTGCGTTTACCGGCATTAACGGTCTGGCGTTAGTGAAAGGGGCACCACAGCGCGAACTGGGGCTGGCATGGATTAACCGATTGCTGGATGCCGACGTGCAGAAAATGTTGGCTGAAGTCACGCTAAGTGCACCAACGGTGCGCGGCATTACTTTTGATGAAGCCACGCTCAAATACCTGGCCTATCCCGAAGAGAAAATGCAGCAGTTGAATTTGTTCACGCCTGACTGGACGTACATCATTCCACGACGCGCTGAGTTACTGGAACGTTACAACCAAACTTTTAACGCTTGAGGTCCTTATGCAGCGATCCTATGAAGTCCGCCTGGATAATCTCAGCAAGCATTACGGCAAAACCGTGGCGGTGGAGAATGTGTCACTGACGGTTAATGCGGGCGAGATCCTTGCGCTGCTCGGGCCGAGCGGCTGTGGTAAAACCACCTGCTTGCGCATGGTGGCAGGCCTGGTGACGCCGACATCCGGTGATATTTTGGTTGGGGGTCGTTCGATTCTGGAAACGGCGGTACATCGACGTAATATCGGTCTGCTATTCCAGAATTACGCCTTGTTTCCGCATATGACGGTCGAGGAGAACGTGGCGTTTGGCCTGAAAATGCGTGGGCAGTCGCGCAGCGAATACGGTGACCGCGTGGCGAAAGCGCTCGATATGGTACAGCTCAAAAGCTATCGCGATCGTTTACCTGTGCAGTTATCTGGTGGCCAGCAGCAGCGCGTTTCCCTGGCACGTGCGCTAGTAATAGAACCGGATATGCTGTTGCTGGATGAGCCGCTGGGTGCGTTAGATAAAAGTCTGCGCGAGAGCATGCAACTGGAGATTCGCCAATTGCAGCAACGCCTGGGCCTGACCACGATTATGGTCACGCACGATCAAGATGAAGCGCTGACTATGGCCGATCAGATCGCGGTGATGCAGGGTGGAAAACTGGAACAGGTGGCAAGCGCCGCGCAGATTTATCAAAAACCGGCAACGGCCTTTGTCGCTGGGTTTATCGGGGCCTCCAATTTTCTCTCTGCCGAAGTCATGCATTTTCAAAGCGGGCGCAGTGAATTGCAGACAGAAAGCGGTGTACGTTTGCTCGTGGAGGGCGAATTAAAAGGTAAAGCAACGGTGACGATCCGGCCAGAAGCGGTACGGTTATCGCCGCTGCAGCAGCCGCTGGGAGCTAGCGCCTGCAATGCCACGGCTGCGGAAGTGGTGCAGGTGGTATATCGCGGCTATATGTTGCATTACAACCTGCGCCTCCCCAACGGTGAAACCATGATGGCGTGGAAGCAAACACAGGGTGAAGCTGAGCCTCAGAGTTTTGCGGCAGGTGACCGCGTACTGGCGCAGTGGAGCAGCGAGAGTAATCACGTCGTGTATGGTTGAAACCCGGAGCGGCCCTGGGCCGCCGTAACCTTTTCTTGACCAGAAGCACTCAACTGACCGGTCGTATACCCTGACAGAACAGGCTCAGTGTGTGCTGCACAATGAGTTCTGTATCAAATTCCGGTTCATTGGCGAAGCGTGTAAAAGGTACGAGGATCATGCTCAGGATGGAGGTCATCAGCAAATCGGGATTCAATGCAGCATTCAGTAATCCCTGCTGTTGCCAGCGCACAATTAAAGCCCGGACTTTGTCACGACCTGCATGACCATAACGTTCTTTGATGTGCTGTCCTAAACCGTGGGAACCGCTGGTGACTTCTTGCATCCATAAAGGGGCGAACCAATCGTTATTCAGCACGATATCGGCGATTTCACGGATAAATCCACTAAATGTTGTGACAGGGTCACCTTCATGACTGTCGAAATGTGCTTCGAGACGCTGGCGCAGCGGTAAAAAGCGTTCCTCAACCACCACATCTAATAACGATTCGCGCGACTGAAAGTAGTAGTTGAGCATCGCCGGACTCACGCCTGCCTTACGTGCGATGGCGTTCAGCGAGGTCTCAGCGATGCCGCTTTCGGCATAAATCGCTAATGTGATATCCAGCAGATGTTCTCGCTGTTGCGCATTGATAGCGCCACCGCGCGGGCGTCCAGGACGGCGGGGTTTGGCAGTGGTTGTCTTATCATCAGCAGGGACTTTTTGTGCGGTCATCTTTACGCGCTCACTTGTTTCGTGTCAGACTGAGGACAATATTAATTGTGTATTTAATTAATTTCAATTGGTGTCTGATATGAAACCTGAAACACTTGTGCCGAAATCAGGCAGCGGGGAAGAGAGTCCACCTTCTGTCCGCTTGCTGATGGGCGCATTGATGCTGGTGATGCTGCTCTCTGCACTCGACCAGACCATCGTCTCAACCGCGTTACCCACCATTGTGGGTGAGTTGGGCGGGCTGGACCGCCTGTCGTGGATCGTGACGGCTTATATGCTCGCGTCCACCATTGTGGTGCCGCTGTACGGTAAATTTGGCGATTTGTTTGGACGTAAAACGGTGCTTCAAATCTCCGTTGTCCTTTTCCTTATTGGATCCGCGCTCTGTGGTTTAGCACAGAACATGGAACAGTTGATCTTCACTCGCGCCCTGCAAGGTCTGGGCGGCGGCGGGTTGATGGTGGTTAGCATGGCTGCGGTGGCGGATATCATCCCACCAGCCGATCGCGGCAAATACCAGGGGCTGTTTGGTGGGGTATTTGGTTTAGCCACCGTGGTGGGGCCTTTACTGGGTGGTTTTATCGTCCAGCACGCCTCGTGGCGTTGGATTTTTTATATCAATCTACCGTTGGGATTGTTTGCACTGGTCATTATCAACGCAGTGTTCAAAGCAGATAACAAACGTAAACCGCATGAGATTGATTATCCTGGTGCTGTTTGCCTCTGCCTGGCGCTGGTCGGAATTACACTTTTCACCAGCGAAGGTGGCACGCTGCGCGCGTGGAGCGATCCCGTGCTGTGGTGCATTCTGGCATTTGGCCTGGTAGGCGTGATTGGCTTTATTTACGAAGAGCGTCGAGCGTGGGAGCCGATTATCCCGCTGGGGCTATTCCGTAATCGCAGTTTTTCACTTTCCAGTTTGATGGCCTTTATTGTGGGGATGTCGCTGTTTGGCAGCGTGACTTTCCTGCCGCTCTATTTACAGGTGGTGAAAGGTTCAACGCCGACCGAGGCCGGATTACAATTGCTGCCGCTGATGGGCGGATTGCTGGTAACTTCTATTGTCAGTGGACGAATAATCAGCCGCACCGGTCGATATCGTATGTTTCCAATTGGCGGAACCTTATTGGCGACGATCGGCATGGCATTAATGACTACGCTGACGCTCAACTCTCCGCTGTGGCAAATTTATCTCTACGCCTGCGTACTCGGAATGGGCATGGGGATGGTGATGCAGGTGTTGGTGTTGGCGGTTCAGAACAGTGTGACACCCGATCGCATTGGCGTGGCGACGTCTTCCGTCACGTTGTTCCGTTCGGTTGGCGGTTCAATAGGCGTGGCATTATTTGGTGCGATGTTTAGCCATGTTTTGAAGTCGGGTTTAACTGAGTTGGTCGAAAAGGGCGATAAATTACCCGCCACGCTGGATCCCAATGCCGTGCATCATTTGCCTTATGACGTGCAGCAGGCTTATTTGCAGGTATTTAGCGAAGCGGTACATGCGGCATTTCAGATGGCCGCTGTGGTCATGGCAGTGGCCTTTATTCTGTCGCTCTTCCTGCCGGAGTCGCCGTTACGCGGTAAAGCCAAACAATAAACTGCATCCCGCATCCCACCATCGGCATATTGAGCCGATGGTGGAGTGAAATAGCAGCAGAGTCGGGCGAATAAATAACCTTCATCGCATAAATTGGCGAAAGAATAGTTAAATTTTATCCCAAATACATGATGTTACCTTTGCGTAAACTTAAGTAAAAAAGAAGAGGATTAAAAGAATTCAGCGGAGGGCTATTTATTTTTGCAACTTTTTTGCGGTATAAATCTCTAACCACTGTCTCCCTCAGCGAGAACGTCAGATCATGATCAACTCTGCGGCCAGCAAAATTTTCGCCTGCCTGTGTTTAATTACCCTGGCAGGTTGCTCTTCCAAAACGACTCATGCCCCTGCGGAAGAGAGCGTTGATACTTCAGCCGATGGCGGTCAACAACCCGATTTGATTCCAGTCATCGCGGCATTACACGATCAGATGCACTCATGGGAAGGGACTAAATACCAGTGGGGTGGCACACAATTAAACGGCGTGGATTGCTCCGGTTTTGTGTGGCGAACACTGAAAGATCGTTTCAATATTCCAATGGATCGTGTCACCACGCGTGAATTAATTGCCATGGGACAGCCGGTCGATAAGGCACATCTGCAACCCGGTGATTTAGTGTTCTTTCGTATCAAACACGAATTACACGTTGGCTTTTATGACACCGATCATCAATTTCTCCACGCTTCGGTTAGTCAGGGTGTGATGCGTTCCTCACTGAATAATCCATATTGGAAATCGGTATATCTGGAAGCGCGACGTCTACCACGTGAACAGAATTCGCAGATCAGCTTTAATTATAAAAATAAAGTGTGATGCAGAAAGAATCCCCGGCCTGGCGCCGGGGATTTTTTTATCAGAATTGATATGACACGCTAACCGAGAAGTTACGTGGCTCACCGTAAACATAGTTGTTCATATAGGTGTAGTACTCACGGTCGAATAAGTTATCGACGTTAGCCTGTACCGCAACCTGTTTGGTGACCTGATAACGGGCAAACAGATTCGCCAATGGGTAGCTTCCCTGATAGACGCGCTGAGTGCTGCCATCTGGCGCGCTGACATCTTCAAACACGCGGTTCTGCCAGTTAATACCCCCGCCGATGGTCAGGTCAGGCAGCATCGGAACCTGATAACGGGTGAACAGCTTAAACTGGGTTTGCGGCTGGTCTGAGTTATAGCGGCCTTCCGAGTCTCGCGCCACATAGCGCGTTGCACCGAAGGTCAGCTGCAGGTTATCGGTAACTGCACCGTTCAGCTCAAACTCCGCACCCTTACTGCGCGCACCTTTGGTGGCGGTGTAAGCTTGTTCACTGCTGTTATTGACGTAAACGCCGTTCTCTTCGGTGCCGACGTTCTCCTGCTGAATACGGAACACGGCGAAGGTGGCGGTCAGACGGCCATCATACCAGGCCGATTTCAAACCGGTCTCGTAGCTTTTTCCGGTCACTGGGGAGAGATAGTGGCCTGAACTGTCGCGGTAGGTTTGTGGCTGGAATATCGAGGTGTAACTGGCATACGCTGACCATGTATCGTTAATGTCATACACCAGACCCGCATATGGCGTGGTGTTGTTTTTGGTCACGTCACCGCTGCTGCCGTTAGTACTCCACTCGGTGTAACGTGCGCCAATGATCAACGACAACGGATCGGCGAGAGAGAAACGTGCGGCGGTATAAGCAGATTTCTGGCGGATAACATCGTTAGCGTTCAGATACCAGCCTTGCCACTGCGGCTCGGCAATGTTGCCATTCCAGTTGTTGTTGAAGGGCCCCATATCCGCTGAGGTAATGTCATACTCATCGAGGTCAGTAACACCATCCTGACTATATGTCTGGTTGTGTTGGCGGCTGTAGCTTAAACCAGCCATTAATTGGTGCTGGCGGCCTAACAGCTCAAACGGTCCACTGGCAAAGGCATCAACCGAAGTTTGCTCACGTTTACCGCGGTCCAGACTACCATAGCCGGTTACACCTTCTCCGGTGTTCTCATCAGGGAACGCACTGTACAGACTCATCAGTTTATCACTGAAGGTATTCTTGGCATGGGTGCCATTCACATGGAAGCTCCAGCCGTTATCAAAGTTATGCACAAGGTCGGCATACACTTTCTGCACTTCAGTATGATAATAGGTCCAGTCGGCGGCAGAATTCAGGCTGCGGTTGTAATGGGTAAGTGAACCGTTGCTGTAGAAGACGGGTACTCCACCCCAGGTTGGGTCGCGAGTATCCGCTTTTTCATAGTCGTAGCCGAGAGAAAGGGTCGTGTTGTCGGTTAAATCCGCATCGACCACGCCATATAGGAATTTCTTGTTTTTATGATAGCGGTCCAGCCAGCTATCCTGATCCTGATAACCCGTCACCACGCGCCCGCGCAACGAACCCTCGCAGTTAAGTGGCCCTGAGATGTCTGCAACATAACGTTGTTTATCCCAACTGCCATAGCTCGCGCTTACTGAGCCTGTAAAATCTTTGCTGTCGGCGTGTTTACGCACCATATTCACAGAAGCAGAAGGGCTGCCCGCGCCGGTCATTAAACCGGTTGCGCCACGCACGACTTCAATACGGTCATAAATCGCAGTGTCAGATGCCGCATCCCCATAGTTCCAGCTATCGCCAATCGAGGTGGGAATACCATCATATGTGAAATTGGTGATTTTAAACCCGCGTGAATAGTATTCGGTACGTTCAGAATCAACCAGATTAGTGCTGATGCCAGTGGTGTTATTCAGCACATCCGTGACGGTTTGCAACTGCTGGTCCTGCATACGCTGTTGCGTCACCACACTCACCGATTGCGGGACATCGCGCGGCGTTAGCAGCAGTTTTGTCCCTGCACGCGTGGTTTTAACTGCATAATCCTGCTTCTCGTTATCCGCACTGTCATCGCTGGTGGTGCCATTAACCACCAAATCTGGTTGTGTGTTCTCCGCTGCGTGCACCAGTGCGGGATGAACAAGAGCATGAATGACCATCGCCAATAGCGAGACGCTGAACGTTTTCCGGATGCCTGATTCCCTGCCATTCAAAGACATAATCGTTTCCACATTATTTGATTGTTATAAGGCTGTATGGCCTGTTCATTGCGCATGCGACTCAGTAACCCGCTGCATTTAGGGGAGGGAGTACGCAACTTACTTTTGTTTGAGAACGCCAATGATAATCATTTGCTTTATAGAATCTTCAAAGGATTCAATTGAAAGTGTAATCATTTGTAAATTACAATAAAAACATGATGATACCGGGCTCTATAACCACTTAATAACGGAAGTTTTCATTTTTTTATCGTGGGGAATTGGAAAGTTTCAGTCAAAAGGTGTTGCTAAATGGAGGTTCAATTTCATTTGTGTAGCAGGCGGGGCATATCGATTTGCAGGAATATTTGCTTACTTGCTGTTAATGCGTATGATTCTCATTCTTCTTATTTATTTCCGCCCGGTCCGGACCGGATCGGTGCCGTTCATCCATTGATGGAGTTCAGCATGAAATCGTTGTTTAGTCCGCGTAAAGCCACCGTCGCTATGGCGATCGCCGCTGCCTTTAGCCTGACCGCTTGTCAGGCACCTGCTAAAAAAGCTGAAGCACCGGCTGCTGAAGCCGTAAAACCAGTGGATACCGCTGTAACTCAGCGCGCCCTGGGCGATGGCCTGTATGAAATGGTCTATTCACCGGCGTCAAAAGCGCTGTTCGTAGCCAGTGCGCAAGCATTCAAGGATGTGAATGGTGGCGTGATCTATCGTCTCGACCCTGCCACATTGGCAACCAAAGGCGAAACCCATACCGATCTGAAGAACTTTGGTACGGCGATCGATGAGCAGGGCAGCGTGTTTTACACCACCAACTCACTGGATGGCGCTATCTCAAAAGTTGACGCGCAGAGCGGCAAAGTGCTGCAGCGTCTGGTGTTCCCAGGCAAAATCAGCAAAGAAGGTTATCCAGCTGGCGCTCGTGAAGTGTTGTGGCACGGTAATGAACTCTATGTGGGCCGCGTGGCGGATCCGGGTTACATCTCCGTGGTGGATACCAAAACCTTCAAGCTGAAGACCGAGATCAAAAATGCCGGCAAATGGGTGACGGGCATCATTTACTCACCTGTGACCGAGCGCATTTATGCGGCTAATGGCTCTGGTGAAATTCTGGTGATTAACCCACGTACTCACAAAATTGAGAAGCGCTGGACCGCCGGTGACGGCAAAGAGTATCTGTTCCTGAACATGGCAGAAGATCCAGCGACTGGTCGCCTGTTCGTAACTGACGATTCAAAAGGCAAAGCCACCCTGGTCTTCGACGAGCGTACCGGTAAAGTCATCAAGCGCATTGAAGGCGATTCACTCGGCATCAAGTTCGATGCAAAACGTAATGAGCTGTTCATCAGCCAGCGTGAGTCGAAGAAAGTGCTGCAGTTGGATGCCACTACCTACGCGGTGAAAAACAGCTGGTCGTTTGAGAAAAATCCAAACAGCCTGCTGATTGGACCGGACAACAATACACTGTTCGTTACCCTGAAAGCGGAGTTCAACAAGGACTCTTCAACCAAAGGTACTGACGAAATCGTGCGTATCGCACTGAAGTAAGCGTACTCAGTTTTACAGAATGCCCTCGTCAGAGGGCATTTTTTTGCCTAAAGGATGCCAAACCAGCAGGCTTATCGTTCATCACTGCTTTAAATCAGTCCCATCTTGCCTGAGCGCATTACTGAGACTCGCATCACCCAAAATGATTACTGCAATCGATTTTCTGCCCAATCCCACTCATTTTTGATTCGAAAACATCATTACGTATGGATTTTGTTTAGGATCTATTTATTATATTAAAAACCCGTGCGTTTCTAAGGTATCTGATTAACGTTGCGTTGCGTGATTGTTAATTGGCGGGTGTTTTACGTTATATCAAACAATTAGATGTTTTTTCCTCCGTGTGACGGGGGATTTTGAGCGTGTCACTAACCAGGGATACACCATGAGTACTTCGCAAGACCTGCCACTCGGCGAGGTCCAGTTGTCACGTCGGAGAGTGTTACTTTCCGGCGTCGTGATCGTGGCTGGCGGCCTGATCACCTCGGCGCTTCCGCGTTTGGCATTTGCAGACTCGTCGAAAAATTTCATTCCTTTCATGCAGATATCTCGTCTTCTGGTCAACCATAAGTTGGATGATGCGGTGGGTCAGCGCATGTTGGCGCTGCTGGAACTTGAGCAACCTGACTTAATGGCGAATCTCAATCATTTGTTGGCGATTGCCAAAGCCAATAATGCCCAGATTGTTGAAGATTTCTTCCCGGCTATCCCACAGGGTGCATTGCAGAACCTGGCGCACAAAATCATCTTTGGTTGGTACACCGGCTGCCTCGAACCGAAGCGTTCCGCAAAGGCGTTCGCTTTCGAACAGGCTCTGACCTGGCAGACCACGTTGGATACCATCACGATCCCGTCTTACGGCATCAGTGGGCCTAACAACTGGCAGCGCGCCAATACACCGGTTCTTCCCGTACCGCAATTCTGACCATTAAAAGAAGACAAAACATGGCAGCTCCTTCTCAGTCACCTGTGGTGATCGTTGGCACCGGCGTGGTCGGTGTGGTGATCGCTGAGCAACTGCTTGATGCCGGAATTCCGGTGTTGATGCTGGAAGCCGGTCCGCGTGTTTCGCGTGCCGAAATCGTAGAAAACTATCGTAACCTGCCGCTGGCAGCCAAAGGCAACCCGATTGAGTGCTATCCGTCACGCGATTGGGCTCCGCATCCAGAGCCAGCAGGCGCAGGAAAAGGCTATCTGCAATTAAGCGGTGAAGACTCTTATGCGCAAAGCTACGTACGTTATGCCGGCGGTTCAACCTGGCACTGGGCCGGCACCTGCTGGCGTTTAACCCCAGCGGATATGCAGTTGCATTCCCGCTACGGCGTGGGGCGTGACTGGGCGTTTGATTACGCGACGCTGGAACCTTATTACGCGCGCGCAGAGTACAAACTGGGCATTTGCGGACCGGACGATCCGGCACTGCAATGGCCACCGCTGCGTTCAAAGCCTTATCCGATGCCTGCGTTGCCGTTCGGACCAGGTGAAGCCCGCTTTACTGAAGTGGTGCGTGAAAAACTGGGACTGCATAACATTCCGACTGCACAGGCGCGTAACAGCGGCATGTCCTACGACGATCGTCCAGCTTGCTGTGCCAATAACAACTGCGTGCCGGTTTGTCCGGTCGGTGCGAAGTACGACGGTGCGACCGCGCTGTCACGCCTCGAAGCCAAAGGCGCCACTATTATTGATAACGCAGTGGTGTGGCGTATCGAAACCAATGCCGGCAACCAGATCGAAGCGGTGCATTACTACGATCAGCACAAGCAAACGCATCGCGTCAGCGGCAAGTTGTTCATCATTGCCTGTAACGGGCTGGAGACGCCAAAACTGCTGTTGATGTCGGCTGACTCGCGCAATCCAAACGGCATTGCTAACAGCTCCGATCAGGTTGGTCGCAACATGATGGACCATCCACAAATCACCATGACCGTGACGCTGGATGAGCCGTATTGGGCGGGTGTCGGACCGGTGGTGAACAGCGGCATTATGGAAACTTCGCAGGGTGATTTCCGTTCTGAACACGCTGGTGCGTACTTCCGCTTCAACAACTTTGCGCGTAACCGCTTTGTGACCTTTGGTGCACTGGAAAAAGGGCTGGTGGGTAAAGCGCTGGATGAAGAGATCCGCCGTATGACCGCCTGCACTGCCGATATTGTCCTGGCGCATGAGATTCTGCCCGATGCTAATAACCGTCTGACGCTGAGTGACAAGAAGGATTGGCTGGGTCTGCCAAAACCTGCCATTCACTACAATGTCGGCGACTACGTGCGTCGCTCGTACCAGAATTACTCCAAACCGATCGCCGACAAGATTGCCGAGGCGATGGGTGCGATCGATAAGAAGTTCTCGAAACAGTACAACCAGAGTAAGCACATCATGGGCGGCACCATTATGGGTAACGATCCGGCCAACTCGGTGGTAGATAACGAGTGCCGTGCCCACGATCATCGCAATCTGTTCCTGCCGGGCGGTGGCGCCATGGCGAGTACTGCGTGTGGCAACAGCACCTTAACCATGGTGGCGCTGGCATTCAAAGCGGCGGATGCCATCGTGAAACAGGCTCAGGAGGCGTAATCATGTTGAAGCTGAAACAGATCGCGCTGGTACTGGCACTGGCGAGTGGTACGGCGTATGCGGCTGACGATGCGCTAGTAAAAAAGGGCGAATATCTGGCGGTGGCCTCGGACTGTACTGCCTGCCATACCGCTGAACATGGCAAACCTTTTGCGGGTGGCAAAGCGATTGAATCCCCGGTGGGTGAAATCATCGCCACCAACATCACACCGTCGAAGATCGCAGGGATTGGCGACTACAGTGAGCAACAATTTGCTGATGCGCTGCGTAAAGGTGTGCGTGCCGATGGCGCCAATCTTTATCCGGCGATGCCTTACACTGCCTATGCCACCTTAACCGATGAAGATGTGCATGCGCTGTACGCTTACTTTATGTCTGGTGTGCAGGCAGTGGATAAAACCACGGAAGAGACACATCTGCCATTCCCGTTGAATCTGCGTTTTTCAATGATGTTCTGGAACGCGCTGTTCCTGAAAGCACCGGGCTACACAGCGGATACCACGCAGTCTGACAGCTGGAATCGGGGACGTTATCTGGTGGATGGCGCAGCGCACTGTAGCACTTGCCACACGCCACGCGGGTTCCTGATGCAGGAGAAAGAGGGTGATGCCTTCACTGGTGCGCAGGTCGGCCCATGGTTCGCGCCGAATATCACCGCCAACGCGGTGAGTGGTATTGGCCAGTGGTCGCAACAGGATCTGATTACCTACCTGAAAACCGGCCGTCTGGCGGGGAAAGCGCAGGCCGCTGGCAGCATGGCGGAAGCCATTACTCACAGCTTCCAGCATTTGTCGGACGCCGATCTGGCCGCGATTGCCGAATATATGGGCAGCGTGACGGATAAAGATGCGCCTGCGAACGGTGCTTCGCGTTTCGAACAGGGCAAAGCAGCAGAAAATCTGGTGGCGTTTCGGGGTGATGCGTTCAATGCGCCAACTAGCGATGAAGGTGCTCGATTGTTCTCCGGCAACTGCGCGTCGTGCCACGGCAGCAGTGGTCAGGGAACCAAAGACGCGTTTTATCCGAGCCTGTTCCATAACAGTGCTACCGCTGAGAGTAATCCTTCAAATCTGATCGCCACCATTCTTTACGGTGTGCAGCGCCATACTGCCGAAGGTGATGTGTTTATGCCGCCGTTTGGTTCGCAATCGAATGCACTGAATCAGCTTGATGACCAGCAAGTCGCCACGCTGTCGAACTGGATCTTACACCACTACGGCAATGTTGAAGTGACGGTGTCACCTGAGCAGGTGGCGGAGATCCGTCGTGGCGGTCCTTCATCTCCGCTGGTAATGCTGGCGCAGGTCGGTGTGGGCGTCGGTGCGTTGGTGCTGATTGCTCTGCTGGTGTGGTGGCTAATGCGCCGCAGACATAAAAAATAGATTCAATTTTTGTTCTGTCGCCTGTGATAGCAGGCGACGTTTTTACTGGAAGACACTATGAAGCATTACTCACGCCGCCGCGTGTTGAAGATGGTCGGGCTGGTCACGATTGCCAGCGCCGCAGGCCAGCTTTTGCCGTTGCCGCGCCTCAACGCCGCCCAGTCACCGACCAATGTGGCTGGTCTGGACGATTTTATGCAGGTTTCACAACTGCTGACGCAACAAGAATCCCTGAACACCACCGTTGGGCGTGCGCTGCTCATAGCCTTGAGCCAGACGCAGAAAGGTTTTCTCCCTGCGTTGGCACAGTTGAAGGCGCTACTGCAAAACCAGCCGGAACTGCTGCAGCAGGATCACCTGACGTTTGCCTCGGATGCGGACAGCGAAAAGCTGGCGAAAGCGATACTCGGTGGTTGGTACAACGGTGTGGTCGGCAAGGGCAATCACGCGCTGTATGTCACCTACGTGAACACGCTCGCCAATCTGCTGGTGGATTACAAATTAGTGCCGCCGAGTTTCTCCTACGGCAAATGTGGTAGCTGGGCGCAACAGCCCTGATCTAGAAGAGTAATGTCGTTATGAAAAACAATAATTCCGCTGATGTGGTTGTGATCGGCGCGGGCGTTAACGGCTCGCTGCTGGCAACCCGTCTGGCAAAAGCAGGCAAATCAGTACTGTTACTGGAGTCCGGCCCGAAAGTAGCTCGCGATCAGCTGGTTGAGCGTTTCCGGGCGTCGGCGTTCAAATCTGACTTTATGTCGCCGTACCCGTTCTCGCCCAAGGCACCGCATCCGCGCTATACGCCGGAACCGAATGATTATCTGCATCAAGCCGGGCCGCATCCGTTTGCCGCGCAGTACATCCGTATGTTTGGTGGCACCAGCTGGCACTGGGCGGCGCAGTTATGGCGCTTTGTTCCTAACGATTTTCGTCAGCACAGCCAGTATGGTGTCGGCAAAGATTGGCCGATGAGCTATGACGACCTGGAAGAGTACTACTTTCAGGCGGAAGTGATCGCGGGCGTAGGTGGATCGCCGGACAATGGTTCGCCGCGCAGCAAACCTTATCCGATGGAGCGCGTGCCGGCGTCCTGGTTGCAGCAACGGGTGACCGCACGCCTTGCACCTGACTTCACCGTGCTCGATGACAGCACGGGTCGCAACAGCCATAGTTACGATGGCCGCCCAGCCTGTTGCGGGAATAACAACTGTATGCCGCTTTGCCCCATCGATGCTCAGTATCACGGCGGGATTGCCGCACAGCAGGCTGAAAACAGCGGAGTGAAAGTGATCACCGAAGCGGTGGTATATCAGCTGGAGCACGATGCAAAAGGCAATATCGTGGCGGCCAATTACTTTGACTGGAACAAAGTCAGCCATCGCGTGACGGCTGAAACCTTTGTGCTGGCCGCCAACGCAATTGAAACTCCAAAATTACTGCTGATGTCTGTCAGCGATAAATTCCCAAACGGTATTGCCAACGCGCACGACAATGTGGGTCGTAACTTGTGCGATCACCCGGCGATTGGTGTGACGTTTGATGTCGATGAAGAGATTTGGCCTGGACGTGGGCCGGTTAGTCCTTGTTCGATAGGTCAATTCCGTGACGGTGATTTCCGCAGCGAACATTCACCGTTCCGCATCGATATTTCCAACGCCTCACAGGTTGCTTCAGTGACCAAAGAAGCCTTGGCGGAAGGGCTGTTTGGCAAGAAGTTGCAGGATGCGATTCGCTTCCGCGCTGCGCGCCGCCTCAGCATCAAAAATGCGCTGGAGCAGTTACCCGATCCTAACAACCGTGTGACCTTGAGCAGCAACAAAGATGAGCTGGGTTTACCCACGCCATCGCTGTATTGGGACGTGAACGACTACGTCATCAAAGGCACCGCGAAAACCCGTGAATGCTATGACGCGATTGCGGCCAAACTCGGCGCAACCAACGTCAAGCACAGCAAGAGCGGTAAGTTTTCCAACCGCCAACACATCACCGGCACGCTCTCGATGGGACTCGATCCGGCCACCAGCGTCACTGATGCCTGGGGACGCGCGCACGACCATCAAAACCTGTTTATGGTTGGCACCGGTGTGATGCCCACCGTCGGCACCTGTAACGTGACGCTGACCGCCATGGCACTGGCTTTGCGTACCGCGGACAAAATTCTGCAGGAGACGCAACATGGCTAAGCATTGGAAAGCCCTGCTTGCCGCAGGCAGTTTGGCGTTAGCCGTTTCACAGGCGCAGGCCGAGGATCAGCAGCTTATTAAACGTGGCGAGTATCTGGCGATTGCCGGTGACTGCGGCGCGTGCCATACCGAAGCGGGTAAAGCGCCGTTCAGCGGTGGTCACGCGATTGCCAGCCCGTTAGGAACCATCTTTAGCACCAATATCACGCCATCGAAAACAGCGGGAATTGGCCATTACAGCGAACAGCAGTTTGCGGATGCCTTACGCAAGGGCGTGCGCGGTGATGGTAGCCAGCTTTATCCGGCAATGCCTTACACGGCTTACGCGAAGCTGACCGATAAAGATGTTGCTGCTTTGTATGCTTACTTTATGCAGGGCGTGCAGCCGGTTGATGTGCAGCCAGAGAAAACCGCGCTGCCATTCCCGTTCAATCTGCGTTTCAGCATGGCGGCGTGGAACTTGCTGTTCCTCGACAGCAAACCGTTCCAGCCAGATGCCAAACAGTCAGATGAGTGGAATCGTGGCGCCTATCTGGTTCAGGGGTTAACGCACTGCAGCACCTGCCACACGCCACGTAATTTCCTGATGGCGGAGCAGCAAGATAAAAATCTACAGGGCGCTTCGTTAGGCACCTGGTTTGCGCCCGATATCACGGCGGCTACGCTGCAGGGTAAACCGCACTGGACGCGTGACATGCTGGCGCAGTATCTGGCGACAGGCCATGCCAGCAACGGCGCCACGGCCGGTGGTCCGATGCTGGAAGCCATCGACAAGAGCTTCTCGCGCATGACGGTAGAAGATCGTCAGGCTATCGCGACGTATTTACTGCCACAGGACAGTAATGCGGCCGAGCCAACAGCGACGAATCACTGGACGCGAGTCCAGGGTGACGACACGCCACAGGCTGCGATCAGCGAAGGTGGGCAGATCTATCGCAACAACTGCGCATCCTGTCATAACCTCACAGGTGAAGGGCTGAACGGTCTGCCAGCGTTGCAGAATCATCCCGTGTTAAATAAGCCCAACGCCGATAATGTCGCGATGGCGGTATTGGATGGCATATGGCCAGAACATGATCAGGGGATGATTGGCTTTGCCGGTGAGCTGAATGACCATCAGGTGGCTTCCGTCACTAATTATGTGATGCAGGATATCGGTCACAGCAAGGTGCAAATCACTGAGGATCGAGTGAAATCGTTGCGCGCAGGCGGTGACGCGTCACCGTTGATGCTGGTATCGCGGATTGGCATGGTTGCTGCGGGTATCATTGTGGTGATCGGGCTGATTTGGTTTGGTTTTAGAAGAAGGGCCAAACGCTAAAAGCTTTGTCCTATGACAAATAGCCAGCTGTTGTTAAGATGCGTTTTACGTTATCTAACAGGAGCTGGCTATGTTTTCAGGTCTCAGTGCGTTCCCACTGACCCCCGTCAATGCTGCAGGCATCGACGAACAATCCTTTCTAAAGATTCTGGCGCGATTAACTAACGCTAAGGTCGACTCGCTGGGCGTGCTGGGTTCAACCGGCAGCTACGCTTACTTCACACGAGAGCAACGCAAGCGCCTGGCGACACTCGCTGTTCAGCATGCAGACGGCATTCCGGTGATGGTCAGCATTGGCGCGATCAGCACTGATGAAGTGTTGCGGCTGGCTGATGATGCGCAGCAGGCGGGCGTTAGCGCTCTGCTATTGCCGGCGGTCTCTTACCAAAAGCTCAACGAAGAAGAGGTGTTTAATTTTTATGCCGAGGTGGATCAACACGTCTCGGTGCCTATCTGTGTTTATGACAATCCTGGCACTACGCACACGCAGTTTTCCGATGCGCTCTACGCACGGATAGCCGCGCTTTCCAACATAGCTTCGATCAAAATCCCCGGTGTTCCTGATGAAATATCGGCGGCTACGCAGCGGGTGAGTGCATTACGAGCGCAACTGCCTGAACACATTAGTATCGGCGTCAGCGGCGATGCCTCAGCGGGTAACGGTCTGATGGCCGGATGTGAGGTTTGGTATTCCGTTTGTGGTGGATTGTTCCCCAACACGGCATTAGCGCTCACCCAAGCCGCTCAGGCCGGGGATTTTACTGCAGTAGCCGAGCAGTCCCAACGTCTGGCACCGCTCTGGGCGCTGTTCCGACAACATGGTGGCAGCATTCGAGTGATGGCGGCTGCAGCGGCTCTCCTGGGCTTGGCCGACGAGAATAATCTGCCACGTCCTCTACGAGCATTATCCAGTGATGATCAGCGTGAAGTGCGACAGGTGATTGAGTCTTTGGGGCTGTTTTAGTTGAATTAACTATTAGTGCGATCATAATGATCGCACTAATAGTTAAGGTGGATATAGTTTACTTGGTTATCATCACTTCCATCGAAGGCACACAGCCTTCTCATCAGATAAACCAAGGAATATGACCATGAAAACTATCAAAGCAATGTCAATCGCCGCTGTTGCCGCTCTTTCACTGATGTCTGCTGCAAGCTTTGCTCAAACAGTATCAGCCACTTCACTGACTCTGGACGGTGCGGAAGCGAAAATCGCTGCTCAGGCACATCAGCAGAACGCACAATACAAAATCATTGAAGCCAGCGACGGCAATGTCGTGCACATGACCGCTGAGCTGTACAAATAATTAACGGATGGTTGCACAGGGAAGTGCCGGAGCAGGCCGCCTTACGGGGCGGCCTTTTTCGTTGAGAGGCGTAATACAGTGGAGACAGCATCATGAAACAGAATCATGACCAGATTGATCAGCAAGCCAGTGCGTTTGTTGAAGCGCTGCGCTCGCAGCGTCATGCGCATATGCCAGTGATGCGTTTCCATCAGTGGCCTCATTTTATCTCGACAGTGCGCACCTTACTTGCAAATAGTAATTAGCGCGATCATCATTACCGCACTAATAGTTAATATAGAAATGATAACTAGAGTTATCATTGTTTCATCGAAGGCACACAGCCTTCATAAACAACCCAAAGGAATATGACCATGAAAACCATTAAAACACTGACCATCGCCGCTGCTGCCGCTCTTTCACTGATGTCCGCTGCTAGCTTCGCACAGAGCGTTTCCGTAGAGTCTTCAACTCTTGACGGTGCAGAAGCAAAAGTAGCCGCCATGGCACAGCAGCAGGGCGCACAGTATAAAATCACTGAAGCAAACACCAATAACCGTGTGCACATGACTGCAGAACTGTACAAATAAGCTCAGTTTTCGCTTCAGCGTTAAGGCCGCCTTCGGGCGGCTTTGCTGTATCTGAAACCTAGAAAACTAACTGCACTTTTGCGGCCCTTTCTTTGTCAGCCGCCAACTCGAGAGCGGCAACCGCCTGGTCCATCGGCATTTCTGCGGACAGTAACGGCAGGGGATCAATTTTCCCCATCTCCAGCCAACGTACAGCGGTGGAAAACTCATCGACGAACCTAAACGAGCCGCGTAATTGAACCTCTTTAACCAGCAGAGGACCGATGGGATAGGTAATTTCAGCCTGACCCATACCAAGTTGCACGATAATCCCGCCGGGTCGGGTATAGGCAACGACTGAGGCGACGGCAGCGGCAGCGCCGGAGGCCTCAAAACACACATCGAAGCAGCCACCTTGTTCACGCCATCCGGCAACGACTTCTTCATCTCGCGGGTCCCAGACCGAGGCCGCTCCCATTTCTAATGCCAACGTGCGGCAACGTTCGCTGAGATCGGTAGCCACCACTTCTGTCGCGCCTGAAGCTAAAGCCGCTGCAATCACCAGACATCCAATCGGTCCTGCGCCAGTTACCAAAACGCGCTTGCCCGTTAAATCCCCAGCCTGTTTTATGGCGTGAATACACACAGCCAGCGGTTCGGCGAAGGCAATCACCTTTGCCTCTACATTATCTTCATAAGGGATACACTGCTCTGGCGCGACCGCCACATGCTGGGCGAATCCACCGTTAACATGAGGGTAAAACTGTGCGCTTCCCATGAATCGCATGGAGCGGCAGAGATTTTGTTTACCTGAGCGGCAGATACCGCACTGCTGGCAGGGTTGCGATGGGTTGATGGCCACCCGTTGCCCAGCATGCAGGCTGCTTGCCTGTGGTGCTTGCTCAACGATGCCAACAAATTCATGCCCTAACACCATCGGCGACTTCAATACCGACATACCTGCCCGACCATGTAAGAAATAATGGATATCGGAACCACAGATTCCCCCGCGCTCCACTTTCACCAGCACTTGATCGTTGTTCCAAGCAATATCTTGATTCTCACACCGTACATCATGGGCTCCCGCCACCATGACGGCTTTAACCGTTTTATGCTGCATGATTACTCCTAAGCATTTGAAGGTGTTTTATATTTCTCTTTGTCACGCGGGGTCGGTTGCTCTTCTGGAGGAACCATGACTTCGATTTTTCCCACCAGGAACAGATAGGCGAGGAAACCTGCCATAGCGACAGCCGCGATGTACCACATCGCGTATTGAAAGTTTTGCGTGCGTTGCAAAATAATGCCGATGATGATGGGGCTGGCGATACCGGACAAGTTGCCGAAGATATTGAGAAATCCACCAATGGTGCCAATCAGGTGACGAGGAATCACATCACTGCATACCACCCAACCGAGATTGGAGAAAGCATTGGCGAAAAAGGCGACAGACAGGATACCAATCGCTATCACGGGTTGGTCCTGGAAGAAATTCACCAGCGCAATAGAACAGGTCAGCAACATTCCTGTCATCACAGGAAGTTTACGCGCAAAGGTACGGCTGCGGCCGCGCTTCAGCAGCAGATCGCTTAATGTACCGCCGCACAACACACCAGCCATGGCCATGAGGTAAGGGAACATGGCGCCAATCCCTGCTTTGTCGATCGACAGGTGCAACCCTTTCTCCAGATAGACAATAAACCAGGTCAGGAAAAAGTAGAGCGTGGACGACGCTGCGAACTGGGCAATAAACAGCCCCCAGGTGGTGCGTTGACGCAAGATGAAGCGTACTTCAGGCCAGTTCACCCGCGTATTTGCCCCTTTTACTTCAGAACCATAGCCGCCACCCTGGCGAATAATATCCAGTTCATCTTTATTTACCTGGGTGCTGTGTTGCGGATCGCGATAGCGAATCAGCCAGTAAAAACCAAATACAATGCCGACCGCGCCAGAAATGTAAAACGACATCTCCCAGCCCCATTTACTTACGATCAGGGAAAGTAGAGGGGTAAGGAGTGCGAGCCCAATATATTGCGCACTGGAATAGGTTGCCGTTGCGCGAGCACGCTCGTGATCAGGGAACCATGTCGCAATGATTTTGGTATTCGAAGGAAAGGAGGGGGCTTCAGCGATCCCCACCAAAGCACGGCAAGCCAGCAACATCATAAAAGAAGCAGTGGCGGTGGCGAAAAGATGGTGCGAAGCAAACCCCATTAATAAGGTGAACACGCTCCACAGGACAATCGCGCTACCATACAGCCAGCGGGAGCCAATCCGATCCAGCAGATATCCCACAGGAATCTGGCTCATGGCATAGAACCAGGTAAACATAGAAAAAAGCAATCCGAGCTGAGTCGGTGAGAGCGCCAGGTCTCCCTGAATATGAGAACCCGCCACGGAGAGGTTGGCACGGTCCATATAGTTAATGGCCGTTACAACAAACAACATCGCCAGCACAGAGAAACGGGTACGGGTGGGTTTAGCTGTCATGGATTGACCTTTCTCAGTGCGCAGTGGTGGCGTGGGTTAACGTGTTCGATGCGTTATTAAACCGGGTCAGTGCGGTTAAAAGCACAGCAACCACCAGAGACGCGCCCATAAAGACATATGAAGCAGCCGGACTCCCGGTCAAACCATTTAAGTAACCCACAATCCAGGCGCCGACAAATGACCCTAATGCGCCAAAACAAACGACAAATGACATTGCACCGGCTACAACGTTGCGCGGGATCATTTCAGGTATGGCGGCGAAGAATGGACCATACGGCGTATACATTGCTCCTCCCGCAATGACCAGAAGTGACCAGGAAATCCAGAAATGAGATGCCCCGAGGGTGAAGGATGCAATAAAACAAACGGCCCCCAGCCCGAGGAAAGCCAAAACGATAGCTTTGCGCTGCTGAAATTTATCAGAGTACCAGGACGCGGTTAACATCAGTGGAACGGCCAGCAGATAGGGGGCTGCAGATAGCCAACCGGTTGCCACGATGCCTAATCCAGATGCCGTTTTGAGCATCGAGGGCAGCCACATAATGAAGCCGTACATGCCTATGTTCCAAAAGAAATGGATGAAAGCAAGGGCAAGCACTTTGGGTGAACGAAATGCTTCACGATAGTTTTTAACGGGTTTTATGGCTTGTTGTTCTTCAGCCAGCGCATTCTCGATGGCACGTTTTTCCGTATCGCTTAACCATTTGGCGTCTTTTGGCCGATCGGCGTATATCACCCACCAGATGACCGCCCAAATGATGGCTGGTGCACCTTCAATAATGAACATCCCGCGCCAACCAAAAGCATTTACCAGATAACCAGACAGGATCGACATCCACAAAACAGTGATGGGATTACCCAAAAACAAGAAGGTATTTGCTCTGGAACGCTCTTCTCGAGTGAACCAATGACTGAGAAATATCAGCATTGCGGGCATGACTACGCTTTCGGCGACACCCAGAAGAAAACGTACGGCCGCTAAAAGTGCAACGTTATGCACCATTCCTGTTGCAGCAGCCAGCGCCCCCCAAAGGATGAGACTCCAGAAAATCAATCGCTTGGCTGAGTGTTTCTCTGCATAGATACCGCCGGGCACTTGAAAACAGAAATAACCCAGGAAGAATAGTGCGCCCAGCAGCGACGATATTGCCGGTGTGATGTTGAGGTCTTCTGCGAGTCCAGCTGCAGCGCCGAAACCGTAGTTTGCTCGATCCAAATAAGCCAGGCTGTAGGTGATGAAGGCGATGGGAATGAGCCGCCCCCAACGTTTATTAGATAGTGTCCCTGAAATGGTCTGATTCATGTTCTGACCTCTTATCGTTTTGAGGGGAGGGTACAGTGAGTCTGGAAATGCATTTTTAAATGACGTTGGTCTAAAGCGTGGCGAGCCAACCGCCGTCGACATAAATCATTTGTCCATTGACGTAGTTAGAGGCAGAGGAGGCCAAGTATACCGCCGTGCCAATTAACTCATCAGGTTGACCCCAGCGCCCTGAGGGTGTGCTATTGCAAACCCATCGATTGAATTCCTGGTTTTCTACCAGTGCACTGTTCATGTCGGTGAGGATATAACCCGGTCCAATGCCATTCGATTGGATGTTATGGACTGCCCATTCAGCTGCCATCGATTTCGTCAGTAATTTGATACCGCCTTTTGCTGCGGTGTAAGGGGCAACGGTTGCGCGAGCGGCTTCACTAGTGAGTGAACCGATGTTGATAATTTTGCCACCGCTTTTGCGCGCCACCATCCGTCGCGCTGCGGCACGAGATACCAGGAAGGCACTCGTGAGATTGACATCTATTACGCGCTGCCAGTCACTTAAGGCTAGTTCCAGCATAGGTTTACGGAACTGAATACCGGCATTATTGATAACGATATCGACGTGGATATTTTCTTCATCTAGCTGCGTGAAAACGCGCTCTATCTCATCCTCATTTGCAACGTTAAAGAGAAAGCCTCGCGCATTAAAACTCTGGGTTTCTAACTGTGCCAGCGCGTGATGCATATTTTGTTCGCTGGTGCCATTCAGGATCACTGAAGCGCCTGCCTGCGCTAATCCTGTGGCGTAGGCGAAACCCAGTCCGCGGGTTGAACCGGTAATCAAGGCCGTTTTTCCCGTCAAATCAAAAAGGGGGTGCATGATGATTCCTCATGTAACATGACTAACAAGTTGTTGTGAGAGTTGTACGTGAGGTTGGTAATAGCAGCAATAACATGATCAACAATTTGCTGAGTATTTCACAAAATTGGGATCAGATAGCAAATGATGAAAACATCGGTTTAATATTAACTTAATGAAATTAATGGTTTTTTGTTGTATGTGATATGCGAGTTAACGGTAATAAAAGAAAATACGCCTTGTGTCAGAGCGGTGAAAAAGTTAAAAAGGCCAACATGTAGGACAAGTGAGTGAGTGACGTGGCGCTGGCAAGTATTCAAAAACATAATATCGTGGATGTGATCTACGAGCAGATGAAGCAGAACATCCAGGACGGTATCTGGGAACCTGGCTGTAAGTTGCCTTCTGAAGCAGAACTGACTGCGACCTTTCAGGTTAGTCGGGTGAGCGTGCGCAGTGCAGTCCAGAAGTTACGTGATTTAGGTATCGTCATCACGCATCAGGGCAAGGGGACTTATGTTACCCGGGATGTCGCACGTTATGGAGCATTCAGCGATAACCAGCCGATTCTGCATCTGTCTCAGGAAGAGTTTGAGGATATGCGCGTGTTTCGTCAAACCGTTGAGTTTCGTTGCATGGCGTTGGCCGTTGAGAACGCGACTGAAGAAGATATTCAGGCACTGGAGAGCGCGCTCAACCGCATGCTGGTCAATCGGGATGATTACAAGAAATACTCTCTGGCAGATTACGATTTTCATCTGGCCATCGTGAAAGCTTCACACAACAAAATATTCATTCATGTCATGGAGTCGCTCAAGGGCATCTATGTGCATTATCTCGAAGAGTTAAATCGTGTGCTTGGCATTACACTCGAAAGCGTTGAAGCCCATATCAAAGTGTTTATGGCGCTGAAGAATCGTGATGCTGAACTGGCGACAGAGACGTTGAACAGTGCGATGACTCACAACGTGCATGCTATTGAAGATGTACGCCATAACTGAAAACAGAAAAGCCCACTGCGGCTTTTTTTGCACTACTACATGTAGGACATCATACAAGATTAATGGGGAATAGCATGAGCGAACTCAAGATTATTAATGTAAAAACCATTCTTACTGCGCCGGGCGGTATTGACCTGGTGGTGGTAAAAATCGAAACCAACGAACCCGGGTTATACGGTTTGGGATGTGCAACCTTTACGCAACGTATTCATGCCGTTGCCTCAGCCATCGATAACTACATGAAACCATTTCTGCTGGGCAAGGACCCCGCGCGCATTGAAGATATTTGGCAATCAGCAGCCGTAAGTGGCTATTGGCGTAATGGTCCGATCATGAACAATGCACTATCCGGAGTCGATATGGCTTTGTGGGATTTGAAAGGCAAAGTGGCAGGCCTCCCAGTGTATGAACTACTGGGTGGAAAATGTCGTGACGGCATTGCTCTTTATCGCCACTGTGACGGCGCAGATGAAGTTGAAGTTGAAGATAATATTCGGGCCCGTATGGAAGAGGGTTATCAATATGTACGCTGCCAGGTGGGCATGTACGGAGGTGCTGGCACCGATGACCTCCGTCTGATCGCAGGTAAATTAGCTAAGGCACGCAATATTCAGCCGAAAGTGTCACCGCGTAGCCAGACGCCGGGTGTCTATTTCGACCCCGAAGCTTACGCGCGTGCAGTTCCGCGTTTGTTTGATCATCTGCGTAATAAAATTGGTTTTGGTGTGGAGTTTATTCATGACGTACATGAACGAATCACACCGATTGCCTCAATTCAAATGGCGAAATCGCTGGAAGAGTTCCAGCTGTTTTTCCTCGAAGATCCTGTCGCGCCTGAGAACATAGATTGGCTGAAAACATTACGCGCACAGAGCAGTACACCGATAGCGATGGGTGAGTTGTTTACCCAGATCAATGAATGGAAGCCTCTGATCCAAAACCAACTCATCGATTATATCCGTTGCCATGTCAGCACCATCGGCGGTATTACGCCTGCCAAAAAACTAGCGACTTTTGCTGAACTCTATGGCGTAAGAACAGCCTGGCATGGGCCTGGTGATATTTCACCAGTTGGAGTCGCCGCAAATCTGCATATCGACATGAGCATTACTAACCTCGGTATTCAGGAATATACACCGGTCAATGAGGCTTTGCAGGAAGTCTTTCCGGGCTGCCCGGAGATTGATCGTGGTTATGCATACCTCAGTGCTCGCCCGGGTTTAGGTGTAGATATTGATGAAGCTCGTGCAGCTAAGTATCCAGTTAAAGGTGATTTACCCGAGTGGACCAATGCTCGCTTGCCGGATGGCTCTGCGGCAAGGCCTTAATTCAAGTCGCCTTCGGGCGGCTTTGCTGTATTTGAAACTCAGAAACCGCCTCGAATTCGTTCTATTTCAGCGACCTAAGGCCAGCCACATCCCCCATTTACCTTAAATCAGAATTGGTAAGATTTCTCTGACACATATTTGGCGATAGTCACTATTTACCCAAATTGTATACCCATATAGTATACCTCTAGACGACATCGATTTAGGGGGCTTAATGAGAGGCAAAGTCAGTATCACCGTTGAGAAAGACAACTATAAATATTTGGTTGAATCCGGTGTTAACGTTTCTGCATTAGCGGATGCGGCTTACGCCAAAGAGGCTAAGCGCATTAAAGGGGAACGTTGGAAGGAAGAAAATCGTGAGGGCATGGAAGAACTTGCCGCTTTTAACCAAAAGTTTGGCTCGTTCGCTGATGAGAACAGGAAGTGGTAACTCATGCAATTTGATGTTTATGAATATAAGCGGACCAGTCATTACCAATTTTTTGTCGATGTGCAGAGTAACATTCTTGATACACCGGGATTTAGAATGGCCATCCCGCTTGTTGATGCTTCTTTACTCTCTGAAAAAGTGAGTAAAGAGCTCCTTCCAATCGTGCAACTCAATGGCACTGCTTATCGGCTAAAAACTGACGATGTCGTTAGCGTTTCAAAAAGCGTGTTTGGCGATAAAGTCGGAAGTCTTGCAACCTACGAAACTGAAATTAAAGACGCTATCACCATTCTGTTTTGGGGTGTGTAAACCACTCTCAAATCTAACCCGCCCTGGCGGGTTTTATCTTTTTAGCGCGCCACCAGCGTTTCGATTTCTGCTTTCGCCTGCATCAGTGCGGCCAGCAGTTGGGGAAATTGCTCAGTAAAACGCATTGCCGGTACCGCTAAGGCCAGGGCATAGCGCTCACCCGGCCCGGTATGCAAGGCAACACTCACTCCACATACCCCGCGCGCATGCTCCTCCCGATCTATCGCATAACCTTGCTGGCGAATTGATGCAATAGCTTCTAACAGAGGCTGACGGTCTTTTAATGTTTGCAGGGTGCGCACTTCTTTCAACTGTGGCAGCAACGCTGTCAAAAGCTCTTCAGGCGGTTCAGCCAATAGGGCTTTGCCATGTGCGGCGCAGTGGGAAGGAAAGGCGGTGCTGATGGGCGAAACCACGCGCAACTCCTGATCCGAAGCATATTGGCTGACCAGTACCGTATGGCTACCACGCCAGACACATAAATCCACCGTTTCTCGGGTACGGCGGCCGAGTGTCTCCATCGCCGGCTGGGCGAGCGCAATAATGTCGGTATGCGCTGAAGCAGCGAGTCTGGCTAATGCTGGCCCTAATTTAATGCCCGCACTGTCCTGGATAAGCAAGTGCTGGGCAATGAGAGACGTAACCAATCGATGAACCGTCGTTCGCGGTAACGCCGTCGATTTCGCCAGTTCGGACATTGACACACCAGTAGGTCGGTTTTCCAATGCGCGCAAAAGGGTGGCGGCACGTGCAATAACCTGTGAACCGTTAGCTTCATTATCTGCGACCATTATTCATCCGTTTCATCGATTTACCCACGCGCCACTGTAACACGTTACCCGTTAGCGATTGACATCACATGCGATTACCTCAACACTGATGTCCGATATATGGATGATAATCCCATTATACGGATAGGTGTATTCATGACTGAGTTAAAGCCTGCAGGTGCAATGACGTTATTGGCGGTGAGTTGCCTAACCATCATGGTGGGTTGCGTTATCGTGCCGGGATTGAGTGAGATTGCTGCACAATTAGGCGTTTCACATCTGGCTAACTGGCTGGTAACGCTGCCAGCATTGGGCGTCGTACTGGCAGGGCCCTTTGCCGGCCGAGCGATAGACCGTTATGGCGCGTACCCCATGCTTATTGTGGGGCTTTTCTGTTACGGCGGATTGGGCGTGGCGGGAGCCTGGTTACCCGGCGCATCCCTGCAGATCATTGATCGTGTCCTGTTAGGCTGTTTTACCGCCGTAGTGATGTCGGCTGGAACAAGTTTAATTGCCAGTTTTTATCAGGCTGAAGCACGACTAAAAATGATGGCGCGCCAGGGTATGGCGATCGAATTCGGTGGAGTGGTGTTTTTGTTCATTGGCGGGATTCTCGCTTCGTTAAGTTGGCGCTATCCCTATGCTCTCTATCTGTTCTCCTGGTTGCTGATCGCGCTGGTGGTCATTTTGATTCCGCGACCGCAACAACAAATCGCCACTGGCGTCATTGATGAAGGCGCAACCAACAGCAACCAGGCATTGCGGCCAGTGCTGCTGGCGGCCATCTGCTCCATGATGTGTTTCTTTACCGCCATCATCATGCTGCCACAGCGCTTTGCCACGTTGGGCGTGGATGCCGCTCATATTGGGTATTTTCTGTCATTCGTTTCGCTGGTGGCCGTGCTGGCTGCCGCGTTGATGCCGCATGTGGCACTGCAGTTTGGTCCTTATCCAACGCTGATCATGGCGTTCGTTTGTTATGTGTTAGCGCACCTGGAGTTTGCTGCTGCTCCAGACGTGTTGCTGTGTCTGCCGGGCGGCATCCTGTTGGGCATGGGGTTTGGTCTGTCGGTGCCACTGGTCAATCATATGACGGTTGAAACCAGCCAACCGCATGAGCGTGGACGTCAACTGGCGCGCTTATCCATGGCAATCTTTGCCGGGCAATTTCTTGCGGCCTTTATGGCTTATATTCCCGGTCAGGTGGCGATGACCTTTATTGCCGCAGCCATACTGGCCGTGATGAATATTATTGCTTTGCGTAAGTTCGCTGCGGTGAGGGATTAACCTGTCCGAAAAGGGTCGATGCATGTCCTCATTCATCTACGGCTTACCGTTAAGATAGTACGCAATCTCATTCAATCAGGTCGCGTATGAAAACCCTCATCAGTAAAAACTTTTCTCCTGCCAAAGCATGGGACGCTATCGATATTGCCAACTTCGACGGCACCAGCGTTAGACTCCACTGGACCGATAAACCCTATCGCTGGCATATCAATGATGGCGAAGAGGTGTTCGTGGTGTTGGACGGTACAGTCGAAATGCATTACCGCGAGCAAGGTGAAATTAAAAAAGTGATGTTGAATGTAGGGGATATTTTCTTTGCCAGCGTGGGGACAGAGCATGTTGCTCACCCACAGGGAGCGGCTAGGGTGTTGGTGATTGAAAAAGACGATTCGGTGTGACACCTCATTCACTGCAATCCAAAACAATCCAGCAGCCAAAAGCCAAAGCCGCCGAGTTTATGACGATATGCTTACACCGTACGAAAAATAGCCACCTCGGGTCGGATAGCATGGTGGGCGGAGTGCAGAGATTTATCCACAGGTTAGCGTGCCGTCTTTTCACCTGAAATGTGGATAACATCATGATCATTATGGCGGTTAGTGTAACAGTAACTACGGTCACGATTAGCTGGATCATCATGATCGCACTAATAGTTAATATGGTAATGGTAACGTGAGGTATTATTGTTTCCATCGAAGGCACACAGCCTTCACTCACAACCCAAAGGAATATGACCATGAAAACCATTAAAACACTGACCATCGCCGCTGCCGCCGCTCTTTCACTGATGTCTGCTGCAAGTTTTGCTCAGAGCATCTCTGTAGAGTCTTCAACTCTGGACGGTGCAGAAGCGAAAGTTGCCGCTGTTGCTCAGCAGCAGGGCGCACAGTACAAAATCACTGAAGCAAACACCAACAACCGCGTGCACATGACTGCAGAACTGTACAAATAAGTTCAAAATCAGCTTCAGCGTTAAGGCCGCCTCCGGGCGGCTTTGCTGTTTTTATTACCCGAGCAAGACGTCTTAGCTGATTGCGCTGACGAAACGCTGCGTGATTTGCTGAGGCCGGGTAATCGCCCCGCCGACAACTACCGCATGTGCACCCAGTTTTAAGCACTGCGCCGCCATCTTAGGTGTTTCCACATTGCCTTCTGCTATCACCGGCGCCTTCACTGTCGCTAATACCGCACGCAGGAAGTGGAAATCATTTGCCGCCAGGTACGCTCCGCGCGTTTCCGATGTATAGCCATGTAACGTAGTGCCCACGCAGTCAAAACCCAGTTCATCAGCCTGCAACGCTTCATCGACTGTCGCGATATCTGCCATGAGCAATACTTGCGGATAACGTTGACGTATTGCCGCCACTAGTTGCGGTAACTGTAGATCGCCTGGTCGTGTATGTTGTGTGGCATCCAGCGCGATCATTGCCGGATTCGCTTCCATCAATTCATCCACTTCTTTTAAGGTCGCAGTGATATACACATCGCTCCCCGGATAATCGCGTTTGATGATAGCGATGATCGGCAAATCAACGGTTTGCATAATCTGCTGTACATCGACCAGGCTATTGGCGCGAATAGCTGCCGCGCCGCCTTGCATCGCAGCCAGTGCCATCCGCGACATAATGTAAGGGCTGTGCAGGGGTTCATCTTCCAGTGCCTGACAAGACACCACCAGTTTTCCCTGCATCTGCTCCAGCATGTTGGCTTTCATAGCGCGAGTAACTCCTCTACTTCATTTTTGATAATGGTGACGTGCGGGCCATAGATAACCTGTACGCCTTTGCCACGCTGGATCACCGCGCGGGCGCCTGTGGCTTTTAATGCAGCTTCATTCAGCTTAGAACTGTCGTTCAACGTGATGCGTAAACGCGTGGCGCAACAGTCGAGTTCGGCAATATTCTCTTTGCCGCCCAGCGCTTCAATAACCTGCAAAGGGCGTTCGCCTGCGGCAATCGGCAGCGTATCGATGCTGATATCTTCACGGCCTGGCGTTTTAAAATTGAAACGCGTGATCAGCAGGCGGAAGGTGAAGTAATACAGCAGGAACCACGGCACGCCGACCAACGGTACATACATCCAGTGGGTTTTTCCCTCACCCTGCAAGACGCCAAACAGAATGAAATCGATTAAACCACCGGAGAAGGTTTGCCCAATGGTGATGTGCAGGATGTGAGCGATCATAAAAGCCAGACCATCGAACAGCGCGTGGATCACATACAACACTGGCGCGACAAACAGGAATGAAAACTCAATCGGTTCGGTGATCCCTGTCAGGAATGAGGTGAGGGCGGCGGATAACAACAATCCGGCCACGCGTTTGCGGTTCTCGGGTTTGGCGGTGTGATACATCGCCAGACAGGCACCAAGCAATCCAAACATCATGGTGATGAAACGGCCCGACATAAAACGCGCGGTACCGAGATAAAACTGCTGGGTGTTTGGATCGGCCAACTGAGCAAAGAAGATGCGCTGTGTGCCCTCGACCAGATGACCATTCACCATCTCACTGCCACCTAATGCGGTGGTCCAGAACGGCAGATAGAAGATGTGATGCAAGCCGAATGGTCCGAGCATGTGGAGCACAAAGCCATAGATAAAGGTGCCGAAATACCCCGTGGCATCGACCAATCCGCCCATGCCAAAAATCACTTTCTGAAAATGCGGCCAGACGATGGTCATTGCTGCGCCAACGATAATCGCGACAAAAGAGCTAATGATCGGAACGAAACGTGAGCCACCGAAGAAGCCAAGGAATTGCGGCAGGGCGATTTTGTTATAGCGATTGTGCAGCAACGCCGTGACCAGCCCAATCACGACACCACCAAAGACGCCGGTTTCCAGTGTTTGAATGCCGAGAGCCATACCTTGACCTACAGCGCTTAGATTGCCATTCGCCAGAACACCGGTCAGGGTCAGCAGTGCGTTGATGGTGGCATTCATGACTAAATAGGCCAGCAGTGAGGCGAGCCCAGCCGTGCCTTTGTCGCTTTTAGCGAGTCCAACCGCCACACCCACCGCAAACAAAACCGCGAGGTTAGCAAATACCACAGAACCCGCGCTGGCCATGATAGTGAAGACACCTTGTAGCCAGGCGATATCCAGGAAAGGATAAGCTTTGATGGTGTTGGGGTTGGATAATGCTCCGCCAATGCCCAGCAGCAGGCCCGCGGCGGGCAATACCGCGATCGGCAACATAAAGGATTTTCCAAAACGCTGCGCTTTTTCAAACCAGCCACCAGAAGAGGCTCCACTGAACATTGACATAAATTTTCATCCCCGAAGTGTTGTTGTGGTAAAAATTATTATCACAACATACTTCATAGGATGAAAATTACTACCATTAGTGTGATAGCTTTCACTTATAATCAATTCTACTGGCACAACGCAGGGCCTTTACGCACACTAGGCGCCATTAATTTTGGCGAACGGAGGGATGTCATGACGGACAATGGAAATATTTTGCTGCATCTTAAGCAGGGCCTGCCGGGTTACAGTCCGGCGCTGCAAAAGCTAGGCGATTTCATCCTGACCGAACCGCAGAGAGTGCTGTATCTCACCATTACCGAGTTGGCGAAAGAAACGGACACCAGCGAAGCCAGCGTGACGCGCTTGTGCCGTAACCTGAGTTGCAAAGGCTATACCGAATTTAAGATGGCGCTAGCGCTGGATGTGCAGCAGAGTCAGCCCGCGATGGCGGTGAGTGGCGATCCGGTCGATGCGCTGGTGGAAGAGTCGGTGCAGGCGCTGCGTGACACCGGAAAATTCATCAATCGCGAAGTTTTACAGCAGGCGGGCGCGGCGCTGCATCAAGCGCGATCCATCCAAATCTATGGTGTGGCTGCCAGCGCGATAACCGGTGAATATTTGCATTATCGCCTGCTTCGTCTGGGTAAATCCGCGCAGCTGTTTGGCGATATGCACCGTGCAGCAATGAATGCCTCGACATTAGGCGAGGGTGATTTGGTGATTGCGATCTCTGCTTCCGGTTCCACCAAAGATTTGATGCATGTGGTCAACGTAGCGAAGAAGCGAAAAGCGCAGGTGCTGATGTTAAGTAACACGTTACGCAGTCCAATGGGCAATTTGGCGGATATGTTGCTGGTGGCCGCTCGTCCGGAAGGGCCGTTGAACGCCGGTACGCTTAGCGGAAAAGTGGGTGCGATGCTGCTGGTAGAAGTGCTGATGGGCGAACTGATGACACATGATGCGCATTACGCCACAGCCAGTCAGCAAACGGCGAGTGCGACATTGCCGATGCTGATCTGACCTTTTTGTCAGTCGCTCTTAATCGCTATATGACGTGAAAATCGGTGCGCAGCGACGCGCACCCAAGAAAACAAATTTACTCACTCGCCAGCGCGGCGACTGGATCCATACGTGCGGCTTTACGCGCGGGCAGGTAACCAAAAATCATGCCGATAATAGTGGAACAGGCAAAGGCCGCGCCCGCCGACTCCCATGAATAGATGGCAGTCAGTACGCCGCCTGCCATCAGGCTAATCAGCGGACCGATTACCAATGAAAGCGCCACGCCAAGCGAGCCGCCCACCAGACAAACCAGCACGGCTTCGATCATAAACTGCTGCATGATATCGCCGCGACGCGCACCCACTGCCATGCGCACGCCAATCTCATGCGTCCGTTCAGTCACCGACACCAGCATGATATTCATCACGCCGATACTGCCAATCATCAAGGCAATCGATGCCACCATCAAAATCAGCAAGGTCAAGGTGGCTGCCGCGCCTTCGATGGCTTTACGGTATTTATCGCGGTTAAACATCAGGAAATCTTTGGTACCGTGACGCGCAGTCAGTAATTGCGTCAGCGATTCCACCGCCGGGCCGCTAATCACATCATCTTTTAGCTTGATGCTGATGCTGGTCAGCGCCGTTTGCCCACTGATGCGGTACATCATGGTGCTCCACGGCAGCCACACGCTGAGGCGATTGGGCGAGATGCCGTTATCTTCATGCGCCACGCCAATCACGCGTACCGGCACAGAACCTAAAACTATCATCTTGCCGATAGGGTTTTCATTGGCAGCGAACAGTTTATTGCGCGTATTGGTATCGATAATGATCTCTTGCCGGGCATGGCGTTCATCACTGAAGTTGCTGCCCTCAGTCAGTTTAATGCCCTGAATCTCGAAGTAATCTTTACCCACGCCAGATACCGACGCTTTCGACGAGTTGGAGAGATAGCGAATCGGCTGCGTTGAGAGTAGCTCCGGGCTGACTTTGTCGACAAACTGCTGGCGTGCGATGACATCGGCATCGGCCATCACAAGGGTGAGGATCGGATGCGCCTCATCTTCAGCAAAATCACTCCCGGCGTACACCGACACCACATTGGTACCGAGTCCGGAGATACTCTCCAGGGTTTTTTCGCGCGCACCTTGCCCAAGTGCGACCACGGTCACCACCGCAGCGATACCAAAAATAATGCCGGTCATGGTCAGTGCGGTACGCAAGCGGTGGGTGTTCATGGCATTCAGCGCCATGCGCATCGATTCGCGCAGGCGATCAACAAATCCACGCAATTTGCTCTGACTTTTACGTGCCATCGGCTGATAGCGTGATCGTGTCGCATCCGTTTTTGGCCCGCTGTCGGCAAAAATTTCGCCGTCCTGGATTTCGATAATGCGGTCAGCGTGCTGTGCCACTTTCATGTCGTGCGTGACGATAATCACCGTGTGGCCTTCACGATTCAGATCATGAAGGATGCGCAAGACTTCCTCGCCAGAGTGCGAATCCAGTGCGCCGGTGGGTTCATCGGCAAGAATAATTTCAGCACCGTTGATCAGTGCGCGCGCAATACTCACACGCTGCTGCTGACCACCAGAAAGTTCGCCCGGTTTATGGTGTTCACGGTCTTTCAGTCCCAGTCGTTCCAGCAACTGAGCGGCACGCTCCCGACGTGAATGCCCTTGCAGATTGGCATAAATCGCCGGAATTTCGACGTTGCTTAATGCAGTAAGGTCCGGCATCAAGTGGTAGCGCTGAAAAATAAAGCCAATGTGCTCGCGACGGACTTTAGCCAGCGCGTCCGGTGACAGGGAAGCGGTATTCTGCCCGGCAATAAAATAGTGACCGCTGTCGGCAGCATCCAGACAGCCGAGAATATTCAGCAATGTAGATTTGCCCGAGCCAGAAGGCCCAATGATCGCCACCATTTCGCCACTGGTGATCTGCAAGTTGATGTCTTTCAGCACATGCAGAGATTCTGAACCGTTAACATAGCTGCGCTGAATGTTTTTCAGTTCGATCAGGTTCACATCACCACCTTGTCCGCGCCGATGGCCTGGGTGGCGAGAATCACTTTTTCACCGGCTTGCAAACCGCTGAGAACCTGAATATCAACGCTGTCTGAAATCCCGGTGGTGATGATGCGTTTCTCAGGCTGATTCTGCTGATCGGCGACTTCCACATAGGTTTTACCATCGGGATCTTTTTTCGTCGCTTGCACCGGAATCAGCAGGGCATCTTTTGCCTTGTCACGCAGTAAATTCACCTGCGCGGTCATGGAGATACGCAGGGTGTTATCCGGGTTAGGGACATCCAGCAGGGCGTTATAATAAATCGCGGCGTTGGTGCTGCTGGAAGGCGTGCTCTCGCTGTTGCCCATTAAGGCATCATCTTTCATCACCGATTCCGGTGCCAGTTCGATGCTGCGTAGCGTGGCGTTGTAACGTTTATCGGGATTAGCAAAGGTGGTAAACCACGCCTGCTGACCAGGTTGGATGTTGGTGATATCCGCTTCGGAAATCTGCACTTTGATAGTCATGGTGCCGAGTTGGGCCAGCTTAGCGATGGTGGGTGCACTTTGCGCGGCGTTGACCGTTTGGCCCTGTTTGGTGACGATTGCAATCACCGTGCCATCCATCGGGGCCATGATGCGGGTATAGCTGAGGTCGAGCTGTTTCTTGTCCACCTCAATCTGGGCTTGAATCACACGGGCCTTTTGCGCCGTTAATTCTGCCCGGGCGGTGCTCCAGGCTTCAGCAGCTTCATCAAAATCCTGACGCGATACCAGATTGGCTTTAATCATTTGCTGCAGGCGTTTGAACTGCGCATCCTGCCTGACCAACGTCGCTTCACGTGTTTCCAGATCGGCTTGCGCCACGCTCAGTGCAGCCTGCGCGTTGCGTAAATCACTGCGCTGTGGCTGATCGTCAATTTCAGCGATCAGCTCGCCCTTACTGACGTTATCACCGGCTTTGATATAGAGCTTTTTCACCTGACCCGAGACCTGCGCACCGACGTTGACGCGTTCGATAGCGTCCATCTTGCCCGTGGCGGCGATAACGTTTTCAACGTTGCCTTGACGCACAACGGCAGTAACCAGTGGATTCGGTTTTGGTCGGGTGCTGCTGTAGGCCCAGACCAGAATAATGATCGCCAAAATAGCAATCGCGACCAACAGCCGCTTTTTAGAGGTATTCAACATAATCATCCCTTTAATGAAGCGAGAATAGTAATCACTAAATGCAACAAACAGGAGAAAATTCGTCAGGATTCTTGCATTAAGTTGGGTGTGTTGAGAAAAAAATGAAATTTTTTCGAATAGAAATCGTCGTTGAGTTGTTTACCCATAAACCACTCACTATTTGGGAAATGCTATGTCTTCTTCGGCTCGCCAGAACTCACGTCAACGCTATGATGCGTTCAGTATGACGCTGCACTGGATCACTGCGTTCAGCGTAATTTTTCTGTTTGCCTCTGCGCATATTTGGGAACAACTGGAAAAGGGCACGCCGCTGCGCAAGGGATTGCAGGCGTGGCATATCTCTTTTGGCATTTTGCTGGCGTTAATCATGATTGTGCGTCCCCTTTGGCGGTTATATAGCCAACGTCAGGCTCAACTGGCCGTGGCGCCAGTTGAAAGCAGCACGTCGATGCGCTTCATCGCGCATGCGGTACATGGTTTGTTGTATCTGTTGCTGTTCACACAGGTTGCCCTGGGTTTTCTGTTTCGTTGGTCGCAACAGGAACCTTTTAATTTCTTTGGCCTGTTCGCTATTCCAACCTTTATTCATGTCGATACCGCACTGCGTCACACGCTGGCGGGATTACACAATAACGTTGCCTGGGCGTTGATTACCCTGGCAGGCGCGCATGCGCTGGCGGCGTTACTCCATCACTACGTTCTGCGCGACAACGTGCTGCGCCGTATGCTGCCGTTGCGCGATTCGATGCCACTCCGCGAGGTTAAATGAATGATGAAGATGATGAATCAGGTTCGCTGGTTTGCCGTGCCGGTATTGCTGATGGCGTTACATGCACCTGCGGCACTCGCCATGGGCGATGACGACAGCGACAAGAAAACCCCGGATTGTCCGAAAGGGCAGGTTTATGACAGCAAAACCAAATCTTGCGTGCCGGAAAAAACCAGCATGCTGAGCGACGAGGACAAGACCAATTACGCCTACCACCTGGCGAAAAAGGGCGAGTATCAGGCTGCGCTAACGTTGCTGGATACGTTGCACAATCAGAACACGAAAGAAGCATGGAATTATCGCGGTTACGCCACGCGTAAACTGGGCCGGACCGATGAAGGGATGAGTTATTATCAGAAATCCATCGCGCTGGATCCCAGATATGCCAAAGTGCGTGAGTATTTGGGTGAAGCCTGGATGATAAAAGGCCGTCCAGACCTGGCTAAAGAGCAACTCACTATTATCAAATCGCTGTGCGGGGTGAATTGTGAAGAGTATCAGGATTTGAACGCGGCCATTAATGGTCATCCGGAGTCCTGATGACCGCAGTTGACGGAGGATGTAAATATCACCAGCACTGAAGTCCGTCAACATCTGGCGGCGCATCTGGCACGCATGTGGCGTTATGCGATGGTGTTGTCGCGTAACAAAGATGTGGCCGAAGAACTGGTGCAATCCACCTGTGTTCGGGCGTTGGAACGCAGCGCCCAATACACGCCCGGCACTCGCATCGATCGCTGGCTGTTTACCGTGCTGCATTCGGTGTGGATTAACGAACTGCGCGCACAGCGGGTGCGTATGGGGCAGGGATTCGTCGAGAGTGATGAATTGCTCGCCCCCGATCATCAGCAACACAATGAACAGCGCATACAGTATGCCAAAGTGATGCAGCGTGTTGGACAGTTGCCGGAGGCGCAGCGCAACGCGGTATTTTTAGTTTATGTCGAGGGCTTCACCTACCAGGAAGCCGCCGACACGTTGGCCGTGCCGATTGGAACCATTATGAGCCGCCTCGCTGCGGCACGCACCACTTTAGCCAGCGCAGTGACAGCGCGGCCTGCAGGACAGGAGAAACGCTTGTGAATGCACCACGATTTACCTCGCCCTATGCCGATGAAGCTATCGTTGCCTGGCTGGATGGTGAAATGCGCGCGGAGGATGCACAGGCGTTTGAAACCGAACTAAAGCGCAGTGAAACCTTGTCAGCACGGACTGCTGAGCTCATGAAGAGTAACCAACCTTTTGCGGATGCGTTCGCGCCAATGTTGGATGACGCACCGCTGGAGCGTATGGAATCACGACTGGCGTACCTGCTGGCCAACACGCCGACTGCACCGGCAAAAGCCGCTGTACAGGTTAGCCGTCGTGCGCTGATCGCCGCCTCAGTGAGTTTTCTGCTGGTGGGCAGTGGGATTGGATTTTGGGCTCGACCGCGGTCTACGGCATCCGCTGATCAGGGCGAAAGCGCGCGTATTCGGGAACTGGAAGCGCAATACATGTCGCTCTATAGTCCAGAAACGCTGGCCGATGTCGACAGTTCTCCACAAGTGCTGGCGCGCTCACTACAACGTACCGCGCGTGACCTCGATCTGCATTTAACCGCAGAGCAATTAACGTTACCTGAAGCGAGTTTGAAAAGTGTGCGTATGCTGCGCTATGACGATTCGCTGATTACTCAGATCGCCTGGAACCATAGCAGTTACGGTCCGATGGCGCTGTGTATCTCGCGTGAAGATCATGCTCAGCAAAGTGAATTAGCGCAGGAGAAGCGCCACGGTATGAATCTGGTGTGGTGGCATCGTAGTGGATACCAGTATGTATTGATTGGACGCAATCCGGCAGATCAGTTGAAGCGAGCGGCGCAGGTGTTGAACGCCGCTCTGGTGTAGATTTACAAGGCAACCTTTCAGCCGCCACCGATATGCCCCTACGAAACTGCATCAAAACATCGCAGGGGCTTTTTCATCGTCAGAACGCTTAGGAGATTCCCAACCGCTGTTTCAACTGTTCAATCTCATCGCGCCATTGTGCCTGCAACGTTGGCTTTTGATGTTTGAATTTACGCATTACATCTTCATCCAGCTTGCTCTCTAAATCGCACAAGGCCAACAGTAGTTCCTCCTCGTCGTTGTACGATTCGGCCGCCACGGGCTGAACGCTGGCGACAGATTTTTCCAACGGTTGTTCTGCTCCCATCAGTTCGATGACGTGTGCAAAGTCGTGCCATTCGCTCAGTTGCTGATCCTGTATCAACCAAAAGCGATTGCAGCTGCTGGCAATCAAATGACGATCGTGCGACACCAGTAATACCGCGCCCTCAAACTGATTGAGGGCTTCCGCAAGCTCTTCTTTGCCGACCATATCCAGATGGTTGGTGGGCTCATCCAGTAGCAAGATCGAGTAGCGCGCCAATGTCAGCCCGACAAACAGCAGGCGTGAGCGTTCACCGCCACTCAACGTGCCAACTAATTGCTGATGACGCAGATAGGGGAACCCCGCACCGATCAGAGCCATCTTTCGCTGGTCGTCACTCAATGGTGCGAAATGCGCCAGTGCCTCATTGAGGCTCTCTTCATCCTGTAATTGCGAGAGGCTTTGATCGTAATAGCCGAGCCTTGCGCGCGGGTGAAACAGCGTGGTGGTCTCACATTGGTACTCTAGCCAGAGTTGACGCAGCAGCGATGATTTCCCGCTGCCGTTACGACCCACTATGGCGATGCGCTCGCCGCTTTTGACCTGAAGACTGGGTAAGGAAAACAGCACAGGGGCATTTTCAGCGGGACGAATGCCCATTTCAGGCAGCGCCAGAACGCGATCGGCATCCAACGCTTCCCCCTGCAGTTTGAGTCGCCACAGGCTGCCGTCGGTCAACGTGGTTTGCGCCTCCTTCAACCAGTTGGCACGCTTTTCCATCTGTTGCGCTTTACGTGACAACCCTTCGTTGTCATAGGTGCGTCCCCAAATCGCCAGTCGTTTGGCGCTCTTTTCAACGCGATCAATCTCATTCTGTTCTGCCTGGAAACGTTGTGCATCGGTTTCATCCTGCTGTGCCAGCGCTTGCCGTGCTGCAGAACAGGGCAGGCGGAAGAATTGCAGGGTTTGATCGCGCAGTATCCAGCTACAGTTGGTGACCTGATCCAGCAAGGTACTGTCATGTGATACCAGCACAAAGCTGCCTTTCCAACTTATCAGGAACTGTTCCAGCCACAGCAGCGTTGGAAGATCCAGATGGTTACTGGGTTCATCCAGTAACAGCAGATCGGGCTGAAGGATGAGCGCACGCGCCAGCAATAACCGCATATGTTGACCGCCACTCAACGTCGCTGCCGTTTGGGTATGCTGTTCAGCATCGAACCCCAACGAAGAAAGCAATGCTTCTGCGCGCCAGGCATCACTGATCTGTTGCTGCTCTGGCAGACGTGCAATAACACCTGAAAGCAGCGTGGCTTGCTGGAGTTGAGAGGGAAGATGCTGCTCAATTCGCGCCAGAAGACAGTGATTGGCTAAGGTAACGCTGCCCTGGCTGCTTTCAAGTTCTCCGCTCAGGATTTTCAGCAGGGTGCTTTTTCCCGTGCCGTTATCACCGAGCAGGCCAATGCGATCGCCTTTTTTTAGGCTGAAATGGATGTCGTGAAATAGTGTACCGAAGGCGTTATCAAAGCCGACAGCGTGTGCGGAAAGTAATGTGCTCATGTGCTTACTCATAAGTTGCAGGCGTGCAAACGCCCGACGTCAAAAACTGCTGACGACAACCCGGTAAGCCGGAGGAAGGGATTAGATGTAGTTAACTTCGCTCAGGCGGATTATCGCAGCACGAATGCAGAGATAGCTGAGCGCGGCCAATTACTATAAAAGTGTGAGTAAATAAACAATTCACACGATGGCATAGTAATCCTCCTTATTTATCAGTAGTGAGTAGGGTGGGTTGATGATAGTCACCTGGGCTGGCATTATCCACCGAATATTCGCGATGTGTGAAGCCATAGCCTGTATACGGTTCTGACGTCACACAATTTCATTAATTCCCCATACTGAAGGATTCACGGATGAACAATACAACTTTACCTCTCGTTCTCATTCCAGGTTTCATGCTTGATGAAACGCTGTGGGACGATTTTGTTAGAGCTTATCCAGATGACAGAACTTGTATCAGAGCCAGCTTAAGTCGCGGCGAGAGCATCACCGAATATGCCAGCAATATCGTGGCAACCTTGCCGCCGCGCTTTATTTTGGTCGGTTTCTCACTGGGAGGCTATGTGGCCCGAGCCATCGCTGAAGCCTTTCCCGAGCGCACTGCAGGTATGGTTTTGGTTGCCACTTCACTCCGTGAAGATCCTCCTGAACAACGTGAATTATTGGATAAGGCATCACAAACGGCCTTGATGGGTGATTTTAATGGCTTTAGCCAGGCGGTGCTGAAGCCATCGCTACATCCCACTCGACGGAATGATGCTCAACTTATTGATAAAATTCGTGTTATGGGTAAAAATCTCGGGGCAAAAGTTTTTCGGACGCAAGCCATGCTTGATCGCAAAGGTTTCACGCAGCAACCGGTTCGTTGCCCAATATTGGTCATTGCATCTGAAGGGGATGGCCTGCGCGGTCTAGAAGAATCCCGAGAGATTGTCACTTTACTGGGGGGCGATATGGAAATTATCGGTGACAGTGGCCATATGCTACCCCTTGAGCAACCCCTGAAACTGACCTCTGCCATCGCCGATTGGCTTAAAAACTCAGCACTCTAAATTAAAGAGTTCAGTACTTACCTAAAACTCCATTGAATGGTGATGACAAATACCGAGGGGATAATAATCCCCGATTCAATGCCGAAGTAGGGTGTGAAATTATATTGAAAGCCATGATAAATATAGGGAGAGAATCCTATCCCGGTGGCTTTTTTGAAGTCATGATAGGAACCGTGATCGCCACAATCCTTAAAGGCATCGAAAAAAAACTCACCTGTGTAGCCGTAAATACCCTTAAAGGTCCAGCCATTATCCCAGGTTTTCCAGTCTTTTCTCACGCCTAACGCAAGGCAGCGATCGTCAAAGCTGTTTTTCATTGTGCCTATCAGTACGCTGTAGGTTGAGTCTTCGGACAACTTTCTTTCCACAGAGAAGAAGTTATTTTCAAAATTTTCAGTATATTGCCCATGATTATCCGTCAGGTGATAAACATAGGATCCTGTATTAATTGAATAAAGATTAACTTCGCTCGCGGAACAGTAGAGCGAAATTAGCGCGGATAAAACCAGTAAACCCCATAATAATGTGAAATTTATTTTGAGGTATCCTTCTGTTATTTCATTCATTTTTCCCTCACCACATGCAATGAGATAATGAAAAAAAAGTTAACAGCGGTCCGATGTGTTGATCCAAGGTATTGATAGATAAATAAGAGTGGCTAGAACGTAGTCATTCTTAATTAAATGGTTGTCAGATACGGATGAAAACGTAGACGATGAGGTATTTTAGCAGGTTTTATGCGAGGGCAAGAATGGGAGGGTGAGTACAGTTAATGCATAAAAGGTCATATGCTTAATATATAAGGGGTTAAATTAATCATTCATTTACGGTTATCACAGGTTTTATGCCGTATGTCGAATATGGATTGAGCCGTGAAGTGTTGCAAGACAGCAAGTGTTTGGAAATGCGCTAATTTACGGTTGTCCACACCAACGCTGCAGCATAACCAGTGTCTGAACCCTGGCTATGCTGAATAAAGCAGAGATAAAAATCATTTCATCCCTGAGCGCACTCTTAACCCTGAACCACCCAAATGAGCTTATCAACATCAAACCCAAGTCTCTGAGCGACAGCCAGATACTGCTTTTTCACCTGATTCGGAATCTTAGGCTCTCGCGACAAGATCCATAAATAACCGCGATTTGGACCACTCACCAACGCATATTGATAATCATCATCCAATGCAATCACGTTATAGCCGCCATAGAACGGGCCAAAGAAGGAGACTTTAAGCGCAGCGGTATCCGAGTTACCGGTGAAATAAGCTTTGCCCTCGCTCTCACTCCACTCTTTTTTGACCGGATCATATCCACGATTCAGCACGGTTATGCCGCCATCATTGCGTGGAGTGTAAGTGGCGGTGACATGATCTTTGCCACGCTCAAAGCGGTGATCCAAACGGGCGATTTCGTACCATTTGCCCAAATAGCGATTGGCATCAAAAGGGCTGATGGGCGTAACACCTTTTGGTGGCGTTGGGGATTTACAGGCAACGAGCGTTAACGATAACGCGGCGAGTGCGGCGATTGGCCATAATTTCATTACTGCTCCTTAATCGATCCTGATCCGTATTAAAGGACATCTCAGCATGATTATAGGCAATAAATATCGAGGCGGCCCGCAGGCCACCTGATGTAGGGCGTTATTTCTTCTCTTTATCTTCTTCAGCCGGAATCAGAGGTTCATCAATGGCGATGGATGTACCTGACTTAAGCAACTGAATATCGAGAATCACATAGGTCATGGTGGTGATAAACAACGAAATCACGCTGCCAATCACGCCGCTGGTGGTGAAGGTGAAGTAGTTATACATCACCACCCAGGTCACACAAATAAACAGGGCAAGCGCAACATTAATAGCCGACTGTGAATAGTTGGTGGTGCGAGCCCCCATCTCATTGATTTGCTTGTAGAGGTTGGTGCCAGCGTATTTTTCCAGCACAAATATGCCCTGATCCCAACTGCGCAGGCGACGTGCGCTACTGCGGGTGAAAAACAGAAATAACAACGATACAAACAGACCGGAAAAGGCGATCAGCACGGGGACAGCTTCCAACGCATACACCAAACTTTTGTGGCTAGGTGCTCGTGCGGTGAGATCCAGCGTTAGCGACGCGCCCAATACGGCATAGAGGAAAACAAACAGCGCTAAAAACACCGCATTGCGTTTCCAGTCGAGTTCCGCTTCGTGATTTTTCTGATGGCGAGCGATGTCGAGGGCTTGTTGCAAGCGAGTATCGTTGCATTGGGTATCCACTTGCTCAATCTCTTCACCAAGCAAACGGTGAATAAACGGCTGATCGGCCGAATCAATGGTAATGCGCATAACGATCCTGATGGCGTATCTATCGAGGTGCACAGTGTAACGCAATTTCTGCCGCAATCAGGAATCTGCGAGGCAACACGCAGTTCCGGTACTGCAATTGCTCACGGTTTGCACATTATTTGTACACTTTACGGTGCGGTCAGTGTCGACCGTGTACAGCACGACGGAGGAAATGCCTATGTCGTACGTAGATGGTTTTGTCGTTGCGGTGCCAGAAGTGAACAAAGAGGATTACCGTGCCATGGCGGCCAAAGCAGCACCGCTATTTAAAGAGTTTGGCGCTACCCGCATCGTGGAGTGCTGGGCAGATGATGTGCCCGAAGGCAAACTCACGGATTTTTACATGTCGGTGAAGGCGGAAGAGGGAGAAACGGTGGTGTTCAGCTGGATTGAATATCCTTCACGCGAAGCGCGTGATGCGGCCAACCAGAAAATGATGTCCGATCCGCGAATGAAAGAGATGGGCGAAAACATGCCTTTTGACGGCAAGCGGATGATTTATGGCGGTTTCTCGGTATTGCTGGAAGAGTAAAAGTTAAAGGGCGCTTTTGCGCCCTCATATCTGCAGGGCAGTTAATTTAAGTCTATTGCTGACACTGAATCACAGTTCGTTAGCTATCATGATGCTCTTATGTATGTCCTTGTTTCTTCCAGTGTGATAAACATCCTGAAAGGAAAATTATCGTCTTAGCGATACAATCGAAAGTCATATCAAAAAGGAGTTAATATGCTGGATATCATCCATTTTCCCTTGTTCCTCGTTTCGGTATTCTTATTGTGTATTACGCCGGGACCGGACCTGGCCTATGTGGTCGGGCAAAGCGTGGCCAACGGGCGTCGAAGCGGTGTGATATCTGCGAGTGGTGTGGCGCTCGGCAGCTGTACGCATGCGTTGGCCAGTGCAATAGGCTTAACGGCGTTAATTACCGCCTCGCCGATGTTATTTACTGTGATTAAATATATCGGGGCTGCTTATCTTATTTATTTGGGTAGCAAGATGGTTTGGGAAACGTTTATTGCCAAACCGCAGGCTAATGTCGATAAAATTGAGGTTCCGCGTACCAATACGCGTAATCTCCTGGTACGAGGTTTTATTACGTCCATTACTAACCCCAAGGTGCTGCTGTTTTTCATTTCTTTCTTCCCGCAATTCGTGGTGGTCGATGGTGACTATCATGCGAGTTCCTTCCTGCTGCTGGGACTGACCTATGCGGTGATTGGGTTGATGACTGATGTGACGTTTGCCCTGCTGGCGGGCGGTGCTGCGAGTGCGGTATCGCGCAATGTTACGCTGCAAAAGCTGTTAGATCGTATCGTCGGTGTGACCTTCATTGGTCTGGGGATTCGCCTGGCCATGACCCGGCGTTAAAAATCAGAATGGGCAGCAAGTCTGATGATTGGCGATAGCGGCTTATTCGGGTAACGTGAGGTGTCTTAGGTTACCTACAAAATAATGACCGCACGCTAAGTTGCAGGAGAGCCCGTTCATGGCAGTTAATCCCAATATTATCGGCATCATCAGCGATGAATTCACCAACCCTAATACCGTCACGCTGCTTAATGAAATGACGCGCCAGTTGAATGCGCGTGGTTTAGTGACGCTTTTACTGAATGTCGATTCGCCTGAAAACTATCAACGTTTGTTGCAGAATGCTGCATCATTACCGCTGGCGGGGTTAGTGTTTTTGACTTCCCAGTTTGATGATGAATTGCATCTCGCAGCTAACATTTTGCCTGGCGTGGCGACGGTGCATCTAAGCCAAAGTCGCGAGGCTAATGCGAAGGTCGTTATGGCTGATGCTTTCGATGCGGGTGCTGAGATGGGTTTACTACTACTGTCGCAAGGACATCAGCGCTTTGGCTTTATGCACAGCCAGGAGCAGGCCGCTCCCGCGCGTCAAATGGTAGGTCTGGTCTCCAGCCTTGAGGCGGAACACAAAACGCTGAACGTTCAATTGACGGCAGGGGCTAACGATCGTGAACTGGCTTATCAGGTCATGATGGCCTACCTGAAGAAAACACGTGCGGCGGAACGGATTAATGCATTGTTCTGTGAGAGCGATATGCTCGCCTTCGGCGCACTGCAGGCAGTGCGCGATTTTGGGCAAGGCGCACACGTTGCGGTCGTCGGCTTTGACGATGTAGATGAAGCACGTGCCTCAACCTGGCATCTCACCAGTTGGGCACAGCGTCGTGATTTACTGGTCAATGAAGCACTGAATCGCTTACTGGAGAATCGTGCTGATACCGGCAACGATTGGCAGCAAGGTGAATTGCAAGTGCGCCACTCCCATCACGGAAAATATGTACCGGGAGAAATGTCGCAGTGTGGTTGTGCGATTCGTCACTGACTCAGCGGGGTCGCCAGACCGGCGACCCACTTCAATGAATTACCTAATCGTCCTATCCTGGATATCCAGCTGAAATTAACGGGCATCACATATTTTGAAATACCCGGCGCCATCATTCCGTCATCGATCTGGTTCTTATATCGTAAACGCGAACGCACACTCGCAGTGAATAAACTGGTGCGTATGATTGAACGAAATGCCTGACTATTGTATTTGCAACGTCGCAACACGTTCTTTCAATGCGCGCTCAATCGCCTTGCGGTGATAAGGTGACATTTTCCTCCACTCTTGCGCCTCTTTACGCGTTCGGCCGCAGGCACGACACCAGCCATTTTTACCCTCAAACACACAGACATCGATACACGGCGACTTCACTGACATACAAATAATTCCTTAGCGGGAAAGCCCGTTATAGCCGTGGAACATCATATAGACGCCCACGATGGCAATCAGGGCACTGGAGAAGTAGGGCGCTCGGCGAGCGATATTTGCGAAGCCTTTCCAGCGGCGGGTGACATGGCGAACGCTTAGAGCCGCGCCAACGCCGACGGTAACTAGCGTGAGTGCCAGCCCGATGCTGAAGCACACCACCAGCACCGCACCAAGACTGAACTGTTTCACTTGCAGACAGAGAAGGAGAATCGTGATTGCTGCGGGGCAGGGAATCAATCCTCCTGTCAGGCCGAAGAGAAGAATCTGCAGGTTGCTGACTTCACGGCCATCAAAGCGTTGGCGGATATCCTCTGCGTGCGCGCGCTCGTGTGCATCCTGATATTCTTGAGAACCTTCAACAAACCCGGCTAATTCGGGATGATGTTTATGCTCGTGCTCGTGCTCGTGCTCGTGCTCGTGATGATGGTCGTGCTCATGATGATGCTCAGACCTGTGCTGGTGCCAGGATTGCGCTTCAGACCAGGTACGCCAGAACATCCAGGCGGCTGTTGAAATGATAATGATGCCAGAAACCAGCTGCAGCCAGGGCTCGGCAGCCTCGGCGGTAAACTGCCGACTGATATACATCCCACCCATCGCAATCAACCATACGACGGCTGTGTGGGATAAGGTTGCCGCCAGACCCAGCATCACAGCCTGGCGAACACTGCCTCGAATGGCGACGATGAATGCCGCCATCATCGTCTTAGAGTGGCCTGGCTCCAGGCCATGCAAAGCGCCAAGCAAGATGGCGCTGGGGATAAACAGCAACGCGCTCGACGTGCCCTGGCTCAGCAGAGCAGCGAAATCATTCATGGTGTGCATCTCGTGTCGTGATAAGTTGAAAGCCGCATAGCAGTGCCGTAAAATCAAAAAACTCAAAGAAATATACTATACCCCAGTATACATTAAGATCAACAGGAGCCGAGTATGGGCCATACACTCAAGCATCAGAAGAGCCTGCTCACGCGCGTCAGGCGCATTAAAGGGCAGGCCGCTTCTTTAGAAAAAGCCCTGGAATCAGGCGAGGAGTGTCTTAAGGTCTTACAACAGGTAGCGGCGGTACGTGGGGCAGTTAACGGCCTTATGGCTGAGCTGCTGGAAGGGCATATCAAAGAGCACCTGATGAATGAATCTGCTACAGAAGCAGAGCGCAGTCAGGATTTGGAAGAGATTGTTAGCGTTATTCGTTCGTATTTGAAGTAGGAGCGCATCATGCTGTGGTTAATCGTGAAATACGCCATCACGGCGGGCATGGTGGTGTTGATCTCTGAGGTGGCGAAACGCAGCGATCGTCTGGGAGGACTGATTGCGGCGCTGCCGTTGGTCACTGTGTTGGTGCTGATCTGGATGAAACTGGAGGGCCAAAGTCAGGCAAAAATCGCCAGTCACGCCTGGTATACCTTTTGGTACGTAGTGCCAACCTTGCCAATGTTTGTCGCCTTCCCGTTTCTGTATCAGCGCTGGGGATTTTGGCCCACGCTGGTGGCGAGTTGTGTATTAACCATATTGCTGTTTTTGCTTTGGGCAATGCTGCTTAAGCGATTTGGCATCGAACTGATGTAGCTTCAAACTTCATTCCGCAGACGAAAATGCGCTTTGATGCTTTACCTGACCCAGCGATGCTCAGGGTCGCGATCAAAACGAGGATGGCAGCCTGAATAATTTCATGGCGTTAGTAGGGCATTTCTCCTCATAATGCGCCCGCTTTTTCTCTGCGAACGCACGTTATTGCATATAGGGCGCGTTACTCACCGCGCCCGGTATTCAAAACTCAACGTCAGCCGTCGTCGCCAGTTGAACAAACGGGCCCGATAACGTTTGGTTGTGATGCGCAATAATCTGGGAAGCGCTAATCTGCCCATTATCTGTCGTGCTGTGTGCATCGCTTAATAACGTGACGTGAAAGCCCAAATCTGCGGCCGCACGACAGGTCGTATCCACGCAATATTCTGTTTTCATGCCACAAATTACCAGCTCTTCAACACCGGCCAGTTGTAGCGACGCCAGCAGCGTGGTGCCGCGAAAGCAGTTGGGGTAGCGTTTCACAAATACACCATCCAACTCGGCATCTATCGCCAACTGTGGAATAAGCTGTGTGAGTGGGCTGCTCACAGCAAGTGGTGATCCCTCTGGCCCGGTATGACGTGCGGCGAAAATCGGGGCTTTACTGTCGCGTGCTCGGGTAATCAAGGTGTTGATATTGGCGAGCAGAGTGTCTGCGGCAAACGGTGGTTGGGGCGCAAAAAACAGACCGTGCTGCATATCGACAATCAATAATGCTTTTTTACCTGGGGATGGCATGTTGTGTCTCCTTTCACTGGGTTATGTACGGAGACAATCCCCGTCCATTGGTTGACGGGGCGAGGATTCTGTACGCTACGTTTTCGCTACAGATGCACCCACGCCGCCGCCGAATGCGGTGGTGGTAGTGTTCACTGTGGTCAACGTGATGAACCAGGACATATTAGGCTCGCGACAGATTTCGGAAGAAGTTTGACGTTACCACAACATGATAGTGAATCTCCTACGATTTTATCTTTTAAAGAAAAAGGCGTTAAAATAGGGGCAGTGTGTCCCTGCGGAGAACGTACGTTGGCAAAGCCTTTACATGTATCACACGTTTTGCACCGTCCTATGGCGGGAACAGAGGCCATGGCTCTACAGAGCGAGCATACCTTTCCGCGCCACTCCCACGATCACTTCGGGATCGGCGTCATCTCGCAAGGCGCACAGCGCTCATGGAGTCTGTTGGGGCAGGTAGAGGCAGGCCCAGGTGATGTCATTATTGTTAATCCCGGGGAAGTGCATGATGGTATGCCGCTGCAGGGCGCACGAAGTTGGCAGATGGTCTATCTGGACCCCGAGTTGTTATGGCAGGAATTACGTAGGGAGAGGAGTTGTGCTGATGCAGTGCTCAAGCCGTTAGTAAAAGATCACTCTTTGAGCCATCGACTCTTTCAGCTTTTTCATGCCATCCATCAAGCGAAAATTGAACCGGGTTTTTTGGAAGAAACGCTGTTGCAGTGCTTAATGCATCTTTGTCATCACCACCTTCTTACCTTAGCTTTCCCGCCTAACATCACACCTACAATACAACGTGCAAAGCAATATTTGGATGATGCTCCATCGCATCAGACGAGTCTAGGTGAATTGGCAACGCTATGTGGGTTAAGCCGATTTCAACTGTTACGAGGTTTTGCGCGTGAAGTCGGCATGACGCCCCATGCCTATCTCATGCAGTTGCGCGTCCGCGAGGCAAGACGTTGGTTGGCAGAAGGGAACAGTGTTGCTGATGCCGCTGTTATGAGTGGTTTTGCCGATCAAAGTCACCTTACGCGTGCGTTCTCTCGACAATTGGGCATTACGCCAGCCCGCTATCAAAAAGCCATTCTGCTGTAATCCTGTGCAATTTTGTTCAAGACGCTGGTTCTTCCAGAACTAATACTCAGGCGACACTTTCGACTGAGGGATTGAAAATGCATGGTGGAATGGAGTTTATCGTCACTACGCTGGTGGTGGTGATGTCGCCAGGACCTGGAGCGATGTTAACCATCTCCAGCGGTTTAAATCGAGGAATGCGCGCGAGTTTTATTACGGCTTTCGGTTGCACGCTGGGTATTGTGCCGCATCTTATCGCAGCATTGCTGGGTTTAGCTGTTGTTTTTCACACTAATGGCTATGCATTCAATGTGTTAAAACTGATTGGTGTTGGTTATTTGCTCTACATGGCATGGAAGGCGTTGTGTGAGCGGACGGCAGTGAATCCGAATGTAGAGAGTATGAATCCAACTTCCGCAGTGTTTATGATACGCAATGCTATGTTGCTCAATTTGTTTAACCCCAAGTTGCCTCTGTTCTTTCTGGCTTTTTTACCGCAATTTATCTCCTCTGATAGTTCGACACCGACACAGGATATGTTGCTATTGAGTGCCATTTTCATGCTGCTGACGTTGTTGATCTTTATGTTGTATGGCGCTTTTTCCGCAATAGTGAGGCGCAGGGTGCTTGAAAAACCGCACGTGATGCGATGGATGAATCGAATATTTGCATTGAGCTTTGTTTGTCTGGGCATAAAACTGCTCATCAGCTCGCACTAGCTAACTTTTTAAAGGAGAAATCATGAAGGAATTTGACTCTATCGATGCAGTTCGTAAGGAAATAGATCAATTGGATCACCAACTGGTGGCATTAATTGCTCGACGTGGGGAATGTGTTAAAGCCGCGGCGGGATTTAAAAAAGACAGTGCTGCGGTACGCGCTCCCGATCGTGTGCAACAGGTGATAGACAAGGTGAGAAGTCAGGCCAAAGCGCAGGGGTTACCTGAGGAAATTATTGAGCAGGTTTACCGTGCGATGATTACAGCCTTTATCAATTATGAGCTGCAACAACATAGTGAATTGAAAGCGTAGTGAAGCGCACGAAAAAAATAAGGCTGCGATGGGTTAGAATTGCAGCCTTAAGTTAAGAAAATCTCATGATCAAGAAGAGGCCTTATGCCCCAATTTTAATGCTGTGTGTCTTTGCCCGTATTATCGCGGTTGCGAAAAATGTGTGTGACGTTATTGGTATCTTTTAGTGCCACGCTGTCCTGAGTAGAGGATTGCATGTTGTTCATCACTTCTGCCATCGCTCGGCTTAGTGCTTTTTGGCGGCCAGCATCGGATTCGACGGACGCCATCAAACGAAGCTTATCGAGCAGGGCGCTGTTCGTCACCGGCCCCTTTTTTTTCAGCAGCTGCAGTACGGCATCGCCCATGACGATATCGGTTAATCGTTCATCTTTACTTCTGTTCATACACGTTCTCTGGTTACCGCAACAGGCCTGCGAAAGGTAACAAAGTGGATTCAGTCTAACGTGAAATAACTTATGAGGCGGAAGCCACTTTGTCCGATGTCAGGTCGGCGCGCATGTTCTCAGGTTTATCGCTCGGAGGTAAACATCAGGCCAATTAACTGTTGGTAGTGCAACTCTTCTTCCGGGCTTTTGGCTTGTTCCAATCGGCAAATCAGCTTGGTGCAGATCGTTTTGCGACTGAGTGAACGGCCTGAACGCAGGATTTCTCCAACGATTTGACCCAGGATTTCCTGCTGAGAAGGCAGGGAAGCCTCATTAAAATAACGCGTAATTGCATCCGACGTTGATAGCAGGTTTCTACCCTGACGCATGGTTCCATCCTCCAGGTTAACTAATGAGCACTAGGCCCAGTAAAGTTATACAAAGAAAAGCCTGTTGTACAGGAATAAGGTTAACCATCAGGGGGGGGCTGCTTTTGCAAAAAGTGCTAGTCTATTAATTACAGATGCTTATGTAAAACCCTTTTCTCAGAGCACTCAAAGTTGATGCCTGAGCCAATAATCATGGCAAAAGGAGGCCTAAAATAGCAAATAACACATAACATGCGGTAGCAGTGAGCCAGAGGAAAGAATAAAGCCTCATCCACATATGTAATTTCATCCCACTATCATCAAAAAAAGCATAACCGGGATCATTTATATCAATATAATTTATTTTTTTTCTCTGACTCAGTTTTATAAAAAATCTGATGACGGGAAATGACCCAAAAAATCCAGTCATATAAAAGAAGGCACACGGTGCGGGTAATTTATATCTTTCTCGGTAAGAGGATACTAAATTGGTGTACTCCTCTCTTTTTACAATGTAAACAACTAGAGATAGGATCAGGAGGGCACAGCCTAGCGCCCCAAAAAACAATGAAGTATTTGCCAATAATTTATTAGTTATCATAATGTTCTAATACTTTGTTGAGTATTGTCTCAGCTCCTGTGCTTCCGGCATATCCACCGGCAACAGAACCAACCACTGCGCATGCAACCCCACCAGCACCCGCTGTCACAATTCCTATAGCAGCACAACCAGCTAATGCGGCAGAACTACCCCATACGCCACCCAGCATGCCACCCCCTGTTGTAAGCGCAAATTTCGAATAGTCTTTAACCGCAATTTTCCCACATTCACCTTCCCGGCCTTTACTACAAGCATCTACCACATCATTCGTGGTGCCGGCAAAGGAAAATCCTATGCCAATATAACCTCCCATTTTAAGGAATTTGGCTGCCTTAGCTGCATTGCCTACATAATAGGAATATCCGGGTATTGCGCCTATACCCACCGTGGACCATTCGTGGACTATTGAACGACTGGACAGGTTCAGCGCGCGTTTCATACTTTCATACTGCTGGAACCTAATGGTATATCGGGCCAGATTTTTAAGTAGGGGCTTATTTACCAGTTCTTTTAACTGATTTAGCAACTGATTTCGCTCGACAAAAAACTGCTGACCAATCAGTGTTCCCTGAGTGCGAAACTGATTCTGATAACTTTCTTCAATTTTCTTCAGGGTCTGCTCAATGGCGTTGAAGTATTTTTCACCTGCATCACCGGCGGTTCCAAAGATTTTATCTCCGACACTTGTCAGCGCCGCAATAGTGCCGTAGTGCTTTTGCATAAAACCGGCTTCTTCGACATTCACACCAATTAGTGCGCTTTCTGTCTTTGATTTAGCCTTCTTTAGGGTTTTAAGCGCATGCATGGTCAGAGGGGCTGGAGTATCGGGATCAGCTACGATGAGTATCTGCCCAGGTCTTAACCAGGGGGTATCAGCATTTTGTTGCATAAACATATTAGCTGCAGGGCTGCGAATGTCCCTGAAAAGTTCTCTTGCCTGATAATCCAGCGAGCCAGGGCGCTTAACAATACAATATCCGGGGGCCAGGTTATGAGCCATGAGTCCTTTCTCCATCAATTGGTGCCACCACCTGCAGGTAGCAAAAAAAGCTGCGGTCAATATAAATAATTCTACTGTGTTACGCAAAAACTGTTGTCACTCTGCTAAAAGTGGTCACTGCGCAGTACGACTTATCATCAAGATTCAGTTGCATACGCTGTGACTAATTAAAGCACCCTAAGCTTCACCAGCATTCTGGCGCTTAGACTTTTGACAGTAAAAAACTGATTTTGTAACAAGTAAATCGCCAGAAATGTTTCATTCGCTAGTCCAATCATTCATCTGGCATATCAGGCCGGAAGCCCCTTCTTAACCAAAGGGGCTTTTGTTTTGCTCAATTAAGTCAATGTGGAGTGATCCCGCCAATATTTTAATTGCTATTACATTCCTGCAAAGGTCACTAATCACCATCTGTTGAACGTGTCAGCGTTTCCCACGCGTCGATCTCTGCACTCAACGCCACAAGTTTATCCTGCACCAACTTTAATGCATCGCTGCCGAGTAGCAAATGTGCAGGTGGGTTATCGCTTTCAATGATGGCCAGCATCGCGCGGGCCGCTTTCTGTGGATCGCCAAGCTGTTTGCCACTTTTCGCTTCACGCGCCTGACGAATAGGATCAAAGAGAGCGTCGTAATCACTGATGGTACGCGCGCTGCGCACCATGGAGCGGCCTGCCCAGTCAGTACGGAATGAACCGGGTGCAACGGCCGTTACATGAATATTAAATTCCGCGAGCTCTTTGCTGAGGGTCTCTGAAATCCCTTCCAGCGCAAACTTACTCCCACAGTAATAGCTAATGCCCGGCATGGTGATAAACCCGCCCATCGACGTGATGTTCAGGATATGCCCGCGACGACGTTGGCGCATGAAGGGCAACACGGCTTTGGTCATCGCCACGGCACCGAATACGTTGACGTCAAACTGGCGGCGCATTTCCTCCATTGAAGACTCCTCCATAATCCCTTCGTGTCCGTAACCCGCGTTATTGACTAAAACATCAATCGGACCCTGATTAACTTCAATGTCGGCAATAAGATCATCAATAGCAGCGAAATGAGTGACATCGAGTTCTAACGCCAGCGCATTTTGCGGATGGAGTTGTTCAAATGCCAATTTAGCTTCAACATTTCGGACGGTACCGATCACGCGATAGCCTTTGGCTAAGGCCTCCTGTGCCAGCGCACGACCGAAACCACTACTAACACCGGTAATCAAAAGCGTTTTAGAGGTAGACATGGTTTTTCTCCCTACATGAATGATGCATGCATAATATTCTCTGGAGGTCAGTGCTATAAGGCCGTATCTTCTGCTTTTATTGCCTAATCTTATGAGTGAGGGAAAGTGGTGGTTGATTCAGAGGTGCAAAAACGCACAGTGGAATTGCTCAAAACGCTCGCGCCGCATGAGGGCTACAATCTGACGGCACTCTCAGATGTACGTATTTTGCGTTCAGATCGCCCATTAGCGCGCACGCCGGTGCTTTACGATCCTGGCATTGTGATTGTCTGTCAGGGCACTAAGCGTGGTTTCTTTGGCGATCAAATCTACCTCTACGATGAGCAGCACTATCTGGCGGTTTCTGTACCGGTTCCCTTTACTATGGAAACCGCGGCCAGCCCAGAACACCCATTGCTGGCAATCTATATGCACCTTGATTTCAGTGTGGCGACAGCGTTGTTGTTGGAATTAGAGCAGCAGCAGGTTCCTTTCGCGGCTAAAGCGGCGCTGAGCATGATGTCGAGCCCCATGGATCAGGCGCTGCGTGATTCAGTATTGCGTTTTCTGACCGCCCTCAGCGATCCTCTCGATGCACAGATCCTCGGCCCATCACTGGTCCGTGAACTCTATTACCGTGTGTTGACGGGCGCGCAAGGTCAGGCACTGAGAGCGGCGCTGACATTGCAGGGGCAATTCGGCAAAGTGGGGAAAGCGTTGCGCCATATTCATGCCAGCTATGCCCAGACGCTCAATCTTGCGCAGTTGGCGGGTGAAGCAGGCATGAGCGTGCCGACCTTCAGCGCGCATTTCAAAACCATCACGCAGCAGTCACCGATGCAATATGTGAAATCGGTACGCTTGCATCAGGCGCGAATGCTAATGGTGCGTCAGGAGATGACTGCGGCATCGGCGAGTCATGCGGTGGGGTATGAAAGCGCATCGCAGTTTAACCGGGAATTTAAACGTCTTTTCGGGCTACCACCAGCGGAGGAGATCAAACGCATGCAGCGCAATTTCGCGGTGCCACCTGCACAACAGGCTTCTGTGTTTGTCTCTTCGCATTAAGGCTCACAGCGCCGGTTTCAGCACCATTACCGCATAGCGACAGATGTCCTCAGTTAAATTGGTAAACACGCAATCCGTTGGGTCGCCCAATTCAAGGCAATCACCCACGTTCATTTCAAACAGGTTATCACCTTCCTGAAAGCGTAATGTGCCTTCCAACACCCAGATCAACTGGCGACGTGATAGGTAGGAAATCGCTGGCATTGGCACGTCGGTGTGTGGAGGAAGTTCTACACTCACGACATCCAACGGGATATCGCTAGGCGAAACATGGCGGCGAATATAGCCGGTTTCCGGATCTTGCCACACGGGTTGTTGTGCGTGGCGCAGCAACGTTCCGGGTTGCACTTCCGTGAGCGCGATGAGCTGCGACATACTCATGGCAAACGAGCCGGCGAGGCGAGCCAATGACGTCGCAGTTGGGCTGCTCTCACCCCGTTCAATTTTGTGGATCATCGCCCGTGAAACACCGGACTGTTCTGCCAGGTCGGTTAAAGACCAGCCGCGCTTCTCTCGTTCGATTTTAATGTTCTGACCAATGCGCGCATTAATGTCATCTTCTTTACTAGACAATTCATCTAACATAATGGATAACTACAATAGTAAACGAATCATCCACTATAGTGACGAGGCGGCAATCATGCAAATACGTGCAGCAGAAGAAGGCGATGCTAAAGTCATCGCGGAAATTTATAACGATGCGGTACTCAACACCACCGCGATATGGAACGACAGCACCGTGGATATTGCTAACCGCATCCAGTGGATAGCCACACGGCAGGCCGCGGGGTTTCCGGTACTGGTAGCGGATAATGAACATGGCGTAATCGGTTATGCCTCCTATGGTGACTGGCGCCCCTGGGACGGATATCGTCATACCGTGGAGCATTCAGTCTATGTGCACAAAAACGGGCGCGGAAAAGGTGTTGGCGGAATGCTCATGGCCGCCTTGATCGAGCGGGCGCGCGAGCATGGCAAACATATGATGATTGCCGGAATTGAGTCGGAGAACAGCGCTTCAATTGCACTTCACAAGAAGCTGGGTTTCAGTGATGGCGGCAGATTAAATCAGGTAGGCTGCAAATTTGGCCGATGGCTCGACCTGACCTTTTTGCAGCTTCAACTGGATGCGCGGCCGCAGCCTTAACGTAGCGCTTTCGGAAAACGTATTTCTACAAGTGTGGCGTGATGGGAATAAATGCACTGGCAGTTTCTGCGGCATTTATTCCCACTCAAACCTCAACACGATGCTATATAAATGATAACTATTATCATCAATTACCTTGTGCTGAGGTCAGGATGCAACCAACAGAACTCACCGCCGACTGCTGTATCGTCGGCGGCGGACCCGCAGGATTAATGCTGGGTTATTTACTGGCGCGGGCAGGATTACGCGTCACGGTGATTGAAAAACACCCCGACTTTCTGCGCGATTTTCGAGGCGATACCATTCATCCCTCGACGCTGGAGATCATGCGCCATCTCGGTCTGCTGGATGAGTTGCTGACCTTACCGCATCAGAGAGCCGAAAAATTACAGTCAGAAGTGGCCGGGCAGGAGATCACGATGGCGGACTTCTCGCGCTTACCCGTGCAGTGCCGCTTTATTGCCTTTATGCCGCAATGGGATTTTCTCAATTTCCTTGCCAAAAAAGCAGCCACTTTCCCGGGGTTCACGCTGCTGCAATCCACTGCGTTTGACGATTTAATCTATAAAGACGATGCCATAGTGGGTGTAAAAACGTTACAGGGTAACGAACCTTTAAACATTCACACTTCACTGGTGATTGGCGCGGATGGACGAAATTCCCAGGTACGTGCCAAAGCTGGCTTGCAAAGCAAAAGCTTCGGATCATCGCGAGATGTGCTGTGGTTCCGTCTCGACAAACAGCTTATCGATCCCGAATGGGGCATGGGCCACAAAGGGCCAAAACAGAATTTCATTGTAATAGATCGCGGAGACTATTGGCAGTGCGGTTACACCATTCAAAAGGGGCAGTTCGAGGCGTTGAAACTGGCTGGTCTGGAAACATTTAAAAGTGCCATGGCAGAAGTCACACCGTTTAGCGCTGAGCGTATGGATGAACTCGACAGTTGGGACAAACTCAAACTGCTATCCATCCGCATTGACCGATTGGATCAGTGGATGAAACCCGGCGTGTTGTGCATCGGTGATGCAGCTCATGCAATGTCTCCGATTGGCGGTGTTGGCGTTAATCTGGCGATTCAGGATGCGGTAGCCGCAGCGAATTTCCTCACGCAGCCGTTGAAAAAAGGACAAGTCACTTTGCGCGATCTGCAGAAAGTTCAGCAGCGCAGACAGTTCCCCACCGTCGCCACGCAATTCCTGCAAATCAAAATGAGCAGCAACAAACGAAAGCGCACGACGCCGAGTAAAGTGCCGCAAATGATCAGCCGTTTTCCTTTCCTGCGGCACCTGTTTGGCCGGTTAATTGGATTGGGGTTTAGAACGGAAAAACCAGAACATTTTAATTAGAAGGTTTAACTCTCTAATCCTGTAAGCCTTCTTCCATTTATCCCAATGGCTTTAGCGTCAACAATAGATTCAAAGTAGCAGACAACAACGGGTTGTCTGCTAACGCAGACTGCGTGGATGCATTGAGCAGGCTTAATGCCTCAAGCGATAAATATCCGCAAAATACAAATACCCTTTCTTTGCTCGCATATCGACCAGTCGGGTTTTCTCACTCTCCGAAAGCACCGTGCCCGACAGCAACTCATCGACAAACGCATCGCGCACATGCACTTCCATATACCAGTCACCGGTATAGCAGTTTTTCCAGGCACCTTTATCGATATCACGGGCTTTATAAGAAGGATTAACGTGGAAAAAGAAGAAGAAATTACAGACGGCGAAGATAAGGATGCAAACCACATACTCGATTGTGCCGAAGGAATCAGAGTACATCAGCAGTGCCATGGTGAGAGCAAACAGGATCCACATCAGGCCAAACAAACCCGGATAATTTTTGATAAACGAGATATCAAAGTAGGGGCGGTCGTTACGCTTTTCCTCTACGTTGATTCTATCCAGTTCAGTTTGTAGTCGATCATCCAGTTGATTACTCATACTCTCACCTTAGGGGCCTTGTCCGTATTGTCCGCGCGAGTCTATCAGATAACTCTCACGATTTTAGCCTAACCTTGATAGTTATCAGGGGAATTATTACGGAGAAAAAGATGGAGTACGAAGATGTATTGAAGTTCTGGTTCGACGTTCAGCATGAAGACTCCTGGTTTAAAAAGAATCCGGAGTTTGATGATCAAATACGTCGTCGCTTTTATCCCTGCTGGGAGGCTGCAACTCGTGGTGAATTATCGGTGTGGCGTGAAGGAATTCGGGGGAGATTGGCAGAAATCATCGTGCTTGATCAGTTTTCCCGTAATTTGCATCGGGAAAGTGATCTCGCCTGGCGGCAGGATGGCATGGCGCTTCTGTTAGCGCAGGAAGCGGTGAAAATACCGGAATACACGACACTCAGTCTGGATGAAAAAGGCTTTATGCTGATGCCGTGGATGCATGCCGAGTCCCGAGTCGTCCATCAGCAGGCCACAGAACTATTCGCTGAATTGAAGGGAACGTCTTACTACCAGAGTGAAAAGGAACATTGCCAAATCATTGAATTATTCGGTCGCTACCCTCATCGCAACCAAAGACTTGATAGACCTTCAACCCCGGAAGAGCGGGCGTACCTCAATAAGCAGCAACATGCTTTTTATTGACTAAGCACAGGCTCTACCCATTAGACGTGTGAACACTGGACAAAAAGAAGCCCGCTAAGCGGGCGGGGTAATTAAACCAAGGAAAAAATTCTCGTAGGCAACGCATTGCTGTGTGTTGCGTCACTATATTAGCAACGATGCGCATCCAGTACAGAAAATGTTCGATGATTTAATTTTGCTGATTTGATAAAGGTTATATTTGTGACGAAAGTGTTATTTTGATGTTTACAACTGCACGCCAAAGCAGCGCTGAAGGGCCAGTTTACCGGCTGGCGTGATATTTACCTCCCGGTAGCCTTCAACGCGCTTCACCCAATGCTTATCAATTAGCAGGCTAAGCGCTAGCAGCTGGCGCATCGCCCCCGCAATGCGCCAATGACCTCATCCCACCCAGCGTGATTGACGGATCACACTGCAAAAATTCAGTGGTGCAAAGCCCGGTTGTTTGTCAGCGATGACATCGGCTTTCACATTGCCGAAGGTGGTATCCGGTTTATGTTTAATACCTTCATAAAAGGCCTGGATAATCTCTTCTTTAAATTGCGCTGGACGCGGATGCTGTTGCACCACGGCCTCACGCTCGGTATCAGGGAATTGCTCGTAGTTGATACCCAGCACATCCATTTCAACGCCGGCAGTGACTAACGCGATTTCCGGTGCCATAAACTGTGGGATACCCGGCGTGGTGTGCAGGGCAATCGCTGTCCAGACTTTATCGATATCGGCTTGTTCCACACCGTATTGCTGCAAGAAATCACGCGCGGCATTGGCGCCATCGACTTCGAAACGCTTATCGCAACTACAGTGTTCATGTGTCAGGCCAACATCATGGAACATACAGCCCACGTAGAGCAGCTCCGAATCCACTTTGAGATTGAGCCGCTGACCCGCCAGCGCGCCCCAGTAAAAAACACGGCTGGAATGATGAAACAGCAGGTCAGATTCGGTATCACGCACAAACTGAGTGGCGTCACGAGCCATTTGGCTATCAGGAATTTTGATGCCGTTGATTTCAAATTTCATGGTTGTTTTCTCGGTTCAGTGAAGTTGCAATCAGCTTAGCGCGAGAGCAGAATGTCTCTAAATGATGTTTAACGATGAAACAGGACATGGCGATGAATGTGGACGGTCAAACAACATGAATCATCTCATCACCATTTTGGCGGTGCCGGGCACTCAATTATTGGATGTATCAGGACCGTTAGACGTATTTGCTGAAGCGAATCGTTTGTTGAACCGAGCGGTGTATCAGCTGCGCGTGATGTCACTCGATTCCGCAACCGTTCAGTGCTCATCAGGTGTGCGTTTAATGGCGGATGTGATGCTCGCTGATCTTCATCAACCGCATACTTTCCTGGTTGCCGGGGCGCCTGATGCGTTGACGTTGTCATTATCGGCTGAGCAGATTGAACACATCACGCAACGCTGTCTTGGCAGTCAACGCTACGGATCGGTGTGCACGGGAGCGCTGCTACTGGCACAAACCGGTTTACTGCAGGATAAAAAGATCACCACGCATTGGGCATGTGCGGCGGCATTAGCGTCTTTGATTCCCAGTGCACAAGTCGAAGCCGATGCACTTTACGTCGCCGATGGGAAACTGCGCACGGCAGCAGGCGTGACTGCCGGGCTGGATATGGCGCTGCGTCTGGTTGAGGAGGATTTGGGACGCGAAGTGGCTCAGGATATCGCCGCTAATCTGGTGATGTTCTTCCAGCGACCAGTCACTCAAGGGCATTTTGCGCGCAAACGGCAGGTATCGCTGGCCGGACGCAGCGCGTTTCAGGAGATGCAGCGCTGGGCACTGGCCAATTTGGCACAGATTAACTCACTGGACGATCTCGCCGAGCACATGCAGATCAGTACACGCCATCTGGCACGCCTGTTTCGTCAGGAAATGGATATCCAGGCCGGAAGTTGGCTAGAGAGTGCGCGGATTGAACAGGCACGCAGTTTGCTGGAAGCCGGGGTGGTGCCTTTGAAGGCCATCCCGGCGGCTTGTGGTTATCACAGTGCCGACGTGTTGCGGCGAGCCTTTGTGAAAATCATCGGGATGACGCCATCCATGTATCGGAAGATGTTTAGGCGTTAGCGGCGCAATGTCTGCGCCGCAGGTGGGAGAGCTTATTCCGGCCAGTTATCAAGAATGCGCTGACGTACTGCTTCCGGATAACCTTGTGCGAAAGACGCATGCAGATGGCGTTTAGTCTGCAAGGTATCAAACACCACTTTCGCCCCTTTGCCGGCGACGTATTCTGCTTCGTCATAGCACTGCGGAAGGCGGATTACACGCTGGTCATCAAATACGGCACGACGCCCGACGGGATGCACGCGCGTTGAGAGTGCCCAAACGACTTCACGCAGGTTGGTGGGATCAAAGTCATCATCCACGACGTAGACTTTCGGGATAAACACCATCGCATCAGTTTTGAACAGCACTTCACCGATGCGCTGGGTTAACTCCTCACTGCTGACACCCGGCAAAAGCTCGCGCCAGTTTTCTGGCATCACCACCAGCAACCAATGCACGGTAGAGTCTTCCGGGATCCAGGTGGTCTTAACCGGCAACTCTGCTTTACGCAGATAAGTCAGGGCATCCGCCGCTAAGCCCATCGCCCACAGGGTATGCGATTCATCGGTGGGACGACCGGTTATCGACATCGGCCAGATTGGATCGTCGCGATGGGTAATGGTTTCAACGTGGAACGTGGGCTGAGCCGAAGAACCTTCACCGAGATAACCGCCGTACTCACCGTAGGGGCCTTCCTGGCAATCGCGCTCAATCGAGACATGACCTTCAATCACAATTTCAGCCGTCGCTGGCACGTCAAGATCGAGACTAATGGCCTTCACTACCGGCACCGGTTCACCCGCCAGTGTGCCGATGTAATCTGCTTCATCCGCGTTTGCTGGGATCGGAATTCCAGACACACAAGAGATAGCCGGAGCAGGACCTTGCACCAGTGCATAAGGCATCGGTTCACCGCGTGCCACCCACTGCGTCCAGATCTGCCCAATGTGCTGACTAGGCACAATCAGGCCAACCATGCGTTTGCCATCCACCTTCATCACGCGGGCAATCGACCAGTTGACCCATTTCCCATCTGGGGTTTTCACAATCAGCATGCCCCAGGTGTTGGCATAACGACCGCCGTCTTTGTCATGAGCGAAGGGGATAGGGAAGCGGTCAAGATTCGCGGCATCGCCACATAAAATATTCTGTTGGCACTCTGCCTGAGCGGACTCAACGTGCACTGGTGGAATTCCGGGTTTAAAGCGCGCAGCGGACAGCGCTTCGATAATTTCCGGACCGGTGGATTGCGGTGCTAAGCCCAGTGACATCGCGACGCGTGCGTAAGGCATATCGCTGCGCGACGATAACGCCGCTGGTGCACCAAACAGACGAAAACCGGGTGCGACACCCGCGACATTGTGAAACAGCGGTGCGGGAGACTGGATTTCATAGCTGCGGCGCGTGATCGCGCTCGGCTCAAAATCGCCATCCACTTCACGGTGCACGTGCATGATGTCGCCCATTTCATCGAGGGCAGTGATATAGCTGCGTAAATCGCCGTAATATTTCATCAGGCTCTCCTTAAGCCATGGTAGAACGTGGACCGGTCCAGCGATGGGTAATGTCGTTATCCAGGCCGAACTGATCAAGAATGCGAGAAACGGTGTGGTTAATGATGTCGTCAACGGACTGCGGGTTGTTATAAAAGGCAGGCATTGGCGGCAGCATCAACGCGCCCGCGCGGGTAAGCGCCAGCATGTTTTCCAGATGAATGGCGTTGAGCGGGGCTTCACGTGGCACCAGTACCAGCTTGCGTTGCTCCTTAAGCGTCACGTCAGCGGCGCGCGTAATCAGTCCATCGCCATAACCACTGCGAATCCCGGCCAGGGTTTTCATGCTGCACGGCACCACGATCATGCCATCCACACGAAATGAACCACTGGAGATGGCCGCAGCCTGATCGTGTTCGCTGTAAGTCCTGGTCGCGAGGGCAGCGACCTCCTGTACACTGTAAGATGTTTCCATTTGGATGGTGGCGCGCGCCCATTTGGAGATGACTAAATGGGTTTCGACTTCGAGTTCACGTAACACAGACAGCACGCGGACGCCGATTGCCGCGCCTGTTGCGCCGGTCATCCCGATAACAAGCTTCATATGTATCCCGATTTATCGTATAGTTTAAGTTCAAACTGTTTGTGTTCGAACTATATGTTTGACGATTTGAGGAGTCAAGTGCACCGATGTCACAAAATCCTGACTTAATTCTTGCCGCCCCCTTGTGGCCGCACGGCGATTGTTCGTTAATGCACCTTGTAAGGCGTGCCGGACAACACTCGACGTTTTGCTGGTCTCAATGTGTGGATACCGGCCTGTCAGCCGTGCAATACGCGATTCTGGTGGTACTGGCTGAGGAGTCAGCCTGTGATCAGCAAACGCTGGGTCAGCGTGCCGGGTTTGATAAAGCTACCGGCACCTATGTTATTGATCGCATGAATAAAAGCGGTTTGCTGAATGTAGTGACAGACGTGAACAACCGCCGTCGGAAATTGGTGTCGATGACCGCAGACGGGGAAGTGATGCTGAATCGTATGATTGAGCAGGCAAAAAGCGCGGAGAAGATGATCACCACCGGCCTCGACAGCCAGGATATCGCCGATCTGAAGCGCTTATTAAGCAAACTGGGTGGATTGCAGGAACCTGAATAAAATGCCGCAAACAGCTTTCGCCGAGCAACCTGGCGAACCGAAACCGGATCTCACCATCGGCTTTTTGCTGATGAAAAGTTTTACCCTTGCTTCCGTCGCGGGGCTGGTGGAGTCACTGCGTTTTGCGGCAGACGAATCGTTCACCAGTCGCCAAATCTTTTGTCGCTGGGAATGGATGACTTGTGATAACCAACCGATCACGGCCAGTTGCGGATTACCGGTTTCGCCAACAGCTGACCTCGATTTCACCCGGCATTGGGATTATTTTGTCGTGGCAGGAGGATTGCTGGAAGAAACACGCCAGTCGCCACCCTGGCTGTTACAGGCGCTACGCGACTTGCACGCACGTAATATTCCCATCATCACGCTGTGCAGCGGCGCTTTTGTCGCAGGCAACGCAGGCTTACTGGATGGACGCCATTGCGCCATCCATTTCACCACGCGTGATGAATTTCGCCTGCGATTCCCGAAAGCGATTCCGGTCATCGACAAGACCTATATCAAGGATGGCGGCATCATTTCCTGCCCCGGCGGCACGGCGATCGATCTTGCTGCCGACCTGATCCGCCAGCATTGTGGGTTGGTGCGTTCACAGAAAGTCTTGAAGTATTTGCTGGTGGAGGAACCTGCTGCACCGGTCAAAAAGACACAGCAAAAGAACACGCTTAACGAGCCGGATGTGTATGAAAACGAGCTGGTGAATAAGGTGATCGAGTTTATGAAACATCACCTCGACTCGCCGGTTCCGCTGGCCGATGTGGCCGAATTTGGTGGCGTAACCTTCCGTCAGCTTAATTTGATTTTCACTAAATGCACCGGTTACTCGGCTGCCGTTTACTGGCGTCGTATGCGGCTGGAGCAGGCGCGCAAGCTGATGGCGGATTCCAGCAACAGCATTAATGCCATCGCTACCGCAACGGGGTTTGCCGATGCCTCACATTTGATTGCCTGGTTCCGCAAGCAGTACGGCGAAACGCCCAGCTCGTTTCGTAAACGGCGGCGCGTGGTGGAGAGATTGGTTAAAGAGTAGGGGCCGAAATGGCCCCTTTTTCGTTATTGCGAATGCTTAGAGAGCTTGCCAGAAATGGATGGCGCTGGGCTTTCTTCATCCAGCGATGCCGCATCATCCAGATTGCGCGAAGCGGTTTCCGGCGCCAGGAACCACGACACGATCAGGCCGATAAACGTAATGCCCGCAGCAATATACATGGTGGAGCCAATGCCGATGGTTTGCAGTGAAATCGGCACCAGATATGTCCCAACCGCCGCGCCAATACGAGACATTGATGTGCCAATACCGACGGCTCCGGCGCGAATTTCAGTCGGGAAGATCTCATTCGGATAGACCAGCTGCAGCACCTGAGCGCCGCCGATAAACAGGGCGTAAGCACCAAACATCAGCAGGATGATCATCGAAGGCCCATCACGCAAGGCGCCGAGTAACAACAGTGCCAGGCCAGACCATAAGAAGCTGTGCAGCAGCAATTTGCGGCGTCCCAGTGAGTTCACTAAACGGGTGCCGATAATGCAGCCCACCACGAACAACAGGGTAATCGCAATTGAACCGTAGGATGCCCAATCACCACTGAGATGCAGCGCTTGTAAGACTTTCGGTGCAAAGGCGTAGACGGCGAACACCGGAATAACCGAGCAGGTCCAGAAAATGGTCACGAACGCCATGCGCTTGCCATAACCGGAATGCAGCAGGCTGCCGAAGGATAAGTGATTTTTTTCAGGTTGTGCGGGCAGGTTCTTCAGACTAAAACTGCCGCCATAGACGCGGCGGATAACGGCCTCAGCTTCCTGATGTCGTCCTTTGCTGATCAGCCAGCGCGGTGATTCAGGTGTGCCCATTCTAACAAGGAAGAGCAGCGCACCAATGACCGCCGTGCTCGCCAGCGTATAGCGCCATGCTTCTACACCGCCAAAATTGAGCAGCGCTTCACCCACCAGATAGGCGGTAGCTGCCCCGGCAAACCACAGAATGGTGAGCGTGGCGAGGCAGGGGCCGCGCGACTTCTTCGGCATAAACTCAACTAAGAATGCGGTAGCAACCGGGTATTCAATGCCCACTGCGACGCCCGTCATAAAGCGCAGGGCGAAGAGTATTTCTCCGCTTTGTACCCAAAACTGCGCCAGCGAACAGACAATGAAGAGGGTTGGGCCAACGAAGTAAATCATACGTCGACCCAGGCGATCGGTCAGTACGCCACCCATGAAGCCACCAAAGAAAATCCCGATCAGGGCGGAAGCCGCAATCAGACCTTCCCATAATGGGCTGAGACCCAAGGCCGGCGACACTTTCGTCATGGCTATACCAATAATACTGAGCACATAGCCATCGACGAAAGAGCCGCCGCCTGAGCGCACTGTCAGTAAGCGGTGGAAACGGCTGATAGGAACATCTTCAACAGACATGTTATTTGACATGTTTTACTCCTGTTTCTTTTCGGCGTGATTGAGCTTAACTACGCCAATGCGACTGAATTAAGCACAATTTGCGATGGGTGCTTAACATCATCAGGACGCCAGATAAATTTAAACCTGTAGCGGTGATTAAAATGTTATTCAGAACAGAAATTAATAAAGAAGTGTGTTGATAACGCTAACGGGATTGTTTCATATGTCATTTCCTCCGGTGCAGGATGGTAAAATAAATAAAAAATTTGCTTTATAATTTTGATGTGGCTTTTTTGCGGGAGGCGATAACGCCTCCCGAAGCTTTATTCAGAAATTTTACTGCTGACACTTTTGGTGACCACGGTACGTGTTGACCACCAGCAGACTAACGACCCAAGACTCACCATCGCCGTGCCTTGCCAAAACGACAGGGTGAGATGTGAGCTGAGAATAAAAGCCGCTAAAATCGATGAAATGATCGGGATAAAGTAAGAGGCGGCGGCTAACACCGTCACATTGCCATGCAAAATGCCAACGTTCCACGCCGCGTAGCCGAATCCCATCGCCATCGCCACCAGCACCAGTGAAATCCACGTATTAAAAGAGGGTGAAAATTCGGGTTGCGCCGAAATGAGGTATTTAACCCATAACGTTAATGCTGTTAAAACAAAGAATAGCGTAATGCCGTTATTACCGTTGGCAATTCTTTTGGTGACCACGCAATAAATGGCCCAAATGATGGCGCCGGTAAATGCCAGTCCATAGCTTAACGGGTTTTCCATTATATTGTTCGTCATCTCACTGAGCGAAAACCCTTGATCGCCACCCAGTACGCGACATATTCCTGCCACGGCTAAAATCACGCCCGGAATAATCAGCGGGCTGACTTTTTGCCGGTTAACAATCACCGCCAGCACAATCGTCATACTTGGCCATAGATAATTCACCATGCCCACTTCAATCGCTTGCCGTCCACTGTGGGTAAACCCGAGCGAAAGTGACAGGCAAAGTTCGTAGCAGACAAACAGCACGCTGCCGATAATCACATAGCGGCGGGGAAATTTTTTCAGGTTGGGAAATCCCACGCTGAACAATAGCAATATCGCACTGCAGCTGTAGATCAACGCCGCTCCAGCGATCGGCCCAAAGCCTTCGCTGACGCTTTTGATTAATCCAACGATTGCGCTCCATAACAGGATGGCAATCAAACCTATGAGCGTCGCTTTCTTTTGGGGCATCACCCGCTACCTCTTCTACACAATGTTCACCTGAAATGCCGGTGCAAGCTTACCTGTTAAATTCAGGTTAAAACCAGCATAAAACTATGCCGCCTGACGCGAAGTGTAAATACGTCAGAAGGTACGATAGTTGTGGAATGTGATCGTTATCTGAATTCATTTAGAAAATTATTACGTCATTAAAAATAATTTAAACCATTGATTTTTAGCTAATAGCTGTTGATTGTTGGTAGGAATGTTCCATCTGATAGTATTTCCTTTGTATTTTCCACGTATACAAAAAACTTATCCCGATTGACCTCTCTCCTTGCGATATGCAAATTGTTAACAAACGCAACCACACGGCGTTGCATTTGGTCCTGAATTCACCTGGAGATTTCGTGATGACATTTGAAGGTATCTACACCCCGGCAATTACCCCTTACGCAGCAGACGGCAGCATCGATTTCGCAGCGTTCGCCAACGTCCTCGAATCGCTGATCGAAGCGCGCGTGCACGGCATTATCATCGGTGGATCAACCGGTGAGTATTATGCACAAAGCGCGGAAGAGCGTCTGTCTCTGGTTGAACATGCACGTAAAGTGATTGGCAACCGTCTGCCACTGATTGTCGGTACTGGCGCTATTCGCACTGAAGACGCGGTGGCTTTCGCTACCCACGCTCGTGAACATAAAGCCGATGCCATTCTGGTGACGTCACCGCCGTATGCGCTGCCAACCGAGCTGGAAAATGCCCACCATGCGCTGACTGTCGACAAAGCCGCTCAGCTGCCGATCATGCTTTACAACTATCCGGGCCGTATGGGCATCTCCATGGGAGAAACTTACTTCCGCGAAGTCAGCCGTTCGAAAAACGTCGTGGCGATCAAAGAGAGCTCAGGCGATTTCAACAATCTGCACTTGTTAGCATGTCAATTCCCGAACATCGCGCTTTCTTGTGGTTGGGATGATCAGGCGCTGGAGTTCTTCGCCTGGGGCGCGCGTAGCTGGGTGTGTGCGGGCTCTAACTTTATTCCACGCGAACACGTTGCGTTGTACAACGCCTGCGTCGTTGAAAAAGATTTCGATAAAGGACGTAAGATCATGGCTGCGATGATGCCACTGATGAACTTCCTCGATGGCGGCAAATTCGTGCAGTCTATCAAGCACGGTTCTGAACTCGCAGGCTTGAAAGCGGGTCCGGTTCGCGCACCGCTGCAGGCACTGGAAGAACAAGAGAAAGCGCAGTTGCAGGCCGTGATCGACGGTGTAAAACGCAATGTGGCAGCGGTTGCAGTGCTTTAAGGAGTGCGCATGAAACAGGTACAAACGCTGAGCGATGTGGTGAACGTGGCGCGGGAACTGCGGTTCCCTGATCAGGCGTTCATTAACGGACGTTTTACTGCGGCGGTTTCCGGCAAAACGCTGGAAACCACCAATCCTGCAACGGGCGAGATTCTGACGCACATCGCTGCTTGTGAAAGCGCTGATGTGAACCTGGCGGTGCAGGGCGCACGTAGCGCCTTTGAAGCCGGCAGCTGGAGTCAGCTTCATCCCGGCGAGCGCAAAGCCGTATTACTCAAGCTGGCTGATTTGCTGGAAAACGAAGTTACGCAACTGGCAGTACTGGAGAGCCTCGACAGCGGTAAACCGGTCAGCGAGTGTCTGGCGGTAGACGTGCCAGAGACGATTCACGTGATTCGCTGGCATGCGGAGGCCATCGACAAGCTTTATGACCAGACTGCGCCAACCGGCAACGGTGCGATGGCAATGATCGTTCGTGAGCCGATTGGTGTGGTGGGTTGTGTGTTGCCATGGAATTTCCCGCTGCTGATGCTGGCGTGGAAAATCGGTCCGGCGCTGGCGGCGGGCTGCTCGGTGATTGTGAAACCGGCGGAGCAAACATCCCTGACGGCATTGCGTGTAGCGGAGCTGGCGCATGAAGCCGGCATTCCAGCTGGTGTGCTTAACATCGTAACGGGCACCGGCAAAGAGGTGGGGGAACCCATCGGCCTGCATCCTGATATTGATATGGTGAGCTTCACCGGATCAACTGCGACCGGACGCCGTTTCCTGCACTATTCCGCTGAATCGAATCTGAAGAAGATCGTGCTGGAGTGCGGCGGGAAAAACCCGGCGCTGGTGTTCGATGATGCCGAAGATCTGGCCAGCGTTGCCGCCAATGTGCTCAACGGTGCGTTCTGGAACATGGGTGAAAACTGTTCGGCAACTTCGCGACTGCTGGTGCAGGAAGGGGTGAAAGATAAGTTGCTGGCGCAGATCGCTGAGCAGATCGGTGAATGGCGCATGGGCAATCCGCTGGATCCAGAGAATCGTCTGGGCACCATGATCACCACCGACCACTTCTGCAAAGTCAGTGACTATCTGAAGACCGCGCGCAAAGAAGGATTACGCATCATTCAGGGCGGATTCACCGATCGCGGTATCTACGTGCAGCCGACCATTGTGGATGGTGTGACGCCGAAAAGCGCACTGTTCCGCGAGGAGATCTTTGGGCCAGTGCTGTGTGTCACCACCTTTAAAACGGAAGCCGAAGCCATTGCACTGGCAAATGACACTGATTACGGTCTGGCGGCATCGGTTTACACTGGCAAACTGAGCCGTGCAATTCGTGTATCACGTGCAGTCCGTGCGGGAACGGTGACGGTAAACTGTTTCGGTGAAGGTGATGCAACCACGCCATTTGGTGGCTATAAGCAGTCTGGTTTTGGTGGGCGTGATAAATCTGTATACGCGCTCGATCAGTACACAGAGCTGAAAACCATCTGGATTGATGTGCCTGCTGAGTAAGCCATATGCCTGCCACGGATGGCGGGCATGACCTAAAATAGGATAATTTTCTTCAGCTTTTGTCTCGTTTTTTTCTTCTATAAATCCTTGTAATCTCATCATTCCTTATTCTGTGATCCATCGCAGAATGCACAAAATATCCCATAATTATTTTTGCTGTATACACACTTTTTCTGTAGGTTAAGCAGGAATTGCGTACGGAATGTCATCACAGGAGGTCACTTGAGATCGGGAAAAGCAGCGTTATATGAAGATTTAAAACGCCTAATTTTGACCATGGAACTGGACCCAGATGAACTGCTGGATGAAGCCAGCCTGACGGGACAATACGGTTTATCTCGCACCCCGGTGCGTGAAGTATTTCAGCGCCTGGCAGGGGAAGGCTACTTAGAAATCGTCGAAAAACGCGGCGTACGCGTCATCCCGATGAGCCATTCCACACTGCGCAATTTCTTCCTCGTTGCACCGATGATCTACGCCGCAACCGGTCGCCTGGCGGTACAGAATTTCAAACCCTCTCAGCTGAAATCGTTGAAGGAGACGCAAAAGCGCTTCCGTAAAGCGGCGCAGACGCGTGATGCCCAAGCGCTGGCACTGGAAAATAATCGTTTCCACGAGATCATGGGTGAGATGGCGGGTAATCCTTATTTGCAACCCAGCCTGGGCCGTTTACTGATCGACCACTGTCGCATCGGCCACACATTCTTCCGCCCGCAAAATGAAGACATGGAACGCCGCCTCCAGTTAGCCGCCGAACATCACGATGCTTTTATCAGCGCGATTGAAGCGCGAGATGAGCAGAAGGTGGTGGATCTGGTGTTCGAACATTGGGAACTGTCGCGCGAAAATATGGAAATCTTTATCGCCCCGCAGGGGTTGAAAGCGGACGATCTGGTGCAGTCGCCGGAAGGGGATAAGCTGTAATTCCAGGGTTATCGATTTTGATACGATAAGGCGGCGTTATGGCCGCCTTGAAATGCGTAGAATATCAATAAATAACAGGGCTTACTCGTTGCCCCACTCATTCAAAAAGTTAGCAATCTCATCGATTCGCACCGCTTGAATACCCGCTTCACGGGCCATCTCTTGCTGAGACTCTTCGCTGATCTCTTCGTTATTGCTAAGACGAGTCAGTAACAGCTGGAAGTAGTGCGCCAGTGCATCGAGTTCTGCTTCGCTCACATCGTGTTCAGATTCTGACGCGTATTCTTCAGCAATGTCATAATATTTCAGTGGAATATTGTTATTCATTATCAGCTCCCCTTTAAACTTTGAGCATTTTCACTGCAGCATCAATGTCGATCTCATCTTCAGTAAAGATCAGCGTCGTCCCCTGGAAAGTGGTCACCGCCAGTTTTTTTACTGAGCGCATTTCATCGGGCTTAACGTCTGTCTTGGGTTTGATGTTGTTCATCAGAAGGCCCACCGACAGTACGGTGTTTTCTTTATCAATGCGGGTATCAACCGGCTCTTCTTCACTGTAAACCACGAAGGATTTAATCGATGTGAGCTTCAGACGCTCACCGGCAATAAAGATGTATTTGCTGTCTGGTATCACTTTCACTGAAAAGGCCGATAAACCTTTGTTATTGGTGGTCGGTTCGAACGTCACTGCCGCGTCTTTTTTAATCAGATCAGGGTTGGCGACCTTAATCACATGGAAATAACGGTTGTCTCCGTTTTCATCTTTGATAAATCCAAAACCTTTGTCTTCAAACCAGGTTGTGATCGTTCCGTTCATCGCCATTACCGCCTACTTAATCGTTAATCTAATCAGTTTTTTGCAGCGCGCAGTGTAAAGCACATTGCCTGCGCAGACTACGCCTTTGCTGTAAGTCTGGACGATAAATTTCTGCTGTGCGAGCGTGAGCCTGTGTGAAAAGGGCAAAATTCGTCAGCCCGCTGAAAATTAGTTATCATCCGCACCCACTTCCCAGCCTGGCAGTCCGATGTCCACGATTATCGATACCTTTATAGCTCCGCCGTGTTCGGAAGAGATCGCGATTCTCTATCAGGATGAGCATCTGGTGTTGATCGATAAACCCACGGGGCTGCTCAGCCTTTCAGGCAAAAATCCGCAAAATCTGGATTCCGTACATCATCGGTTGGTGAAATTGTTCCCTGGCTGCACGCTGGTGCATCGACTCGATTTCGGAACATCCGGATTAATGGTGGTGGCGCGCAACAAAGCAATTAACGCCATGTTGTGCCAGCAGTTTAGCCAACGCAGCGTGACGAAAATTTACACGGCGCTATTGTGCGGACATCTCAACAATAATGAAGGGTTGATTGACGCCGCGATAGCAAAAGACCCGGCGCTGTTTCCGTTGATGTCGATCTGTGCCGAGACGGGGAAGCCCGCGCGTTCACGCTACCAAGTAATAGAACGCTTTACTCGTGAAGGGGATGATGGCGTGTTATTGCCGGTTACGCGGGTGCAGTTATTGCCAGAGACGGGGCGCACCCATCAATTGCGTATCCACTGTCAGCAATTGGGTCATCCGATTCTCGGGTGTGATTTGTATGGCGGGTTATTGCAGCCGGGCACGAAAAATACACCCCGGCTGATGCTGCACGCCAGTGAATTGCATTTTGTCCATCCCGTGAGCGGGGAGAGCATCACTGCGCGTCATGCCAGCCCGTTTTGACACGGGCGGCATTCATTACCACATCAAATCATCAGGCACTTTGAAGTCTGCGTAGGGATCGTCTTCATCCTGCTCTTCCTGACTTAATGCACTGTTCAACACAATGCTGTCAGCATCACGCTGAGCAATTTTATCAGCCACGCTGGCGGGAATAATTGCGTATTTGCTTTCGCCGCTGCTATCCACAGCCAGACGCGCAATCGCCAGACGGCCATTGATCAGCTGTGTTTGCGTGGGTTTATCCACGGCGATTTTTTTGATTAAGTTGTTATCGGTGAAGTTGAAATCAATCGTCCCTTTGGCAACGGTGATCGCGTTCATTTCGATCAGTTGCTTAACCTGCGCTTTGTACTCTTTGGACAAAGTGGCTTGCTTCTGCTGCTCGCTCAGCTGCTTATCACGCTCAATTTGCGCTTTTTTATTCTCTTCAACGGCTTCGCGGGCTTCACGTGCCTGGACGCGAGACTTCTTGGCAGTGCGCTGCACTTTGGCCATTTTCTTGGTGGAAACTAATCCAGCTTTGAGCATCTGCTCTTGTAAGGTGAGTTTTGTCATCTTCGTCTCTAAAATCCGTTAAAACCTAGCCGGATTATACCTGTAATGCGGAGGCTGATCACGGCGAGGTTTGAGATCCTGATGAATTGGCTTATCCGCGAAGGAGTAATGCCAGCAACGCAATCAGAGCGGGGAGTGCCTGCACATAGAGAATTTTGCGGCTGGCGGTCATCGCGCCGAATATCCCGGCAATCAACACGCAGATGAGGAAATACAGAGTGACAGGCACACCGTTCTCGCCCAGCCATAATCCCCAGAGTAAACCCGCCGCCAGAAAACCGTTATAAAGGCCCTGATTGGCTGCGAGCACTCGGGTGTCACACGCAAAGTCGACGCTGAGTTTGAAGGCTTTCCGGCCCGTCTTTGTCTCCCACAGAAACATCTCCAGCACCAGAATGTAGATGTGAATCACGGCGACGAGAGCAACAAGGATATTAGCTAACACGGAATTCCTTCATTGAGCATTGTTTTGATGTATGGAAAGTTTAAGCCAGATTAACGCTGGCTATTTTTTCCGGAAAAAAAGACTAGCGATAGCGGTTAAAATCCCAATGAATGGCATCGTGATAGCCCCCGCTCGAAAATTATGCTGATCTATGCGTTTTTCTTTACGGATGTCATCAAAGCGTGAAAGTGCTGACTTTTCATCGGCCGCGCTCACTTCTTCAAACTGTTTTTCGAATCCCTGACGGGTTAACACAGTTGCCCTCACATTGTCTGACTTTTGCAGCGCCACGGTCTGGTTACTTTTTTTATAAAAACAATATTCAGGCATTCGATATTCCTTATCAAAAGAGGTGTCAGAGCAATTTATCAGCATGAATGAAAAGGTACCAAGGTGTCAGAGCAATTTTGTCATGAATATGTGACTTGCGTAATTAGGCAAGTAATACCAGGCGATGAGGAGGTACAGTTGCTGTGGAATCCGCGAAGCTGAGCGCAGATGTTTTGACGCATTTCCAGACGCGTCAGAGCTGTCGCTGATCATCTGATTGCTCTCTTCGAGGTTCATCATGACTCACTGCTGCGACCCTGAAACAGCACGGCGAAATCAGCACACGCCTGTCGAAGGTTTTGCGCTATATTGGCAGCACGAACACCCGAATATCTCTGCGAAACAGGTAACATTAGCAATGGCTCTGATCCCGAAAAACTATGCGCGGCTGGAAAGCGGCTACCGTGAGAAAGCATTAAAAATTTATCCATGGGTTTGTGGACGCTGCTCACGTGAATTTGTTTACTCCAACCTGCGTGAACTCACCGTGCATCATATCGATCACGATCATACCAACAACCCGGAAGATGGCAGTAACTGGGAGTTGTTGTGTCTCTTTTGTCACGACCATGAGCATTCTAAGTACACCGAAGCTGACATGTACGGCACCCGAGTTGTGGCCGGGGAAGATGCGCAAAACGATGTAGAAGCAGCAACCTACAATCCCTTTGCGGATTTAAAATCGATGTTAAATAAGAAGAAATAATCCGCACTGATCATTGATGCTGCCAGCATGCCGAACAGAGGCTGGCAGCCTTACCGTTTAATTTACTGGCGTAGCTTCTCTAAAAGTTGCTCAGCCCCTTTATCAATTCCTGTCTCTGCAGCACTAAGTGAACCAAAAGTCGCACCCACATTCATAGCGTTGGGATATTGTTCCGCAACGTAAGCCAGTAAGAGTTCATTTGATCCCGCATCTTTCAGCTCCACGGCGAAATTAACGTATCCACTCATCAAGCCACGTCCTCCACGTACCGACTGAACGATATTGTAAGGGCCGCCGGCTAAATCAAATTTTGTGAACGTTCCAATGACCTGTGGCGTGGTATCGGCGCCGGTCAGCGTCAGTTTCAATTTGAGCGCAGGAGTCGTCCCGGCAGGGGCATTAGTGATGAATTTCTCCGCTAGCACGTCCTCAAACTTTTTACGCATGTAATCAGCTAATTGACGACGTTCATCCACAGACAAGTCATTGAATTGCGCATCATTGCCGCTGTAAATGTCGACCGGTTCAATGCTGATGCTGCGATATTTACTCCAGTCCACGGGAGCGGCATAACGGAAGGGAATGCGATCGCTGTCGTCAGACGTATTAGGCGACATGCGTGATGCTGATGCGATACCTGCATATTTCACCGGGCTGGTAGAGGAACAACCGACAGCGGTAAATACGGCCGCTAATGCAAGGCTACGATACAACGGGCTGAACAAACGACTCATCTTGGTACTCTCCGATAGAATTTATAAATGAACTGTACGGTTTAGTTAATATCAGTTAGCATGAATCTGTCAAGAAGAGGTTTCAGGGTGTGACATCGTGATGCGGGGGCAGAGAGGTGAGTGCAAGACGTTCGTTAGTGTCGAGTGAAAGAGTTAACGGAAACGATGCAGGATGATGGCCGGATTAGCGGCAATTTTGCTATTGCTCTTCCGCGCCATCCGCAATTTAGGGGAGATCTTTCATCTCTGGCAATTAGGCATAAAACGAGGTGGGTTTTATGCCATCAGAGTTTGGGGGGCGCGCCTCAAACCCTTGTTGATGCTGCTGGTTATCGACACCATTGTGGTGGTGGCGCTTATTTTCATTCTGTCAGCCCGAATTCAGATGTTGTGACCCGCACCTTTGAGGAACAACGAAACGGCGTTTTGCACCATAGTCGTCACCTCACTTTTCGTATAGTTCGGCAACGCTCGCTGAAGGAATAGTTCATCGACTTCGGCTTTTACCAATGCTGAAAATTGTTTGGCACGCAAGGCTGGGCTGCCGCCAATCAATTCCCCGCTGGCAATGTGATGCTCCATCAACGTTGTCAGAGCGTTCATGCTCTCACGTACACCGGATTCATGAAAAAGCGCGCCGATATCGGAATGACCTGCTTCTCCAACCACCATTCTGTACAACTGCAGAGCCTTCCAGTCTGAGGTCAGTGCTCCCAGCATGCCCTCACCAAAACGCTGTAACTTCTCACTTAACAACAGGGATTGAGTCTCCGGGCGGTTAAGTTCATCAGCCGCACGCATCAGAAAATGAGTACTAAAACATCTGACAACGGCCTCAAACAGGCTCTCTTTAGAGGCGAAGTAGTTATAAAGCGTCGCCTTCGAGCAACCTGCCTGCTTTGCAACGCTATCCATTGAGGCTCGCTCATATCCCTGTTCAAGAAACACGGCTGAAGCGGCGTTGATGATGTCAGTTCTTTTTTGTTCGGTTAGCGTGCGCATCACTCTCTCCTTTGTCGGAGATAAATATTAACAAAACCGGGTGGTTCATTAAAGGAGCAGTCATGAGCTTATCCGTAGGTCAGTGACTTTACTTCCAGCATCGAGTTGTGCCCTAACGGATGTTCGCCACTTATTCGACAGTGACTTTCGCAGCCAGCGCCTGGTGCTCATTACCTCTTCTTACTATCTCCATTTTGAAGATTCTCAGTCAATAAAATCAGCAATGTTCAGCACCAGATTCCAGCCTATTTTTGCGATCCATAACACAATCGTATCGCGATCATATTGACAACATTTCATGAGATTCAGTAAAACTTTATACATCAAGTATACATATTAAATACTTGAGAAATGCACCAAATGCTTACGTTTTACACCGCTAACAAACCCTACGTTGTACGGGCAATCCGCCAGTACAAAAAATGAAAAACGTGTATTGGAGTAACGGAATTGCAAAAGATCACCTCACTGCCTGCCGATGATTCGATGCCGGGTTGGTTTCATACCAGTGCCGCTCGTACGCCACGCCCGGCGCATATTGGTCAGAAAAAAGTACGCTTCGCGATTGTGGGGGCAGGCTTAACGGGTCTGGCGGCTGCGCGTCAATTGGCACTGAATTTTCCTAACGATGAAGTGGTGCTGATTGAGGCGCAGGAAGTGGGATATGGATCGGCAGGACGTAACGCCGGTTTTGCCATCGATGTACCGCATGATATTGGCGCGAAGGATTATATTGGCGACGTCACCATTGCGAATAAAGTCCTGAAGCTGAATACATTAGGGCAGAACTATCTGCGTCAGATTGTGCAGGAACACGGCATCGAATGTCAGATGACCGAATCCGGTAAATATCAGGCATCAGTAGGTGAGCAGGGCACGGCGATTCTCGAAGCTTATCGTAGTGGATTGGCAAAGATTGGGCGCGAATCCGAAATGATCTCGGGTAAAGATCTGCCGGATCACATTGGTACTTCTTATTACAAGCAGGCGCTGTTTATTCCCGGCACGATCTTGTTGCAACCTTCTGCATTGGTAAAAGGTCTGGCGGATAATCTGCCCGCGAACGTCACGCTGTTCGAGTACACACCCATCACGTCGATTGATTACGGTGACAAAGTGACGTTGGTGCATGACAAAGGCAGCATTACCGCTGATACGTTAATCCTCGCCAATAACGGTTTTGCGTCGCACTTTGGTTTCCTGCAACGCCGTTTGCTGCCGACTTTCCTTTATGGCAGCCTGTCGCGCCAGCTGACTGAAGACGAGCAGGCGCGCTTAGGGGGTAAAGCGGTGTGGGGCGTGATTCCCGCGCATCCGTTTGGCAGCACCATACGTCGTACGGTGGATAATCGAATTCTGGTGCGCAACAGTTTCAGCTTCCATCCGGATGGACGACCGCGCGAGAAATACCTCAAGCAGTATCTGGAAAATCATCGCAAATCGTTTGAACGTCGTTTCCCGATGCTGCCGCAGGTGGATTTTGAATACACCTGGAGCGGGGCAATCTGCCTGTCGGAAAACCACGAAGGCTTCTTTGGCAAACTGGCACCGAATGTTTATGGTGCGCTGTGCTGTAACGGATTGGGCATCACGCGCGGGACAGCCACCGGCAAATTGATTGCGGATATGATCGCAGGTGAGAAAAACGAACTGATCGATTTCCTCACCCAATCACCGGGTCCAAACCTCACGCCAGCGGAGCCTTTCCTGTCGATTGGTGTTAATTCGGTGCTGAAGTGGGGCCAATACCGCGCAGGCATGGAAGTATAAGTTTTTCCTTTATCCTGGTTAAATTGATCACCCTGTCGCCGTCAGCAATGGCGGTGTAGTGGCAGAGCGCACCTACGCCAGCAGCTGTTGCGTGTACGCATGCACCGGCCGCTGCCAGATCTGCTGGTGGTCGCCTTGCTCTACTATCTCACCTTGATACATCACCATCACCCGATCCGCGATATAACGCACCACCGCCAGATCGTGGGAGATAAACAGCAGTGACAGGTTGCGCTGCTGTTTCAGACTCACCAGCAGATTTAAAATCTGCGCCTGAACCGATACATCCAGCGCGGACACCGGTTCGTCACATATTAGCAAATCCGGGCTGAGTATCAGCGCGCGAGCAATACCAATGCGCTGACGCTGCCCACCGGAAAACTCATGCGGATGACGTTTGAGCGCGTTTAATGGCAAGCCGACCTGGTCAAGTATCTCGTGCACCGCACGCAGTTGTTCTGCACGCGAGCCTCTGGCATGTACGCGCAAAGGCGTTCGCAGAATCTCTTCCACCGTATGGCGTGGATTGAGTGAGGAGAACGGATCCTGAAAGATCATCTGGATGCGCAGTCGCCAGGCCGCACGCTGCCGGTTGTTGAGGTGATCGATCCGCTCACCCGCAAAGTGAATCTGGCCGCCATCCGGTTTCAACAATCCTAACAGCAGGCGCGACAGCGTTGATTTACCGCAGCCAGATTCACCCACCAGCCCAAGTGTCTCCCCGGGTTGGATATGCAATGACACATCGCGCACTGAAGCGCTGCCCGCTGGCATGGAAGGATAACGAAACTGCAAGTCATCAATCGCCAGCAGCGGCGCTGCCTGCGCATCAATCATCGGTAGCGTGGGGGCTTCGGGCGTCACAAGGCGCGGCGGGCCGTCCGGTTGATGCACGATCTCTGTCAGGCGACGCTGACGATAATGGGGTGTTTCCCCCGCATGCAGCGAAGCCGCCAGCAATCCACGGCTATAAGGGTGTTGCGGCTGATGGAATAGCGCGGCTTTGGGGCTCTCTTCGACTTTCACGCCGCGATACAGCACCGCCACGCGGTCGGCATATTGCTCGACTAATCCCAGATCGTGAGTGATAAACAGCACGCTCATGCCAAGTTCATGGCGCAGGCGATCCAGCAGCTCCAGAATCTGACGCTGCACGGTGGCATCCAACGCGGTAGTGGGTTCATCGGCAATCAACAGCTGAGGTTCGCAGGCAATTGCCATGGCAATCATGATGCGCTGGCGCTGACCGCCAGAGAAATGGTGTGGATAGTCATTGATGCGTTGCTGCGCGTGAACAATGTTCACTTGCTCCAATAGGGTAATGGCTCGCTGACGCGCCTCATGCCGGTTCAAACCCAGATGTAACTGCACGCTTTCTGCTAACTGTTGCCCGACAGTCAGCACCGGATTCAGCGAGGTCATTGGATCCTGAAAGATCATGGCGATGGATTTGCCACGCAGACGGCGTAATGTGGCCTCCGGCTGTGCCAGTAGATTTAACCCCTGGTAGTGAATCTCACCTTCCAGCGTGGCGGCTGGCGGAGTTAAACGCAACGCTGCCAGGGCACTGACCGATTTGCCACTGCCTGATTCGCCAACCAATGCCAGCATCTCGCCGGGTTGCACGCTCAGATTGAGATCCTGTACCGCATAACGATCACCAAAACGGACGGAGAAGTGACGAAATTCCAGTATTGCGCTCATTGGGATGCTCCTTTACGTCGCGGATTGAGCCAGTCATTGAATGCATCGCCCAATAAATTCAACGCCAGTATGGTCGCGGCCAACGCACTGCCGGGCAGCACGGCCAGATACCAGGCGTTCTGCAACGACTGACGACCATCGCCAATCATGCCGCCCCAACTGATGCGATTGGGATCGCTAAAACCAAGAAAACCCAACGAAGATTCGGTCAAAATGGCACTGGCCATCATCACCGACAGCGTGACAATCAAGGTGGGCAGCAGATTAGGCAGCACCTCACGCACTAATATGCGCAGCGGACTGTAACCCAGCGTTTGTGCCGCGAGCACAAATTCCTGATGACGCAGCAGACGGCACTCCGCCCGCACCAGCCGCGCAATCATCGGCCAGCTCGCGATGCCAATCGCGCCAGCAATGTAATTCACCGTGGGATGTCCAATCGCGACCAGCACCACCACCAGTAAAAAAGCCGGAAAGGTCTGGAACAGCTCGCTGATACGCGTGACGATGCGGTCGGTTTTACCACCGAAATATCCAGCGCTGGCCCCTGCAATCAGGCCAATCACCACGCTCACCACCACCGCGATAGTGCCAATTTGCAGAGAAACCCGCGCGCCATGAAAAATTCCGGCGGCCACATCGCGCCCGAGAGAATCAGTGCCAAGGGGAAACTGCGCATCATCACCCGGCCAGAGAAACGGTTGAGCCACCATTTCCAGTGGGTCACCGGGATACAACCAATCGGCCAGAAATGCCATCAGCAACACGATGGCCAGCAGCAGACTGCCCAGCACCACTTCCAGCGATCTAAACCAACGACGCCAGGCGGCTAATGGCGTGATATAGAGTGTGAGGGCCTTCATGCGCGGCCCTCCATACGCGGGTCGAGTAGGCTTTGCAGCACATCGACCAGCACATTCACTATCACCACCATAAAGGCCGACAGCAGCAGTATGCCGAGCACCACATTGAAATCACGCGCCACGATAGCTTCCATCGCCAGGCTGCCTAATCCTGGCCAGCTGAACACGGTTTCAATCACGGCAGCACCACCCAACAGATTGCCAAAATATAACCCTGCAACGGTGGTCACTGGCGTCAGCGCGCAGCGCAGCATATGACGCAGCACGATGCGCCACGGTGCCAGACCTTTGGCGTGTGCGGTGCGAATGAAATCCTGATCGGCGACGTCCAGCAATGCGCTGCGGGTCAGGCGGGCATAAATCGCGATGAAGTAACTGCTAAGCGCCAGCACCGGTAACAGTGCATGTTGCAGTTTATCCAGCAACGCGCCACCCGCCGACAGATTGGCGCCGATCGTTTGGTTGCCGCCGCTGGGCAGCCAGTTGAGCTGTACCGAAAACAGCAGCAATACCAACAATCCAATCCAGAAGCCGGGCAGGGAATACAGCAGCAGGTTCACCAGCGTCAGCAGACGATCCGGCCATTTATTAGCCCAGGCCGCCATCACGATACCGAAGCCAATCCCGACCAATAACGCCATGGCTTGTGCCAGCAGCATCAGCAATAACGTATCGGGTAAACGGCCGAGTATCAGCCCGGTGACATCGGTGCCAAAGCGTGGAGAATAACCGAGGCTGAAGTGCGCAAGGTGCCACAGATAGTTCCAGAACTGCGTCAGAACCGGCTGGTCGAGACCGTATTCGGCTCGCAGCCACGCCATGGTTTCGGCGGAGGCGCTGCCAGACTGGCTGGCCATCACATCCACCACATCGCCGGGTACCAGTTGCAACAAAATAAATACCACCAGCACGATCCCCAACGCAGCGGGAACGGCCTGGATCAGTGCATCACGCAATGCATAAAGTACGCGCAGGGTGGTGCGTGACAGCGGCCGAGCGGGTTGGCGATCGGACGCGTGGCTGCGCGACATCAAAGGGTCCATTGTGCCCCCCGATCCCAATGCGCAGGGCGCAGCGCCGCCTGAAAACTATTTACCAGCGTCAGCGTGTCATAAACCGGCAAGCCAAAACGCGCCTGCAAGAGCGCGCTAAACGGTGCAAGGTTGGTGCATTCCAGTAGCAGTGCGCCGCTGTTGGGGAAGCGTTGTAGAGCGCTGGCCGCCGCACTAAGCACTTCATCGGCCAGCGTTGCCCAGTTCACGCTGCTGTCGCCTTCCCGGATAGAGCGCACAAACTCAGAATCTGCTGGCATACCGGCCACCTGCGCCTCTGCGGGAATGCCCACGCGGGTGAGATAATCCGCCTTTAAGGTGCTCTCATCAAACGTCAGAATCAGTGGAGGGCGGTTAGCCGGCAAGATCTGGCGCAGGCTGACATACTGCAACAGGCTGCTGGTGACGATGGGCACCGGTGACCAGGCCGCCAGTTCCTGTTGATACCACGAAAGATAGCCGCAGCTGGTGGTGAGCCCATCGACGCCCTGATCAATCAAGGTCTGAGCCGCACGTTTAAATGGCTCCAGCAGCGCGTGCTCACCCAAATGGCCCATACGCTGAGGGATGGCCTCGTCCACCACCTGATAGCGCACCGGGAAGGACCACGTTTGCGGATTACCAATATCGCCCTGGTAGCGACGAAATGCGGTTTTGACCATCAGAATACCAATGGTGGCCGGTTGGTGTGTGGATTGCGTCATGATTGTGATCCCTGAAAATACCGAAAGGCATAATGAGGATTGAAGTTAACAAAGGGGGCTGGCAGGCAGAATGAATTAAAAGCGCAAAAGTATTGCGCTTTTCTGATAAAGAAAACCGGCAGCGTTGATTAACCGGTTTATTTATTATTGCGAGTGAAGATTTATTTAGCCGCCTTATCGAGCCACACGCTGGATAAATTACCTTCCAGACCGTCGGCGGTAGGCGAGTCATCATGAACATGTTTGCTGCGGATGGTAATAAATTGCGGAGAGGCCAGATTAATATCCGGCAGTTCCTGCTGCACGATGTCCTGGAACTGCTGGAATTCCGCCACGCGCTTCGCTGAGTCGTTCTCAGTCTGGGCCGCTTCCAGCAACTGATCAACCTGAGGATTCTGGTAATGAGAGATATTGGTGAAGGGCACTCCCGGACGATAGTTTTTTGACCAATACAGGCGCTGCACACCTACGGTAGGATCGTACAGGTTGGCATATTGATCGATGGAGAAAGAAAAATCGCGTTGAGTAAACACGCGAGTGGCGTAGGTCGACAGATCCTGCGAACGCAATGTCACCGCGATGCCCACGCGAGCGAGTGCGGACCGGACAAATTCAGCGTTGCGGCGGAAGGTGTCATCGAATGTGCTGTAATCCAGCGTGACGCGCAGGCGCACACCGTCATCACCTTTCTTGTAGCCTGCCTCATCCAGCAAGGCGTTTGCTGCTGCCAAATCGTATTGATAAGGAGAAGGCTTGTTGCTATGGAATGCTTTCAGGTTAGGCCCAACAGGCGTTTCTGTGGGGGTGGCATAGCCAAAATAAACCACATTCAATAGCGCCTTGCGGTTAATGCTGTGCGCAATCGCCTGACGTACGCGCAGGTCTTTAAACAGTTTGTCATCGAGGTTGAAGTGGATCGATGCCACGCTATTGGAGTAGTTGTAGCCTTGAGTTTCAAATTCTAACTTGGGGTTTTCCTGCAGGCGTTTCAGCTCGCTGAGCGCGACCGGTGTACGATAGCCGATATCAGCCTGACCAGTTTGCAAGGCCAGTGAACGTACGGTGGGATCGGTCGAAAACTTCACTACCAGCTGGTCGATATAAGGCTTTGGCGCATCCCAGTAATTGGGATTGCGTTTGTAGAGGATGTAGCTGCCGCGCTCCCATTTTTCGAAAATATACGGCCCGGTGCCAATAGGTGCATTGTTGTTAGGGTTTTTCAGCACATCTCCGTTTTCATAGATGTGCTTAGGGAGGATCGGCGTTTCTCCGGCGGCAAAAGCGGTGATCAGATAAGGTGCCGGATGGCTAAGCACCAGTATCGCGGTCAGATCGTCAGGGGTTTCGATGCTGGCGACATTGGCAAACGTGGATTTAGCTCGCGGATGGGTTTTCTTCAGCAAATCGAGTGAGAAGGCGACATCAGCAGAGGTAAAGGGCTGCCCATCATGCCATTTCACCCCTTTACGCAGGTGGAAGGTATAGCGCTTGCCGTCTGGGCTGATGTCCCACGAGGTGGCCAGTTGAGGCAGCGGATGAAGATTATAGTCGTAGGTCAACAATCCTTCATTGACCTTGGCGCTGGTGGCAATCACCGGCTGTGCGACCGTTGCCAGCGCCACCAGAGCTGAAGGCTCACTGGGTAAAATCAGTGTCAACGTCCCGCCTTTCTGTGGCGTTTCCGCTTGCGCTGAAATAATACTAAGCGTTCCCATTAGTGTAATAAATAAAATCCGACTCAAGCGCCGTAATACATTCATTTCGCGAACCCTTTTGTGAGAATAATAAATATGTTGCAGGCTCGGGGAAATTAACAGTTGAGGCTGGGTTTGACTATTAAGTAAAATGGGATTGGATTGCAGTCATTCAGATATTAACATCATGCATGATGATAAAGTCAGGTCGTTATTAAAAACGACCTGAGATCCAATCATATAACAGTGCTTACCACTTCATCTCGCCGGTATTCACTTTGGCACTCAGCTCCAGCGAACTTTCATCCGGCAAATTCGGATAGGTTTTTTTCATCGCCTCAATCACCTCTACTGATCCCTTGTGCTGCTGGAGTGTTTTTTCAAAGGTCTGCAGATAGTTAAGGGTAAATGTCACTGCGCTGTCGCCCGCCGGACGTGCACCGATGTAGTGGCCTGGAATCACTACTTTCGGTTTCAACTGCTGAATTTCTTTAAGCACGCTGCGCCACTGCTCACGGCTGGCTGACGTTTGGGTATCCGCCGTCCAGACGTGGATGCCCGCCGCGATTGCGGTGCCACCCAGCACGGCTTTGTTGGCAGGGATCCACAGATAAGCCGATTTATCACCCGCATGGAGCAACTCTATACGCTCACCGTCCACGCTGAACGACGTCTGATGGGTTATTTGCGGTACATAAAGTTGGGTTGGCGCACCGCCCGGCATCTTCGGGCCCCAGTATGCTAATTTGGCGGCTTTGGTGGCTTCGATATGTTCAACCACTGTTGGTGCTGCGACAATTTTCACCTGCGGGAAGGCTTTGACGATGGGCTCAAGTCCGAAGTAGAAGTCAGGGTCGCCTGAGGTAATCAGGATTTGCGTGAGCTTTTTACCGCTGGCTTTGATCATCTCCACCAGTTTGTCGCCGTCTTTCGGGCTGAACTGTGCATCGACCAGCAGCGCTTCATGTGGGCCGGTAATCAGCGTTGACGATACCGGAAACACCCCATGTTCTTGTGGATTATAAACTGCCAGATGCAGGGGGGCGGCAAATGCGGGGCTGGCAGCCAGTGCGAGCACCAACGTTAGTGACTTCATCTTCATCTCATTTTCCTTTCAGTGCCAACATGGCCGGTAAGCGCACCATTGTAAGGATTTTGTCGTCTGCTAGAATTCCCGCAAATAGAGATGATCAGTTTCATAAAACGATCAGGTGGAGTGGTAATGGATAGAGTGACAGCGGCATCGGTATTTAATCGCATCTGTGAACTTGGCAGCCTGAGTGCCGCGGCACGCGCGCTGGATATCTCGAGACCAATGGTTAGCCGTTATCTCGATGAGATGGAAAAGTGGGCGGGGGCTCGTTTGCTGCACCGTTCATCACGTCGCCTGACCATTACCCCGGCCGGTGAAAAAGTGCTGGAGAAAACCCGTATGCTGGCTCGGCTGGCTGATGAGATCGCCGGACAAGGCGAACCGGGAGAACCGCAGGGCATATTACGCGTCGCTTGTGCGCACTCCACCGCGACCCATATTCTGGGGCCGATGATCCCGGCATTTCTTGCACGCTTTCCATTGTTGCGTATTGAATTAGAAATCAACAATCAGCCGGTGAGTTTAGTGGGAGAACGCATCGATGTGGCGGTGAGGATCACGGACAATCCGGAACCGGGCGCGATTGCCCGCCGTCTTGGCGAATGCGTTTCGGTGGTGTGTGCCGCACCCGATTATTTGCGCAAGCATGGCATCCCTGAAACGCCGCAGGATTTGAGCCAGCATAATTGCCTGCACTATAGCCGCTTTGCCGGGCAGAGTTGGCAGTTCAACGATGCCAACGGCGATGCGCTGACTACAGCCGTGAGCGGCAATTTCAGTGCTGGCATCTCATCAGTATTGTGCGATGCCGCCATCGTCGGATGTGGCCTTGCCATGGTGCCAGAAATGGAGGCGCGTGCCGGGATAGCTAACGGTCAGCTGCAATGTGTACTGCCAGACTTTACGCCGAAAACCCTCGGCATTTATGGATTGTATATGTCGCGGGAACGCCAACCCGCCGCACTGCGGCTGTTTCTTGATGCGGTGCAGCAACAGCTGGCTTCATAAATGCTTTACGCATAACGTCATACAGTTGTGCTATGTCTTGAGAATCTGACACGCTAGGAGAACTCAAGATGCGCATTCCCGATTACACCTCGCAACATAACGAACAGTGGGCACAAGTCGATAATTACTTTGCAAACGCATTGGCAGCCGAGGATGTGGCGCTGAAAGCTGCATTAGCGCACAACGCTGCTCAGGGCTTACCGGTGCACGATGTTTCGGCATTACAGGGCAAATGGCTTGCATTGATGGTGACGATAACAGGTGCAAAGCGCGTACTGGAAATCGGCACATTGGGGGGATACAGCACTATCTGGATGGCCAGGGCGCTGCCGGAAAACGGCCAAATTATCACTCTTGAATTCAATCCTCATCATGCCGATGTCGCCCGTCACAATCTCGCTCTGGCGCGTGTTCACGATCGTGCAGAAGTGATAGTTGGCGCTGCATTGGATAGCTTGCCGATGCTGACTGCGCCGTTTGACCTGATCTTCATTGATGCCGATAAAGTCAATAATCCTCATTATCTTCACTGGGCATTGAAACTTGCTCGTGTTGGGACGGTGATCATTGCGGATAACGTGGTACGCGGAGGGGCTGTAGTCGCTGTTGATAGTGAAGATCCCAATGTCTGCGGCCTGCGTGAGTTCGTCAATATGATAAACGAAGATGCGCGGCTGGAAGCCACGGCACTGCAAACGGTTGGCGAAAAAGGCTGGGATGGGCTGATCATGGTGGTGGTGAAAAGCTTATAAGCGCTAAATTGGTGATAGTATCCCTCAGCAAATATAACCAGTAGTTAATAAGGGAGTATTAACTGATGCGCCATTACGCTACTTACTTTGTTTTCTTCTTTGGTTTGATGAGCGGTAATCACTTCAGCGCGGCAGCACAGACAACCGTCGCTACGCAACCGAAGGGATTGATACGTGAGCCGCTCGGATTAACCATCACCTTGCCGAACGGGCAACACGCGGTGCTGGATGCGTATGTCACACGACCAGACAAAACAGGTGTGTTTCCTGTTGCACTGATCACCCACGGCACCGATGGCAGCGAGCAAAGCGATCGCCAGCATCTCACGCCGAACCGTTTCTCAGCCGCCGCCATCACCTTTGCCCGACACGGTTATGCCGCTGTGGTGGTGATGCGACAGGGCTATGGTCAATCTACCGGCCGTAACGATTATCAAGGGAACAGCTGTGCCCAACCGCAGCATGCACTGGCAGGCGAGATGGCACGAAACGATATCCTTGCTGCATTGACGGCGATACGGGTACAGCCCTGGGCAGCAAAACACCAAGCGGTGCTGGTCGGCCAATCATCTGGCGGATTCAGCGTGCTTGCCGCCAGTGCCCTAAATCCACCGGGTGTACAGGCTATCATCAGCTTTTCAGGTGGACGCGGCGCCACGGGTGAGGGCCAGGTTTGTGATAAAAGCTCACTGCTGGCGGCGCTGAAATCTTATGGTCAAACCGCACGAATCCCAACACTATGGCTTTACACTGCCAATGATCAGTCGTTTTCACCCCAGCTTGGCGAGGAGATGTTCAAGGCTTACCGTCACGCAGAGGCTAAGGGTAAGCTGATCACTCTGCCGGCTTACGGTGACGATGGACATGATTTACTGATTTCAGCACCGGAAGGATTATGGTGGCGCAGCGTCTCGTCGTTTCTTAGCCAGCAACATTTGCCGAACCATGAAGTAGTGCCCCTTGCTGAAACCGAGCTTGCTGCACCAGCAGGATTAAAGCCCTCAGGTCAACAGGCGTTTAAACACTATCTGTCAGATCTCGGCTATGAGAAAGCATTCGCCACCAACGGCGAAGGAGTGTGGGGCAGCGCGCACTGGGCTCGCACCCAGCAGGATGCGAACCATGAAGCTCTGGCATATTGCGAGCAGTATCGTGAGAAGGGAGAGGCGGCGTGCACAGTTTACGCCGCTGGAGATCAACGCTCAGCGGCGAACTAACGCTCTAGGCGACGGGCGTCACCTGCATAAAGTGCATGATCGCCACCAGTGTGACGATCGACAGCACCGTGGAGATGAGGATCGCACCAGAAGTGATTTGCGCATCGCGCCGATAATACTCAGCCAGCATAAAGGGACCGGTGCCCGTGGGCAGCGCTGCCAGCAGAATCGCCATGTTAGTGAGATCCTGCGGCAGGTGAAACAGCCAGACGGCTAAAATCCAGGTCAGCAGCGGTTGCATCACCAGCTTGGCCACCACTACCAGGCCAACCGTGGTGAAACTCATTTTCGCGGCAGTGGGCAATTCGCTGGCTTTGGCTTTTTGCCGACTGGCAAGAAACACCCCCAAACACACCAGCGCGCATGGGCTGGCCGCTCCGCCGAGCAGTTTCAGGAAGGTCTCAACGCTGCCGGGCATCGTCAAACCCGCGCTGGAGCAAGCTGCGCCCAACAGCGGTGAGATAATCAGCGGGTTCTTTAAAATGGCGCGCAGTACTTTAATCGCCAGTCGATGAAATTCACGTTCACTCTGCAAACCAATCTCGATCATCGCGATGGCAATCGCAAACAGGATACAGGCCACCACAATGGTCGCAGTGGTGGTGGGGATCAGGCTGCTTTTACCAAAAATCAGTAACAACAGCGGGAAACCCAGATAACCGGTGTTGGGATAGGCGGCGGCAACGCCATCGACGCTGGCATCGGCAGTGGATTTGCCTTTGAATTTTTGACAGGCAAAGACGATAACAAATGAGGCGGCGCAGGAGAGGGCAAACGCCCAGAAGAATCCCGGTTGATAAATGGTGTGCCACGGCGTGTGTGCCATGATGTCAAACAGCAGGGCGGGCAGCGCCAGCCAAACCACAAATTTATTCAGTTCTGTCGCCGAGGTCGGCCCTAATACACCCAGCATGCGACAAGCGTATCCCGCCACAATTAAGCCGAAAACCGGCAAAAGAATCAGAAACGTCGCTATCATAGTGTCCTCCCAGTAAGCTGGAGGACTCTAGTGCCTTTGGTGATGCAGATCCAATAGCAAATTTGACCGGGATTGATACGGAAAATGAATCATGCTCGATGTTAAACCACTGCGTTATTTTATCGCGCTGGCAGAAGTTAAAAATTTCCACCGCGCCGCTGAGCGCCTGCATCTGTCACAGCCTTCTTTAAGCCGTCACATCGCTGCACTGGAAAAAGCGGTGGGAACTCAGTTGGTAGAACGCAATACGCGCCAGTTAATGCTAACGCCCGCTGGAGAGAGCTTTTACCAGGATGCACGCAAGATCCTCGAATCGCTCCAGCAGGCGCAGCAACTGGCACGTGACACCGCAGCCGGCAAATCGGGTTCATTGCGTGTGGGCTTCACGATGTATTCTGCACACAGCGTGATCCCGGAGTATGTGCGCCTGATACGCCATCATTTCCCCAACATCGCTCTGGAATTGGAAGAGGCGGTTACCGAAGATTTACCGGATAAAGTGCTGGCCGGTGAAGTCGATTTAGCAGTGCTGGTAGAGGGGATCGCGCGCGTGGGCATGCAAACCTTAACCGTGTTAACCGAGCCTTTATGTGTGGCGTTGTCGCGCACGCATCCCAAAGCGAAAAGTCGTAAATTGCAGATTGAAGATCTGCGCGACGATCCTTTTGTGATGACCTCCGCCAGCGCCGGGAGCCGGTTAACGGCGGTAATTATGGATTATTGTCGCGCGCATGGGTTTGAACCGATGGTCAGTCTGCAGGTTCGTCTGCAACACACCATGCTCAGCCTGGTGAATGATGCCAGCTATGTGGCGTTGGTGCCTTCTTCGGTTCAACAACTCAAAATGGATGGCATTGTCTTTAAACCTCTTGCCGATGCGCCCCAGGTCAATCTCGCCGTTGCGTGGAGCAGCGATAACCGTAATCCCTGCCTCAACAGTTTTATAGAACTGCTGATTCAACGACATGCACCAGTGTGAAACCAACGCCAGCCGCATAATCTTCTGCGGCGTAATAACTACATATATTTAAATCAAGTAGTTAACGTTGCACGTTCCCGCGAGCCAGTGGCAGTTTCAGCCTGAAATCGCCATAAACATCGCATTGACCTGTTCAAAAAATGAGCCAATATTTACTTTATCATTAAGCCAATTTTAATCTTCGCAACGTAGAGTGCCCTCACAGTCACAACCATCAGTAAACGAAGTCAGAATTGCCGAGGCGTAACAGAACTCCTGTTGTTTGCCCGCGTCTACAGACCGTGCTGAGCTGTGTGTTATCCGCTGGAGAGTACCTTTGCTGCGACTATTATTTCTGTTGATGGGTGGACCGGCGTTAAGAGCGGGTTGGCCTTACCTGACCGGGCTAGGCCTGCTGTGTGCTGGCGCGAGTGCCGGGATCCTGATGGATCTGTTGCAACATGGAAGTCTATCGTTTCCCTTGCATGTATTAGGGGTATTCCTTGCAGTCGAAGGGTTGGGGGAAGCGATGGGTGCAATCTACTCACCTGCCGGCATTGCCTGGCCGCCGTTGATGAAATCAGCTGGGCTGATGCTGTTTGGCGTGTTGGTTTTTATTGCGCCGTATGACAGCAGCTTCAGCTTCTCACTATGCTTTGCCTTGATTTTTCTACTGGATGGCGGTTTCCGTGTCATTTCATGCAGCCTGATGCGCTGTAGGCGATGGACGCAGAAACTTAGCCTTGGATGCGCGGAAATCCTGTTCAGCATCCTTATTGCAACCCATTGGCCGCTGGCTCCGCATGTTATCGTGCCGCTGTGTTTTGCGCTTCTGCTGGCAGGATGGGGCATCAATCTCTTGGTGATGGGAGCGCAAATTCATGCGTTGCCAGAAAATACCAGCGTGACCGCACTCCCTCTTTTCACCCGCAAAGGTTTACGAGCGCCGCATGGGCTGAATTATGAACATCCGCCGTTGCAGGCCGGGCACGCCAGTGTGCCGCTAAATGTTTATATCTGGACACCTCTGGGTTCGGGTGATGTCGCTGGACGACGTCCATGGTTTGACCGTTGGGTCGCTGCGATTGACCATCGCGGTGAAGTGTCTACCGGCCATACATCGCTAGAGATGGGTGATGAACTCTATATCAGCCTCTACCCGGTTGATGACGTCTCTCGCAGCTTGCGCGGTTTCCTGCAAACTTTGCGCGCAAAAGAGGAGTTTGACGTTGAGGGTTGTTTACTGCCATCGCTGGAAAGTGAAATTAAAAGATGGTGCCGCCCTGACAAACGTCTGGTTCTCACTCATTACAATCAGGCAGCCTTGCGCAATTACTGGCGCGCGAATGCAACCGATACCCGCTATAACCTCACGTCACGCAACTGCTCGACCAGCGTGATGCAGGCGCTGGACGTTGCCACTGAAGGCTTGCTAGGTGAACAAGGTTTAAAAGGGCTTTGGGTCATCCTCAACCCCAATTTTTGGTTGTTGAGTCTGGTACGCAGCCGGGCAGAAGGGATGACGTGGACGCCAGGATTGGTGATGGATTACTGCATTTTGCTACGCCGGGTGCTGGAGACTCAACAGCGAACCAGCCGCTATCGCAAAATCATCAACCGTCTAAGAATCGAACTGCTCGGCGCACGGCTGGCCGTGCGCAGTTTATTACGTTGAGTATTTTGAACTCAGCATTCAGGCAAAACCATGCTGTTGCAGAATGGCTCTGGCCGCTATTGTACTGAGAAAGGCGGCAAGGGGATTAGCACAGTGCGTGAGAGTCGCCCATCCATATTCCGCCTGAATGTTGAACGGTTCAGGGATGCTCAATACCTGCATATGCGGATGATGTTTTAGACGGGGAGCATAGCTGGCGTATCCAATGAAGAGGTCTACGTGCTGGTGTTCGATTAGCCATTGTGCTGCCAGTTGGCCCGTGGGAACCGCCAGGCTATCAACACCGCCAACCAACTGACGCGCTCTCTGCTTCAAACGCTCACCCCATCCCGGATGACCCTGTTCGATGTTATCAAACAGCTGCCAGGTGTAATCGCCGGAAGGGTCGCTTAAGGGCGTTGATGTTGCCAGCCGCAGGTCGTCACGTTGTAAAAGTGAAAGCCAGTTATCACTCTCAGTGACAACGTCACGCCTGGCAGTCAAACATAAACTGTTAGCGGTAAATTTACCGGTATTCGTTGCCAGACCGCGCAGTAATAGTGTGGCCGGGTGCTGAAGATTGGCGGATGCAAACAGATCGCAATGTTCACCTTGTTCAATCCTCTGCCGCAGTAAGCCAGCAGGACCAAAGTGGGTGTCGGTCGTCAGGCCAGACTGATGATGAAAGGCTGTCATCAGATCCGGCCAGACACCGCGCAGACTACCGGCTGCCAGAATGTGCAGTGTTGTCATGATACGCGGTCCGATAAAAATGCTGATACCAGCGATCAGCTTGCTGTTGCATGTCAATATCGCGGAATTTTTCCGGATAGAGTTTCTTCGCCATCCAGAGCTCGCCCAGGCCGATAGCTTCTGGCATCGGATAACCCCAGGCTTTAGCATATTCCGGCATCAGCCAGACCCGATGATGCTTCACCGCGTCAATCGTGCGCCAGCGTGGATCTTGTTGGATCTCATCTACCACCTGTGGATAGCGATCCTGGGCAAAAATCACCTGAGGGTTCCACGCCACAACTTGCTCCATGCTGACTTGCTTGAAACCCTGAACGGTCGATGCTGCAACGTTATAGGCGCCCGCGTGCGACATCATCAAACCGGTGTATTTGCCAGCACCATAAGTGGTGAGATCCGGATTTGCCATGTAAGCGCGAACACGCTGTTGCTCAGTTAACCCTTGCAGACGATCGCTCACCAGTTTACGTCCGGCAAACGCCGCGGCAATCAGCTCTTTGGCCTGTTGCTGCTTATTCACCACCTCACCAATCAAGGTAATGCCTTCCCTGATGCCGAGATCGTAGGCTTGATTCTCATTCTGCATGCTGGGGTTAATCTTGCCTTGTTCCCCTGCATCGTCATGGCGTAAAGAAATAGCCAATACCGGAATGCCCAGCGCCGAAATCTGGTCAATCATCTCTTTTGGCGCGTAGTTGGTGACAAAAACTACCTGCGGATGCAGCGCCACCAATTTTTCTAAATCCACATGGGTAAGATCGCCCAGCATGGCTTTCTGTGTCAGTTCAGGCACCAGCTTCGCGTAGCCATCACCCAACTGTTGCTTCCAGTTCACGAGGATGCCGACGATCTTATCGGTCGCATTGAGTTGCACCAGCAGGTTCAGCGTTTGGTGTTGAAGTACCACCACGCGATCGACCTGATCGGGAATCGTAACCTGACGACCAATTTGGTCGGTTACCACACGGCTGGCGAAGGTGTTCAAAGAGGTAAAGGTGAGTAAGCCCGCCAGAATCAGGCGGTTAATCGTTGTGTTCATGAGTTATCCCTGCGGCGTAATGCAACGGATTATATAGCGCTAACGGGCAAGCGCCTATGACTGTTTCAGTGATGCGCAGTCGTCGGACGACATGGCACAGCGTCATCTGCTACTATATCGGCCCAATTGCAGCGCGATCCGCTGCACATATTCACCTGTCAATTTTAAAAACAAACGTCATCGGGCGATTCAACCTGCATGGCGCTGGAGTAATGGTTGTTATGTTGCACGATGTAGGAATTATTAATGTCTGGACGTTTCTGGCGGGTGCGCTGGTAATTATTCTGCTGCCCGGTCCCAACAGTTTGTACGTGTTGCGTACCGGGATGGGACGTGGCGCAAAAGCGGCTTCTAAAGCGATAGCAGGGGTGATGATGGGCGACCTGATTCTGATTTTCCTTGCCTGGGCCGGCGTCGCGACGCTGATTCGCACCAGTCCGCACATATTTATGGTGGTGAAATATCTGGGTGCGATGTTCCTGCTCTATTTAGGCGTAAAGATCATTCTGGGTGCATTGCGCAAACGAGAAGGTAACCAGCCTGCTGAAGCCGTTAAAATAGAAAACACTTTCCTGCGCGCACTGCTGCTGGGCGTGACCAACCCGAAAGCCATACTGTTCTACGTCTCCTTTTTCATTCAGTTTATTGATCCCGCGGTCACCCATACTGCGCCTGCCTTTGCGGTACTGGGCTCGATGATTCAACTGATCAGCCTGAGCTATTACCTGATTTTGCTGATGGCAGGCAGTGTGATGGTTCGCTTCCTGAAAAACCGCACTCGTCTGGTAAAGCTGGGGAATATGCTCACGGGTATGTTGTTCTTTGGTTTTGCTGTGCGCTTAATGAGTGCACAAAGTTAATTTTACTCCCAGCGCAAATATCCAGGAAACAGCAGGAAAACCTGCTGTTTCCGTTTTCGGGTAGCATTTAAATCATCCCAGGCCTATCTACTCCTACCAAAATTTGTTGTGACCCGCCCAGCTTTTTTCTTTTAATTTATTCGACGTCCTTAATTAGCAGGATATTGTTTGCCATAGTGCAGTGCACTATTGGCGTGCACCGTTAAGGCGCAGAAAAGATTAACGACTGCGGACACAAGCGGATATTTAACTGGCACCACTCTTGCATACTCTTGTATATACATGAGTGTATCACTTGTCGCTAACACCCCATAATCATAACAGAAGGAAATAACTATGTTTTCTCTCCATGCTGTGAAGAAATCGGTTTCTCATGTTTGCTGCTTAGGTTTATTCACACTTGCGGCACACTCTGTTTATGCAGCTGAAGCAGCACCTATCAAAATGGGGGTTGAACCCTGGTTGGGTTACGGTCAGTGGCACATCGCCTCGGCAAAAGACCTTTTTGCCAAATCGGGATTGAACAAGGTTGAAGTGATCAACTTCGCTGAAGACAAAGATATCAATGCGGCGCTGGCGAGTGGTCAAATTGATGCCGCCAATATCGCCACGCACACTGCAATGGGGATGATTTCTGCCGGACTGCCAGTAAAAATCGTCCTGGTTCTGGATCAAAGCAACACGGCAGATGCCATTCTGGCGAGCAAAGAGGTCGGCAGCGTCAAAGATCTTAAAGGCAAGCAGGTCGCTTATGAAGAGGGCACCACCAGTGACATTCTGCTGCGCAGCGCGCTGGCTTCGGCAGGATTATCCTTTAGTGATATTAAACCGGTGCCGATGCCTGCGGCTTCCGCTGGTAGCGCCATCCTGGCCGGACGAGTACCCGTGGCAGTGACTTATGAGCCGTATCTCACCGTGGCAAAGAAATCGGACCCGAGTATTAAGATGCTGTATAGCGGATCTTCCGATCCAGGTTTAATCAGTGACGTGTTGGTCGTGCGTGACGATTTTATTAAAAGCCACCCAGATGAAATTAAGGCATTAATTAAAACCTGGGGTGCAGCGCTCGATTTTTATAATGCGAATACCACTGAAGGGCGCGCCATTATCTCAAAAGCGGTGGGCGCAACGCCTGCGGATTTAGATACCGCCTTTGATGGGGTTAAATATTTCACCTTGAGTGAAAACAAAGCCTACCTATCACATGATTTCACCACCAAAACTTTCCCGCATATTTTGAAAGCGGCAACGGATGCCGGAATTGTGACCCAACCGGTAACGCCTGCTCAAACCATTGATGCAGAGTTTGCCAATCAGCAGTAAGCGTTGATAGCACCTCTCTGCTGCATGTGTTAGCGGAGAGGTATGAAAACAGGAGGGGGCATGAGTTCAGTTGAGTTGCAGCGGGTTAATCGGCAGGCGAAGAAAAAACGCCGTCGGAGTCACCTATTAACCATTGGTAAAGAGCCAACGAGGGCGCAATTTTTAACTATCGCGATTCTGGTCTTCGTGTGTCTGATTCTGGCCTGGTGGCTGGCCACATCCTCAGGGGCAATCAAGCCTATTTTTCTGCCTGGCATTGAGCGTGTCTGGCATCAGATGGTGACGCTGGCACAGAACGGCACTTTGCAAAGTGATATTGCCAGCAGCCTGTATCGCATGGTGATTGCGTTCGCGATCTCTTCGGCGATGGCCATTTTCATTGGCGTTCTGGCGGGTTGCTACGGTTTGTTTAAAGCCATAGTTGAACCTCTGGTCGATTTTATTCGCTATATGCCGGTGGTGGCGTTTGTCCCTCTCACCATTTTATGGACGGGTACTGACGATATTCAGAAATTCCTCGTAATCTGGATTGGTACCTTCTTTCAGCAGGTGCTGATGATGATCGATGCCATCAAACGCGTTCCACCTGATTTCGTCGGGCTGGGTCGAACCCTTGGCCTATCCGATCGCAAAATCTTACTGCGAATTGTCATCCCCTCGGCTTTACCCGCGATTTGGGATGCGTTGCGCATCAGCCTCGGTTGGGCATGGACGTGGTTAGTGCTGGCTGAATTGGTGGCTTCAACCTCAGGTTTGGGCTACCGCATTGTGGTTTCCCAACGCTATTTCCAGACCGACACCATCATCGGCTACATCCTGTTACTGGGGCTGCTGGGCCTGATTACCGACCAAATCATGCGCGCCGCGGAGCGTGTGTTATTCCGCTACAACCGGAGACGTTCCTGATGGCGAGCTTAACAATAAATCAACTGGAGAAGAGTTTCGCTCAGGGGAAATCTCGCCGTCGCGTGCTGCACGGCATCGACCTGACGCTCAATGACAACGAGTTTGTTTCGATTGTTGGGGCTTCCGGCTGCGGCAAAAGCACACTGTTATCGATTGCAGCCGGTCTGGAGGAGTTTGACAGCGGCGATGTGCTGGTGGATGGGCAACCGATTCCCGGCCCAGGACTGGATCGCGGCGTAGTGTTTCAATCTTACACTTTACTGCCCTGGCTGACGGCGCGCGGCAATATTGAATTTGCTTTGAAAGCCGCAGGCACACCAGCCAGCCAGTGTCGGGAAATCGCGCAGCAGCATCTGGAACTGGTAAAACTCGGTGATGCCGCGGATCGCTGGCCCAGTGAACTCTCGGGGGGGATGAAACAGCGTGTGGCTATCGCCCGAGCGCTCTCGTATCGCCCCAAAATTCTGTTAATGGATGAGCCTTTTGGCGCACTGGATGCCATGACGCGTCACCAGATGCAGCAGTTACTGATTGAGATTTGGGAAAAGCATCGCCTGACGGTGATGTTTGTTACGCACGATATTGAAGAAGCCGTCAGGCTGTCGGACCGCATTGTGGTGATGGGCCCAGGTAAAATCGATACCACTTTCGCAGTCAACTTACCGCGCCCACGTCATGAGGGGATCAATCGCGTACCGGAATTTATCGAGCTGCAGCATCAGGTGCTGAGCCGCATTCACCAACACGAATTCACGCACTGACAATATTGAGGATTTACTATGGCCGTTTCATTTCATGATCTGTCAACGTCTGACGTATTACCTGAGCAGCTGTTCAAACGCACCGAATCTGACCTGTCGAGTTTTGCCGAAAAAGTGAAACCCATTATTGAAGCGGTCAGAATCGAAGGGGATCAGGCCTTAATTCGTTTTGCCCGTGAATTCGATGGCGTTCAGCCAGAAACCTTTGCCATTAAGGCTGACGAACAGGAGTTCGACGCGGCATTCGAACGCGTTGATCCGCAAGTGATCGACTCGATCCGTTTCGCGGTTGAGAATATCCGTGCGTTCCATGAAGCACAGAAGCCCGAGGAAATGTGGTGGAAAGAGATGCGTCCTGGCGCTTTTGCCGGCGATCGCCATGTTCCGATTGACGCCGTAGCCTGCTATGTCCCACGCGGTAAGGGTTCATTTCCCAGCGTATTGCTGATGACAACCATTCCCGCCATCGTCGCCGGTGTACCGCTGCCAATTGTAATTACGCCGCCGGGGCCGGATGGCACTGTGGATGATGCAACGCTGGTTGCTGCGCGGCTGGTGGGGATCGAGCACGTCTACAAATGTGGCGGAGCACAAGGAGTGGCGGCAGTGGCGTACGGCACCGAATCCATTCCGAAATGTTTAAAAATTGTCGGTCCCGGCAGTCCCTGGGTGGTTGCGGCCAAACGCCAGCTTGCGCATTTAATCGATCCCGGCGTGCCTGCGGGCCCAAGCGAAAGCCTGATCTTAGCGGATGACTCGGTGAATGGGGCATTGGCGGCGCTCGATCTGATCATTGAATCCGAACACGGCCCGGATAGCTCGGCCTATCTGGTGACGTCCAGCCGTCGCGTAGCGGAAGAGGCTATCGCCGCGTTACCGGGCTACTGGCAGCAAATCGGTGAGAAAAGGGCGGACTTTTCGCAACGCGTGCTCTGTGGCAACCACGGTGGCGTGATACTCACCAAAGACTTCGCCACGGCGATTGAATTCGTCAACGCGTACGCCCCGGAACATCTCGAAGTGCTGGCGCACGAACCGATGGATGTGATGATGAAAATCCGCAATGCGGGTGAAATTCTGCTGGGAGAGCATTCGCCGATTGTGCTGGGTAACTTCGTGCTCGGGCCCAATGCGGTGTTGCCAACTAACGGGGCGGCAAAAACCGCAGGGCCGCTCTCGGTGTTTGATTACATGAAGCGTATGTCCATCGCTTATGTCACCAGCCGGGGCTATCAAGAATTGGCTCCTAAAGCCAAACGCTTTGCGGAATACGAAGGGTTCCCCGGCCATGCATTGGCGGTGTCAGATATTCGACAGACCTTACTGAAAGGTGGGCGCGATGAATGATCGCCTTCGTCCTCCACTTGCGGCAGAAGCGCGTCGTTTAACCAAAGAAAACCAGTGGGAACGTGCCAGCGAGAAACTCCAGCAGCTGATCGCGGATGTCACCGGGATCGAAGCCGTCAGCCTGCAGATCAACCGCGATCAATACAGCCTGAACTCGTTAAATGGTCGCGTGGTGCTCGCGGACGGGCGCACGCTGTTTTTCAAATTCCATCACGAGGAAGGAGAAGAGCACACCATTGATGAGTATTACCGCGCGGAACTGTTGCGTGAGCACGGCTTTGCTGTCGATGTGCCGGTTTACACCTGCGGTGAGCCGGGACGACAAATTCTGCTGTACAGCTTACGCAACGATCAGCGCCTGGCGGATGTGTGCCGTGAGGCGGAATCCACAGCGGACTGGGAGCAATCAGCAGCGATTATTGAGGCTCAGCGTCGCGCCGATAGCGATATTCTCGCTCACACGCTGCCCACGTTGCGTATCGCAACGGCGGCAGAAGTGGCAGCTGAATCTATTCATCAATTGTTCTGGAATCGACTGGTTTCCGAGGGGGCTCTGGATGGCTTAGGTGGACGAGTCGCGCAGTTCTATGTCGGGCAGCGCTTCACGCTGGGTGAGGTGCAGCTCGATTGGGAAACTCTGAGCCAGATGCACTGGCAGGTCAACGGCGTGTTATATCCCAAAACTCTTCACCAGCTGTTCCTGGCTGCGGGAGAAGTGTTGAAACCAGCTGCGCTGGCGTCTCACGGTGTCGTGGTGGCGCATGGTGATGCACACAATGCCAACGTGTGGTACGAAACGCAGCACGCCGAACCTAAACTGGTGAGTTTCGACCCTGCTTTTGCTGGCAGCAATATTCCCGCTCTGCTGGCTGAAATCAAAGCCACGTTCCATAACATTTATGCGCATCCGTGCTGGTTGTATGAACCTGAAGATGCCGCTGCCCGCTATCAGGTCAGTGTGCGGTGCGATGGCGACATGCTGATTGTTGAACATGACTGGCAACTCAGCCCGCTACGCCGCGCATTTCTGACCAGTAAAGGGGAGCTGTACTGGAAGCCTTTGCTTGCAGCCCTGCAGGTAAAAGACTGGTTACCCGTCAACTGGCAACAGATTATGCGGCTGGCGTTGTTCTGCTGTCCGACGTTGGTAATGAATTTACGTGCCGGCTCATCCAGTAACCATAATCCGACCAGCTCAGCGATTGGCTTCTCGGTTGCCGTGATGCTGGCGTGCGGCGGAGAGGATGAATTCACCCACTGGATCGACAGCCTAATCACGGAGAACTGAGATGAAAGCGGTACGCCTCAAAGGTATTGGTCAGGTCACTGTTGAAAAACTCTCCCCACCCGATTTGCCCGCCGGATGGGCCAGAATCAACGTGCACTCAGCAGGAATCTGTGGCTCCGATTTACATAATTTCAAAACCGGAAAGTGGATTGCTCATCTTCCGGTGACACCGGGACATGAACTGTTCGGCGTCATTAGCGAAATCAACGGTGAGAGCGATCGCTTCCAACTGGGCATGCGCGTGGTGGCTGATTCGCGTGTGTACTGCGGCCATTGCGCATTTTGTTCGTCGGGCGCGATGAACCTGTGTGAGTCGTTGGGCTTTGTCGGAGAAGTGTTTGACGGCGGTTTTGCTGAACAGGTGGCGTTGCCGCTGAGCAGTTTGCTGGCGGTACCCGATGCGATTCCAGATGAGATAGCGGTATTGAGTGAACCGCTAGGCGTGGCGTTGCGGGTGGTGAATCAACTCAATCCCGCAGAAGGTGATGCTGTGTGTGTCACGGGTGGCGGAACCATCGGAGGTTTGACGGCCTTACTTCTGCACCGCTTGAAAAAATGTCAGGTGAAGTTAATCGAGCCGAATGCGCAACGCTATCAATTGATCGCTTCTGTAGTGCCACTGGCCACGCCTGAAAAATATGCCTTTGGCGTTGAAGCATCAGGGTTTCCTGCCGCACTTTCGCAGCTGATCGCAGGGATAACTTCCGGCGGCCGCATCGCGATGGTCGGGATATTTCACCATACGGACGGCATTGATCTGAATGCTTTAGTGGAGCGGGAGATCACGCTGGTGGGTTGTAGTGTCTTCCAGCATGAACAACAGGCGGCACTGGAGATCATGGCTTTATTGGCGGACGACTTAGCCCGGCTTATCGCGCCATCTGTGCGGCTTGATGACGTTCCTGAGACCTATCAGACGCTGATCGCGGGCAAATCGGCCTTCCTGAAAACGGTGATGAAAATATGAGTGTTATGACGTCATTTTCCTTACAAGGTAAAAACGCATTGGTCACTGGCGGGACGCGTGGCATCGGTTATGCGCTGGCACAGGCATTGGCTCAGGCCGGTGCTCGTGTGACGATCACCGGTCGGGATGCGGTTTCACTTCAAGCTGCGGTGGCGCAGTTGCGCGCCTCTGGCATTGAGGCACAGGGCCTGACTCTGGATGTCACTCAGGCTGAGAGCATCCAACAGGCGGTAGCCGCTGCGGGTCGGGTGGATATTCTGATTAACAATGCAGGTACCGAACAGATTCGGCCTTCCCTCGAAGTGGATGAAGCGTTGTGGGATACCATTGTCGGCACTAACCTCAAGGGCGCCTTTTTTTGTGCTCAGGCGGTGGCGAAAAACATGGTTTCTACGGCAACCGGCGGCGCGATTATTAATGTGTGCTCGCTGACCACCTGTGTAGGCGTACCCGGCGCTGCAGCGTATGCCAGCTCCAAGTCAGGATTGGCGGGGATGACGCGCACGCTGAGCGCGGAATGGGCTACGCATAACATCCGCGTGAATGGCATCGGTCCCGGCTATTTCGAAACGGAAATGACTCAGGTGTTTTATCAGAATGACGCATGGCGCGATGCGATGCAGAAAAAAATCCCGCTTGGTCGATTTGGTGAACTCGACGATCTGGCCGGCAGTGTAGTTTTTCTTAGCTCAGAGGCTGCCCGATATATCACCGGGCAGATTCTGTATGTCGATGGGGGATATCTGGCGTCTATTTAGCCTGCAGCATCTCTGGTCGCAGGTCAGAAAGGGTATTGCAGCCTAACTGGGCCAGCGTGCGGTCAATTTCCTGAACCAGCGCATTGATTACCTCGGTCGCCAGTGCTTCGCCACCGGCCGCCACCGCATACAATAAGGGCCGTCCAATCAATACGGCATTAGCCCCGAGGATCAGCGCTTTAACCACATCGGTACCGCGGCGGAAACCGCTGTCGATCAGAATGATAAATTCATCACCGACCGCCGCACGCACGCTGGCAAGCACAGACATCGGGCTGGCGGTGCCATCCAGTTGTCTGCCGCCGTGATTCGACAGGACAATGCCTTGAGCACCGATTTTTTGCGCCATGAGGGCATCGTCGACGGTCATGATGCCTTTCACATACAGCGCGCCGTTCCACAGTGCGCGGATCCAGGTCAGCGTTTCCCAGCTCAGGGTCTGATCCATTTGCTGAGCGAAGTAAGTGGCGCCGCCGGCGCCTTGCTGCTGTTCAGCGGGCAGGTAAGGTTTGAGATTTCCGAAGCCCGGCATACCGTGCGGCACCAAAGTGCGCAGCACCCAGCCCGGTTTCATCGCCACGTCACAGAGTGCCGTGAATGAGAGTTTCATGGGCCGTCTATAGTGCTGCTTATCGCGCTCACGATTACCAAAATGCACCGCATCAACGGACACAACCAAAGCAGTACAGCCTGCTTCTTTGGCGCGACTGATCAAATTCTCAGTCACTTGCTTATCTTTAAGGACGTAGAGTTGAAACCAACGTTCCTGATGACCGGTCGCTTGTATATCTTCAATAGAAGCTGTGGAAACGGTGCTCTGAATATGGCCAATGCCAGCCTGAGCCGCAGCGCGAGCGAGCATAATATCGGATTGATGTCTCAGCATGCCGTTATAGCCGGTGGGAGCAATAAGAAGGGGGGCAGCCAACTGCGTGCGGCCAAGGGCAACGCCGACATTCCGCTGTCTTGAATCGCGTAATACCGAGGGTAAAAATCGCCACTGTTGAAAGATAACCATATTGCTATTGAGCGTCACTTCCCCCTCTGCGCCACCATCAATATAGTCGAAAGCAAAATGGGGCAGCGTGCGTCTGGCTTTGGCGCGCAGTTGTTCTGGATTGAGCTTCATCTTTTTCCCTGTCTGTCATTCGATGTTACTTACCTGTATAGACAACTTGCAAGCAGCATGCCAATGATTTCACTGCTGAAGTTTTGAGAAGCTCAATCCGCGCGTTAACCCAACCAGCCAATCAATGCCGCAGCGCACAGGCAATAGCCACCGAACAGATGCCAGCGGTCATGCTCCAGCCAGCGGGAAAGCCAGCGCAGAGCCAGAAGACCGGCGACAAAACTCAGCAGCATGCCCACCAGACTGGGCAGCAGTACGCCGCTACTCACCGCGACCGTGCCAGCAGAGCCTGAACTGAATGCGCGCAGACCCTCTTTAACGATCACCGCAGGCGTCAGGACCACGGCTAATGCGAAGCTAAATTCTTCCGCACGCTGGCGAGCTACGCCTAATGAAAGACCGGTGGAAATGGTGGCGCCAGAACGAGAAAAACCGCGAAACGGCAGGCATAAACCCTGAACGAAACCAATACCTGCGGCGCTCAAGGGAGAGAGTTCGCCACGATCTTTTTCTTTCAGGCGTGATGAGAGGATAATTAATAAGCCTGCTGCAGCGAGACCACTGGCGATTATTTTACTGTTACTAAATAACGATTCTATTTCGAAAGTGTCGGCATTCGCGGCGAAGAAATATTTAATCAATTTCATTAACGCCAAACCCACTGCGCCGGTGACTGCGGTAGCGAGAATAATTAAAAATACATTTTTCTTAAATGCACGACCTGAACTGAAATAGGTCTCCCGCCAGTTATTCCAGAAGTAAACAATCACCGCGAACATCGTGCCGGTGTGCAGCATCACCAGCAACAGCGTCATGTCCGGGGCTGCGGGGTCAAGGCCCAACAACTTTTCCGTCATAATGACGTGTGCAGAGCTGGAAACCGGCAGCAATTCTGCTAGTCCCTGAATTTACGGCCAGAATGGATACGTCGAAATAATTCACCCGTTCGCCCTCAGATAAATAAATGAAAATGAGACTTTGTTTAACCTCGCTCACCCTGACACTGACACATTTCTCATTTTATCTGTGATAAGTATTATCCTATTCGACATGTCGTTTATGAAATGTTTACTGAATTAAAATACGAATAATAGGCAGGTTACAATGTCATGACGGGGCGCTGTATCTTTCGACGTTACTTTGCTTAACACAGAGATTTTAAATGATGTTGAACAATGGCTCTGTCGGAGATGATCAAAATGGCGCAACGCTGCGCTATTTTTGTGCTTCATGCAGAAAAGAATGCATTACAAAGAAACATAAGTATTCGATCTTGTATCCAAGCCCGTATCCCATCAGGAATTATCGCCAGGCAGCCATTTTTTAACGCCTTGTGGCACGCTAACTGCATTAATCCCGTTAAGTGACCAAATCGGGAGAGTAACCATGTTTGAAGCTTTACTGGATGGCGATGCGACTGCATTGGCTGAGCTGGTCCGCAATGGCGAGGTGTCTGCCCGTGAATTGACGCAGGCCGCGCTGGATCGCATGGAAAAACGCGAGCCGCTGATTCAGGCATTCTGCACCGCCACGCCCGAGTTGGCGTTAGAGCAGGCAGCCGCGGTGGATGCGAAACGGGCACGCGGTGAAGCGCTGGGTGCTTTCGCGGGCGTACCACTGGCCGTTAAAGATTTGATTTGCACCGCGGGGGTGAAAACCACCTCGGGTTCCGCTGCCTACGCTGATTTTATTCCTGAAGATGACGATATCACCGTCGAGCGGCTGCTGGCTGCCGATGCGTTACTGTTAGGCAAAACCACTGCGCCAGAGTTTGGTTATAGCGGCGTGGGGCACAATCCGCTGTTTCCATCACCGCGTAATCCCTGGGATCTGAGCAAAACGCCCGGCGGCTCCAGTGCTGGATCGGGCGCAGCACTTGCCGCTCGCCTGTGCCCGATTGCCCTGGGCAGTGACGGTGGCGGATCGGTGCGTATTCCAGCGGCGCACTGTGGCGTTTATGGATTCAAGGCATCAATGGGGCGGGTGCCGTTATGGCCCGGCTGCCGCGACGAACGTTATCCCGGCGTCTCCAGTTGGGAATCGCTTGAGCACATTGGACCCATGACGCGCACGGTGCGAGACAGCGCAATGATGATGTCAGTGATGGCAGGGCCAGATATGCGCGATCGCCACTCCATTCCCTGTAGCGACGTTGAATGGATTTCCTCCCTGGAAAAACCCTTAGACGGGCTGCGCATTGCGTTCAGTGTCGATTTTGGCTACATCGCCGTCGACAAAGAGGTTCGTGACGTTGTCACTAAGGCTGCGCGACATTTTGCGCGAGAACTGGGGGCGGAATTAGAAGAGGTTGATCCAGGCATTGCCGACGAAGGCGCCACCTTTGCCGCGCTGGTGGCTTTTGAAAGCGACCTCACTGGCATGCGTCAGATGCAAAGCGATTTGGGTTCACGCATGTCGCCTCATCTGAGCGGCATGCTGCAACGCGAGTGGCGCGCAGAACACTTTACCGACGCCAATACCGCACGCAAGAAGATCTGCAATCAGCTGTGGCGTTTTATGCAGCGCTACGACTTGCTACTGACGCCAACGCTGGCTGTGCCGCCTTTCCCGCTCAACATGCAGGGACCGGAAATCATCGATGGGCGCATGGTGCGCAGCGATCACTGGTTGTCGTTCTGTTATCCCTTCAATTTCACTGGCCAACCGGCGGCCTCAATCCCTGCGGGCTTCACCGCCAGTGGCTTGCCGATTGGTCTGCAAATCGTGGGTCGTCACCTGGACGATGGCCTGGTGCTGGCGGCAAGTGCCGCTTTTGAGCGCATCCAACCGTGGAATCACCTTTATCCTGCCTCAATCGGAGTTGCCCATGAGTAACAAATCATCCCCTGCGCTGGAGCAGGAATTTGAACACGAGCCGGTGCCTTTGAGTCACCGTCACTCTACGCGCTCGGTTTCAGCCGTCTGGTTCGGCTTTCCGATGATCCTCACCAACGCACTGTTTGGCGGCATCATTACCTGGCATCTGGGTTTCTGGCCCGCGCTGATTGCCATCCTGTTGGGTAATCTGGTGCTGTTCGCTTACGTGGGCGCACTGAGCTGGTTGGCGGGTAATACCGGGATGAACTTCGCGCTGCAGGCGAAGCGTACCTTTGGCACCAAAGGCTATATCCTGGTTTCCGGTTTCCTCTCGACGGTGGTGATTGGCTGGTATGCGTTTCAAACCGGATTAACCGGCACGGTAATCAACCAAACCTTTGGCTGGAACGCACTTGCGGTAACCGCCATCGCTATGGTGCTGTACACCGGCGTGACCTTCCTCGGCGTTCGTGCGTTGTCGATTCTGGGAATGATTGCGGCGCCACTTTTTGTCGTGCTCGGTTTGGTCGCGTTGTGGCTGATTGGACAGGACCATGATTTCAGCACCATCACCCAGTTCAAGGGCAGTGCCAGTGCAGTCGGCGCTATGAGTATGGGAACGGCAGTGACCATGGTGGTGGCGGGATTCGCTGATTCGGGCACCATGACAGCGGATTTCACCCGCTGGTCGAAAGACGGTAAATCAGCGGTTATTGCCGCGTTTTCCGCCTTTCCAATGGCAAATGTGATCTCTTATCTGTTCGGTGTGGTGATTGTGGCGGTAGGCGCGGCGGTTGATCCGGTCAACAATGGCGGAAATTTCCTGCCGATGCTGATGAACCATGGCACGTTACTCTCCATCATCGCTTTCCTGTTTGTCTTCATTAATCTCGGCTCGGTTTGCACCCATTGTTTGTACAACGGTGCCGTTGGCTTCAGCCATCTGTTCAGCAGCAAGATGCGTGTCTGGACATTGATTCTCGGGGCGATCGGCGGGGCACTGGCACTGGCGGGCGTGTGGTCCTACTTCCTTGAATGGCTCAGTTTGCTCGGCATTGTGGTGCCGCCATTTGGCGCAGTCATGATCGTTGATCTGATCTTCATGGCAAAAATCAGTGAGCAGCGTAAAACCCGCCGTTTACGCGGTAGCGCTTTTGCCGCCTGGGCGATTGGCAGCTTGTGCGCGGTGATTGCCCACATTGAATTCCCGCAGTTTGGTGAAGCGGTAATTGGTTTGGTAACGGCAGCCGCCAGCTACACCCTGATTGTTAAACTGAAACGTGAAAACGCCGCCATCCTGATGGAGCGTAAAAATGCCTGAGTTTACTTTTGATTCAACGCCTTATCCCTGGCCCTTTGATGGACAGTGCTCGCCTGACGATACCGCGCTAATCGTCATCGATATGCAGACCGATTTTTGTGGCAAGGGCGGCTACGTTGATAGCATGGGTTATGACATCGCGCTGACCCGCGCCCCGATTGCGCCGTTGCAGCGCGTGCTGGCCCGCATGCGGGAGTTGGGTTTCCCGATCATCCATACGCGCGAAGGTCATCGTCCTGACCTGAGTGATTTACCCGCCAACAAACGCTGGCGCTCAAAACGGATGCAGGCGGAAATCGGTGCACCCGGTCCCTGTGGCCGCATTTTGGTGCGCGGTGAGCCGGGCTGGGAAATTATCCCGGAACTGGCACCACTGGCGGGTGAAACCATTATTGATAAGCCGGGAAAAGGCTCTTTTTATGCCACCGATCTTGAACTGATCCTGCGCAGTCGGGGGATCCGTAATCTGATCATCTCGGGTATTACCACCGATGTCTGTGTTCATACCACGCTGCGTGAAGCCAACGATCGTGGTTTCGAATGCCTGGTGCTGTCCGACTGCTGCGCCGCGACTGAGCTAAAACATCACGAAGCGGCGCTAAGTATGATTCATATGCAGGGCGGCATTTTTGGCGCGGTGGCCAGCTCGGAGACGTTGCTGGCGGGCCTGGCTCAACCTTCCGCAGCGTTAAGCGTTTAACCATTGCAGGTAATGTCCCGGCCACTCCGTTGTCCGTGTGCCGGGTTTGCCCAATCCAAAACCATGGCCGCCGCTGGGATAGCGATGAATTTCAACCGGCACATGCTGCTGCTTACACGCAGCAGCCATGATCAAAGTGTTGTGCGGATCGGATACAGGATCGTCTTCGGCCTGGACCAGGAAAAACGGCGGTGATTGCGGATTAACGTACGACTGAACCGACCAGGCGGTATCTGCGCTGAGTGACGCGTCTTTCCCCACCAACACTTTATGCGTGGAGGTATGGGAGTAAGGCGGTTCAAGCGTAATGATGGGATAGATCAGTGCGGCACGATCGACCGTCGCGGGCAAATTGTCCTGCGCATCGCTGGCCTGATAAGCATGAAAATCCGCGCGGTTCGCCGCCATTCCCAGCAAGTGTCCGCCAGCCGAAAAGCCTAATACGCTGACATTGTTCTCACGGTGGCGCACGATACGTAATGCGCGTTGCGCATCCTGAAGTGACACCAGCGCGCCATCTTTCCAGCCTTCCTGCGGCAGGCGATAACTCAGCACATAGGCCGTGTAGCCCTGAGCGACCAGCCACGCTGCAGCAGGCCAGGCTTCTTTGCCCATTTCAATACGTGTATAGCCGCCACCTGCGGCAACCAGCACGGCGCGTCCATTCGGCTGAGCCGGCTTGAATACGGTCAGCGTTGGCATGGCAATATTGCGCTGTGCACCTTTGGCGCTAAACGCCATTGCCCCTAAAGGGCCGCCGCCACCAGGCGGTTGTTTTGACCACAATGGCAACACTTGCGCGGGATTTGGCGCGGAGGCGGCCAGACTAATGCCGCTGCGGGCGGCTAAGGGGGAGAGCAGTAAGCCGGTAAGAAAGTGGCGACGATGCATGGCCGATCCAGATTGAATCCAAAGCGATATTGAAGCAGAAGAATCGGCAGAGAGTATGAAGAAGATGTTGGATTATATGTGAAAACGCATCAATTATTGCTCCGCCAAAAGTGCCGCTTGCACGGCTGGTCGCGCATGAATGCGATGATAATGCGCGTGCAGTGCAGGCCAAAGTGCTAAATCGATCGCGAAGAATTTGCACCATCCGCAAAGAACATACAGATAAATATCAGCCAGACCGAGGGTTACGCCCTGTAAAAACAGGCCTTGCCTTAACGTATTTTCTAAATAAGCAAAACGTTGAAAGAGACGCTGTTCAAATCCCTCACGTACCGGCTGGGGTAAGGCTCGATTAAACAGCGGCGCCATCCCTGCATGCAATTCCGTGGCAAGGTAATTGAGCCATTCCAGCAGCCTGATGTAATCCATCCCGTCGGGCGCCACACACAGCGATGCGGTGGGTTGTAAACTGGCGAGGAACAACAAAATCGCCGGGCCTTCCGTCAGAATCGAACCCTCATCCATCTCCAGCGCAGCGACATAACCCTTGGGATTGATGTGATAAAAATCCTGTCCGTCTTCGGTCTTTTTTGAATGGTTGTTGACACGTACCAACGTGAAAGGCAGTCCCAGTTCACGCAGAACGATATGTGGCGCTAGTGAACACGTATCAGGGGCAAAATAGAGTTTCATCGCAAATCCTGGTTGCTGTTGTCTGCATGCATCTTGCTTACGCGCACGTTGTCAGTAAAATTAATGTTCAATTACCTCATCATTAGCTGAACTACTGACATGATGAATCTTACTCATTGGCGGCTTTTAGTCGCGGTCGCCGCGCATCAGAACTTAACCCGTGCGGCGGCCGCCATTGGTATGACGCAATCCGCCGCCAGCCAGGCCATTACGCAACTCGAAAAATCCCTCGGTGTTACGTTGATTCATCGCAGCCGCATCGCCATCTCCCTGACGGATGTAGGCCGTGAAGTGGTGCAACAGGCGCAGCAAATGCTTGATCACTTAGACGCTATTCGCTCGCTGGCTCACCGGGCGCGGGGTCTGGACCAGGGTCGAGTGCGGTTGGCGTGCTTTCCTTCGGTGGTCTCAGTCTTGTTGCCTGATTTGATAAAGCAGTTCGCGCACGATTTTCCCGGCGTCAATCTGAGTGTCATTGAGGGCAGTGACGAGGAGGTCGTCACCTGGCTGCAGCGTGATGAGGTGGATGTGGGCGTGGTGTTAAATCCTCGGCTGGAAGATAACGCCATCCTGCTCGGGCAAGATCGCTGGATGGCGCTAATGCCTGCTCAGCATAAACGGGTACGTAGCCATCGCGCGGGTATCACGTTACAAGAACTCCATCAGCAACCTTTCATCCTGGCAACCGGGGGTTGCAAAGTGAATGGCGAGAGCCTGGTGGAAGAGGCGGGATTTACCTTAACCGATGTGCGAATTACGGTGCGAGATTGGGCCAGCGCGTGCGCGCTGGTGAAAGAAGGCATGGGCATGGCAATAGTGCCGGAATCCACGTTACCCGATAACATGACAGGCGTTGTTGCCGTGCCAATCCAGCCGCTCACGGTAAGGCGTTTTGGTTTGGTTCGCGCTGCGGGCCGGGAAGTTTCGCCCGCGCTGGACGCCTTTTGGACATTTGCTGCCCGCAGCTTTGATTAATCCGTTCTCTGCGCGGGCAGCGTGCCATTACGCTATGTGATGCAACGTCTCACCTACAGCGTCAAACAAGCGATCCAACTCGGCAGGCTTTGTATTGAACATCGGGCCAAACTGCAATGTATCGGCACCGAAGCGCACATAAAAACCGGCTTTCCACAGTGCCATCCCCGCATCAAACGGGCGAATGGTGGCATCGCCGTCGCGCGGAGCAAGCTGGATCGCTCCCACCAGCCCACAATTGCGAATGTCGATGACGTTTGGGCAATGACGCAGCGCATGCAATGCATGAGCAAAATGCGGTGCCAGCTCGGCAGATTGCGCAATCAGCGCGTCATTTTCCAGTAACTCCAGCGTCGCCAGGCCCGCCGCACAGGCCACCGGATGGGCAGAGTAGGTGTAGCCGTGCGCAAATTCCACCGCGTGTTCTGGTAGTTTTTGCGTCATAAAGGTGTTGTAGATCTCGCTGCTGGCGACCACGCCACCCAGCGGCACCGCGCCATTGGTGATCTGCTTGGCGAAATTAAGGATATCAGGCGTGACGCCAAAGTACTCAGCGCCACTCCAGCGGCCCATGCGGCCAAAACCGGTAATGACCTCATCGAAGATCAGCAAAATATCGTGCTGGGTGCAGATTTCACGCAAGCGTTGCAGATAGCCTACCGGCGGGATAATCGCCCCCGCAGAGCCAGAAAGTGGTTCAACAATCAAGGCGGCAATGTTGGAAGCATCATGCAGCTCAATCAGTTTGAGCATCTCATTGGCCAATGCCACACCGCCGGTTTCGGCCTGCCCAGAAGTGAAGGGCAGATCGGGTTGCAGCGTGTGCGGAATATGGTCTACGTCCATAAACTGACCGAACATTTTGCGATTACCGCCAATGCCACCCAGGCTGGTTCCGGCGATATTCACGCCGTGGTAACCGCGAGCACGTCCGATAAATTTGGTTTTTGCTGGTTGGCCTTTGATGCGCCAGTAAGCGCGTGCCATTTTCACCGCCGTGTCTGCTGATTCCGACCCCGATCCGGTAAAGAACACATGATTCAGATCACCCGGCATATGCTGAGCAATCTTGTCTGCCAGCTGAAATGACAGCGGATGGCCGTACTGAAAGCCCGGCGAATAATCGAGCGCACCCAACTGTTTCGCCACCGCCTGCTGGATTTCACTGCGGCAGTGGCCCGCGCCACAGGTCCATAAACCGGAAAGGCTATCAAAAATCTGCCGACCTTTATCATCAGTCAGCCAGCGGCCCTGAGCGCCGACAATGAAACGTGGATCACGCTGGAAGTTACGGTTGGCAGTAAACGGCATCCAGTGCGCTTGCAGATTGAGATCGGTAGTGTTGACAGCATCAGACATGATGTTTCTCCAGACGGGTGTATGAAGAGTTTGCATTTAACGGTTAGTTAAGTTAAATCCCTATTAATTCATCTTCAGTTATTGATTTACTCACCTATATGAAAAGCAAATCGCTCGCGCAGGTCACCGACTTTGATCTCAAATTATTACGCCTGTTCAAAACCGTTAATGAGAGCGGCAGCTTCTCTGCGGCAGAAAGTTTGTTGGGGATGACGCGCTCGGCCATTAGCCTGCACATGGCCGATCTGGAGAAGCGGCTTGGCATGCGATTGTGTCAACGCGGGCGGGCGGGTTTTGCCTTAACCGATGAAGGGCGTGAGATCCTGCGTCACAGCGAAAGTATGATGGCGGCTATCGAGCAGTTTCGCCTGCAGGTTAATCAGATGCACAAGCAGCTGCGCGGCGATTTAAATATCGGGATTATCAATAATCTGGTGACCCAGCCGCGCATGAAAATCACCCATGCGCTGGAGAAACTGCATGAGATCGGCCCCGACATTCGACTGAATATCAGCATGATGACAGCTGCAGAGATTGAAAGAGGGCTGATGGATGGTCGATTGCACGTCGGAGCACTGCCGGTCACCGCGCCGATTTCCGGCCTGGATTACACGCCGTTGTATGACGAGCGATCACAGCTTTACTGTAGCGACACCCACGCGTTGTTTTCCCTCGTGCCTGACGATGAGCAACTGAAAAGGTGTGATGCTATCGCGCCTGCTTTCCGCATGACGGCAGAAGCCATTGCCATGCATCAGAAACTCAACTGCAACGCCACGGCCACTGACCGCGAAGGCATTGCGTTTTTGATTCTCACCGGGCGCTTTATCGGTTTTTTACCCGATCACTATGCCGCACAGTGGGTGGAGAAAAAGATGATGCACGCCATCGCGCCAGAACGTTGTCATTTCACCAGTAAAATTGCCGTGGTAACGCGGAAAGGGCGCAGCCAGAATGCCATTCTTGAACAATTTTTACAGGCGATTGATTGGGAATGAGTTTTACCGAAAGGTGTTAAGTGAATGCGTTACTAGTTACAACATACCTTTGATCTATATTAATCCGCTAATGCCGGCTATTGTGCGTCATTGGTTAAACAGGGAGAAAAAGGGAGCGTCTGGATAAATTGAACCAAAATGTTGGACTTTTTAGCCGACAGATTGGACTGACGTCCCTTTTACTGATCTTTTTTCTTTTCCCCTTCTTTTACAGCGCCACTATCACCACACCGCGCGCCTTGCCGGAGCAGGCATCAGCCAACGCCTGTGGCGCAGAATCGAGTCCCTGATAGTTACTGGCGGCAAAATGCAAATCCTGCCAGCCGGGCTGCGTCAGTTGCTGCAACCACGCGTTAAACGCTTCAGGATGCTCATCCGCGCTGTAGCCCTTAAGCGTGACGCCTTTGACAATCAGATCAAAACCGTCAATCTCAACCGGGGCGACTTTGCTGGAATGGCTGGTTGCCAATTCAGCGGAAAGGGCACCCAACAGCACATAGCGTGCGTGCTCGCGCGCCATTGATACCGCGGCGGCTAATTGCTCACCACCGACAATATCCACCAACACATCAATTCCTTCCGGCGCCGCTAGGCGCAATTGCTCGGCGATTGTGCCATTGCCACGTTCGATGGTGGCGTCATAGCCCAACTGCTGGCGCATCCAGGCGGCTTTTTCGGCAGAACCGGTGCTACCGATAATGCGTGTCGCGCCTAATCTACGCGCGATTTGTCCAGCCATCGAACCGATTGCACCTGCGCCGCTAGTAACCAATACCGTATCGCCAGCGTGCACCGAAATTCCACGCGTGAGTGCTGCATAGGCTGTCCAGCCGTGACCGAGGTAGGCGGCAGGGTTCAGTAAGGTTTTGCCCAAAAGTACGCACTGTTCCCGTTCAACCCACGCGAACTCTCGCCAGCCGTAAGGGTGCATAACAAAATCACCGACGCTCAGATCACTGCCTGCTGGCGCACTCATGACTTCACCAATCGCAGCATCCGCCAGCGTGTCGCCAATCTGCAAGGGTGGGAACGGTATGCCTTTGACCGCTTCGGCTTCAATACTCATCATTAAACGGGTTGAGATAGATACGCGAAACCAACGATTTTTAACCAGCAGTTGTTTGCCAGGCTGTGTCGTCATCGAGGTTTCCACCACGCTAAAATTCTCGCGAACGGGCATACCCTGGCTCCGCTGCGCAAGGCGAATCTCCCTGCTGCGCATATTTTCAGGTAACATCACGGTTTTCCTCCATATGTGAGTGAATACTCGTATTATCAGGCGGAGGGTCCTCAATGAATACTCGTGTTACTGACGCATCGCGTTCGATGCGCAAAGCGCCACGCCAGCGGCGTTCGCAGGTGATGGTGGATGTGATATTGCAGGCGGCGGCTCGCGTACTGGCAAAGAGTGGCTGGGCAAAGTTCAACACCAATGAAGTGGCGCGCATTGCGGGCGTGAGTATTGGTTCTTTGTACCAGTATTTTCCCAACAAACTGGCGTTGGCTGAGGCGATTCGTGAACAGCATCTGGCGGCGATACTGCAAGTCCTTGCTGGCGCGGCGACAGAGGAAGATTCACTCGCGTTGCGGGTTGAACGCCTGATTGAAGGCATCATCGCGGCGCACTTGATCAATCCCAGCCTGCATCGCGTGCTGCTGGATGAAGTGCCACTTTCTGAACGTAGCGCTCACGAAGATTTCGAGCAGCAATATGCGGAGTTTTATCGGCAGTTTGTCGTTACAACGTTGAGAAGGGATTCAGTACGCGCTACGGTCGTCGCCGTGGTACTCGCTTCAGCTGTTGAGGGAGTGGTGCATGATGCCGCCAGACGTGATCAACTGGGCTCAGATGACATTAAGCTTGAGTTACAGCGGCTGATTATGGCTTATCTGCAAAGTTAGCCATAAAAGAGCAGGGTGACGAGATGTCACCCTGATATCAAACGGTTAAGCGCGCTTCGGCTCGCCACGAACCGGCAGATCGCCAGCGACGAAGTAATCCGCTTCGCTGCGCGGCAACGGCTGACGACCACGAATGTTATCCGCGATCTTTTCACCGATCATGATAGTGGTGGCATTCAGATTGCCGGTGATGATCAGCGGCATAATTGACGCATCTACCACGCGCAACGCCTGCAATCCATGCACACGACCTTCGCCATCAACGACCGCCATGCTATCGCTGCCCATTTTACAGGTGCCGCACGGGTGATAGGCGGTTTCCGCATGGTTACGCACAAATTCATCCAGCTGCTCATCGGTCTGGCAATCGAGGCCCGGACTGATTTCTTTGCCGCGATACTTATCCAGCGCAGGCTGATTGATGATTTGACGCGTAATACGAATCGCGTCACGAAACTCATGCCAGTCCTGTTCATGCGCCATGTAGTTGAACAAAATGGCCGGATCACGACGCGGATCGCGCGATTTAATCTGCACATGCCCACGGCTCGGTGAACGCATTGAACCCACGTGACACTGGAAACCGTGCGCTTCCACGGCGTTGGAGCCGTTGTAGTTAATCGCTACTGGCAGGAAGTGATACTGAATGTTCGGCCAGGTAAACTCTTCGCGGCTGCGGATAAAGCCACCGCCTTCAAAATGGTTGCTGGCACCGATGCCGGTCCCGTTAAACAGCCACTCTGCACCGATCTTCGGCTGATTCCACCATTTCAACGACGGATAGAGGGAAACCGGCTCTTTGCACTCGTACTGCAGGTACATTTCGAGGTGATCCTGCAGGTTTTCGCCGACGCCCGGCAGATCATGTACCACCGGTATATCGAATTTGTTTAACAGCGCAGCAGCGCCCACGCCGGAACGTTGCAAAATCTGCGGCGAGGCGATCGCACCGGCGCAGAGTAACACTTCACGGCGCGCATGTACTTGATGTGAACTGTTGCTTGAGCCCTGCAAATATTCCACGCCCACTGCGCGCTTACCTTCAAACAGGATGCGGTCGGTAGTGGCATGTGTGACGATCTTTAGATTAGGACGCACTTTGGCAGTATCAAGATAGCCACGCGCGGTGCTGGATCGACGACCTTTCGGCGTAACGAAGCGATCCATCGGTCCGAAGCCTTCCTGCTGATAGCCGTTCAAATCTTCGGTGCGCGGATAACCTGCTTCAACACCGGCTTCGATCATCGCCGCAAACAGCGGATTATTATTAGGTTTGCAGGTGGTGATGCTGACCGGGCCTTCGCCGCCGTGATAGTCATTGGCGCCGATATCGCGGGTTTCTGACTTGCGATAGTAGGGCAGGCAGTTCAGGTAGCTCCAGCTTTCCAGGCCTGGCTGCTGCGCCCAGTTATCGAGATCCATGGCGTTACCGCGGATATAACACATACCGTTGATCAGCGATGATCCGCCCAGCCCTTTACCGCGTCCGCACTCCATGCGGCGGTTATTCATATGTGGCTCAGGCTCGGTTTCATACGCCCAGTTATAGCGTTTGCCCTGCAACGGATAAGCCAGCGCGGCTGGCATCTGTGTACGGAAATCGAAGCGGTAGTCAGGGCCACCCGCTTCTAAAAGCAGCACATTCACACTGCTATCTTCGGTCAGTCTTGTTGCCAAAACGTTCCCTGCGGATCCGGCTCCGATAATGATGTAATCAAATTCCATTAGTCGCTCCTCAGGTTAAAGCTGAATTAAAATACGGACTGAAAACGGGATAACTCGACCTGCACCGACTTCACCTGGGTGTAGTTTTGCAAGGTCATCAGGCCATTCTCACGGCCAATACCGGAGTGCTTGTAGCCGCCCACCGGCATTTCGGCGGCAGATTCGCCCCAGGTGTTGATCCAGCAGATGCCCGCTTCGATCTGGTGAATCACGCGGTGTGCGCGGTTGAGATCCTGCGTCACCACGCCCGCAGCCAGACCGAAATCGGTGGCATTGGCGCGGCGCACCACTTCTTCTTCGCTCTCGTAGGTGAGAATGGACATCACCGGTCCGAAGATCTCTTCACGCACGATGGTCATTTCATCGCGGCAGTCGGTGAACACGGTAGGTTCAACCCAGGCTCCGTCATCAAATCCGGTGCCGCTCAGGCGTTTACCGCCACACAGCAGGCGAGCGCCTTCACTGATACCGGATTCGATATAACGCATCACGTTGTCACGATGCGGGAAGCTCACCAGCGGACCGAAATTGGTGTCGGGATCGTTGAGATCGCCCGCTTTAATGCGTGCGACACGCTCAGCGATTTTCGCTTCAAACGTGGCCTGGAATTTCGCTGGGATAAACACGCGCGTACCGTTGGTGCACACCTGACCAGAGCTGTAGAAGTTGGCCATCATGGCGATGTCGGCGGCCAGATCGAGATCGGCGTCATCAAAGATAATCAGCGGCGATTTGCCACCGAGTTCCATGGTGACTTCCTTCAGCGTCGAGCCGGCTGCATTCGCCATCACTTTTTTGCCGCTGGCCACGCCACCGGTGAAAGAGACTTTATCGATGCCAGGGTGATCGGTAAGCAGTTGACCGGTTACCGCGCCGCGACCGTTTAACACGTTGAACACCCCGGCAGGCACGCCGGCTTCGGTGTAAATTTCTGCCAGTTTTAATGCGGTAAGCGGGGTGACTTCGCTTGGCTTAAAGATCATCGCGTTACCCGCTGCCAGCGCAGGGGCCGATTTCCACAAAGCGATCTGAATTGGGTAGTTCCACGCGCCAATACCGGCGACTACGCCCAACGGTTCGCGGCGGGTGTAAACAAACGCGGTGTCTCGCAACGGAATCTGCTGGCCTTCCAGCGTCGGGATCAACCCGGCGTAATATTCCAGCACGTCAGCACCGGTTACGATGTCCACATATTGGGTTTCGCTCAACGGTTTACCAGTGTCGAGGGTTTCCAGCGCGGCCAACTCGTCATTGCGCTCACGCAGAATATCGACGGCACGACGCAGAATGCGTGAACGCTCCATGGCGGTCATCGCGGCCCAGACTTTCTGGCCTTTCTGTGCAGCAGCAACGGCACGATCAACATCGGCCTGTTCCGCTTCATGCACTTCCGCCAGCACTTCGCCATTGGCCGGGTTGATGGTCTGGAAAGTGTTGCCTGCGTTTGCGGCAACGAACTGGCCATCGATATACAGTTGCTGTTCGGTGAATCGGGACATGATTTCTCCTTCCTCAGTGATTCAATGCGCCAGCGAGTTGCTGACGGATAAATTGAGTGGTGAGCGTTTTCGCTACGTCGATATTGAAGGGCTGACCGCTTAACGCGGCGCGCAGCCAAAGGCCATCGATTAGGGATGCCAATCCGTGCGCCGCCAGCCGCGCCTGTTCACGCGGTAATTCACGATGAAACTCGGCGGCGAGGGTTGAAAACAAGCGACGGCTGCTGACGCGTTCTAAACGACCGAGCTGTGGCTGATGCATGCTGCTGGCCCAGAAATCCAGCCAGGCTTTCATCGCCGCGCTGTGCACCTGCGTGTCATCAAAGTTACCTTCGACAATCGCCAGCAAGCGTGCTTCCGTCTTCGCACCGGCCAAAGGTTTCAGGCGGGCGGCCACAGCATCACGCAACTGACGCGTGATATCGCGCATGGTGGCTTCCAGCAAACCGTTCTTGTCTTTGAAGTAGTGGCTGATGATGCCGGTCGAAACCCCCGCACGGCGCGCAATCTGCGCAATGGTTGCGTCGTTTATTCCTACCTCATTAATCGTATCGAGGGTTGCATCAATCAGCTGCCGACGACGAATCGGCTGCATTCCCACCTTTGGCATGACTCCAGCTCCACCACAATGTCAGGGGGACTATTTAAACTTTTTTTGATTGCACGTTCAATATAAAAAAGAATTTTGTTAGGATACTGTGCTTCGATTGTTACAAAAGCGCAGCGGTGGGTCGGGCTATGCGGCACATCGTTAGGTCAAATCACTGCATGGAGGGAAAACAGGGGCGTTAACTACAACAAGGCCTGATAAACGGGTCACGCTAATCCATTGAGTCATTACAGGAAATTAACCAGAGGTCATCGATGATTAATCCACCTGCCAGTGAAAAAGACAGAATCAATCCTGTGGTGTTTTACACCTCAGCCGGACTGATTCTGACATTTTCACTTGTCACTATTTTTTACAGCGAGCTGGCTGCGAGCTTGATTCAGACTGCGGTTAACTGGGTTACCGCTACGTTTGGCTGGTACTACATGCTAGCCGCGACGCTGTATATCGTGTTCGTTATCTACATGGCCTGCTCGCGTTACGGCGCCATCAAGCTCGGGCCTGAGCAATCCAAACCGGAGTTCAGCTTATTAAGCTGGTCAGCGATGCTGTTCGCTGCCGGTATCGGTATCGATCTGATGTTCTTCTCGGTGGCTGAACCGGTAACACAATACATGCAACCGCCGGAAGGTGCCGGACAAACCATGGAAGCCGCCCGCCAGGCGATGGTCTGGACGCTGTTCCACTACGGCGTCACCGGTTGGTCGATGTACGCGTTGATGGGCATCGCACTAGGCTACTTTAGCTATCGCTACAATCTGCCGCTCACCATCCGTTCTGCGCTGTATCCGATCTTCGGTAAGCGTATTAACGGCCCGATTGGCCATACCGTGGATATCGCGGCAGTGATCGGCACCATCTTTGGTATCGCTACGACGCTGGGGATTGGCGTGGTGCAGCTCAATTACGGCCTGAACGTGCTGTTCGATATTCCTGAAGGCTTCACCGCGCAGGCGGCGTTGATAGTGCTTTCGGTGATTATCGCCACCATTTCTGTTACGTCCGGCGTGGATAAAGGCATTCGAATCTTGTCTGAGCTTAACGTCGCATTGGCGCTTGGGCTGATTCTGTTTGTGCTGTTTATGGGCAAAACCGACTTCCTGCTGAATGCGCTGGTGCTCAACGTCGGGGATTACATCAACCGCTTTATGGGCATGACGCTGAACACCTTTGCGTTTGATCAGCCAAGAGAGTGGATGAACAGCTGGACGTTGTTCTTCTGGGCATGGTGGGTCGCCTGGTCCCCGTTTGTTGGCTTGTTCCTGGCGCGTATTTCACGTGGTCGTACTATCCGTGAATTTGTACTCGGTACGTTGATTATTCCGTTCACCTTTACCCTGTTGTGGCTGTCGGTATTTGGTAACGCAGCGTTGTATGAAATTATTCACGGTGACGCCGGTTTTGCTCAGGAAGTGATGGCACATGCGGAACGTGGCTTCTACAGCCTGCTGGCGCAGTATCCGGCGTTCAAGTTCAGTGCTTCGGTCGCGACCATTACCGGCATGCTGTTCTACGTCACCTCAGCGGATTCCGGTTCACTGGTATTGGGTAACTTCACCTCGAAGCTGAAAGACATCAACAGTGATGCACCGAACTGGCTGCGTATCTTCTGGTCAGTGGCGATTGGTGTTCTGACCATGGGCATGCTGATGACCAACGGTATCTCTGCGCTGCAGAATGCCACGGTAATCATGGGTCTGCCGTTCAGCTTTGTGATCTTCTTTGTGATGGCTGGTTTGTATAAGTCACTCAAAGTCGAAGACCATCGCCGCGCCAGCGCCAGCCGTGAAACGGCACCGTACATTCCGGCCAGCAACGATCGTTTGAGCTGGAAGAAACGCCTGTCGCGCCTGATGAACTATCCAGGTACACGCTATACCCAGCAAATGATGGAGAACGTCTTGTTCCCGGCGATGCAGGATGTGGCGAAAGAGTTGGAGTTGCGCGGCGGTCGGGTTTCACTGGAGCGCGTCGAACCTGAAGAGGGCCATCCGTTAGGCTATCTGGATTTGCGTGTGCTGCTGGGTGAAGAGCAGGACTTCGTATACCAGATCTGGCCGCAGCAGTATTCGGTACCGGGCTTTACCTATCGGGCGCGCAGCGGTAAATCGACTTATTACCGTCTGGAGACGTTCCTGCTGGAAGGCAGCCAGGGCAACGATTTGATGGACTACAACAAGGAGCAGGTGATCATCGATATTCTCGATCAGTACGAACGTCACCTGAACTTTATCCATCTTCATCGTGAAGCGCCGGGCAGTAATATTACTTTCCCAAGCGTGTAAGCCTACGGACAGCGGCAGCCCTGTTGCTGTCCGTGCACTTTCCCTGGAGCAAGCTACACTTTCAGCCTGCTCTAAGGGAGACTGAAATGAAATTGGGTTTTGCGTGTAAGTACTTCGATGCACAGGCTAAGCAGCCGTTTCCGTTTAAAATCACCACGCGTACGCGTTTCCTGAGTCTTGATCGCGAAGAACAAGCGCGTTTACTGGCGCAGTTGGCTACCAACAACCTTGAAAACCAATTCCTCACGCTGCAAAAACTGGCAAAACTGCCGGATGCGATGCGTATGATGCGGATTGGCAGCGACCTGTTGCCGCTGTATACCGTGCCTGAAGCCACCGCCATCTACAGCGAATTAATGCCCGACTTACAACCGCTGTTTGCCAGATGTGGCGAAATCGCGCGCGCCAACAACATCCGCCTCTCATTCCATCCCGGACAATATTCGGTACTCGCTTCGGATAATGAAGGGGTAGTAGATCGGGCAATTGAGGATGTGGAGTACCATGCGCTGTGTGCCGTGTTAATGGGTTATGGCCGCCAGTTTCAGGACTTCAAAATCAATATCCATATGAACGGCAAAAAAGGCATTGAGGGATTCCGCGCGGCGTTTCAACGCCTCTCTCCTGAAGCACGCAATATGCTGACGGTTGAAAATGACGAAATCTCTTGTTCGCTGGATGATGTATTACAGGCGCGCGATCTCTGTCCGGTGGTGCTGGATATCCACCATCACTGGGTGAAAGAGAATCAATTTATCAAAGCGGATGATGCGCGTATTCCGTTAATTATCGAATCCTGGCGCGGTGTGCGTCCGGTATTACACTATTCGATTGCTCAGGAAGGTTTAATCCCGGAGCACGGCTTCCCGGATCAGCACGATTTAACAGTGGCGAAAACCAAACTGCGTGCCCATTCCGATTACTATTTCAATCAGGATTTAAACGACTGGGCACTTTCATTTAAAGACTTCGACATTATGTGCGAAGTGAAAATGAAAAATCTGGCGGTCGAGCGATTATATCACTATTTAATGACGGGAAAAGAGTAGGGTGTGGGTTAAGCCGTGACCAGGCTTAACCCTTTCACTTATTTGCGTGCAGCAACAATACCCTGTTGTGTCGCCTCAATAGCGATCTTAAATCCGGCGGCAGCGGCTTTGTCATTGGTGGTCACTGCGGCAGCCTCACGATCTTTAACCGACTGCAACATTTGCGGTTCCATCTGCTTATCCAGGCCGTTAATCGTCCAGTTAGCGCCTTTATAGCAGGTGAACGCAATGACCTTACGATAATTTTCCTCACTATACCCAGCATCTTCGAAAGACATTGGGGAACCGAGTAACTGCGTGGTCATTTTTTTAAACTTAGCCACCGCATCGCGTGGCGCAATGTTGTCACAGGTGTTTTGGACTTTCTTGCTAAATGAATCACGATCAATTTTCGCTTCAGAAATCATTTTCTGTCGTGAATCCTGATTTTGATGTGCGTCTTGAGTGAAGTTATTATCAGGTTTTCCTGACAGAGTAATTTCAGCATGAGCGACGGTGGAAAGGAATAATGCGGCAATAGCAACCTGTAGTTTCATAGTGACTCCTGTCATGATGATGAAAAAAGCAGATAATATTGGTACTGAAAAAATGAAATAGTTTCCAGGCGGAACAACGCTAATACACAGTGAAATAATAATGTGCAGGATACTATTAGAAGTGGAAATGAGAATCAATTTAATTGGGCAGAATATTCTGCCCAAAAGTAGTGAAAAAGTGCTTAAGGCGAGGTAATCACAATTGCGACGCGGCGATTCTGGGCGCGACCTTGTGCACTGTTATTACTGGCGATGGGGGCGGTCATGCCCAGACCGCGGGTGATGATGTTGGCGCGCGGAACATCAGCGCCCAACGCCCATTGTGTTGCCACGGCATCGGCACGTTTCAATGACAACTGCTGGTTATAATCTGCCTTGCCGTAATTATCCGTGTGACCGTCAATGCGGACATGCTGAATACCGGTGGCCGAGAGGTTTTTCGCCATATTGGCGATATTGGCTTTACTGGCCGCGGTGAGTTCAGACTCATTTACCCCAAACAGTATTTTGTCCGATAAACCCAATCCCCAGCCTTCCATGTTTTCAGTAAAGCCCGCGCTTTGCATTGCCGCAATCTGTGCGGCGGTGAAACGACCTGTAGACTGACAACCCGCACAAACCAGAATACACAGCAGCAGAAAAAGTTTAATTTTCATACCCGTACCTTACTTATCCCTTTGTTTTTGTACATATGCATATCCGCACGTTCCAGAATCGATTGCACTGTATCGCCATGCTGCGACCAGGCGTAACCAATAGTGACCGAGGTGGTAATCGGTGTGCCTTCGGCAATCATGATCTTTTGCGCGATCGCTTCTCTAATCTCATCGGTGAGCTGCAGCAACTGTTTTTCACTGGCGCGGCTGGTGATCAACATCGCAAATTCATCACCGCCGAGTCGCGCAACCATATCCTGTTTGTAGGCCAGCGCCACAAGGCGTGAACCGATGGCTTTCAGCACCTCATCGCCCGCCGCATGGCCCCAGTTATCATTGATACTCTTGAATCGATCGCCATCCAGGAACAGCAATACAAAGCGCTCCTGGGCGAACTGGCCGTCGAGCAATCGGGTTAACTGCGTGACAAAGGCGGCGCGGTTGGCCAGCCCGGTGAGCGGATCTTCCAACGCCTTCGCCGCTAACGAACGGTTATCTCGCAGTAACGAAGCTTGCAGCGACTGCATCTCTGCGAGCAACGAGTTGAGATCGTCCGAAAACAGCTGAAACTCTTTGGTCGGGCTTTCAGGAATGCGCAGCGAAAAATCACCCGAGCTGATGACGTAATGAATCGAGCTGGTGATATTGCGCAGCGTCTGCAAAATGCCCCGATGCAAGAATGCGCTTAGCATGAAGGCAACGATCAGAACACACAGCATACCGCTGGATAAAATCATCACTGAGTAGCGGATAAAATCAGCCGCTCCTTTAACCGTACCCGCCAGCGTCAATGTCCCGACGATATTTTCCGCGTGATTGATATTCACACTCAGCGGGCGCGCGTAGATCCATTCGCGTAAAAAGTTCTCATACCAGCCATCCTGCTGCTGTTGATCTTGCCAGTTAACCAGCATGGTTTGATCGTCAGTCACCAGTTTCGCGGTGGCAAACATGCCTTCATTGCCCAACATGGCAATTTTTTTGTGGGCATCATAGCTGTCTTCAAATACGGTGGCAGCGGTCAGGCTGTTGCTCAGCGTCGCGGCAATCAGCTCCAGGTTTCGCTTCTCATAACGCTTGATGAAAAGTAACGAAGTGGAGGTCAGCAGCAGCCAGCACAGCAACAAAATAACGGCGGAGTTGATGATGCTGATCTTGCGCAGCCTGATGCGGATAGATGATTTTTCATTTTTAATTTTTTCAAATTTCATCTTATTGGCTTCCTTTGCGCGACAGCAATAACACATCCGGGCTCACGCGAACGCCACTGCGAGCCAGTGAATCAAGGTTAACGGCAAACATCGGATGATCGGCATTAAAAATAAGACAGAAAGCGGCTCCGATGGCGCAATCGGTATTGTTTTCAGCCAGCGAGAGAACGGCGTGGCCTTTCTCCAGGCTGAGCAGTTCAGTCTGTTGCTGCGGCGACTGATCACCGAAGTAAAGGGCATCACAGCGATTGCTGGCTAACTCGGCTTCACTGTTGAGGTAAACCACACTAAAGGGCAGCGCTGTCGCGGTGGTGCTGGCAGGAAAATTGATGTGGCGCGCTGAATTAAACACACATAACTGTGGAGCATCGTGCAGTGCTGGCCAGCGGGTGAAGCTAATGATGCCGCTGACAATACGATTGGCTTTGTCATCTTTCGTCGCGGGGTTTTGCGCCGCCGCAGCGGGCAGGGATAGCGGCAATATCAACAGTGCCAGCGCAACGATGCAGGTCAGTGCGGCTTTAAGCTGAGCCAAAAGCAGAAATAAAACTTCACTAGGGTGAAGACGAGGTTCAAAACGTAACATGCCGCCATTCCGCTGGGTTCAACGCGCAAATAGTACCATCGACATTTATAAAAGAGTACAGATGTTGAAGAGTGGAAAACGCGGACTATTTACTCCAGCAGGATAATCAGTTCCAATGATTAATAGAGTTTTCAGCGTAGTTTTAGAATAATCATGCCGGGCGAATTGATATCGCCCGGCAGTCAATAACAAAGATTATTCACTTAAATCGCGGCCATTGCTGGCAATCACTTTTTTATACCACCAGAAAGATTTTTTGCGGGTGCGCGCCATTGAACCATTACCCTGGTCATCACGATCGACGTGAACAAAACCATAGCGTTTACTCATTTCGCCCGTTGAAGCTGCGACCAAATCAATGCATCCCCAGGTGGTGTAGCCTATCACTGGGATCCCATCAGCAATCGCTTCGCCCATCGCCTGGATGTGCTGCTTCAGATAGCTAATGCGATAATCGTCATGAATCTCACCGTTGGCATCGATTTCATCGCGTGCGCCCAGACCGTTTTCCACTAAAAATAGCGGCTTTTGATAGCGGTCGTACATCATGTTCATGGTGATGCGAAGACCTAGAGGATCGATACCCCAGCCCCAGGCGCTACGGGGAATGTGCGGATTGGTCAGCGATTTCACCACATTCGCTGCACTGCTGTTTTTCTCGTTCATATCGGCTGAGGCACAGCGCGACGCGTAGTAGCTGAATGAAACGAAATCCACCGTGTGACGCAGGAGTTCTGCATCACCGTCCTGCCACTCAATCTCAATGCCTTTCTCGCGGAACACGCGAGCTGCGTAGGAAGGATAAGCACCGCGCGCCTGCACATCGATAAAGAACAGGTTCTCGCGATCTTTTTCCAGCGCCGCCCAGACATCTTCAGGGTTACATGACCACGGATAGAAATTGCCGCCCGCCAGCATGCAGCCGACCTGGTTCTCGGGGTCAATTTCGTGTGCAATTTTCGTCACCAGCGCACTGGCAACCAGCTCATGATGGGCCGCCTGATATTTCACCTGTTCTGGATTATCTTCTGGTCCGAATACCAGACCGGCGCCAGAGAAGGGGCTGTGCAGCAGAATGTTGATCTCGTTAAACGTCAGCCAGTATTTCACCAGCCCGTTGAAAGCTTCAAAGCAGGTGCGGGCATAGCGGGCGAAGAGTTCAATCATCTTGCGGTTGCGCCATGAACCGTACTCGGTGACCAAATGCATGGGTACGTCAAAATGACATAACGTCACCAGCGGCGTGATGCCATATTTTTGGCACTCTTCGAATAGGCTGCGATAAAAAGCGATACCTTCAGGATTCGGCGTTAACTCATCGCCTTTAGGGTAGATACGGCTCCAGGCAATGGACGTACGAAACACGGTGAAACCCATTTCCGCCATCAGCGCGATGTCATCTTTATAACGACGATAAAAATCGATGGCATCGTGGCTCGGATAGTATTCATCGTCACGCAGGGCGAAGCGCGGTTCCAGTCCGAGTTTGACCGGCATACGATGTTCGCCATGCGGGATCATATCCACCGTGGTTAAGCCTTTACCGCCCGCCAGATAGCTCCCCTCTGACTGATTGGCGGCTAGCGCGCCGCCCCACAAAAATCCCTCTGGAAATGTCACTTCAGACATAAAAAACCTCAGTTAATCAATTCACATTGACGGCTTTAACAGGATCCACAACCGGTTTAGGCTGTGCTGTTTCACTCACCGGAATATCTTCAAAGCCAAGAATCAGGGTCAGAACAAATGAAAGCACCACCGACAACACCATCACGCCGCCGACCCATACAATGCTCATCGGATTGGCAGGATCAAAGAACTGTACGCTGGTGAACAAACCGGGTGAGGCCATGGAGTGGCTGGCGAGCCCGCCGATACCGGCCACTGCGCCACAGATAAATCCGCTGATCAGGCTGGCAATCAGCGGTCGTTTAAGGCGTACTGCAACGCCATACAAAGCAGGTTCCGAAATTCCGGCCACAATCGCTGAGGCCGCTGCAGCAAACGCGGTCTGACGCAGTTCCGGATTTTTGGTTTTAAAGGCCACGGCCAGCGATGAGCCACCGAGTGACAGATTGGCGCCGATTTCAGACGGCATCACCATGCCTTCTTTGCCGGTTTCCGCGATGGTCTGAATGATGGTTGGGGTGAAGACGCGGTGCATGCCGGTCATCACCAGCAGTGGCCACAACGCGCCCATGATCGCTACGGACAACCAACCCAGATAACCATGAATGGTGTACACCAGCGCTGAAATACCGCTACCAATCCAGATGCCGAGCGGACCAATCAGCACAATGGCAATCGGTGCGGCAATTAGCACAATCAGCATCGGTTTGAGGAAGTTTTTGGTTACCGCAGGCGTAAAGCGATCCACCCAATATTCGATGTGCGACAGGATCCACGTCATCACCAGCGCTGGGATCACGGTGTAGGTGTATTTCACCGCCGTCACCGGGATGTAGGCAAATTCCACGGCCTGGCCTTGTGCCGCTTTGGCCATCAAATCAATAAAGTTGGGATGCACCAGTACGCCGGCAATCGCAATCGCTAATGACATATTGGTTTTGAATTTCAGCGCCGCCGAAGCCGCCACCATCACCGGCAGGAAGAAGAAGGCGCCGTCACCGATCACATTCAGGATCACCAGCGTAGACGAACCTTTCTCAAGTACGCCGCTCATCTCCAGCACCATCGCCAGCAGCTTCACCATCGATCCACCGATGATCGCCGGGATCAGCGGCGACATGGTGCCCACCAGCGCATCAAGAATACCTGCGCCAATGCTGCGCAGGGTAATTTTGCGTTTCACCGGGGCGCTGTTGTCGCTGTTCGGTGTGCCGAGTTTAAGCACTTCCTGATACGCCAGATTAACGTTATTGCCAATGATCACCTGGCATTGGGTATCGGTATGCACCACGCCCATCACGCCCGGAATCGCTTTCAGCGTGTCGTTATCGATCAGGGCCGTGTCGCGAAGTACGAAACGCAGGCGCGTCATGCAGTGCGTAACGGCTTCGATATTGTTTAAGCCGCCGAGCGAAGCCACGATGGCACGGGAAACGTCAGCAAAATTTTTAGCCATGGATTGTAGGTCTCTGATTTTTTTGAGTAGGGGTACGTTTGCCCGCATATCTATTGCGAGTCATGAGAAACCGGTTTCACAAAATCATGAATATGAAATCAAAGACAGGCAAGAAATTTAAAATTTGATGTTTAAAAATGTGATACTGATCGATAACGAAGTGAGGGGCTGGCAAACATTACGGTGAAAAAATTCTTCGCATAATTCGCGACTTAGGTACACTTCAGCGATACAGGCGCAAATCAGAGTGAAATATGGCAACCATAGTTGAGGTGGCGAAGGTCGCAGGCGTATCGAAAGCCACGGTGTCACGTGTGCTGTCCGGCAACGGTTATGTCAGCGATGAGAAGCGTGAATTGGTATTTAAGGCCATCGCGGAAACCGGATTTCGCCCCAATTTACTGGCGCGAAATCTGGCAACCAAGTCGAGCCAGACCATTGGTTTGGTGATTACCAACACCCTCTATTCTGGCAGCTACTTTACGGAGCTTATGCAGCATTCCGCCCGACTAATGGAACAACAGGGGCGACAACTGCTGTTAGTGGATGGCAAACACAGCGCGGAAGAGGAGCGGGCTGCGATTCAGTTCTTGCTCGATTTACGCTGTGACGGCGTCATCATCTACCCGCGCTTTCTCACCATCGAAGAAATGGACGCCATCATCGATCAGCACCCGCATCCCATTTTGGTGATCAACCGTCGTCTGCGACAACACGATAGCTACTGTATTTACGCCGATCAGCAGCGCACCAGCGCCGACGCCGTCGAAGCGTTAATCAAACTGGGCCATCGGGACATTGCCTTTATCACCGGTTCGCTCGATTCGCCCACCGGCCGTGAGCGCCTGGCAGGCTACCAATCGGCGCTGGCAAAGCACCAGATTCCCGTTCAGCAAGTGTTGATTATTGAAGGGAAGTGGCAGGCGCAAAACGGCGTAGCGGCGGTAGAAACCTTGTTAAAACAGGGCAGTCACTTTAGCGCGCTGGTGGCCAGTAATGATGATATGGCGGTAGGGGCGTTAAAAGCGCTGGCAACACATAACATTGCGGTTCCGGCTCAGGTCTCCGTGCTGGGATTTGATGATATTCCGCTGGCCCCATTCACCGTTCCGTCGCTCTCCAGCGTGAAAATGCCGGTGACGGATATGATTCAGGAAACGCTCGCACGGCTGATCTCGATGCTCGACGGGGGCGAAATGCGCAATCGCCAACGCTTCTCGGGCGAAGTGGTGATGCGAGAATCTGTCGGACCTGGGCCTTTCGCCTGATCACTAAACGATGACGGAACAGTAATATAACGCTAATAAACAATAGGTTGACGAATTTTATCGATATATAATCGAAAATATAGCGCTAGCTTAACGCGCTCACTCCCTTCGTCAGTCATCCTGGAAATGTCATGTTTATCAAGCGTATTACTCTGGTGAAAACAGGTTTCACCAGCGCCATGTTATTGTCCTCCGTTCCGCTGTATGCCACATCCGAGCAACCGACCATTGCGGTTACTGCCTCGCCGAATCAAACCCCTGCGGAAATCGATAAAAAAGCCACGCTGGGTAATCTTGGCAAACAGGAAGTACGTAACACGCCGTGGGCGGTACAAACCGTGTCACCTGAGTTGATGAAGCGTCAGCAGTTGAAAAGCGTCAGCGATTTGTACCGCTATATGCCATCGGTGCAGGGCGACGGTGCTCGCCCGCAAACCCGGGGTATGCAGGGCAGTGTGGTGCAGAACAGCATGATCGATGGGCTGAATGTGGTATCGACAACCGACTACGCTGCTGAACAGTTTGATCACATTGAGGTGCTAAATGGTCTCGCCGGATCCTTATACGGTCCAGCCAATCCCGCTGGCTTATTCAATTTCGTGAGTAAACGCGCCAGTGACACACCTATGCACTCCATTACCGTGGGCGCCGGCACTGGATTAAGCCATCAGCTGGCCGGTGATTTTAGTGGGCCGCTGGATAGCAACGACCGTCTGCGTTATCGCCTTAATTTCCTCGATGATGAGGGCGATGGCTATGTGAAAGGCAGTAAAGTTCGCCGTCAGTTATTTAGCCTGGCGCTCGATGCCAATTTGACCGACCAAACGGTGCTGGAAACTAACTTCAGCTACTACCATTTCTACGACAAAGGGCTGCCGGGAAAATTTGCGCTTGGCAGTGGTTTATCCTTCCCCTCTGCGCCAGACCCGAAAAACGCCCATTTAGGGCAATCTTATGCGGGTGATGACAACCACACGCTGACTGCTGGCCTGCATCTCAAACATGATTTCGATGGAAATTGGCAGGGTGAAATCGGCGTTTTACGCCAGATTGCTGACCGCGAATCCACGGCGGTAACCAACACCTTTACCGACAGCCGCGGCGATTACACCACAACGACTTCTTCTGCCACCGCCAGCCGCTTTACGATTAACAGCTACATGGCCAATGTGAATGGAGAAGTGGATACCGGCTGGATTCATCATCAAATCTCAACCGGGCTGCGCGGTTTTGTCTGGAAAAATTACAATCCCCGCAACGGTGCTTCCTCAACCCTGGGCAGCGCTTCGCTGGATAATCCCCAGGCGGTTCGCCGAACCGGACTACCCTGACTTTACCGACCGCTACCACTCCTCCACTGCCAGCCAGCATGCATTTTTGCTTAGCGATAATCTTCAGTTCTCACCGCAATGGAGCCTGTTACTGGCGGGCAGTGAGAGCTTGCTCAGCTCGTCCAACTACAGCAAAACGGGCAGTCGCAGCAGTGACTCTGCTAACAGCGGATTCAGCGGTTCCGCCAGCCTGATGTATAAGCCGGTTGATCCCCTGACGCTGTATGTCACCTACGCTGATAGCCTGCAACAAGGGGACACCGCACCGGCCACGGCCAATAATGCCGGTGCGATTCTGGCGCCGTATCGCAGCCGTCAGGTGGAAGTGGGCAGCAAGCTGGCGGTCAATAAACTGCTGCTGACCGCCGCGCTGTTCCAGATAAAACGCCCGTTTGCTTACACCAACGCCAGCGGTGATTACGCCATTGATGGCGAACAACGTAACCGAGGGCTGGAACTGATGGCGGATGGTGATCTCTCCGAACGTCTGCATCTCTTCGGTGGCATGACGTGGTTAGATCCACGCCTGCTGGACACCGCCAGTACGCAAACCGATGACAAGCAGATTGTTGGGCTGCCGCGCTATACCGCCAGCCTGTTTGCCGCTTACGATTTACCGATGTTTAGCGGTACCGATATTCACGGCGGCATTCACTATGTTGGTCGTCGCACTACCGACAATCAAAATGACGGTTGGGTGGGCAGCTATACCACGCTGGATGCCGGTGCAGCCTATAAGACCCGGCTGTTTGATACCGCCACCACCTTCCGACTTGATGTCACGAACATGACCAACCGCCATTACTGGACCAATATCGTGCCCGGCGGGTTAAACGGATACAGCGGTGCGGGCTATGCCAGCGCTTCCCTCGGTGCGCCGCGTATGGTGCAGGTCTCCATGCAACTTAACTTCTAAGAGAGCAAACGATGAGCAAAATGTGGCGTCGGCTATTACCGATGTTGATGGTGAGTACACTGGCTTCAGCCCAAACGGTGATCGATGACACTGGCAATCATGTCGAAATCAGCAAACCGGCGATGCACATAGCTGAAGCCTGGTTTGCGCATCACTCGTTGTTAATGACGTTGGGCGCGGGGGATCGCATCGTGGCGACGGTGAACCATCCCACCGACCGCCCGTGGATGTTTAAAGTTCAGCCATCCCTCAATCAGGCACTGCAGGCAAAGGGTAAAACCTTTGCCAGTGAAGCACTGGTGGTGCGTCACGTTGATGCCATCTTTGTGCCAGCGAACGATCCTGATGCGGAATCGTATCGACTTGCCGGTATTACGGTACTGGCAATGAACTTCGATGATTTTGCTTCTATGAAGCGTTCACTGATTACGACTGCGCAGGTAGTGGGTACGCCAGAGGCGGCGACGCGAGCCGAAGCTTATAACCGCTACCTTGATCAACACATTGCTGACATCAGCGGGAAAACGGCGGGTTTAAGTGAGGCTCAGCGTCCACGGGTGTTGCATATTCAGTCGCTGCATCCGTTGAAAGTCGATGGGCGCGATACGTTGATTGATACCTGGATTCAACTCGCCGGTGGTCGAAATGTCGCTGCAGGTATTGTCGGCAATATGAAGCCCATTTCGCCTGAAGAAGTGATTCGCTGGAATCCTGATGTGATTATCATCGGTGCGGGCGCCGGATCGCTGGCAGACTCCGAATTTAAGGCGTTGTTTGGCAGTGTGAATGCCGTTCAGCAACATCGTGTATGGCAGAATCCGGCAGGCGTGTTCCCGTGGGATCGTTACGGCACCGAGGTCGCGTTACAGATTCAATGGGCCGCAAAGCAGTTGCATCCGGCGTTGTTTTCTCAGCTTGATTTGGTGAGCGCTACGCAGGCGTTTTATCGGCAGTTTTATGACTATTCACTGACGGCGGATGACGCGCAGCGAATTTTACAGGCGTTGCCACCGAAATAAATGACATTATTTTGATAAATGTTATTTTCAATTCATTAACGTCATTGTTGATAATTCATGAGCAAACCAGCTATAGCTCTGGTTATAACTGGTTTGCGAGTCATCCTGTGGAAGGCTTTTTAAAGGAATGATCACGATATCATCTGCTGATTAATATCAGGTTTATTGGCAATAAAACAAGGGTTGGCTGGTCCAGTGTAAAATGGTTTTGGGATTTCCATATATTAATAAAGTGTGAGGAAAGTGAAAATTTAATCAGACTAAGTCTTATTGTGAGTAAATAACTGTCAATGCTAAGTTGAATTTACACATCCGGACATCTTTCCTGAGGGAATTATGCACGCACGCATCAAGCATCTTGACGGAATGCGCGGTTTAGCCATTTTAATGGTGATTGGTTACCACGCCTATGCACGTTGGCCAGAACTCTTGCCCTATGCAAACCTCACACAACATATTCCAGTTTTTTCTTTCGGCTGGCTTGGTGTTGAGTTATTTTTCATGATCTCCGGCTTTGTCATCTTTATGACGCTGGATAAGTCTGAGAGCTATATCAGCTTCCTGAAAAAACGCTGGCTGCGACTGTTTCCGGCGATGCTGATTGCCAGCTTGTTACTCTTTGCTGTGGGTGGGTTTTTCCCGGAATGGTCGGCTATGACACCCTATGTCAGGAATCTGCTGCCTGGACTGATCTTCACCAATCCTGAAACGTTGACACAAATAACTGGTATTGAATTTAAATCGATGGCGGGATCATTTTGGTCGCTGTATGTTGAGGCCGTGTTCTACCTGATTATTGGTGCCATCTACTTTACCCTGGGTCGAAAATATTGTTTGCCAGGCTTGCTGGTGCCGATGTTACTGCTGTCTGCCTCCTCAGTATTAAAATCTTTAGGTCATCCCATTTTAATTGATGTTATTTCTAAGTTTGGTTTTATTCACTACGCCTGGTTTATGGTTGGTTGCCTGGTGTATGAGAGGATGCACGGCCGTGATAAAGCGCTGCATTATGCAATTGTGGCTTTTGCGATGCTGATTAATTTCAGTTATTACGTCAAAAATGCCGGGGTGATGACGGTGATCCCGCTGCTGATAGTGTTGTCGTTCTTTATTGCCAGTTTTTATTCAAAACAGTTGGAACGTCTGTTATCACTTCGATTCTTCACTGCGATAGGTTTTGCCAGTTATGCGTTCTATCTGATACACGAAAACCTCATGATTGCCCTGTTGATAAAACTTAACGTGCATATCAAAAGTGAGGTGATCATGCTGTTAATGCCGATTGTGGTCGCCACTGGGCTGTATTATCTGGCCTGGTTTATCACCAAATATCTTGAACCGGCGTTGAGAAATATGTTGAAGGGCAAGCGGACACCGGCACCAGAGGTGGGGTAATAAAATGGGTGCGGTGTTACCCCCGCACCCGCAGTTTATGGTTACAAACCAAACCCATAACGCAGCGCGGTATACGCCACCATGCCTGCAAGGACGGTGGCGAACAGGCCGCGCGTTACGATGCCGGTGATCGCCGCAATCAGTGCCGCCAGTAACGATAAACTCAGACCTGAAGCAGTTAACGCCGGCTTTTCGATCAACTCGGCTGTGACAATGGCCGCCATAATGCCCGCCGGGATAAAGCTCAGCCACTGTTGCGCCAGCGGGGCAAGGCGGAAGCGGGAAAGCAGCAAAATCGGGCCAACGCGCATCACCGCCGTAATCAGCGCGGCAACCACAATGGTCATCAGGACATTACGCTCCATGTTATTTCCCCTCCGTGTATTTCATGCGTAACAGCAGCGTGGCCAGACTGGCGGCAATCGAGGCGGCGATGATCACCACCACGCTGAGATCGAGATGTCCCGCAGAGAAATAGGTCACCAGCACCGCGACGACAATCGCCAGCGTCTCCAGCCATTTACGGCGGCTGGCAAACCACGTCATTAAAATCAGCCCGATAAACATCGATACCAGACTAAAACTCAATCCGGCCATCAGCGATTCAGGGACGGCAGAAGCGGCATAAGCACCTATCACACAGGCAACAATCCAGTTCAGCCAGGCGGGCAGGTTGAGACCAAACATCCAGGAGAAAGCAATTTTTCCATGCTGGCTGCCGTGCTGTACCGCAACGCCGAAGGTCTCATCAGTGAGCAGCAGGCCGCTGACGACTTTCTGCCAGCCGCTTTGGCCGCGGAAGAACACGCTAATTGCTGAACTCATCAGTAAATAGCGCAGGTTAACCAGCATCACGCTAAGCACCACCGAGGTCATTTCTGCACCCGCTGCCCACAGCGAATAAAATAAGAACTGCGCCGAACCGGTGTAGAGCAACGTCGCCAGCAGCGCCGTTTGCAGCACGGAGAAACCAGCCAGCGTACCAATGGCACCGGCAGCAAAACCGATGCTCAGATAACCTGGCACGGTAGGTAAACAGGCGATAAAACCCGCGCGAAAACTCAGTGGATCGCTGTGTTTCGGCAGGGTGTGACTATTCAACGACATGACAATTTTCCAAAACCTTCTCAACAGATGCACCAATTTTAAGCCACGATGCTCAAGGCTATAGTAAAATCCTGCTCCCGGAGTACATCAGCGAAGGATTTGTGATGCAGGAAAAACGTGATGACATCAAATTGTGGCGTGACCGTGGTATGCACGGCGGCATGGAAATCCTGCGCGCACGCTGCTATGAGCACAGTTATCCGCCACACTTCCACGACGAATTTGTGATCGCGGCATTTGCCCGAGGGGCACAACGTACCCGCATTTGCCGTCAACAGGGTATCGCCGCCGCGGGCACGGTGATGGTGATTCTGCCGGGTGAAGTGCACACCGGTGAAGCGGTCCAGCGTGATGAAGGCTGGGATTACTGCGCGTTTTATCCTTCTGCTGCACTGGTCAATCAGATCGCGGAGTCACAGATCGGCGGCAAAGGCGAACTCAATTTTGGTGCGGAAGGAATGCGCTACGATCCGCTGCTGGCGCAGCAGATGTTGCAGGCGTCCGCCGTGATGCAGCAAAGTCCGGACGCAGTGGAAAAAGAGTGTGCGCTGTTTCAGGTGCTGAGCACGCTAATCCGTCAACACGGCGAACGCACGCTAAAAGGCGGCGAGCGCCATGCTTTACGCGCCGATATTCGCCAGGCGATCGATTTTCTGCATAGCGATTACCATCAGCCGCTGGCGGTCAGTGAAATCGCTGCCGTCGCCGGGTTAAGCGAATACCATTTTATGCGCACCTTCCAGAAGCTGACTGGCTTGTCGGTACATCAATACCTCACGCAAATTCGCCTGATGCGGGCAAAGCGACTGCTGTCACAAGGCTTCGATGCCGCGCACACCGCCAGTGAAGTGGGCTTCTTCGACCAAAGCCACTTCATCAAGAAATTCCGCGCCCATTTTGGTATTACGCCGGGCGCATTTGCGGCGGCATCGCAGTGATGGAACGAGGATCTTGCCATGACTTCCCGTAACAAACCCAATGAACAGGCGACGCCGCTGTCGGTCGGTTTCGTCCTGCTGAACCGCTTTACGCTGCTGCCGTTCGCCGCATTTGTTGACTGCCTGCGCCTCGCCGCCGACGAAGGCGATCGCAGCCGTCAGCTACGCTGTAGCTGGACGTTCATGTCCAGCTCGGGCAGTGAGGCCACTTCAAGCTGTGGCGCGGTGATCTCGCCCTGTGAAGCCCTAAAGAATCCGGAACATTTTGACTACATCGTGGTGATCGGTGGGGTGCAGGATGAGAAGGACAAAACCGACCATCGCGCGCTGGATTATATTCGCCTCGCCGCGCAGTTTGGCACGCCACTGGTCGGCTTATGCACCGGCGTCTTTGCATTGATTCAGGCGGGCGTCATGAAGGGAAAACAGTGTTGCGTCAGCTGGTATCACCACGGTGATTTACAGCGGCGTTTTCCCGATATCACGCCAGTGGCGGATCGTATTTTTGTCGATGAAGGCAAACTGATCACCTGTGCCGGTGGCGTGGCTGCGGCGGATGTCGCTGCACACCTCATTGAACGCCACCTGGGACGCGCATGGGCGATAAAAAGTCTGCATATCATGCTGATTGATGAAGCGCGCACCACGCATCATCCCCAGCCACAACCGGTGATTTTTGAAAAAATAAAAGACCGCATGGTGCGCAGCGCGGTTGATGTCATTTCTCAACATATGGGTGAGGTGATTTCGGTTGAGCAACTCGCTCAGCGCCTGAATACCTCGCGACGCAATATTGAGCGCAAATTCAAGGATGAACTGGGTGTCAGTCCGCAACGCTTCGCGCGTGACTTGCGACTGCGCTATGGTTTGTGGCTACTGTTGTACAGCGCGAAAACAGTGACGGAAATTGGCGAGCGCTGCGGCTTTTCCGATACTGCGCATTTTTCCCGTCATTTCCGCGATGCCTTTGGCTATCCTCCCAGCCTGGCGCGCAAGCAGGCCGCATTGCGCGATCAGCAGCATGTCGATCCATTCTTTATTCATATCGATAGCGCGATTGAAGGGCGTTGATTTCAGCGCCCTCGTTATTTCATCCTTGCTGCGTCAAATGATTAACCACTGATTTTCATCATTTTTTCCTCAAGCCCGATTTAACCACTTCCAATCAGACATCACATTTTCTTATCCAATCGTGATGCACCTCAAACAATACAAATTACCTTCAAAAATTAAGTTATTGATAAACAAGGGTTGTCGCGATTTTGTCATATTAAATGTCGCAAACGTTCAAGCTTGCACCCGGCGATATTCAGTAGTGTGAAAACGTACTGAATTTGGCCACTAATCCTGATGATGAGGGTGTAGCAATGAATGCAAATGATTTGAACAGTGCCGATCCACAACTGTTTGCCGCCGTAGTGGGCGAGCTGGTGCGACAGGAAACACACATCGAATTAATCGCCTCGGAAAATTATGCCAGCTCCCAGGTGATGTCCCTGCAGGGCAGCCAGCTCACCAACAAATATGCCGAAGGCTATCCGGGGAAACGCTATTACGGTGGCTGCGAACATGTCGACACCATCGAACGTTTAGCCATTGAGCGCGCCTGCCTGCTGTTTGGTGCGGATTACGCCAACGTGCAGCCCCATTCAGGCGCTCAGGCTAACGCCGCGGTGTTTATGGCGTTGATCAAACCCGGCGACACCATTCTCGGCATGAGCCTGGCGCACGGCGGTCACTTAACCCATGGCGCCGCGCCGAATGTCTCCGGTAAGCACTATAACGCTGTGCAATACGGTTTGAATGCCGAAACCGGTGAGATTGATTATCAGGAAGTGGAACGTCTGGCAAAAGAGCACCAGCCGAAACTGATTGTGGCCGGTTTCTCCGCTTATTCGCGCATTGTTGAATGGAAACGCTTCCGCGAAATCGCCGATAGCGTCGGCGCCTGGTTAATGGTCGATATGGCGCACGTGGCCGGTCTGGTAGCAGCGCGCTGTTATCCCAATCCGTTGCCGCATGCACATGTGGTGACCACCACGACCCACAAAACCCTGCGCGGCCCGCGCGGTGGCCTGATTCTTTCAGCGAACGGTGATGAAGCACTGTACAAAAAACTCAACTCCGCCGTGTTCCCAGGCCAGCAAGGTGGCCCGTTGATGCACGTGATTGCCGCTAAAGCGATGGCCTTCCGTGAGGCGATGGAGCAGGACTTCATTCACTACCAGGCCAAGGTGATCGATAACGCAAAAACCATGGCGAAAGTGTTCATTAAACGCGGTTATGACGTGGTGTCTGGCGGTACCGATAACCATCTGTTCCTTGTCTCGCTGATTGGTCAGGAGATCACCGGCAAAGAGGCAGATGCTGCCCTGGGCCGCGCGCATATCACCGTGAACAAAAACTCCGTGCCCAACGATCCTCAAAGCCCGTTTATCACCTCCGGCTTACGCATCGGCACGCCAGCGGTAACCACCCGTGGATTTGGTGAGAAAGAGTGCGAAACCCTGGCGGGCTGGATTTGCGACATCCTTGATGTGCTGGCGCTGAAACAGAATAGCGACAACATCGAAGCCTGGGTGCGTTTCAACGTTTCAGAGCTGTGTGCCAGACATCCGGTGTATGGCGAGCATTCACCACAGGCTATCGCCAAAAAAGCCATTGCCTGACCATTTTTCCCGGCTCAGGCCGGGAGTTTTAGGAGACGAGTATGCAACGTTTTTCTGGTTTCGGGCTGATTAGCCACGGACTGAGTTATCACGAAAACTGGCAGCGCATGTGGCGCAATCCCACGCCTAAGAAGTCCTACGATGTGATCATTATCGGCGGAGGCGGACATGGATTGGGCACTGCTTATTACCTGGCGAAAGAGTTTGGTATCCGCAATGTAGCGGTGATCGAGAAAGGCTGGCTGGGCGGCGGTAACACCGCGCGTAATACCACCATCGTGCGCTCGAACTATCTGTGGGATGAAGCCGCCGCTCTGTTCGAACACTCCGTGAAATTGTGGGAAGGGCTGACACAGGAGCTGAACTACAACGTGATGTTCTCGCAGCGTGGCGTGTTGAACCTCGGACACACCCTGCAGGACATGCGTGATATCCAGCGCCGCGTCAACGCCAACCGCCTGAATGGTATCGACGGTGAAGTGCTGGATGCACGCGGCGTGTTGGATCTTGAACCGCTGCTGGATTGCTCTGCCCGTGCACGTTTCCCAATCATGGGCGCTTCATGGCAACCGCGCGGCGGTGTGGCGCGCCATGATGCGGTGGCGTGGGGCTTTGCGCGCGGCGCAGATGCGCATGGCGTGGACATCCTGCAACAGACCGAAGTGACCGGCCTGATGATCCGTGACGGCCAGATTTACGGCGTGCATACCAATCGTGGTGATATCGAAGCGAAGACGGTGGGCTGCGTGGTGGCGGGCAACTCGGGCGTGCTAGCCAATATGGCCGGCATCAAACTGCCGCTGGAGTCACATCCTTTGCAGGCGCTTGTCTCCGAGCCTCTTAAGCCGGTGGTGAACACGGTTGTCATGTCGAACCACGTACACGGTTACATCAGCCAGTCCGATAAAGGCGATCTGGTGATTGGTGCGGGCATTGATGGCTACACCGGTTACGGCCAGCGCGGCAGCTATCCGATTATCGAACACACCCTTCAGGCAATTGTTGAGATGTTCCCGGCATTCTCGCGCGTGCGCATGAACCGCCAATGGGGCGGCATTGTAGATACCACGCCAGATGCCAGCCCGATCATCTCGAAAACCAAGGTGAACGGCCTCTATTTCAACTGCGGCTGGGGCACCGGCGGCTTCAAAGCGACACCGGGATCAGCACACGTGTTTGCCGCCAGTCTGGCTAAACGTGAGATGCACCCTCTGGCGGCGCCGTTCTCTATTGACCGTTTCCACACCGGCGCTCTGGTGGATGAACACGGCGCTGCGGCCGTTGCGCACTGATTATTGTTCGGGAGAAAGACAACATGTTTCATATTTACTGTCCGTGGTGCCAGGAGCATCGCGAAGAAGAAGAGTTTCATGCCAAAGGCCCGGCACATCTGGCGCGCCCGAAAGATCCGGAAGCCTGCAGTGACGAAGAGTGGGGCGACTATTTGTTCTTCCGTGATAATCCGCGCGGGGTGCATCACGAACTCTGGGTGCATGCGGTGGGTTGCCGTAAGTTCTTCAATATCACGCGCAATACTGTGACTTACGAGATCCTGGAAACCTACAAAATCGGCGAGCAGCCAGGTAAAAGCGTGCAGGCGGACGTGGTGACCTTGCCGGTGCGTCAGGAAGCGCGGGAAGCCGCCAACGAAAACGTCAAAGTGCAAGCCGGAGGCGCATCATGAGCCAGGTCAATCGCCTCAAACAGGGCGGTCGGATCGATCGCAGCCGCAAAATCAATTTCACCTTCAATGGCAAAACGCTGGAAGGTTTTGTCGGTGACACCCTGGCATCAGCGCTGATCGCCAACGGCATTGATGTGGTCAATCGCAGCTTCAAATACTCCCGTCCACGCGGCATTGTTGCGGCTGGCGCGGAGGAGCCGAACGCCGTGGTACAGCTCGGTGGCGCGGAGCAGGAGCAGATCCCCAACGTGCGTGCGACTCAGCAAGCGCTCTATCAGGGGCTGGAAGCGGCCAGTACTAACGGCTGGCCGAATGTTGATCGCGATTTGATGGGCGTGGTAGGCAAAATCGGGGGGCGTTTTATGCCGCCGGGTTTCTACTACAAAACCTTCAAAAAGCCGGCGTCGATGTGGAAAACCTACGAAAAATACATTCGTAAAGGTGCCGGCCTGGGTCGTAGCCCAACCGTCGCCGATCCCGATATTTATGATCACTTCAATCAGCACTGCGATGTGCTGGTGATTGGCGCTGGCCCGGCCGGACTCGCTGCGGCCCTGGCCGCTGGCCGCAGTGGAGTGCGCGTGATTCTGGTGGATGAACAGGAAGAGATGGGCGGCAGCCTGCTCGACAGCCGCGAAATCATTGATGAGAAAGGTGCCGCGCTGTGGGCTCGCGATGTGCTGCAAACCTTGCAGGCGCTGGACAACGTGCAGCTGCTGGCAAAAACCACCGCTAACGGCTATTACGACCATAACTTTGTCACGTTGCTTGAGCGTCGCACCGATCACCTGTCGATCACCGCGCCAGTTATGAAGGGGCACAAACAGGCGCGTCAACGTATGCACCGTGTCCGTGCCGGACGGGTGGTGCTGGCCACCGGCGCGCATGAGCGTCCATTGGTGTACAGCGGCAACGATATTCCCGGCAACTATCTGGCGGGTGCGGTTTCCACCTACATCCATCGTTACGGCGTCGTGCCGGGCAACAAACTGGTGGTCTCCACCAGCAATGATGACGGCTACCGCGCAGCGCTGGATTGGCTGGAGAGCGGGCGCGAAGTGGTGGCAATTGCTGATGCGCGTCCAAGCCCGGATGGCGAGTTGGTGAAACAGGCGCGCCTGAAAGGCATCTCCATCATGACTGGCAGCGCGGTGATTGAAGCACAAGGCGCAACGCGCGTGCGCAGTGTGGATATCGCCCGCATCAACAGCGAAAGCTTTGTGGTGGTCGGTAGCCCCACGCGCCTGGTGTGCGACACCGTAGCCAGCTCGGGTGGCTACAGTCCGGTCATCCATCTCGCATCCCATACCGGCGGGCGCCCGCAGTGGCGTGACGATATCCTCGGATTTGTGGCGCCGCAGGTAAAAGGGATGATGGTAGTTGGGGGCGCGCAGGGCATCTATAACTTGCCTGACGTGCTCAGCAGCGGTTTCGAGGCGGGAAAACGTGCTGCTGAAGAAACCGGAGGCGCACCTCAACCGATGGCGCTGCCGCAAACACGGGCGCGTCGCGATGGTCCGGCGCTGGCGCTATATCAGGTACCGCACATGAAAACCACCATGCGCGCACCGAAACAGTTTGTCGATTTACAGAACGACGTAACGGCCGCCTCCATTGAGCTGGCCACGCGTGAAGGCTTTGAATCGATTGAACATATCAAACGTTACACTGTCATGGGTTTCGGCACCGATCAGGGCAAACTGGGTAACATCAATGGTCTGGCGATTGCGGCGCGTGTATTGAATCGCAGCATTCCTGAAGTCGGCACCACCATGTTCCGCCCCAACTACACGCCTGTGGCTTTTGGCGCAGTGACCGGACGCCACTGCAACGAGCTGTTCCAGCCGGAGCGTTACACCGCGCTGCATCAGTGGCACGTGGAAAAGGGTGCGATGTTCGAAGATGTCGGGCAGTGGAAGCGCCCATGGTACTTCCCGCAGCGCGTCAATGGGCAACTGGAGACGATGCACCAGGCGGTGGTGCGTGAATGCCGCGCAGTGCGTGAAAGCGTCGGCGTGCTCGATGCTTCAACCCTCGGCAAAATCGATATTCAGGGGCCGGATGCGCGTGAATTCCTTGAACGTGTCTACACCAATAAGTGGGCCAAACTGCCGGTGGGCCGTGTGCGCTACGGCCTGATGTGCCGCGACGATGGCATGGTGTTTGATGACGGCACCACCAGCTGTCTCGGCCAGAATCACTTCCTGATGACCACCAGCACCGGCAATGCCGCCACCGTGCTGGAGTGGCTGGAACTCTGGCATCAAACCGAGTGGCCGGAACTGCAGGTTTACTTCAACTCGGTCACCGATCACTGGGCCACCATCACTGTCACCGGGCCTAAAGCCCGCGATCTGCTGGCGGAGTTTAGTGATATCGATTTAGCGCGAGACAGCTTTAAGTTTATGGACTGGCGTGAAGGCAAAGTGGCGGATGTCCCGGCTCGCGTGTTCCGTATCTCGTTCACCGGTGAGCTAGCGTATGAAATCAACGTGCAAGCCAATTATGCGCTGCATGTCTGGCAGGTACTGTTCGCGCACGGCAAGAAATACAACCTCACGCCTTATGGGACGGAAACCATGCACGTGTTGCGTGCAGAGAAGGGGTTCATCATTGGCGGTCAGGACACCGACGGTTCGATGACACCACACGATCTCGGCATGGAGTGGTGTGTGGGTAACGATAAACCGTTCTCGTGGATCGGCAAACGATCGCACACGCGATCCGATGTGCTGCGTGAGGATCGTAAACAGCTGGTCGGCCTGTTACCGAAAGATCCGAAAGTGGTGCTGGAAGAGGGTGCGCAGGTGGTGTTCGATCCGCAGCACGCGATCCCCGTGCCGATGTATGGCCATGTCACCTCCAGTTACTACAGCCCGACGTTGGACAGCGGCTTTGCCATGGCCGTGGTGACACGCGGACATCACCGCATGGGCGAAACCGTCTGGCTTGCCAGTTCAGACGGTCAATTTACCGAAGCCAAAATTGTTAGCTCCGTCTTTATCGATCCAAAAGGAGAGCGCCAGAATGTCTGAAACCCTCACTGCCAACCTCTTTAATGCACATCCTGCGACGCCGCTGGTGGGCGAATCTCCGCTGGTGTGGAGCTATATCAAAACGGGTGTTCCCACGGTCGCGGGCGCCTCTGATATCACACTGCGCGAGCGCGCTGACCTTGGTCATCTGACGCTGCGCGGATCGGCAATCGAGCTGGATAAGGCACTGCGCGCCGTGTTGCAGCTCTCTCTGCCCGCACAGCCTTTATCCCTGACGCAAGCCGGTGAATACAGCGCGCAGTGGATGTCACCGGACGAATGGCTGCTGATTGTGCCGCAGGGTGAAGAGTATGCGATTGAGCAGCAGTTACGTGCTGCGCTGGGAGAGGCGCATTACGCAATTGTGAACATCGGCGGCGGTCAAACCCTGCTGGAGCTGCGCGGTGATCAGGCGATCAATCTGCTGAAAAAATCGGTGGTGTATGACGTCCATCCGCAAAATTTCCCGGCAGGCAAAGGAGTGATGACATGCTTTGCCACCATTACGGTGATCCTGCGCCGACCAACGGAAGATCGCTGGGAGTTGGTGGTACGCCGCAGTTTTGCGGATTACAGCTACCGCTGGCTGCTGGATGCTGGCGCGGAATATGGCATTACCGTGCTGTCTTGATGTGACATCGTCGTTAATTTGACGCGGTGGCCTGCGGGTCACCGCCATTCGGCTCAGTTGCCAATGATTTGAGGGTCTTTTATGAGTCGTAGCAATGCCAACTGGATTTTAACCGCGCAATGCCCGAGTAAACTCGGCAGCGTGGACGTGGTAACGCGCTTTCTGAAAGAACAGCGTTGTTACATAAATGAGCAGCACAGCTTTGATGACAAATGTGCGCAGCGATTTTTCATCCGCACCGTATTTGAACCGCAAACCCAAAAGCTTTGATGCAGCGGCATTTCGTGACGAGTTCAGCACGCGCGCGGCGGACTTTGACATGTCGTTCGAACTCACCGAACCCGGCTATAAAGTGCCGGTGGTGATCATGGTGTCGAAAACCGATCACTGTCTCAACGATCTGTTATATCGCCATCGCGCCGGTAAGCTGGCCATCGATATCAAAGCGGTGATCTCCAACCACCCGCTACTGGAGCCCATCGTGGCCTGGCATGGTTTGCCTTACCACTATTTCCCGGTCTCAGCGGCGAATCGTGCGGAACAGGAGCAGCAAATCTGGCAGGTGGTGCAGGAAACGGGGGCGGAACTGGTGGTGCTGGCGCGTTACATGCAGGTGATGTCGGCGGAGATGTGTCAGAAGCTGTCAGGTCGTGCGATCAACATCCATCACTCCTTGTTACCCGGATTCAAAGGGGCCAAGCCTTATCATCAGGCCTATGACAAGGGCGTGAAACTGGTGGGTGCGACTGCGCACTTCATCAATGAAGATCTCGATGAAGGCCCAATCATCAGCCAAAAAGTCGAGGTGGTGAGCCATGCCGATTATGCCGACGATCTGGTAGATAAAGGGCGCGATATCGAGCGCTTAACGCTGGCACATGCGGTCTCGTGTTATGCCGAGCGCAGAGTGTTCCTGTATGAAAATCGCACCGTGGTGTTCTCACGATAAGGTGCAGTGGCGATGGACAATTATCCGAATCCGACCACTCACGAACAGGCATTGCCGCTGCGGCCTGACATTCGCATCGGCTTTGTGCTGATCAACAAGTTCACCCTGCACTGTGTGTCAGAACTGATCGAACCCATCCGCTTTGCGGCGGATGTGTCTTTTCTCAGTCGTCAGATTTTCTGTCAGTGGGAGTGGATGAGCTGTGACAATCAGCCTGTGACATCCAGCTGTGGCTTGCAGATTACGCCAACCGCGCCTTTTAACCTGGACGATCAGTGGGATTACGTGGTGTTTGCCGGTGGCCTGCTTGATGAGACGCGCGATTCGCCAGCCTGGCTGCTGGAAGCGATGCGGTCACTGCAGGCGCGGCGTATCCCCATTATTACCCTGTGCAGCGCCACCTTTATGGCCGCCCAGGCTGGCTTGCTGGAAGGTAAAAAGTGTGCGATTCACTTTACGACGCGCGATGAATTTCGTCAGCGCTTCCCTTCGGTAACGCCGGTGATCGACCAAACTTACCTGAGTGACGGCGGGATAATCTCCTGTCCGGTTGGCACCGCGCGCGACCTGGCAATGGATATCATCCTGCAGCACTGTGGTGAATTGCGGGCGAAGAAAGTGCAGAAGTACCTGCTGATGGAGGAGAGCAAAAAGCGGCAAGTCACCACAGCACGTTCCGGCATGGGCGGGGAGCTAAAAAACTACGATGACGAGTTGGTGAAGCGCACCGTTGCGTACATGCAGCAGCATCTGTCCTCGCCCGAGCCGTTGCAAACCATGACGCATGCCATGCAGATTAATCTCCGTCAGCTGAACCAGGCATTTTTGCACAGCACCGGTGATACTGCGGCCGTACACTGGCGTAAAATGCGGCTGGAGCATGCGCGCAAATTAATGACCAGCAGTAATGTGAGTATTAATAGTGTCGCGAAATCATGCGGTTTTTCTGATGCTTCACATCTTATTTCCTGGTTTCGTAAACAGTATGGTGAAACGCCCGCCGATTACCGCAAACGACGGCGAGATGTCGAACGGTTAATTCAGTAATCCTCACTTTTATGATGTAAAGCCCACACGCTTTAAATGCGGAGTGGGCTTTATTATTTGCACTGCTAAGCTAAATTTCAAAGAATGAAATGGGGTATAAAGAAAAACATCAATCATGTCCCATTTCACAAAAATAAGAAAAGGATATGAATGAATTGTTAATTAAATATCTCGCTGATTTTAAGTGATTTTATCTGGTGTCGGGTGGTAAACATTATACCAGCGTGAATTTTTATATTATTTCTACTTTGGCGTCAGGTTGACCAACATTGAGTGCTGATGCAATTATTCCCTTACGAATTCACGGATATACTGTGAGGCTGAAATGAAAGGGTCAACCTGTAATCTGATAGCGCGCACGGCACTCCCACACAAGGCGTATGGAAGGCATCGCGCCAAAGGAAGTGTGAAGAAAATTGATGTGATATTCTGCGCGGTGAGTAATGGCATCATTGAAAATTCCTACATCAAACCGGGTAAAAGTCTGTTGCGTATCGGCAAGGCGCTGTGGAATTTAATTGCTGCGCCCAATGCAAAAGATGAAGAGAAACGTAAGTTCAATTATTGATTCTCCAGAGGGCGCAACTTGCCCTCTCTGTTTTACCTCCTGCGATTTCCCTTCTTTTTCTCGTCCGGCTTCCCATTCAACGTTGCATGCTGTGTTGTTGAGATTCCTGGTCCAAACTTTGGGTTGATTTCTGTGTCGCAGAAGGGGACTTTATGTTCGCCGAACTGCAAAATCAAAGGAATAGCAACATGACGAACGCTTTGTGTCAGGCGCTGCAGCTGCAATACCCGCTTATTCAGGCCCCGATGGCGGGCGTCTCTACCCCCGAAATGGCCGCCGCCGTCACCAATGCGGGTGCGCTCGGTTCAATCGGCGTAGGGGCATCCACACCCGAACAGGCAGCCGTGATGATCGCAAAAACGAAGGCGCTCACCTGTGGCCCCATCAACGTTAATTTCTTCTGCCATGCGCCAGCAGTACGCGACGTTGAGCGCGAGCAGGCGTGGATCAATCGCTTTGCGCCGTTGTTTGCGCGTTATGAAGCCGAGTTACCTTCGGCACTCTCGGAGATCTATCAAACCTTCCTGAATAATGACGCAATGCTCAACGTGATTGAGCAGACGGCGCCGGCAGCAGTGAGCTTTCATTTCGGCATCCCTTCAGCGGCAGTGATTCAACGACTCAAGGAACGTGGGATTGTGTTGCTGGCCACCGCGACCTGTGTGGCAGAAGCGTTGACCATCGCGCGCAGCGGCATCGATTTCATCGTGGCGCAGGGGATTGAAGCAGGCGGGCATCGTGGGCATTTTGATCCTCAGGCTTTCGACCATCAAATGTCGACCTTCACCCTGATTCAGGCGATCCGTCAGAAAACTGCGCATCCGGTGATTGCGGCGGGTGGCATCATGGATGGCTCGGGTATCGCAGCCATGTTGCAACTGGGCGCAACCGGTGTGCAGTTGGGCACCGCCTTTGTGTTATGCCCTGAATCGGCGGCAAACGCGGCTTATCGTGCAGCAATGAAGCAGGCCAGTGCAACCGGCACCGAACTTACCGCTGCGATTTCTGGGCGTCAGGCGCGCTGTTTACGCAATGATTACTGCGATTTTAGTCGTGACTTCGCCGCCAGTGACGTGCCGGATTATCCGTTGACCTATTCACTGGGCAAAGCGCTGGCCGCTGCCGCTGCAGCGAAACAGCACCACGGCTTTGGCGCGCAGTGGGCTGGGCAGGGTGCAGCACTGGCGCGTGAAATGCCTGCGGGTGAGTTGGTCGAGGCGTTAATGCGTGCATAGCCAGCTTTTCGTTTCTGTATCTGACCGCAACAAGGCGGTCAGATTTGCGAAAATCATCTGAACGGTATCGTTAACGATTTTAATGTCACCTGTTTCAGCGGGTCGTCAGGTGTAGCGCGTAAACGCGGCATTGCCAGTTTTAATGTCACATTTTTAAAACTTAGATAAGCTTGTGAGCCGCGAATTTTCTCAAATTGATAACCTTGTCATTATTAACACGTCATCAGAAAAGCCTGATCTCGCCGAGAACTCTCTTTTGAGGGTATCACCCACGGAAAGAAATTTAAGTGTTCAATGATATGTCCACAATCTGCCCATCATTTAGTATTTAAGCCGCGATTGAAACCTTTTATAACGCTATTTATGGAATAGCGTAGGGTCTTCAATAATGACAATACTGAATAAGAGACAAAGCGAAATTATCGATTATCTCTCGGCTGAAAATGATTGGATAGCAGCTAATCGTATCGCTGAGTCATTTGCGATCTCAGTGAGCACCTTACGCCGTGATATAGAAGTGATCAATACGTCTCTTGGTGATCAGAATAGCCTCATTAAAAGCAAGCCAGGCCTGGGGCTGCGTTATGATGGCGGTTCACCTTTTAATCGAGGCCATGTCAGTGCTTCAGGAATAGAGGGTGAGATTTTTACCACCAAGCGTTTAGTAGGCATTGCGACCGATTTATTAACGCAGTCGCCCCAGCCGATTTCCATCAGTGCGTTAGCCGAAAAGTATTACGTGAGTCGCTCTTCCATTGTCGAAGACTTGAAGAAAGTAGAGCTTTGGGTTGCTGGTTTTGCTTTGACGATGGTGAAAGACCACTCCGGCACGCATCTCTGCGGTGACGATCTGAATATACGGATGGCGTTAAAAGAGATTATTACTAATAGTGTGTTCAGCCACTATCAAATGGTAGATAGCCGCATTGACCGTTTTTCTCGCACAAAATTAGTGGATCAATTTGGGAAAGTTAATGTCGAAAATTGTACTTCTTTAATTGGTTTTATCGAAAGTGAACTCTCAATAGCCATCAGTGAACCTTACTACACTAATTTATTCTCTCATCTGTTGGTCACTATTCAGCGCGTCTCTGGTTTAGCGGAGCAACCCACGATCACAAGCTTTCAACAACACAGTTGTAAAGAGTGGATGATCGCAGAGAAAGCCGTGGCATGGCTGGAACAAGAGTACAATTTACGCCTGCCAGAAATCGAAGTCAGTTATATCTATCAATATATTATTTCATCCGGCCATCATGTATTAAAGGCTGATGCAGGAAGTTCATTACCGCAACACAGTGAAGCAGATAAATACGCGAGCAGATTTATCGATGTCTGTTCGCAGGAACTCGGTCTTAATCTTAGCCTGGACACAAAACTACGCCGTGATTTGGCTCAGCATATTAAGCCGATGCTCAACCGTCTTGCGTATGGTATCGCTATTCATAATCCTCTATTAGAGGACATTAAATCGGAGTTTGGCCGCGCGTTTGAATCTGCCCGATGCGCCACGAAAATACTGAGCGTGAAGTATGACTATCCGACCACTTCTGACGATGAAATCGCTTACCTAACACTTTATATCCAGACTGCGTTAGAGAAATTCAGTGCCTGTAAGAAGATCATTATTGTTTGTTCCAGCGGCGTGGGCACATCTCAGCTATTGGCCAGCCGTATCAATCGTGCATTCCCCGAGTGGGAAATCGTCGACATTGTGCCTGGAAGCCAGTTGAGTGCCACGTTAGGCATAAAAAACTGCGACCTCATTGTTTCAACGATCAAATTAGAAGGCGTTGAGTTGCCGATTGCCTATGTCTCAGCGCTGTTTTCAAAAAAAGATATTGAAAAAGTTTCTGAAAAGATAATTTCCGCAGAAAATATTAAGGAGAATGATGATGCTCGATAAAGTGGTAGTCTCAGATATTCTTAGCCGCTCCTGTGTTGTTACCGATTTAGTGGCAGGCAATAAGGTAGAGGTGATCGAGTATCTGTCACAATTGCTATTTGCAGAGAATATCATTAGCGATAAACCCGTCTTTATTCGCGATGTCCTGGCACGTGAAGAACTTGGCCCAACCGGCTTTGATAATCAGGTTGCCATACCCCACGGCAAGTCATCAGCCGTGCGCGAAACGCGTATGGCGGTGGCCCAACTACGGCACCCTGTAGATTGGGAAACAGAAGATGACGTTGCTGTCCGCCTGGTCATTCTGTTTGCCGTCAGAAATGCTGATAGCGGCATCGGGCATATTAAAGTATTAGCCAGTGTGTCAGTCGCACTTGGTGATGATGAAATTGTTGAGCAACTTATGCAGGCGGAGAGTAATGAAACGTTGTACCGCTTAATTGTCAACAATACCGGATTATAAACTTTTCTATCTGGAGTTTTCTCATGAGACTCATCGCGATTACCGCCTGTCCAACGGGCGTAGCACACACCTATATCGCTGAAGCGAATCTGAAAAAGAGCGCGGCTAAAATGGGTATAGATATTTTAGTGGAAACCCATGGGGCAGTGGAGAGTGAATACCATTTTACTGAGGACGATATTAATAATGCCGACGCAGTACTGATCGCGGCGGATAAAATTATTGATACCGGGAGATTTAAAGGTAAACGTATCTTCAAAGTTCCAGTGGCACGTGCGGCCAAGGATGCCACCGGCTTATTGAATAACATACTGGACGGTGCACTGAAACCTGAATTAGCCGATGATATGTCATCAATTAGAGTGGATGATGAGTCCAATCGCTCTGGAGGAAAGTCATTAGTTTCTCAACTTTATATCCATCTGATAACCGGCGTGAATCTGATGATCCCGTTTGTGGTGGCTGGCGGGATTTTAATTGCACTCAGTTTCTCATTCGGCATCACGGCCGCTACGCCGGGTGATGCGAATTTCAGCCCCATCGCCAAAATGTTATCCGATGTCGGAGGCGGCGCGGCTTTCGCGCTGATGCTGCCGATATTGTCCCTCGGGATCAGCAAATCCATCAGCGGTAACCTTGGCATTGTCTCTGGTGCGGTAGGCGGCATGTTAGCGGTGCATACCGGCGCTGGTTTTTTAGGTGCCTTGTTTGCAGGGTTCCTCGCCGGGTATATCACGCTATTCGTCGTAAAATATATTCAATTGCCAAAAGCCCTGGCCGGGCTCAAACCTATTCTGATCGTACCATTATTGACGGTGCTACTGACCGGAGCACTGATGATTCTGGTTATTGGTCAGCCTATCAAATTGCTGCTAGAGGCATTAACCACCTTCTTGCAAACCATGGGAAATATGAATGCTGCGGTGATGGGCTTAATGATTGGCATCATGGTGGCATTTGATATGGGGGGACCGTTAAATAAAACCGTCTGTATGTTTGCCATAGGATTAATGTCGACCGGAATCTATGAACCGATTGCGGCCTGTATGGCCGCGGGCATGGTACCCCCAATCGGTATTGCGCTGGCGACCACGTTATTCAAACGCAAATTTACCGCGCAAGAGCGTGAAACCGGAAAAGTCACCTATGTATTAGGGCTCTCATTTATCACCGAGGGGGCGATTCCCTACGCTGTTTCTGACCCTCTGCGCGTTATTCCCGCTATCTGTGCGGGTTCTGGCTTAGCCGGTGCACTTTCGATGGGGCTTGGCTGTGCTTCTCGCGCACCACACGGCGGGGTGTTCGTGCTGTTTATTCCCAATGTGATCACACATGTACTCGCTTATATCTTCGCGATTGCTGCCGGTGCGTTATTCACGGCAGTGATCCTACGTGTCATCAAAAAAGACGTTAATCAGACCCTGACTGAAGGAGTGAAAGATGTTAATCAACATGAAGAATCTTTTGAGCGTGGCTAAAAATAATAAGTTTGGCGTGGGGGCTTTTAATATCGCTTCAGCAGAATTCGCGCGCCTGGTGATTGAAGTAGCGGAAGAGTTACGTTCGCCAGTGATTCTTGAAGTGCATCCGGTTGAGCATGATTTTTGCGGTGATGCCTTTATTGTCTATTTACGCGAACTAGCCGGAAAAGCCAGCGTACCAGTGGTTATTCATCAGGATCATGGTCAGTCACTGGAACACAATATCAAAGCGATTCAGACCGGTTATACCTCGGTGATGATAGATGCCTCTTTGCTGGCGTTTGAAGACAACATCGCCCTGACGCGAAAAATGACGGAAATAGCGCATGCAGCAGGGGTTTCAGTCGAAGCGGAGTTGGGCACCATCGGCGTTGCTGAAGGCAGTTCAGAAGGGGGGCACAGTGAGATCCTGTATACCGATCCTGACCAGGCCGCGCGGTTCGTGAAAGAAACCGGCGTCGATACACTTGCAGTCGCGATTGGAACCTCGCATGGCCTTTATCCTGTGGGCAAACAGCCGAAACTGGATATCCCAAGACTCAAAGAGATTGCTGCACGGGTCGATATTCCCCTGGTATTACATGGCGGGTCAGGCAATAAAGACAGTGAAGTGGCAGAAGCCATTCAGCACGGTGTAGGGAAAATCAATATTTCCAGCGATATGAAGAAAGCATTCTTTGTGGCGCTTGAGGATGAGATTAAACGCGGCAGTCATGAACCCAGTGAATTGTTCCTGAAACCTATGGCAGCAGCGAGAGAAGTTGTCGCTCACAAAATGCGCTTATTCTCTTCGGCGGGTAAAGCAGAACTTTACGCTTAAGTGATGTTAGTCAGTGAAGGGTGATGCATCACTCTTCACTTTATTCACTATGGCCGTAGCGAAAGGTACGGTCTCATCAAATTATTGATGGCAGATGCCTGCCTGCAGGACGAAATAGACGGGTTAGGATTTACTTAACCAACACCTCGGTTAATGCTGTTTTGTCTGCCGCGCGTCGCGCGGTATACCTTGCGGGACATCCATTCATCTCCGCAGGCAGACATGAGCACACATACACGCATCCGCAAATTCAACACCAAAGAAACGTATCCAAATCAAAACCTCGACAACGATCTTTGCCAGGCTGTGCGTGCCGGCAATACCGTTTACGTACGCGGTCAGATCGGCACCGACTTCGAGGGCAATCTGATTGGGCTCGGCGATCCGGCTGCACAGGCCGATCAGGCGATGAAGAACGTGAAGCAGTTGCTGGAAGAGGCGGGCAGCGACCTGTCACACATCGTCAAAACCACCACTTATATTATTGACCCGCGCTATCGTGAGCCGGTTTATCAGGTTGTGGGCAAATGGCTGAAGGGCGTGTATCCGATCTCTACCGGATTGGTGATTTCGGGGCTGGGTCAGCCGCAGTGGCTAATGGAAATTGATGTGATCGCCGTTATCCCGGATGACTGGCAGCCACAAGCAGGAGCCTGATCATGACGTTATCGATTGTAGGACGCTGTGCCGAGACCGGTCAGATGGGTATTGCCATTAGTTCATCCAGTATTGCCGTCGGCGCGCGCTGCCCTTGGTTACGCACCCAGGTGGGCGCCGTTTCCACGCAGAACATCACATTGCCGGCGCTGGGCCCGCGCATTCTCGACCAGTTGCAGCAGGGAGAATCTGCCCAGGCAGCATTAGCCGCCGGGCTGGCGTCTGACGATTATCATCAATATCGTCAGGTCAGCGTGCTGGCCGCTGATGGGCAAAGTGCCTGCTTCAGCGGAGACAAAACCTTAGGAGTGAACCACGCGCTGAGTGGCGTGGGTTGCGTGGCGGCAGGAAATTTACTCGCCAATCCCGAGGTAATCGTCGCGATGGTAAACGCCTTTGAGCAGAGCGAGGGGCACCTCGCCGATCGCCTGGTCTGTGCCATGCAGGCGGGGATGACGGCGGGAGGTGAGGCCGGGCCGGTACATTCGGCTGCGCTGTCGATAATAGCTGAACCAGTCTGGCCTATTGTTGATCTGCGCGTTGACTGGACCGAGGCCGACCCCATCGAGGAGCTCAACACGCTGTGGCAGGCTTATCAGCCACAAATGCAGGATTACGTGATCCGCGCATTGGATCCGACTAAAGCCCCCAGCTATGGCGTACCAGGCGACGAGTGATGCAAGGAGCTTCTATGGTGACCAGTCGTACAATACTCGCGCAATTGGTAGCCTTTGATACCACCAGCCGCGAATCCAATCTGGCGCTGATCGACTTTGTCTGGCGCTATCTGACCGATCTTGGTGTGAACTGCGAACTGATTCATAACGCTGAGCGCAGTAAAGCCAATCTGTATGCCAGGCTCGGTCCCGCTGGCAAGGGCGGCGTGATGCTGTCAGGGCACAGCGATGTGGTACCTGTGGATGGGCAAGCGTGGAGCGTTCCGCCTTTTGCACTGACCGAGCGTGATGGCAAACTCTACGGGCGCGGCACCGCGGATATGAAAGGCTTTATCGCCTGCATGCTGGCTGCCGTGCCGCATTTCCTGGCACAACCTCTTGCACAACCGCTGCATCTGGCTATCTCTTATGACGAAGAAGTGGGTTGCCTCGGCGTCAGAACCTTGCTGGATGCTTTAGCGCAGCGCCCGGAAAAGCCGGACATTTGCCTCATCGGCGAACCCACCGAGCTGCAACCGGTATTGGGCCACAAAGGCAAACTGGGCATGCGATGTGAAGTGCAGGGTTCCGCGTGCCACTCTGCTTATGCACCGCAGGGCGTGAATGCGATTGAGTACGCGGCGAAATTGATTCATCGACTAAGCGAGATGGGTGAGCGACTGGCTGCTGCGGAAAATCAGGATGCGCGTTTTGATCCGCCTTTTACCACCGTGCAAACCGGTGTGATTCAGGGTGGGCGTGCGCTGAATATTGTGCCAGCAGAATGTAGTTTTGATTTTGAAGTTCGCACCTTACCTAAAGATGATGCGCAACAGGTGGCAGATGAACTGGAGCGTTACGCGCAGCGCGACCTGTTGCCCCGTATGCAGGCCGTAAATCGCGACACGTCGATTCGTTTCACTCCTATCAGCGGCTATCCCGGTTTATATACTGACGCGGAGAGTCCCGCAGCGCGCTTAATTGCGCACCTGACCGGTTCCGACAGCTTTAGCACGGTGGCGTTTGGCACCGAGGGCGGCTTATTCGATCAAGCCGGTATCCCGAGTGTGATCTGCGGTCCTGGCAGTATGGCGCAAGGGCACAAGCCCGATGAGTTTATCAGCTTTGAACAGCTGACCGCCTGCGATGCCATGTTGCGGCGGTTGGCGGAGTGGATGTGTTTATGAAGTGACGTTGTCACTCATGGCACTTACTCATTGAGCCGCACCCTTCAGTTATCTCGTCCCTGGTTTATCAATCACACCCGGCTGAAGGGCGCGGTTATCAGGCCGCGCGCAGCCAATTTCCCTGCTTTAACTTTTCCAAACACCAGCTTCAGGAAGCACTAACCGCATGATGCGCGCATTCACCGTATGCTGGTGGCAAGCAAAGTTAGCCCGTTTCTGGAGAGTCCATGGTCAGTGCAGAAGTCACCTCGTTCCCGCAGCCCGACGTGCTGCATCCTGTAGCCAATAAAGCCAACGTTGCCGTGCAACTGGATGGCGTACTTAAACGCTTTGGCGATGCCATTGCGTTACACAAAATTTCACTAACAATCGAAGAAGGTGAGTTTATTACGCTGCTCGGCCCATCAGGCTGCGGCAAAACCACACTGCTTAACCTGATGGCAGGCTTCGCCGAAGCAGATGGCGGCGAGATCTTTATTGATGGCGATCTGGTCACCGAGATCCCCCCTTATCAGCGTGAAATCGGTATCGTCTTCCAGAACTACGCGCTGTTCCCGCATATGACCGTCGAGAAAAATGTCGGTTATGGGTTGCGTATGCGCGGTGTGCCCAAAGCAGAAATTGCTGAGCGCGTGGAACAGGCATTAGCGCTGGTTAAACTGGCGGGATACGGTCAGCGCAAGCCGCGTGAACTCTCTGGCGGACAGCAGCAGCGTGTTGCGCTGGCGCGCGCCCTGGTGATTCGCCCGAAAGTACTGTTGCTGGATGAACCCTTCTCCGCACTCGACAAAAACCTGCGTTTATCGATGCAGGTCGAGTTAAAAGCGATTCAGCGCAAACTCGGCGTCACCACGGTGTTCGTTACCCACGATCAGGGCGAAGCACTGAGCATGAGCGATCGCGTGGTGGTGATGTCCGCAGGTCACGTGCGCCAGATTGGTACGCCGGATGATATTTATCGCCGTCCGCAGGACCCTTTTGTTGCGGGATTTGTCGGCGATGTGAATATCTTGCCAGGCCTCTACGCTGGTCGCGACAGCACCGCCGTTATAGAGCTGGGTGGCAATAAACTGCGTCTTCCGGCAGAACGTATAAATGCCCATGTGGGCGAGCGCCTTGATGTCTACATGCGTCCAGAAAACCTGCAACTGGCACCGCTGAGCCCGCACTCCCTGTTCAGTGCCACGGTGATTACCCATGTTTTCCAGGGCGATCATGTGGATGTGCATCTTGATGCGCCGGCACTGGGCAGCGCGGCGTTGTTTGCACGCCAGTCCGGACTCGAATCCCTGACGCGCTGGCCGGTAGGCAGCGTGGTGGGCGTGAGCGTTGATGATGAAGGCGTTTGTGCGTTTAGCGCGGCGAAGCAAGGATAATCGATGTTACCTGAAATGATGAACGCCGTGATAGCACGCCAGCCTGGCGGTCCAGAAGTGTTGGCATCGGTTAGCCGTCCTGTGCCGCAACCGGCGGCTGGAGAAGTGTTGATTCGTGTTAGCTGCGCCGGCGTTAATCGCCCGGATATTATGCAGCGTAACGGTATGCCGCTACCGCCGGGCACCACCGATATTCTCGGGCTGGAAGTCTCTGGCACCGTGGTCGCACTCGGCGAGGGTGTCGAATACCCGGCGATCGGGAGCGCCGTGATGGCGTTGCTGAGTGGTGGCGGATACGCCGACTATTGTGTCGCGCGTGCCGAACTCTGCCTGAATGTCCCAAATACCTTGCCGTTGGATCTGGCTGCTGGCGTGCCGGAGGCCGCGTTTACCGTCTGGCACAACCTCTTCGAGCTCGGCCGTCTGCAGCCGGGTGAAACCGTATTGATCCATGGCGCAGCCAGCGGAGTCGCCACCTTTGCGATTCAATGCGCTCAGGCATGCGGTGCGCAGGTATTCGCTACGGCAGGCGGTGCCGACAAAATTGCTGCACTGCAGCAACTCGGTGTTTGCCGTGCGATTGACCGACATTGCGAAGACTTTGTTTCCGTCATTGAGGATGAAACCCAGGGCCGCGGTGTGGATGTGGTGCTGGATAACGTGGGCGGCGACTACGTGGCGCGCAACCTCAGCGTTCTGGCACCCGGCGGACGTCACGTGAGTTTGTCGTTTATGCAGGGAGCAAAAATTGAACTCGACTTACAATTGGTGATGCGCAAAGGGTTAAGCTTGACGTCATCCACCTTGCGTCCCAAAAGCGCTGCAGAGAAAGCACGGCTGGCGCAAAACATCAGCAAACATCTGCTGCCACTGATGGCGAGCGGAAAAATTTCCCCGATCATCCATCAGACACTTCCGCTGGCACAGGCTGCCGACGCCCATCGCATTCTTGAAGCCAACGCCAACATCGGCAAAGTGCTATTAAAGGTGGCGCCATGATGCAGCTCTTTTACGCCAGCACCTCGGCGTATGTTCGCAAAGTCATGGTCTGTGCACAGGTGTTGGGTTTAGCCGACGCGATCGAGTGGCTGGATTCGGCGGCACATCCTATCGAAAGAGATGAAAGGATCGCTGCGTTTAATCCTCTGGCGAAAGTGCCAGCATTGCGAACCCATAATGGACTGTGTCTGTATGACAGCCGCGTCATTTGTGAATATCTGAACACGCTGTCACAAGGCACGCTGTTCCCCGCATCAGGGTATGCACGCTGGAACAGCCTGACGCGACAGGCATTAGGCGATGGCTTAATCGATGCCGCCTTATTGGCACGCTACGAATTCAGCGCACGTCCGGAAGAGAAACAATGGCAAAACTGGGCCGACGCGCAGTTGAAAAAAGTCACCGCCGCTCTGGCAGAAATCGAACGACAGGTTTCGCAATTCAGCCAGCAGCCTGATGATATTGGTCTGATTGCGATTGGCTGTGCACTGGGCTATCTCGATTTTCGTTTCGCAACGCTGAACTGGCGTGATAGCTATCCGCTGACTGCCACATGGTTCGCCCGTTTTGATGCTCATCCGGCAATGGCCACGACGCGTCCGCACGTTTAATCAGGAGTTTTAATGTCACAGCAAATCTATTTTCTGAATGGACCCAATGCCAATTTGTACGGCCTGGATAAAAACGGCACCTACGGAAGCGAAAGTTTTGTCAGCATCGGTGAACGTTGCCAGCGCCGCGCAGCATCACATGGCGTGGAATTGCAGTTTCGTCAAAGTAACCATGAGGGCGTACTGGTCGACTGGATTCAGGAAGCAAGACAAAACGCCGCCGGGCTGATCATCAATGCCGCCGGTTTGACCTACAGCTCAGTGCCGATTCTGGATGCATTGCTGATGTTTGATGGCCCGATCATCGAAGCGCACATGAGTAACATCTGGAAGCGTGAGCCGTTCCGCCATCACTCCATGGTATCCAAGGCGGCGACCGGTGTGATAGCTGGACTCGGGGTGCTGGGCTATGAACTGGCCATTGATGCGGTGGTCACCCTCATCAAGGCGGATGTGGCATGACAACCCTGGTGTTTTACAGCGAGTTTGACAGTTTCTCCGAGTGGTCAGCTCTGCTGGCCCCACATCTGCCCGGTGTAACAATTTGCTGCGCAGAGGAGGTTCAGGACGCAAACGATGTGCATTTCGCGCTGGCGTGGAAACCGCCGCACGGTTTTTTTGCCCCGTACCGCAATCTTAAGCTATTGGTGAACCTCGGCGCGGGTGTCGATTCGCTGGTGGGGCGCGACGATCTACCGGATATTCCGATTATCCGCCTGTCCGATCCTGATATGGCCAAAATGATGGCTGGCTATGTGCTGTTTGCAGTGTTGCGCTATGCACGCGATATTCCGGCATTTGAACGGGCGCAACGCGAGCAGCGCTGGCACTATCTTCATCCTCGGGTGCCATCAAGCGTACGGGTTGGCGTGATGGGTTTGGGAGAGTTGGGGGCTTTTGCGGCGCAGGAATTAGCACGGCAGGGGTTTGCTGTACGCGGCTGGTCACGCTCGCAAAAAACCATTGCCGATATTGAATGCAGCAGCGGGCTGGCATCACTGGATGATTTCCTCAGTCAAAGCGACATTTTGGTCGTGATGTTGCCATTAACGCCGAGTACCACCGGTTTGCTCAGCCAACAACGGCTGGCGCAACTGCCAAAGGGGGCGGCCTTTATCAATGTCTCACGCGGCGCGATTGTTGATCAGGCTGCGCTGACCTGCGCGCTGCAATCGGGAGATATTGCCGAAGCCACGCTGGATGTGTTTGACCGCGAACCGTTGCCGCCGGAAGATCCGCTGTGGCGTATGGAGAATGTGTTAATTACCCCCCATCTGGCCTCGGTCGCCATTCCCGCCAGCGCAGCGTTACAGGTTGCTGAAAATATTCAGCGCGCCGCGCGCGGGGAAGCGGTATCCAATCAGGTCTTCCCGGAACGCGGATATTAAGCTTGTTTAGGCCACGCGCACTACTTGCGGGTCAAAATAGCTCGGTGCTGCCATGCCTGGAATGTATTGATCGGAGATAAACATCTGGCAACGCTCGGCAAAAGCGTTCACCACCATGGATTGCTGAGTGTTGGCCATGGTGGCATAGCCGAGTTGCATCGGCTTGTTCACGCCCGCCAAACGCACGCGGATCAGCCGCTTGCCATCCTGTGAAAGGTGCGCTTTCGGGCGCACGTTGGCGATGCCAAATCCTACGCCGTTAGCCACCATGGCGCGCACCACTTCCATATTGCTCGAACGCATCACCACATTCGGTGCCACACCCGCTTCACTGAACAGGCCGAGGAAATATTCGCGGCTCCAGGGCATATCCAGCAACACCATCGGCATCGTTGCCAGGTCCTGAATGGTCACTGCCGATTGTGTCGCCAATGGATGATGTTCGCCCACCATCACATACGGCGGTAACTGCGCCAGGGATTTAAACGCCACGTCATTGGCGGGCACCAAATCATAGGTGAGGGCAATGTCGATATCCGCTGAACGTAATTGCTTCAGCATTTGCTCGTGGTTGCCTTCGACCAGGCTAATCCGCACGCCGGGGAACGCGCGACCAAAGCCAAACACCAGTTCCGGTGTCAGCATGGGTGCCAGCGTGTCCAGACAACCCACGCGCAACGGGCCGCGCACGTTGTTCAGTGATTCAGAGGCGATGGTATAGAGGTTAGTCATCTGATCCAGAATCAGTTTGGCCTCTTTTAATACCTGATGACCAATGGCGGTCAGAGAGACGCCCTGTGCATGGTGACGGACAAACAGCTGCACCCCCAGCTCAGATTCGATATGTGTAATGGCTGCGGAAATCGACGGTGATGAAACGTGGATACGTTCCGAGGCACCAATAATGCTTCCGGCCTCACCGGATGCGACAAAGTATTCCAGCTGACGCTGGGTGATGCGACTGAGCATGCAGATTCTCCTGGGATCGCCGACGCGATCATGTCGCGCCAGTCATTGTAATAGTCCCGATGACCCTGCATTAATCATGCCAGAGGACGGTTAACAGCATAATCGCCTGACCGCTCCATCACGCCCATTCGCTTCTGCCTCATCACTGGTTAAGAAAATCCGTTGTAAAGCAGCGTCCCTTTTAGCCTCAGAAATTCTGATGCAAGGGCGAGGAAAAGGCTGTTTTACCGAATCACCTCGCAACGGCATTATCCCAGCAACACCAGAAGAGTCCGATAGCACTGTTTTGGTGCATCGCGTTTCACATTGCTGTTACAGCCATTTCATTCATTGGGGACGAGAATATGTTGCGTAAGATTTTTGCCTTAACGTTGCTGACGACGAGTGTATTAACTGCAGGTAATGCAATGGCCGCCGACAAGCTGATTGTCAGCACCTGGGGCGGCAGCTTTAAAGACCTGATTGATGAAACCATCGCCAAAGAGTTCACCAAAGAAACGGGCGTCGAGGTGCAGTTTGTGACCGGCGGCACCATTGACCGTTTGAACAAAGCCAAGCTGGCGGGTGGCACACCGGAGACGGATGTGACTTTTACCACCGCGCACGTCGGCTATCTGTATGCCAACAGCGGTCTGTTTGAAAAGCTTGATATGAGCAAAATTCCTAACGCGGTGAATCTGGTTGAGCAGGCGAAGGTCAGCCCTTATCACCTCGGCGTGTGGGGCTATGTGTACACCATTGGCTATCGCCCTGATTTAGTACCGAAAGGCGAAACCTTCACCAGCTGGAATGACCTGTGGAAACCGGAGCTGAAGGGCACGCTGGCCCTGCCAGATTGGGACCCAAGCCATATCATTGCCGTTTCCGCGAAACTCTCCGGGGCTGATGCCGCACACTGGCAGCAGGGCGAAGCGAAGATGAAAGCGCTGATCCCGAACATCAAATCCTTCTATACCGATGACGCCAACAGCCAGCAGTTGATCTCCACCGGTGAAACACCTGTGCAGGTGATGCTGTCGATGAATGCCTACAGCATGATGGCCGAAGGGGTGAACATCAAACTGGCGATACCAAAAGAGGGTGCCATTTTGGGTGTGGATACCGTGGGCATCAACAAAGGTACCAAACACGCGGATCTGGCCTACAAGTTTATGAATATCGCGCTGAAACCGGAAATTCAGGAGCAGGTGGCGAAGATCTATCGCGGCAGCCCAACGGTGACCAACGCGCATATCGATCCAGAACTGGCGAAACTGCCTGGCATGTTGACCACGCCTGCGCAGTGGAATGCCACCATCAACACCGACCCACAACTGCGTGCCGAGAAAACGGCCGAATGGCGTCAGTGGTTCTCTGAAAACATCATGTCTCATTGATTCGTTCATCACAGGCGGCCTCCAGGCCGCCCACAAGCAACACTTTATTCAGGCAGCAACGTCTATGACGAGAAAACCGACATTCTTACCCTGGTTCATTATCCCCGCCACACTGACAGCACTCGGACTGGTTGTGGCCATGTACGCAGTGATGCAGTTTAGCGTGCGGGCTTATATTCCCGGTTCGCTCGACGTGGGCGGATTTACCCTGGCTAACTTTAACGGACTGCTAAAAAGCATTTATGCCGATGCTTTTATTAACACGGTGATGTTAAGTGCCAAAACCGCCATCTTTGGATTGTTGATGAGTTACCCACTGGCCTATGCGCTTGTGCGCACGCGCACCACCTGGATCAAATCGACGATTCTGATTATCGCGATTACGCCGCTATTTCTCGGTGAAGTGGTGCGTACCTACTCGTGGATTATTGTGCTGGGAAACAGTGGCTTCCTGAACAGCCTGCTGCTGGCGCTCGGTGTCATCTCAAAACCGATTCAGTTTATGTTCACTCAGAGCGGTGTGGTGGTGGCTTTGGTGCACGTGACTATGCCGATCATGGTGCTGATGCTGGCCACGGCGCTGTCACATATCAACCCTGACTATGAAAAAGCGGCGACCAGTCTCGGCGCCGGGCCGGTTCGTACTTTGTTAACGGTAACGATTCCATTATCGATCCCAGGTATCGTGGCCAGTCTGACCACGGCATTTGCCTGGACCTTTAGTGCCTTCGCCACGCCTCAGTTGATTGGTGGCGGACGCGTAAGCACCGTGGCAACCATGGTGTATCAGCTTGGTTTCTCGTCAATGAACTTCCCGTTTGCCGCCGCGCTGAGTATTGCCGGTTTGATTCTGACCATCCTGCTGCTGATGGCATTGAAACGCCTGACCCGCTTCCTGCACGCTATGGGAGAACATTAATATGACCCGTTCGATGAACGATAAACTGGTGACGCTGGCCGGACGTTTGCTGGTGGCCGCCATCCTCATTTTTGTCATGCTGCCCACCATTGTGGTGTTTATCTCTTCGTTCAGCAGTACTGCGGTACTGTTCTTCCCGCCCAAAGGCTGGTCGCTGCGCTGGTTCGAGCGTGCGGTGAATTACGATGATTTTCGTCATGGCTTCTATTCCGGACTGATCGTCACCGCATGGGCATCCTCGCTGGCAGTGATCATCGGTGCAACGCTGGCGATTGCCATTGAGCGCTATTCCTTTCCCTGTAAGCGCGTGCTGGAAGGTATTTTACTGTCGCCACTGTTTATCCCGCATTTCACTATCGGTTTAGGACTGCTGATGCTGGTCTCACAACTGGGCCTCGGGCGCGGCTATCCGCTGGTGATTTTCTGCCACATTGTGCTGGTGCTGCCGTTTGTATTGCGCAGTGTCTACGTTTCGCTCAAGAACCTCGAGCAGCGTATTGAAATGGCGGCAGCCAGTCTGGGTGCTTCGCCACTGCGGGTGGTGTGGACCATTACGGTACCGTTGATTTTACCGGGCCTGTTTGGCGGCTGGATGTTTGCTGCGATTCTCTCTTTTAATGAATTTACCGCGTCGCTGTTTATTACCACCCAGGCAACACAGACCTTGCCGGTCGCCATGTACAACTATGTGCGTGAATTTGCCGACCCAACGCTGGCCGCGCTGTCAGTGATTTATATTGCGGTAACGGCAGCCATGCTGATTATTGCGAATAAGTTTTTGGGCCTTGGGAAGATATTAAACGTTGAAGCCCGCCACTAATCATGAACCTGTGCGCTTTGGTTTTACCGAAGCGCTGAATTAAAAAAGCTTGCTTAGCGTTAACACTAACAATGATTACGATGATGAATAACCCATCGCGTTAAAATCTATTTAGGGATTCCACATGTCAGTAGAAAAAATTAATACCGTAATTGTCGGTGCAGGTCAGGCGGGCATTGCAATGAGTGAACATCTTTCATTGATGGGTGTCCCGCATATTGTATTTGAGCGTAACCGTATTGCAGAGCGCTGGCGTTCAGAGCGTTGGGATTCACTGGTCGCCAATGGCCCTGCCTGGCACGATCGTTTTCCTTCTATGAAATTCGATAATATTTCTCAGGAAGCTTTTCCTCCTAAAGAGCGCATGGCTCAATATTTCGAAGATTATGCCAAAATGTTGAATGCGCCGGTGCGCACTGGTGTTGAAGTGCATCAGGTTGAACGTCTGCCGGGACGTAGCGGCTTTAAAGTTCTGACCTCTATTGGAGAATTTGAAGCGGATAATGTGGTGGCGGCAACAGGGCCGTTCCAGAAACCTTCATTCCCGCAAATCGTGCCTGAAAGTGCCAACCTGCATCAGATTCATTCCTCCTCCTACAAGAACCCGCAGCAGTTGCCAGAAGGCGGCGTGCTGGTGGTGGGCGCGGGCGCATCCGGCTCACAAATCGCTGAAGAGCTGGGTAAAACGGGCCGTAATGTCTATCTATCGGTCGGCGAACATTATCGTCCACCACGCTCTTATCGTGACCGTGATTATTGCTGGTGGCTGGGTGCATTGGGCTTGTGGGATGAAGTGAAAATCAAGCCGAAAAAAGCGCACGTTGCCTTTGCCGTGAGTGGTTATGAAGGCGGTAAAACCGTTGATTTCCGTCGTTTGGCCCACATGGGCATTACCCTAGTGGGAATTACGCAGCAATGGGATAACGGCGTGTTGAGCTTTGCTGATGGCCTGGCTGAGAATATTGCCGAAGGCGATAAAGCTTATTTCGACGTACTACGTGATGCCGATGCTTATATCGAGCGCAACGGGTTGGATCTGCCGCTGGAGCCACAGGCCTGGGAGTTATTGTCCGACCCAGACTGTCTGATCAATCCTTTAACGCAATTAAACCTGGCCGAAGCCGGTATCACCTCTATTATCTGGGCGACAGGTTTTAAATTTGATTTTAGCTGGTTGCAGGCGGATGCATTTGATGAGAATGGTGTGCCTTTCCATAAGCGTGGTATTTCTGCGGAGCGTGGCATTTATTTCCTTGGCTTACCGAATCTGGTGAATCGCGCCTCCTCCTTTATTTATGGCGTGTGGCATGATGCAAAATATATTGCCGATCATATCGTGCTGCAGAATGCCTATACCGACTACGAGAAATCGTAAGTTATCTGTATGTGTATTTGCGTGATCGCAGGCGGCTAAATGTTATTTTGTTTAGCCGCTTTTTTATCAGGTGGAAAAGTGACCATTACCTGTATTGAAGAATTACGGCAACTGGCGCGTAAACGCGTACCAAAAATGTTTTACGACTATGTCGATGCAGGCTCCTGGACGGAATATAGCTATCGCGCCAACGAAGCTGATTTACGTCGCATCGAATTTCGTCAGCGTGTCGCAGTAGATATTGCTGAACGCAGTACGGCAAGCCGAATGATTGGGCACGATGTCGCTATGCCGGTTGCGATTGCCCCCACTGGGCTCACCGGCATGATCCATCCCGATGGCGAAATTCATGCAGCACGCGCAGCAAAAAAATTCGGCATTCCTTTCACGCTCTCTTCCATGAGCATCTGTTCGCTGGAAGCTGTGTCTCAGGCCACGCAGGGGCATCCATTTTGGTTCCAGCTCTATGTATTGCGTGACCGCACGTTCGTGGCAAATCTGATCGATCGCGCTAAAGCGGCCAACTGCAGCGCGTTGGTGGTGACCATGGACTTACAGGTCTTCGGTCAGCGTCATAAAGACATTAAGAATGGCCTTTCCACGCCGCCCAAAATGACCCTGCGCAATGTGCTCAATATCGCCAGTAAACCGCGCTGGTGCTGGCAGATGCTTAATACGAAACATCGTAATTTTGGCAATATCATCGGGCATGTAAGCGGTGTGGATAACATTGACTCGATGGTGGAGTGGACGGCACAACAGTATGACCCACGCCTTTCCTGGCAAGATATAGATTGGATTAAACGGCACTGGGGCGGCAAGTTGATTGTGAAGGGCATAATGGATGTCGCCGACGCGAAACTGGCGGTCGAAGCGGGGGCCGATGCGTTAATTGTTTCCAACCATGGCGGGCGTCAGTTGGACGGCGTGTCTTCGTCTATTACGTTGCTGCCGGAAATTGTGGCGGCGGTCGGCGATCGAATAGAAGTGCATTTTGATGGCGGTATTCGTTCCGGGCAGGATGTATTAAAAGCAATAGCGTTAGGCGCCAAAGGCACCTATATCGGGCGCAGTATGCTGTATGGATTGGGGGCGATGGGTGAAGAAGGGGTGACCACGGCGCTGAACATTATCCGTAACGAGTTTGATCTGTCGATGGCGTTTTGCGGTAAAACCAGTGTGGCGGCCGTTGATAGCGGGATTTTACGCGGGCGCTGAAGGTCGGGAGAATATCGGGAGGCCACCTGGCCTCCCGCCGCGTCATTAAAACACTTCATCCAGCAATTGATACAGGCGTTTGAAAGCACGCTGTGTCACTTCCGGGTGATACTGTGACACGCCAGCATTGTCGGCTTTCGGATCGGTAAATGAGTGCACCGCACCCGCAAAGCTCACCAACTGCCAGTCAACGGCCTTGCTGTTCATCTCATTCGCGAAGGCGGCTAACTGCTCGCGAGGCACCAGGGGATCGGCCGCGCCGTCCAGTACCAGCAGTGAAGCCTGAATAGTATGACTGTCATAAGCGCCTTGGGTATCCAGCGTGCCATGGAAAGAGGCGGCCGCTTTGATGTCTGCGCCGCTGCGTGCCAGTTCTAGCGCACAATGGCCGCCAAAGCAGAAACCGATAGCCGCAACCTTATCCGCGTTGACGGGGGCAGTGGTTTGGGTGCGCAATGCGCTGAGGGCTGCCTGCATGCGCGCCACTTCGGCGGGAGTGTCTTTCACTGCCATCATCATCGCACCGGCTTCTTCACCGTTAGTTGGGCGTTGACCCTGACCGTACAGGTCAGCCACCAGCACCACATAGCCGTGGGCGGCAATGGCTTTGGCTTGTTCAGCAGCATCAGCGGTGGCACCCATCCAGTTGGGAGCAATAACAATGCCCGGTTGAGCATGGTTATTATCAGCATGATAAACTAAATAACCTTCAAATGTATCGTTGTCCACGGTGTAAGAAAGGAATGAAGACCGGATATTGCTCATTAATTATGCTCGCTTATTTTTATTAGCAGATGAAGCCACGACGTTACCGAGTATTTTAAATTTAGCAATTGCATGCTGAACTCACCGCACCAAATGTTTAATGCCATATTTAATGTTTCACCGTAGCATTAAATTTCTGCCATTTTTGGCTGAGATTTCCCACCGCCAAGAGTGCTAACAAAACTGAGCAGGGTGAATACGGTCATAATGCTCACCATAATCCATGGCGTACCGTTGTTAAGCCCTGCCAGCAGCAGTGAGGAAACAATTCCGCTGCCGTATTGCAACGAACCTATTAGCGCGGAGGCTGAACCGGTGGCATTCGGCACGGCATCCAGTGCGGCTGCGGTAGCGGAAGCGGCAATAATTCCGTTCATTGAGAAGAAAATGAAGATGCAGATGACCAATCCCGCCAACGCTGCCGGATGCGTTTTCAGTACAAAACACATCACTAATGTCATCAGCGCGGCGATAAAAGAGGCGGATTTCAGCAGCGTCTCAAGCCGTACCTTTTGCACTAAACGTTTATTGACGGTGCTGACTGTGACCAGTCCAAGGATATTAATGGCGAACAGCCAACCATAATGTTGCGGATCGATACCGAAATAGCTGATATACACCGCAGGCGATCCGACAATAAAGGCGTAAGCGGCAACGTAGTAAAAAGTCACGCACAGGGTAAAACGCATAAAGTTTTTATTTTGCAACAATGCGCGATAATTATGCATTATTTGCCGAGGTGACGCCGTTACCCGTTTTTCTGCTGGCAGTGTTTCAGGAAGCCAGAGCAGTGAAATGAACATCAATGCGCCGACTACCGCCAGAAACCAGAAAATCACCGGCCATTGCGAATAACGAATGATTTGCCCACCCATTAATGGCCCCGCAATGGGGGCAATTGCCATGACAATGATCAGCGTCGACAGCATCTGAGCAGCACGCGTGCGGGTGAAAAGGTCGCGGATCATCGCACGCGCCAGCATCGGGCCGGTGCAGGCGCCAGCCGCCTGAATGACGCGCCAGAAGACAATCTGAGTCATGTCGCTGGAGAGAGCACATCCCGCAGAACCGACAGCAAAGATAATCATCCCGATATATAGCGGTGTTTTTCGGCCGAGTTGATCGCTAATCGGGCCCCAGATTAGCTGCGCGATGGCAAAGCCAATCAGGAATCCGGTGACCGTCAGCTCAGAATCACCGTGTAACGCGGCTGACATCGCGGGCATGGCCGGCAGATAAATGTCGGTTGAAAGCGAGGTAAATGCCATCAGCGCGCTAAGAATAATAATAAAGGCGATGCCGGTTTTCATATCCGGAGGATGCGTTGCAGTTTTGATATCCATAGTGTCTTTTGTGAGGAAAGGAAAGGACCTGTGCGGTGCCAGGGCTTGAATACAGTGATGGAAAAGGGGTTGTGGAGTAGCTTAACAAAGGCGGCAGGGATTGATTAGGTGCGCCAGTCTACTAGCACCTATGAGAAAATTTCATTAATAGGATGGTTAATAAGACAAGGGCGCATCACCGCCAGAGCAGCGATGCGCTTTAACGCGATTAAGGCTGTTGTGCTGCCAGTTGCAGCAGCAGCGCTTTCGCAACATCTTCTGAGCTGGCCGGATTTTGCCCGGTGATCAAATTGCCGTCTTGTACGACAAACGGTGCCCAGTCAGCGCCTTTTTGATAATGCGCGCCCAACTTGATGAACTCATCCTCAATCAGGAAAGGCACCACGTCGGTGAGTTCAACGGCCGCTTCTTCGCTATTGGTGAAACCAGTGACCTGCTTACCCTGAATTAACGGGGCGCCGCTCGCAGCTTTCACATGACGCAACGCGCCAGGTGCATGGCAGACAAAACCAATCGGCTTACCGGCACGATCGAAAGATTCAATCAACTGGATGGAGTCTGCTGACTCCGCCAGATCCCACAAGGGGCCGTGGCCACCGGGATAAAATACGGTATCGAAATCCTGCTGGTCGATACCTGCCAGCTTCACGGTATTGGCCAGCGCTTGTTGTGCCGCCGCATCAGATTTGAAGCGTGCGGTCATTGCAGTCTGGAATTCAGGTAAATCACTTTTTGGATCCAGCGGCGGTTGTCCACCCGCCGGAGACGCTAAGACCACCTCGACGCCCGCATCTTTAAATACGAAGTAGGGTGCAGCGAACTCTTCCAGCCAGAACCCGGTTTTTTTGCCGGTGTTACCCAACTCGTCATGTGATGTCAGAACCATCAAAATTTTCATTGTCTGTCCTCGATTAATGTTGGTTATTCAGTAATGCAGTCAATGCTGCGCTTTTGTCCTGATAGGGCGCACGCAGCCGTAAATTTGTGGTGCCCGCCTCATCCTGGATCACAATCGGCTTGGCGTGACTGAAACGACGGAATCCGTGAATCCCGTGATAAGCGCCAATACCGGAAGCGCCCACGCCACCAAATGGCAGGCTGTCGAGAGAAGCATGGGTCATGACATCATTTATCACCAGTGCGCCAGAAGTGGTGTGCTGAGCCATCAGCTGTTGACGCTGTTCATCGTGGCCAAAATAGTAGGCGGCCAGTGGACGTGGATGCGCATTGATATAGCGAATCGCTTCCTTCACCTCTCCGCTATAGCTTTTGATAGGCAGCAGCGGGCCAAAAATCTCTTCCTGCATGACCGCCATCTCTTCGGTGACATCGAAGATCAAATGCGGCGCGATTTTGCGGCTTTGCGCATCAAAGTCCGGCTCGCCCGCAGGGGCCAGACTAATGATCCGGGCACCTTTAACACGCGCATCTTCGATCAGATCGATCAGTCGCTGATAGTGTCGAGCGCTGATAATGGCAGTGTAATCCTCGTTGCTTTGCAGCGTTGGGTACGTCTGCTGCATGAACTGCTGCGACGCGGTGATAAACTCCGCTTCAGCGACATGCGGAAGTAACAGGTAATCCGGTGAGATACAGATTTGACCGGCGTTGAAGGTTTTTATGGTCAGAGTCCGGGCTGCAGCCATTGCCACATCCGCGTCAGCGTCGATCACCACCGGCGACTTTCCGCCCAGTTCCAGCGTAACAGGCACCAGATTTTCTGCCGCTGCACGCATCACATGCTTACCGACGGCGGTGCTGCCGGTGAAGACCAGATGGTCGAATGGCAGAGCGCTAAACGCTTGTCCCACGCTGGGGTCACCCAAAACCACGCTGAGCTCATCAGCGGCGAAGTAACGCGGCACTAACTCCGCCAGTAATGCTGAGGTGTGAGGTGTCAGCTCAGAGGGTTTCAGCATCGCGGTGTTGCCCGCAGCAAACACACCGGCCAATGGGCCAAATGCCAGGTTAATCGGGAAATTCCACGGGCTGATAATGCCAACTACACCTAAAGGTTGCGGTTCGATACGCGCCTGCATACCTGCAACCGGGACTTCGGCGATCTCCGGCTGCATCCACTGCTCCAAATGCTCAGCGGAATGCTGCAACATATTGATGGTGGTCATCAGGTCGGCCGCCTGGGTTTGATAGGCGCTACGATGACCGAAATCGGCGCTGATGGCCGCAGTGAACGCGGCATGATTCTCGCGAATTAATGCCACGCTGCGTAATAAGCGATCGCGGCGAAGTTCGGCGTTAGCAGGTTCGTTCTGCAGATGAGCCTGTTTCATTGTGTGCAGCACATGTAGTAATTCTTGCTGAAGTGACATGATTTTTTCCCGTGAGTTTCAAGATGTGGGCAGCTTACTCGCGCTGGTGTTTGACGGCTAACAAGGCTATTTTGGCAGGGGTATAAAATAATTTATGGGTCACTATGTCACTGGTTCGCTTACGAACGTTTATGGAAGTGTATCGCCAGCGCTCGATTTCCGGTGCGGCACGCGCACTGAATCTGACGCAGCCTGCGGTTTCGCAACACATTAGCGGCCTGGAAGTCGCAGTGGGTCGACCTTTGTTTGAACGTCAGGCCCATGGCGTAATGCCAACGGCCGCTGCCGACGATTTGGCCGCTGATATAGGCAACTCACTGGATACCGCAGAATCCGCTTTGTCATCGGCGCGTGCCCGATCCATGGATGTGAGTGGTTCGTTGCAAATCATTGGACATGCGGATTTTATGGCGGAGAAACTATCGGCTGAATTACTTCCTCTGCTTGAAAGTGGCATTCGTGTGCATATGCACAGCGGTGATGGTCCGTTAGTTGCGCAGATGGTGATTGAAGGGCACTGTGATCTCGGCGTGACGGCACATCCGGTGACCGATCCACGTTTAAAGGGTGAAGTGATTTTTCAGGACCGCGTGGTCGCGGTGGCTGCACCGGTCGTGGCGGCTCGCTTACATAATAGCGCAGATTTTTCCGCGGATTTGATTAAAGAACCTCTGCTGGCTTATGACCTGAAACTGTCTTTGATTGATCACTGGCTGGATAAAAATCGCATTAAATACCACACGCTGTTACCTGCGGTGGTTGGGCAGGATTTGCGTGGCATGCGGAGTTTACTCTGCGGCGGATTTGGCTGGTCGGTGATGCCCGCATTTTTATGTCAGTCGCAAATCGCGCAAGGGGAGTTGGTGCTGCTGGACGCGCCGGTGGGGGACACAGAGATTCGTTATCACCTTATCTGGTTACCCAGCGCTCTGCGCCAGCCGCGTATTGCCCATGCAAGACAGGCACTGGTCTGGGGGATGAATAACAGCCATTAAGATTTATTATCTCAATGTTGTGACTGGTAGCTTTTATAATGTTTCCTGACTACCGGATCGTCAATGTCGCTATAATTGATTTGCCCTTTATCCAATCCATCCAGGCCTTTAATACTACCGATGGTTAAAGGCCATTCTTCCCTGCTATGAATCTCGATAATGAACGGTTGGAGATAACGATCCAGATGTCCTTTTCCAGGCTCACGAATTTCTCTGCTCAATGTGCGAAGGTAATCATCTTTTTTTGTTTTAGACCAGTCGACAGAAAAACCTGCCCGGAAGCTTAATTCCATGAAAGTAAGCAAAATTGTACGTCCGTTACCATCGAGGAAAGGGTGAGCAAAAGCCAACTGCCCCATCACTTCTCCAGGCTTTTGACGAAATTTATCCCTGTCACTGGCAAGCTTTAGCGCATACTCCACTGCAAGCTGAATAAGATGTGGATATTCAAATACGGTAAAGTGTTCGTCTTCACGCGCGCCTTTAAATATCGATAGGTGGGGAACTAACTCGTTTCGGTCTTTTCCTGCCCAGTGATAGAAGTCACCGAACAGAATTTCGTGAACTTTAAGTATGGAAGAATATTTTACGTGTTTTAGCGTTGATAGGAAGAGCAGCGCATCTTCCAGACTAAGTTCGAATGAAAGATGTTCAGAAGCTTTAACTTCATCAGGATCTTTTAAATGTAAGGCATTTTGTAAATAGCCCGCTGTTTCATAGTCGCCGAAAGGATCAAAAATCATGCGGAAAAATTCTGTTTAATTTGTCTTTTCTCACGCAGATAGTCGCCTTGCATCTCCAGCGTTTCTGCCTTGGTTAAAATGCCTTTTTTCTTCAGATTAACCAGAAGTTGTTCGATGACATCAAGTTCTACGATGTCATCGGCCAGGCGAGTGATTGCAACAGCCATGCGACTCATACCATCACGGTCAGCCGTTACGTGGTGAACTTTAGCCAGTTCACGTACCTGATTAGCAACACTTAATGATGCAGATTTAGTCATGTCTTTGCCTCATTCAATGATAGCCAATTTTAGCACGCAGAAGGTTGAGTGTCTGCTATGCGATTTGACCTTATTCCAGGAACAAAAAAGCCGGACATTGTCCGGCTTTCATCAATAACGCGAGGGGAAATTACAGCGCCATATCCTGTTTAGCAGATTCTGCGCGAGGCTTAACCTGCGTAGGAGCAACTGACTGGTCACCCATATTGATGACCGGTGGTTTGGTCAACTGCAGCGTAGCTGCGGTGTTGTCCCAGACCTGCTGAGTCAGCGCAGTGTTGCCGTTCAGTTTCTGACCGAAGCTTGGGATGATGCCACGGATCTTCTCTTGCCACTCAGGAGAAGCGAACTGCTCCGGGAACAACTTCTTCATCACGTCGAGGGTGATTGGCGCAGCAGTAGAAGCACCAGGTGATGCACCCAACAGTGCAGCAATGGTTTTCTGCTGATCGGTCACGATTTCAGTACCGAGTTTCAGCACGCCGCCTTTATCCGCATCTTTCTTGATGATCTGTACGCGTTGACCCGCCTGGATCAGTTTCCAGTCTTCTTTACGTGCGTTCGGGTAGTACTCTTTCAGCGCGGCAAAACGATCGTCGTCGTTCAGCATCACCTGACCAATCAGGTATTTAACCAGATCAAAGTTATCAATACCGACGTGAGTCATTGGCATGATATTGCTGGTGGTGGTAGCGCTTAACAGATCGAACAGAGAGCCGTTTTTCAGGTACTTGGTAGAGAAGGTCGCGAACGGCCCAAACAGCACCACACGTTTACCATCCAGGTTACGGGCATCGATGTGTGGAACAGACATCGGAGGTGCGCCAACTGAAGCCTGACCGTACACTTTTTCCAGGTGACGGTTGGTCACTTCTGGATTTTCGGTCATCAGGAACGAGCCACCCACCGGGAAGCCGCCGTAGTTATCCGCTTCAGGAATGCCGGTTTTCTGCAGCAGTTTAATCGCTGCACCGCCTGCACCGATAAACACATATTTCGCATCAACGGAACGGTTCTCACCGCTCTTCACATCTTTGATGGTGACATGCCATGAGTTATCGCTGTTGCGTTTGAAATCAGTCACTTCTGAAGAAGTTTCTAATTTGAAGTTCTGGTCTTTCTTCAGGCTACCGATCAACTGACGGGTGATTTCACCGTAGTTAACGTCAGTACCGACTGGCGTCCAGGTGGCTGCCACTTTCTGATTCGCATCGCGACCTTCCATCACCAGCGGAGCCCACTGCTCAATCTGCTTGTGATCGGTAGAGAACTTCATGCCCTGGAACAGGGTGGTTTTCTGCAATGCATCGTAACGTTTAGTCAGATACTCAACGTTTTTATCGCCCCAGACAAAGCTCATGTGCGGGGTAGAGTTGATGAATGAACGCGGGTCATGCATTACGCCGCGCTGTACCTGAGAGGTCCAGAACTGACGGGAAATCATGAAAGCTTCGTTGATTTCCAACGCCTTGCTCACGTCGATTGAACCGTCTGCACGCTCTGGCGTGTAGTTCAATTCCATGTTCGCGGAGTGACCGGTACCGGCGTTGTTCCAGCCGTTAGACGATTCCAGTGCGACGCCATCCAGACGCTCAACCATCACCTGTTTCCAGCCTGGTTGCAGTTCCTGTAGCCAGGTTCCCAGTGAGGCGCTCATGACGCCGCCGCCAATCAACAGAACATCGGTTTTTTCTGGTGCGTTTTCAGCGTGGACCACTGAAGAAACAAGCAGCGCTGCCAGTGAAAGGGCAGACACGATTTTTTTAGAGTGAGTCATTCTGATCCTGATCTTTGTACTTTGCAGGTGAACGTTAAATTTTCGGTTTGCAAATTAAAAGATTGTTACGAAAAGATTAACTTGTTTTTAGTTAATAAAGTATTGGTGTTAATTACTTAACTTACATAAAACCAATGTGGCGGGAATTTAAGCAATGAATGCGAAAGGTAGGGAGATATATCCGTGAGTACTGCGCGGTTATTCTTTATAGCGAGCATCGCGACTTAGGTCAAATAAAACACCATAACGGTAGGTTAAATATTTACTTGCTGACTGGGTGCGCATTGCTGCGCACCACGACGATGACTAAGCGCGAACTTTAAAATTACGTTTCAGCGACATGCCGTATCCCATCAATGCGCAGCCAGCAATGAACCAGGGAATCATCTTCACCACGCTGGAATCACTGCCGCTTAAGGATTGCAGATTATTGACCACCAAAATAATCGTCACGCTCATGCACACCATTGACAGCAACGGTGCCCAGAATACGGTGAATGGATTTTCGTTATTGTCTATCCGACGGAAGAACAGTATTACGGCAGCGGAAACGCTTAGTTGTAAAATCAAAATACACAGTGTGGCGACGGCAGAACCAATGGCGAAGATGTGCACCATTGGATCCAACCCCGCGCTGCCCATACCTGCCAGTAGCATCAGCATGATCACGCTGTGAACGTGGCTGGCGTTATGCGGCGTGCCGTTAGTGGGATGCGTTTTGCACAACTCTTTCCAGATCAAACCATCGCGGCTAATGCTGAACAAATAACGTGAAATATTGTTATGAAACGCCAGCGCCGCCGCAAATAAGCTGGTGATGAGCAAAACTGACATGGTTTCTACTGCCCACTGTCCAACATATTGCCGCGTAATGTTAAACACGAAGTTACCAGGATCTTTGCTGGCAATCGCGACAATTTGATCAAAACCGTATGCCTGCACTAGTGACCAGCTGGTGAAGCAGAAAAATGCCGTAATCAGTAACAGGGCACACACCGTGGCACGCGGCACGGTTTTGTGTGGGTCACGACATTCTTCCGCATAAATGGCGGTGGATTCAAAACCGATAAAAGCCGCGATGGTGAAAATAAAGGCGATGCCAAGGTTGCCCTGCATAAACACCGACGGCTCAAACGACTGGAAGCTGTATGGACCGACTTTTTTGATCAACAGCATGACGTCGGTGAGTAACACGATGGCCACTTCCGCCAGCATTAATATGCCGAGTAATTTTCCACCGACTTCGACGCGTTTAATGCTCAATACCCAACACACCAGCACAAATAGCATGCTCAATGCCCACCAGGGAATATGGGCAGAAAAGTGTTCTTCAATAAACAGCTGCGTGAAGAATCCCAGCATCGCCACGATGGCAATTTGGATGGAGATATACGCCATCAACGCTAAAACTGATGCGGAGGCGCCCCAGTTTTCGCCCATTCCTTTAGAGATATAGGTATAAAAGGCTCCCGCGTTATTCACATGGCGGCTCATGGCAATAAAGCCCACGGCGAATAACATCAAAATAATGCACGAGAGAATATAAAACACCGGAATGCCACCGCCGTTGCCAGAAATAATCGCCACCGGCAAGCCGCCTACCACGCCTGTCAGCGGCGAGGCTGCCGCGACGACAAAAAAGACCAGAGAAAACAAACCCAACGTATTTTTGCGTAAGCCGGAATCCGTATTCATCGCCAAAGCCCTCAACCGCTAAGAGAAAGTTCTCAGGCAATCTTTGCCGCCTGAGGCAGGTAACATAGCGGCATCATTTCTCAGCTGAGCATCTGACGGATAGAAAAAATCGGACAGCGTCACAGTGCAACGCTGCACTCTTTTAGTGCTCAGTGGAAACGCAAACGATGGAAATAGGCATCATGCGAAATACGCCGCTGATAATCACAGGGCGTGGTGCTGACAAACTTTTTAAACTCGCGCAGGAAATGCGACTGATCGCTGAATCCAAGATCAAAGGCCAGATCGCTAAACGACACTTCCTGCTGTAAGTGAATGCTGCCCAGCGCCGACTGGCAGCGCAAAATGCGGCTGAAAGCCTTGGGTGACATCCCGGTATCCTGGCGAAACTGGCGCTGGATGGTGCGGCAGGTGTAGCCAGTCAGCGCTTCCAGTTGATCAATGCGAATGTTGCCTTTCTGCTGGCGCATGGTGTGGATGATCAATGAGGTAACGGCGGAAGCTTTGCGCACCAGGCGCGGCGTGAAACTGGCGTTGAACAAAGCAATCTGCCGCGAAAAATCGCGTGTCTGCACAATCTGTTCAAAGGCTAACCGTGCATCTGGTACCACATCGAGGAAATTGAACTCGCGATCGGGAATCTCTTCTGCCATTACATCGAGGAAATCAGGAATGATGCCTGGCGCGAAGCGCACACCAAAATAGTGATGATTATGCTGCATATCGGCACCGCGCGCTTCCAGCGTCGTGCCACACACGCGTGCAGCAGGGCGCTGCGCATCACAATCAAACACGATATCCACGCAGCCGTCGGGAATTGCCAGCGTCATGCTGGCACTTTGCGCCACATCAAAACTGTAGAAATGAGAAATAGCCGGGTTGTCTGAAGCAATTAGCGAGTAATGCTGCGCGGCGTTCAGCACAAACCATGGCTGCTCGGGCTGAAATCCACTGTGGCGATAGAGAGGCAATTGTGTCATGGCGGGCTCCGCTGCAGGCTGTTTACCGTTTAAGTAATGCAAGTGCTGTGCCACGCACGAATTTCGCCATGTCGCAAATATTCAATACAGCAGGACAACTGACAGGCTATTTCTATTTCACGCAGCGAAGGCCATCGACACCTAAGACGGTTTTAGCCCGTGAAATCGCTATTTATGGCAGTGCTCGCTACAGCGGGAAATAGACCAAAAGACTGATTGATGAGGCGACTAATGAGTGATTCAACCCGGATTGATTTTATTTACCTGTCGGAGCAAGACATGATTCGTGCCGGCGTGACCGATATGGCCGCCTGTGTCGATACCATGGAAGAGATGTTTGGCCTGTTGTATCACGGCGACTATCGCATGGCCGGATCCAACAATGATTCACACGGCGCGATGGTCACGTTCCCGGAAAATTCACCGTTCCCGACGATGCCAAAACCCACTGCCGATCGTCGCATGATGGCGATGCCTGCCTATCTTGGCGGCAATTTCGGCACGGCTGGCGTGAAGTGGTATGGATCCAACATCGCCAATCGTGAGAAAGGCCTGCCACGTTCGATTCTGATGTTCACCCTCAATGATGCCGATACCGGCGCACCGCTGGCGCATATGTCAGCCAATCTGCTGTCGGCGTATCGCACCGGGGCGGTGCCGGGCGTCGGTGCACGTCATCTGGCGCGAAAGGATTCTCGTGTGATCGGTTTGCTCGGACCGGGGGTGATGGGGAAAACCGCGGTGGCGGCATTTATTGCTGTGTGCCCGCACATCGACACCATCAAAGTTAAAGGACGCGGTCAGCACAGCCTCGATAACTTCATTACCTGGGTGCATGAGACCTATCCACAAATTAAGCAGGTAGAAATTGTCGACTCGCTGGAAGCGGTGGTGCGCGGCAGTGACATTGTCACTTATTGCAGTTCTGGCGAGGTCGGTGATCCCGCCACTTATCCTCTGGTAAAACGTGAGTGGGTGAAGCCTGGCGCCTTCCTCGCCATGCCCGCGCTGTGCAATATCGATGAAGGCATGGAACAACCCGATGTGCGCAAGGTGCTGGATAACACCGGACTGTATCACGCCTGGTTTGAGGAAGTGCCGAAGCCCGCGCATCGCTGCGTGCCGATTATCGGTGTGCGCTTTATGGATATGGTCGCTGAAGGCCAACTACAAGCGGAGCAGCTGGAGGATATCGGCAAAATCGTCGCCGGTGAGGCGCCAGGCCGCCAAAACGATAGCGAAATCATCATCATGTCTGTCGGTGGTATGCCGGTGGAAGATGTGGCCTGGGGCACGGTGTTGTACCGCAACGCACTGGAAAAAGGGATTGGCGTCAAACTCAACCTGTGGGAATCACCGGTTTTAAGCTAATTCATTTATTAATTGAGAAAACATCATGACCAACATCATTAAAGTCAAAACCGGTTCGAAATTTGAAGAGCAGGCGAGTTATTCGCGCATCGTGTCGGTGGATAACTGGATTTATGTTTCCAACACCGCCGGTCGCAACCCACTAACCAAAGAAATTCCCGAAGACCTGCGCGAGCAGACATTGCAGGTGTTTGCCAATATCGAAGCCGCACTGGCAGCCATCGATGCCTCATTACAGGATGTGGTGTGCTCGCGCGTGTTTATTCAGGATCCGGCGGATGTGCCTGCAGTGATGGCGATCATTGGTGAGAAATTCCGTGGGGTTAATCCCGCCTCAACGGTCACTTGCCCGCCGCTGGGATCGACCGTTTATAAAGTTGAACTGGAAGTCACGGCCTATCGCGGTGCCGGTAACGCTCAGGTTCAGGAAATTACCGTAGCTCTTTAAGGGCGGGAGACGTGCTATGGCACCTGTTATTTCTCCGGTTACGCCTTCGCAAACGTTGCCGGATGCCACCACGGTGGTAATTATTGGCGGCGGGATTGTAGGGTTGACCGCCGCACTGACGCTGGCGGAGCGCAATATTCCGGTTGTGGTGTTGGAAAAGGGACGAATTGCGGGCGAGCAGTCTTCTCGCAATCTCGGCTGGATCCGTAAAACCAGCCGCGCGCTGGAGGATATCCCGCTGGCGCAGGCCGCTGACCGCCTGTGGGCAGGGATGGCCGCGCGTGTCGGCAGTGACGTGGGATATCGTCAGGCTGGCATTATGTTTGTGGCACGCAACGATCAGCAGATGGCGCTGCATGAAAAATGGTTAAGCGGGGTTAGCGCTGCGGGATTGGATACGCGCTTACTGAGCCACGCACAGATTGCGGCTCAGGTGCCAGGCGGCGCGGAGAAATGGGCAGGCGGGATATACACCGCTTCTGACGGGCGAGCCGAACCCACGCTGGCGGCTAGCGCAATTGCAAACGCCGCCATCGCCAGAGGCGCGGTTATCCTTGAAAACTGTGCCGTCCGCGGCTTAGCCACCAGCAATGGTAAGGTGAGTGGCGTAATCACCGAGCGCGGTGAGATTCGATGCGAACAGGTGTTGCTGGCGGCAGGTGCCTGGTCGCGTCGTTTCCTTGGCAACCACGGTATCAATCTGCCGACGCTGCCGCTGATTTGTTCGGTGATGCGCACCAAACCGTTGGAAGGACCGGCCAATATTGCAGTAGGCGCTCCTGATTTTTCATTCCGAAAACACCAGGACGGCGGCTTTATCATCACTCAACGCGGTGCGCTGGATGCGCCAATAACGCTTGATCATCTATTAATCGGCACGCGTTACTTGCCGCAGCTACGTCAGGCGCGAGACAACCTGCGTATTTCACTGGGCAAATACTTTGTGAAGGATCTTGCGCTGGCACGTCGCTGGCGCAGCAGTCGGCGTTCGCCCTTTGAACAGATTCGCACGCTGGATCCACAAGCCAATTCCGCACTGAACCAGGAAGCGATGCGCAATCTGCGCGCGGCGTGGCCGGTGTTCCAACAGGCGGAAATGGCGGAGTCGTGGGCTGGCGTGATAGACGTCACCCCGGACTCAAATCCGGTGATCGGTCCTGTGGCTTCGATGCCGGGGCTAACTTTGGCGACGGGCTTTTCAGGGCATGGTTTTGGGACATCGCCCGCGGCCGGACAGTTAGCCGCAGATTTGGTGACCGGGCATACACCGCTTATCGATCCCGCACCTTATCGCTTCGAACGTCTGCAGTAGCGCCACACTTTTATCGGCGGCTGTAAGGTCGCCCATAAAACACACTTCATAAATCATCACTTCACGTACTGTGTTCATTGCCTGAACCACAACTGTATTACCCTAGAGTCTCTAATGACTTGTTGATACTTTTATGTGGGCAATCGCATGGCTAACAAAACACTGTATGAAAAACTGATCGATCAGCATGTGGTACGTCAGTTAGACGATGAAGGGCATGTGTTGCTCTATATTGATCGATCAATACTCAACGAATACACCAGCCCGCAGGCCTTTAGCGGACTGCGTGAACATCATCGCCCGGTACGCCATCCGGCGACCATCTTACTTAATGTCGATCACGTGAATCCCACGCGTCCTGAGCGTGATGACGCGATGACCGATGCAGGCGGGCAGCTGCAGGTGGATTACTTCCGTCAAAATGCCGCCCACTTTGGCATCGAATTGTTTGATGTCATGGACCCGCGCCAGGGCATCGAGCATGTGGTTGCGCATGAGCAAGGTCTGGTCATGCCCGGTATGGTGATCGCCGCCGGTGACAGCCACACCACCACCTATGGCGCATTTGGCGCGTTGGGATTCGGCATCGGAACGTCAGAAATTGAACATCTGCTCGCCACGCAAACCCTGATTTATCGCACGCTGAAAACCATGCGAGTCACGGTAACGGGAGAGCTGCCTTATGGCTGTTCGGCGAAAGACATCATTCTGGCGCTGATTGAAGATATCGGTGCATCAGGGGCAACCGGTTATGCCATCGAGTTTGACGGCCCAGCGATTGACGCGCTGAGTATGGAAGGGCGCATGACGCTGTGTAATATGGCGGTCGAAGCCGGTGCGCGCGGAGCGATTATAGCGCCGGATGAGAAAGTCTTCGCCTATATTCAGGGCAAACCACAGATGCCAACAGGTGCCTTGTGGGAGCAGGCAAAGGCCGAATGGATAACTTTGCGCAGTGATGACGGGGCCAAATTTGACCGTGCGATTGAGCTGGATTGCAGCGATCTCGAACCTAAAGTGACCTGGGGCATCAGCCCGGATCAAACCTGCGCCATCGGGGATAGCGTACCTGACCCACAGCAGGAACCTGATTTGATTAAACAACAGGCCATGCAAGCTGCACTGAAATACATGGGGCTGGAACCTGGTATGCGATTGTCTGACATCGCCATCACTCATGCCTTTATTGGCTCTTGCACCAACGGCAGAATCGAAGATTTGCGCGCCGCTGCCGCAGTGATAGGCGACCACAAAATCGCCCGACACGTGCGCGGGATTATCGTGCCGGGTTCTACACAGGTGCGACTTCAGGCAGAAGCGGAAGGGTTAGCGCGTATTTTTATCGATGCAGGATTTGAGTGGCGGCAGTCGGGTTGCTCAATGTGTCTGGCGATGAATGAAGATGTGCTGGAACCCGGTGACCGCTGTGCTTCAGGCACTAACCGCAATTTCGCTGGCCGTCAGGGTGCGGGCGCGCGGACCCATTTAATGAGCCCGGCGATGGTCGCTGCCGCTGCGGTGGCAGGTCATCTGGTGGATGTACGCAACTTCAAAACAGCAGAGGTTTAATATGGACGCCTTTAAGAGCATCACCGGACGCATTGCCCATTTACCAGCCGCCAACATTGATACTGATGTCATCATGCCAAAGCAGTTTCTGAAGGGCATCGATCGTCAGGGATTGGATCGCGGTGTGTTTTTTGACCTGCGTTTTTTGCCCGACGGCAGCGCGAATCCTGCATTTATCCTCAACCAGCCTGCCGGAATGAACGCGGCATTCTTGCTGGTCGGTCCCAACTTTGGCTGTGGTTCCAGCCGCGAACATGCGGTGTGGGGGCTGAATCAGCTGGGCATCCGCGCCATTATCGGCACCAGCTTTGCCGGCATATTTGACGATAACTGCCAGCGCAACGGCGTGCTGACGCTGACGCTAAGTGAAGACGCCTATCAGCAGCTCAGCGTGGCCACCGCTGATGCAGAGCACAATTCGATTACGGTTTCGCTGGAAGACAAGACCATCACCTGCAACCAGCAGTTGTTTCATTTTGAGGTGAGCGCGCTCAAACGTGAGATGTTAATGGGCGGCGGCAGTGCGGTTGACTGGACACTACAATACGAGTCTGACATTGCGCAGTTTGAACATCGGCACTTTGCTCAGCGCCCCTGGCTGCAGCGGGTAAAAGGACAAACAGCATGAGTGAGATTAAGGATTGCGGCGCATCGCCATTTATCGAAGGTTTTGCCTTGAAAGAGGTGACACTGGCCAACGGGATTACGCTGCGCGTGGCGATGGGCGGCGAAGGTACGCCACTGCTGATGTTGCACGGTCATCCTCAAAACCATCTGGCGTGGCGGAAAATCGCTCCAAAGCTGGCAGAGAAGTATCAGGTGATCCTGCCCGATCTGCGCGGCTACGGTGACAGCGATAAACCCGCCAGCGATGAACGACATCTGGCCTATTCTAAACGCGCCATGGCCGATGATATTAGCCTGTTGATTGATGCGCTGGGACTGTCGCGCGTCGCGTTTGTCGGGCACGATCGCGGAGCGCGGGTGGGACATCGTCTGGCGCTCGACCATCCGGAACAAGTGGCCTGCTGCACTTTCGTGGATATCGCCCCAACTGCCACTATGTATGCACAGACCAACAAAAACTTCGCCACGCGTTATTTCTGGTGGTTCTTCCTGATCCAACCTTATCCATTGCCTGAGACAATGATCGGCCACGATCCCGCTTTCTTTCTGCGAAAACATATTGAGGGTCAACTCAAAACTCCGGGTGCAACTTCAGAAGCGGTGTTCAATGATTATCTGCGTTGTTATCAGCAACCCGAGATGATCCATGCCGTCTGTGAAGATTACCGCGCGGCCGCCACGGTGGATTTAGAGCACGATGGACATGACAGCGACAAACGCATCGCTTGCCCGCTGCAGTTGCTGTGGGGTGAAAAGGGCACGGTAGGCCAACTGTACGATGTGGTCGCCACCTGGCAGGACAAAGCCATTGATGTAGAGGGCTGCGCGCTACCTTGCGGACATTCTCCTCAGGAAGAAGTCCCTGAGGTGTTTTTAACCCAGCTTCAGGGCTTTTTGGATTCTGTGTTATAACCGCTCGATGTTGGCTAACCGCGTGATGATATGAAGCTTTTGCTTGCTGGAAAAAACGTCCAGAAACCGCTGCAGGGCTGGCCCTCTGTCGAAGATCTCTATGTGTTTATCAGTGTGGCGCGCCATGGCGGTTTTGCTCGTGCTGCCGTGGAGCTGGGCCAGTCTCCCTCGTATATCAGTAAACGTATTGCCATTCTTGAGAAGCAGCTCGATACGCGGCTATTTTTTCGCACCAACCGCGTGATGCGACTCACGCCAGAAGGTGAGAAAGCGCTGGAAGGCGCGCTGCAAGTAGTACAGGAGATGGATACGTTTGTAAGCAATTTTCAGCAATGGCGCGGGGAATTAAGTGGTGAATTGACCGTCGGCTGTTCGCTGGGATTTGGTCAGGCGTATCTTTCTGATGCCATTTCAGCGTTTATTACTCAGCATCCGTCTTTGAATATCAAACTTATTCTGTGCGATCGAGAGATTGATTTGATGCAGTCCGGGACGGATGTGGATATTCAGGTCGGCGATAATCTGAATCACTCCTACATCGCGCGTAAACTGGCCGTGAATCGCCGGGTTCTTTGCGCATCCTCTGAATATTTAGCCCGTTCAGGTGCCGTCAATTCGCTGGATGACTTAATTGATCACAGCTGCCTTATTATCAACGAAAAAAATAATTCCTTCGGCAATTGGGCGCTGACTGACGGTGAGCAACAGGTATTGTGCCGCCTTAATAGCCATTATTCGTCAAACAGTGGCAAAGTCATTTTGAATTGGGCGTTGAAGTCACACGGTATTGCGCTCCGCTCGGCGTGGGATGTAGCACCTTATCTTGAGACCGGCGAGTTAGTCCATGTTTTACCGCAGTGGTATCAGCAGGCGAATATCTGGGCGGTGTATACGCAACGGACATCGGAATCGCCGCGCATGAAAGTGTTTATCGATTTCCTCGTGGAGTACTTTGCAGAAAAAAGCCTGTCACGGGAGTGGCAGGCTTAAATGCAACAGCAAAGTGGTGATTAACATTAGCCGTACGCCACTTTGCTGTTGATGTGATACAGCGTCGCGGTGGCGGCCATCACGTGCTGACCATCATGGCCTGGCTCATGGGATTCAACGTCGGTGATGTGATAACCCACGGCACCTGCTGCCAGCGTTTTTTTCACAATCGCATCGGTCAGTTCATCCATTGAGGTAGCCCAACTGACAGAAGTGAAGCCCACAGGATGAATCGATGATAATTCGCGATGGGTCAGATCTGCGCGAACTAAAACCGGTTTAACATTTTGCGGTGTGAAAATTGAGATAACGTCATTAATAAGTTCTTTCATGGTCTTACTCCTCAAATAACTACTGAGCCGATTTCTAAACTACGCATTTTATTGTTGATAGTGATTTTAGAAATTCCGACAGTTGCGCACGACAGGTAATCAGTGCCGGTAGGCTTAATAAACACCTTTTGAGGTTATGCGTTTTAGCTAAAATTGCTAATTAGTTGTTAAGAAAAGTTCAGCCACAACTCTGATAAACTTTCGGGAATATTCTTTCATCTGGTTACATTTATCGCGGCACAATAAATCCAATGGGGCGTAATACACGCCCCATTTTGTTAAAACTCTCGCTGTCCACCCAGTTCGATGACGCGATTGGGTGGAATATTGAATTGCTCATGCGCACGCAATGCATTGCGTTGGCAGAAGTGGAAGATACCGCCTTTTATTCTTGCCAGTCCTCGGCGTTTTTTCATTACCAGGGTGTCGTGTGAAGTAAAGAAAGATGCTTCATTCACCGTGCAGCCAAAACCTTCCAGTCCACACAGGTGCAAAACCTCCGCCATTGAAGGCACTTCTCGCCAGCCGTATGCGGCCGTTACCTGCCAAAAGGACGGCGATAGTTGGGTGATGGTGATGCGCTTCTGATTATGCACGCGCGGAGTATCTGTGGTACGGATGTTTAGCAACACCACGCGCTTATGCAGCACCCGGTTGTGCTTGAGGTTATGCAGCAACGCCTGCGGAATCTCAAACTCTTTGCGTGCCAGGAAGATGGCGGTACCCGGTACGCGGCTGGGCGGGTTGGTTTCCAGTGATTTCACTAGCGCTTGCAGGCTTTCCGGGTCGTTGTTTAATTTCTTAATTAACCGATTACGCTCCGTGCTCCAGATCAGCATCAGCCCCATCATGGTCAGCGCCATCAGTACCGGAACCCATCCGCCCGACAGCAGTTTCATTAGGTTGGCTGCAAACAATGGCACATCAATGGTCAGCATACACAGCAGGAAAATCACCGCCAGCGGCAGTGGCCATTTCCAGTTACGCAGCGCTACCACGCCGGCCAGACAAGCGGTGATCACCATGGTGCCGGTCACCACGATACCGTACGCGGAGGAGAGGGCTGAAGACTGACGGAACGCCAGTACAATCACCGTTACTGCCACAAACAACAGCCAGTTCACTACGGGTATGTAGATCTGACCAGATTCGGTATGAGAGGTGAACACGATGCGCATGGGTGGCAGAAAACCCTGACGAATCGCCTGATGCGTCAGCGTATAAACGCCGGTAATCACCGACTGGGCCGCGATCACCGTGGCGAGCGTTGACAGCACAATTAAGGGAATTTGTCCCCAACCCGGTGCGAGATTAAAGAACGGGTTGTTGACCGCCTTTGCATCCGCAATCACCAGCGCCCCCTGGCCGAAGTAATTCAGTACCAGAGCAGGCATGGCAATCACCAGCCACGCCAGACGGATGGGCGCTTTGCCAAGATGCCCCATATCCGCATACAGCGCTTCAGCACCGGTAACGGCGAGCACCACCATGCCCATCGCCGCAAAGGCGAGAGCCTCATGCGTCAGCAAAAAGGTCAGGGCATAGCTAGGATTAAGCGCCTGCAATACCGTGGGATTAAGCGCGATGCCACGTATGCCCAGTAAGCCAATCGAGATAAACCAGATAAACATGACGGGCCCAAATACCTTACTGACTTTTTCCGTTCCGTGTTTTTGAATGATGAATAACAGGGAAAGGATCACCACGGCCAGTGGCACCACATATTTGTCGAGATGCGGAGAAACCACTTCAATCCCTTCAATGGCGGAGAGCACTGAAATCGCCGGCGTGATGATGCCATCACCGTAGAAGAAAGCACCACCCGTCAAACCGGCCAGAATGATAATGTGGCCTATCTTTGGACCGACGTTACGGCGAGCCAGCGACATCAGCGTCAGAATACCGCCTTCACCATCGTGGTCGGCGCGCATCACAAAGCAGACGTATTTCAGAGTCACAATCAGGGTTAACGCCCAGAAAATCAGTGACAGAAAACCCATCACGGCGGTAGTGGAGATCGAACCATCTGGCAGAATCGACAAGCACTCTTTCAGGGTGTAAAGCGGGCTGGTACCGATATCACCAAACACGATCCCTGCGGCGGCCAACATGCCAGCAGGCAGAGACTGTTTCTCGGTCTGAATCATATATTTCCTGTTTCTTATCAGCGTGGAACGGCGATGGCTGTGTCTATGACGGCGAACATACCTGTTTACCCGAACGGTTAATAGCGGGTGGTGGTTTTGTGACCTGCATTTTTACGCCAGGCAGTTAAATTTTTACGACATTTTTATATGGCGGCTGTTTTTTAATCTCAGAATAGTAGAACGGTGAGAAATAAAATGACGGATGGTTATCAGAGATAAACGAAAGATAACTGAACCCCTTTTCCTTCACCTCGCGCAGATCGCATTTATCCGCCATTTATCTTAGCTAGCATACATTCGATGCCACGCTCAATGGACCGTTTTCGTCCAGAAACCCACTGATAACCAAATACTATGAATACGATTTTAATTACTGGCGCGACCGGATTTTTAGGCGGAGCAGTAACGGTTAACTTATTGAAGAAAAGCGAGAATAATCGACTGTTACTGCTGGTGCGCGGTGATTCACCCACCGAAGGATTAAACCGGTTGCAATCCAATCTGTCTAAATTTGGCGTGGCTCAAAATCTGTTGGAGTCACTGACCACGGATAACATTCTCATCGGCGATCTCGCGGAGCCAGAGCGGTTTACTGCCGATCCTCGTCTGGAAAGCGTTACGCATGTTCTTAACTGTGCGGCAGTGGCTTCGTTTGGAGCGAATCCTTACATCTGGAAAGTTAACGTTGAAGGGACTTTCACCTTCGCCAGTCGTATGAATCAGGTCAGCGGACTTAAGCGCTTTATTCATGTCGGAACAGCAATGTCTTGTGCGCCGGAGGCTAATACCCTGGTGACCGAGAGCAAACTGAATACGCTGCGCGATCAGCACATTGTTGAGTACACCTGGAGTAAAGCCACGGTGGAAAAAATGATGAGCGAGATGTTGCCCGAACTGCCGCTGGTTATTGCGCGTCCCTCTATTGTGGTGGGCCATTCCGATCATGGCTGCACGCCCTCGCCGAGCATTTTCTGGGTGTTCCGCATGGCGCTGACATTGGGTAAGTTTATGTGTGAGCTGGACGATCGTATTGATGTGGTGCCAGTTGATTACTGCGCGGATGCGCTGGAGCTGTTGCTCACCGCTGAAAACGTCGATAAAAGCATTATTCATATTTCGGCTGGGCTAAACAGTAGTGTCACTTTCGCGGAGATTGATAAAGCGATGGCCAAAGCCTCGGGCAATGCGCCGGTGGGTGAGAGTTATCAGAAAGTGAATTATCGCGAACTGGCCGAAAGTAAGAAAAACTTCTCGTCACTGTTTGGACCTTGTAATGAGCGCATTGTGCTGCGCGCCATGAATCTTTACGGCCATTTCTCCAAACTCAACGTGGTGTTCTGCAATGAGAAGTTGCTGGAGTTAGGCATGCCGCCATCCTCGAAATTTACTGATTACCTGCACCGCTGCGTGACCTCCACACAGGATTCAACCATCGCTGAATTGATGGCGGTGGATTTTAAATAATAAAAAGCCGCGCAACACGCCTGGTGCGCGGCTTTTTAAGCGGCTATTACCAACCCTTGATAATGTCGCCTTTGTAAATCTCGTTAGCTTTATCCAGCACTTCCTGCGACTGGAAAGCCTCTTTCAGCTTCTGCACATTTGCGCTGTCTTTGTTATCTTCACGCGCCACAATCGCATTCACATATGGCGACGCCTTGCCTTCCATAAACATGCCATCCTTCGACGCGGAGAGGTTAACCAGCGCGGCAAAGTTGTTATTGATGATGGAGATATAGACCTGCGGATCGTCGAGTGTGCGGGCTAGTTGCGGTGTATCCACTTCAACGATTTTAAGCTTCTTCGGATTATCAGTGATATCCAGCGTGGTCGGCAGCAGGCCAGCTTCGGGTTTTACTTTAATCAGGCCCTGAGCTTGTAACAGCAGCAGGCTGCGGCCAAGGGTGGTTGCTTCGTTGGAGATGGTGACGGTCGCGCCATCTGGCAGTGCATCGAGCGCTTTAATCTTGCGGGAATAGCCAGCAATCGGGAACACAAAAGTGTTAGTGACCACGGCGAACTTATAGCCACGCTCTTTCGACTGCATTTCCAGATAAGGCAGGCTCTGGAAGGCGTTGGCATCGACATCCTTGTTGAACAGCGCTTCGTTCGGCTGAACGTAATCGTTGAATGCCACCACATCGACGTCCAGATGATATTTATCATGGGCGACCTGTTTAACAGTCTGCCAAAGCGCTTCGTCAGGGCCTGTGTTAATGGCGACTTTGATCGCGTTGTCTTTATTGTTGTCGCACGCGCTGAGCAGTGAAACTGCAGCGGCGAGAAGGGTAGTAACGAGTAATTTATTCATAGCACGAGTCCCTGAGTAACGTAGGAAACGGACTATAATATACGTCTGGACGTCTGTACATCCATGAAAGGTGCGTTTGCCTTAATTTTGCACAGTGCAATTAATCGCCGATGCATAGTAAATAGTAATTAATATCGGTGAATAACATTGTGCATTGCTGATATATCCACCGTGAAACCATTCAGATAATCCACAGTTTTTCGTTTCGCTTAATGCATGTATTGCACCTTGCAGAACTGAGATCGATCTCATTAATCAGTTAATCTGCGGGTTTCACGCAAGGTGATGGCAATCCTTCATCGGATTTTTTGCAGATTGTAATATTAATATAACTGCATTGTGCATCAAGAGACTTACAAGATAATCTGTTGATGCAGATTATCTTGTTATAGATCGGGAGAAGATGATGGAGTCTGTTAAAGCGTTAGATATGGAGCAGTTAAACTCGTTTCTGAGTAGCGGTAAGCATCCTTCAGTTATTATTGGCTTCAATTTAACCAGTGATGCGTTTTTCAATATGGCAGCATACTGGCGTGAACGCGGTGTCACGATTGAAAAACACGATCAATATTTTGTCGCCAAATCGGACAGATCAGTCACCACGTCCTAAATCGAAAAATTTCAATCATTCAAAGCGCGAGTTTAATAAAGGCATGCAGATCGTTAATTGCCTGTTCCCGCGCTTCAGCTTCCTGCACCACTATGAGTAAATCCGCATAGCCGTTCAGCATGGCACTTAGCTGCCGCGCAACCTGTTCGGCATCGGCCTGGCGAAAAACACCTGCACTTATCCCTTCGCGTATTATGCCGGTCATCAGAGCGTGCCACTGTTTTGTTACCTGGGTGGCCAGTTCGGCATAGTCGACTTCCGTAGTGGCTTTTCGCCACAGTGAGCTGTAAAGCTGCCATACCGCATCCGGTTCCAGCGGCAGATAACTGGAGATGAAAGCATCAAGTCGTTCAGGAAAGGGTAGTGAGCTAATCTGCAGTGTAAATGCCTGAAGATCTTTTTGCGCGAAACGCGCGCACGCTTCCAGACTCAATGAAGCCCAGCCTGAAAAGTAGTGATAGATATGGCTACGTGATAACCCCAATTGCGTCGTCAGTTCGCGGGTCTTCACATTTTCCAAACCTTTTTCTATAAACAGTTCCACCGCTGTATCCAGAATCTTTTCACGCAAATCCGCTGTTGTTTCTTTCATCACTACCACCGTTGACTTTGAGCAAGTGCTCAAATACACTTTTGCCACTTTTGAGCAACCGCTCAAAAGTATCAATTTGAACGTAATCTAATGCAAATCATACCTGAAAATATACAAAGTGGTGTCTCACGCAGCGCCCTTAATACCTTGAAAGTGCTGGCGAAACGTAATAAGAAAAAATTGCTGCTAACACTGATGCTGGTGATCGCTGAAAATGTGGTTTACCTGCTCTATCCGTTGCTGGCGGGTTTCGCTATCAACGCCATCATGCATGGCAATGCGCTTCATGGCCTGTTTTATGCCGGTTTAGTGCTGATCATGTGGTTGATTGGCGCTGCACGACGCACCATGGACACTCGTACTTTTGCGCGCATTTATGCCGGGCTGGCAGTGCCCGTGATCCTGGCTCAACGTGAAGAGGCGCACAGCCATTCCGCCATTGCAGCAAGGGTGACGCTTTCGCGCCAGTTTGTGGATTTTTTCGAGACGCATCTTCCAATGTTGATCACTTCTGCGGCATCCATGTGTGGAGCCGTGGTGATGTTACTGACCATTGAACCCTGGGCAGGATTGGCGTGTTTAGCAGTATTGCTGCTGTTTGCCGGATTCTTGCCGGGTTACACGCGTAAAAATGAATCGCTTATCGGGCGGATGAATGATCGACTGGAGCGGGAAGTGGGTTTTGTCAGTACCGCTGGTGAACAGAAACTCAATCGCCATTATCACTTTCTGGCGCAAGTGCGGATTCGCTTGTCTGACCGTGAAGCAATTGGCTATTTGTCGATAGGTATTGCCTCCGCGCTGTTGTTTGGCATCACGATTAGCGTGATGGCGCTAAAAGGCGGTATGAGCGCAGGCCATATTTATTCGGTCATGACTTATTTATGGATGTTTGCCATGAGTCTGGATGACGGCCCGTCATTGCTGGAAAAGTACTCTCAGCTGAAAGAAATCGGCAAACGGGTGAATACCGGGCTGGCAGGCTAACGTTACCGAGAACGTAAGATTATTTGATAATTAGATATCTAGCGCTGAATTGATTATTTCTTCCTCATGTTCTCAACCGCCATAATTTGCGGAATGTTAGTTAAAAGGAAGAATTGTTATGCGGTCCGTTAACATCTCACACCTCTCATTTCTGACTCCGGGAAATTATGCGGACGATGCTCCGCTGCAAGGACTTGAAGAGACATTACAATTGATAGCTCTAGGTGAGCAGCTTGGTTATGACGGTGCCTGGGTACGTCAGCGCCACCTGGAACACGGCGTCTCTTCTGCCAGTGTTTTTTTAGCAGCCGCGACACAACGTACGCGACATATAGAATTGGGCACCGCGGTGATCCAGATGGGGTATGAAAGCCCGTTTCGTCTTGCTGAAGATCTGCTGACGGTTGAGGTGTTATCTGCTGGGAGGCTGAATGTCGGTTTAAGTGCGGGACATCCTAATCACGTTGAATTGATTGGAGACGAGGTTTTTCACGGCGACTGGCAGCAACAGGATTTTAGCTATGATCGCCTCAAGCGTTTGCAACTCAATATCAGTGGGCGCTATTTTGGGGACGATGCAACCTATATCATTTCACCAGGAAATCGTCAGCGACCGAGAGTACAGCCTGCTGCACCGCAACTGGCGCAACGCCTATGGTATGGCGGCAATTCGCATCGCTCAATTCAGTGGGCAGCAGAAAACCATTTCAATTTGCTGATTGGCAATCTTACGTCGGCAGAGATTAGCCTCGATTACCATGAAGCACAGCTGGCTTTAATCAATACTTATCGCCAGCACTGGCCAGAAGATGCAGCTCACCAACCGCGAATAGCAGCTGGTCGCGTTATCATTCCTACCGACAACGCAAGTCCATCCACCATAAAACGCTATCAGGATTTTGCTGCCAGTCGCTATCAGCGCACACTTGAGCCGCAGGGGCCAAAGCGCATTCTCTTCTCACAAGATATCGTGGGCACGAGTAAGGAAATTATCGCGCAGTTGGTTAACGATCCGGTTCTGCGCGAAGTGAATGAGTTTCGCGTTGAATTGCCTTATGAATTTAGCCACGAAGAGTATCAGCAAATTATCAGTGACTTTATCGTGGGCGTTGCCCCTGCTTTAGGCTGGAAAAGAGCAGGGCAAACTAGGCCTGTTGCGGCTGTAACTGATAAATCCACGCTGTGATTTTCTCTCCTTCGAGGGTGGTGACTTCAACATCAACACGATCATAACCATCCTCGAACTCATCCAGCATAGGCCAATGAGAAGCCAGATGTTCTGAGATGAAAAGTGAGCCCCTAACAACACCCGCATCGTTATCCAGTACGATGCCGGGAAAATCCGCTGCCGCACCCCAACCGCGCTCATAGAAGACGCCGTTAACCGTCCCGGCCAGCCACTCTCCGCCAATACTTTCCAGGATATGCGCATTTGAATGACCCGGTTGCAAGGTGCCATACACAAATAAAGGTTTCATTTTCCCTCGTAAAATCAAACAAAAGAGAGACTTTAGCGCTCAGGAAATGAAATGTCATCTTAAGCATAAGTTTCATAACCAGACCGCCCGTTATGCCATATAGGATTCACCAAAAACCGTTATTCTGAATCACCGCATACGTCCAGGTAAAAGATCAATGTTGAATTGTTCAAGCGTCTCCCGCTGTGCCATCAAGGGGTATCCGCAATCCGCGCAGTTTGATGGTAAGCGTTTCACCAATGTTGCTCCCCGGCAGTCGTTGAAATTCAGCGAATATTTGAAGATGTTCTGGGATTTAGCATTCAACAAGCCAAAAGAAACCGTTCCTCAGCAGCAATTACCTGTGCAGCCTATAACGTCCGAGACACTTGCCCAGGCAGCCGATAACAGTGTGTTTCGACTGGGACACTCATCGCTGCTGCTCAAATTGAAAGGCAAATATTGGCTTACCGACCCGGTATTTAACTTACGAGCTTCCCCGTTCCAGTGGCTGGGGCCTAAGCGTTTCCAGCCAGCGCCAATCGAGCTGAACGATTTACCACCTATTGAAGGAATTATTTTATCCCACGACCATTATGATCATCTGGATTACCAGACGATCATGCAGTTGAAAGATCGTGTGCGCTATTTCCTCGCCCCGCTGGGTGTCGGGGATTTACTTGCCAAGTGGGGAGTGGCTGAGGAGAAGATTACGCAACTGGATTGGTGGCAATCTACGGATGTGGGGGAGATTCATTTTGTTGCCACGCCGTCGCAGCACTTTTCAGGCCGTGGTTTGTTTGATGGCAATAAACGCCTGTGGTGTTCATGGAGCATTATCACGGATGAATTTCGTTTATTCTTTGGCGGGGATTCCGGTTATTTCCCCGGCTTTAAAGAAATTGGTAATAAGTACGGCCCATTTGATGTTGCCTGTCTTGAGAATGGGGCTTATGACAGCCGCTGGGCGGATATTCATATGTTACCCACTGACACTATCCGGGCGTTTCAGGATTTGAAGGGTAAATGGTTAATGCCCATTCATAACGCGGCTTTCGATCTCGCATTCCATCACTGGAATGATCCCCTCAAGCAAATAGCGGCGCTGGCGCGTGAGCAGAAAATTAAATTGTCCCTGCCTGTCATCGGGCAAGGGGTAAACATTCTGCAGCCAAGAGAAGAAGCGGTCTGGTGGTAACTGGAAATGTAGGCTGCTATTTACGGTAAAGTAGCAGCCATTCTGTTTACGATTTAAACCGCAAAACGCAAGGAATGAAATCACTCAGCGGTCAGCTCATCATAAAGACTGCGCAATCGCGTACGCAAAGAGAGCACCGCTTTGTGTTTGCGTGATAATAGCGCCTGGACACTGGTGCCGCTCTCATCAGCCAGTTCGTTGTAGCTGTAACCCAGCAACTCTGTTTTTTCGAACACTTCGCGCTGAGCAGGTGGCAGTTCCGCTAAGGCTTCCTCCAGTTCTTCCCAAAGCAGCGCTTTGAGATACTCATCTTCCGGCGTTTCCGGCACGCCAAATAACGTTTCAGCCAGCTCATCTTCGGGGAAATCCGCTTCCTCATCGTTGTTCAACAGGTCGGCTAGCGGGAGTTCACGCTTCTTTCGTGCCCGATCGGTCATCTCATTGCGTGCGGCACGGAATAACCAGGCCGCGACATTTTCCACCGGTTGCTCAACCTGCATCAGCTTGTAGGTCACTTCCTGCAGAATGTCGTCAGCATCTTCTCGTACTGACGTGCGGCCGCGGATAAATGCACTCAGTTTTGACCGACAAGCGATCAACGCGGACATCAGCAGTGAATCCTGCGCCATGGCGTTTACTCTGCGTCTGGCGATTTTGCAGAAGACTCGCCGGAGGGGGAGCGCGCATCATCACGGCGGCCATGCCAGTCACAGCGATCGCGGCGTCCACGGTGCGAACGTTCACGGCGGTGTTGCATAAACTCTTCACGCTGCTCTGGGGTCATCTGCATCCAGCGTTCGTGCATACGACGACGCGCCATGCCGAACATGCCGGGGCGGAAACCTAAACCACCAAACAGGATGCGACACAATACCAGCAGCCCTAGCGCCTGCCAGAAGCCAATCGCCTTCACGCCGATAATCGCAGGCAGCACGGCATTCCACAGCGACATCACCAGCAGCCCAAGCGCCGCGATAATGACCACGCCGATCAGCAGCGGCTTAATCATGCGATGGCCACCAAAATGGTGGTCACGGCGGTGTTGTCTGCGCATATCGAAATCTCTCATTGTTGTTATTCCTCATTACAGTAGCCGATATTGGCTAGTACAGAGGTAGACGAATGAGCGATGTGAATATTGCTAAAAAAATGAAAATATTTTCAGAGCCTGCGAATTGAGCGGTGCAAGGTGTAATTCGGTGGCACTTTGGACGTCTGATTCACCGGCGTACTCGCTACATTATCTTTGATAAAGAAGCTGGGGCTTTAGGCTATGGTTGCGCGTAAAACCCCTCACTGTTTTTGATAGTTAGACCATCAACTGACGTATAAACGTTAAATCAGATTGCTGCGCTAACTCTTTCAGCTGTTGATAAAGTGAATCTGCATTGGGCAGTGCCGCGCAGCAATCGTAGAATTTTTCCCGCCGATCTTCAGCGCTGAAAGGCTCATCCAGCGCGCCTCGCGCCCGTAATCTCGAGTGGACAATTTCCCGACCCTCTTTTAAACGCAACGTGAGAATATGCGGTAAGTTTCTGTCCTCTGACTCCTGTTCCGCTCTCCAGGGGGTGAGGGTAATCATCGTTAACAACTGCGTATCCGCCTGTTGTTTTACGCTGGTGGCACTAAAATCCTGCACGCTCAGCGTGCCATTCTTCAGCATCATGGCAACGCAATACTGCATTGAGAAGCGGGCTTGCATTTCATCCTGCGGCTGGTGGTAGGCAAGGTTGCGCCAGTTCGCGATCCCCACCTGGCAGTGCACGCTTTCAATGTCATCAATTTTCAACGTTTGCTGTTGCTGGATATCGGCAATCGCATCGAGAATGCGGTGGGTAGACCCACAGCACGGATACTTTTTCGGCATCACGCCAATATGCTCAATCACATGCGGCTCAGCTTCAGGCAGTGAAGGTTGGCTCAACTTGCCAGCATAGAGTTCAGCAAAACCCTGTGCACACTCAATAATATCCAGACGACCTTGCATACCGGTTTGCGCCAGTGTGGCAGCCTCTACGGCATTGCGCGCCGCCATTCCGGCATGAAACGGTTTCAACGGCGTGCCAAACTGGCCTTTGACACCACTGGCCAGACTCACCGCAATGCTCAACGTACGTGCAATCCCTGCGGCATCCTGGCCGAGCAGGGCAGCAACACCTGCCGCGCTGCCAATGCAACCCACAGTGGAAGTTCCATGCCAGCCGGCAGTGTAGTGCTGATAGCCAATGGCTTCGCCAATAAAGGCTTGTGCCTGCAGGCCAATTAAATAAGCGCGTATCAACGATGCGCCATCGCTGTTGTGCGCCACCGCCAGCAGCGCCGGCACCAGCACGGCCGATGCGTGACTCATGCCCGGTGAAAAGTTGTCGTCAAAGTCGATAGCGTGGGCGGCAGTGGCGTTGAACATCGCATCGAGGGCCTGACTGCGGGTTATCTGTGGCCATGCCTGCTGTACCGCCTGCGTAGAAAAGTCGTTACGACCTGCCACCATGCAACCCAGCGTATCGATGATGGCGTCAATCGCCAGCTCACGGGCACGAGGAGAAAAGGGCGGTGGAGTGGCACACCACTGTGCCAGAGACTCGATCAGCGTCATGATTATGCCTCCCTGTCCAATGCGGTAAATAGCGTGCGTAACAGCACCCCAATCTGGAAACGGTTTACCTCTTGCCCCGGCTTGCGCGTATCAACACGATGCACGATCACCAGATTCTGTTGCGGCATCACCAGGCAGAAGTGACCTCCAGCGCCACGCGCTGAGTAACTGCCCGCTGGCAGAATCACCTCTGGCCACGCCACGCCATCGCGCGTCACCCACCACATGTAGCCGTAGCCTCCACGATCGCCCGCATGAGATACTGGCAAGGTGCTGGTACGTACCCAATATTGCGGGATGATTTGTCGATCTCCCCATCGCCCTTGTTGCAGAAATAGCTGACCGAATCGCAGCAGGTCACGGCTTGAAAGCGTAAAGGGGTAAGCAGGATGATCAGAAAAGTCTCCGGGCTCCAGCCAACTGTCCTGATCAACGCGATAATCCTGCATCCCCAGCGGGTCGGCAATCCGCTGCGCAAATGCCTGGTTGATGGCTTCGCCTGTGAGCTGACGATAGGCACTGCCCAGCACATTAAAATCCCAATTGCTGTAGCACCAGTTTTCGCCGGGCGCATGCAGGTAGCGCGGCGGTTTAATACGCTGCATCCAGGCGGTTTCATAGTTTGCCGGATGATAAATGCCAGAACGAGCGGTCAGCAGATCGTACAGCGTGGCCTGTTTCTCACTCACGCTCAGCCTATCGCGGTCATCTATCGCCAATGCCTGCAACGTTAAAGAGAGATCGAAGCGGCCTTCCTCCACTGCGCAGCCAATCAGCGCGCTAAGAAAGCTTTTGCGCATTGAGTGGCAGGGATAACGCTGTGTTTCATCGCCGTAGCTGAACAGGATTTCTTCACCCCGCGCAACCAGCAGCACCGCGGTGGCCTGACCTTCAAGTTGTTGTTGAAGCGATTCAAACATGGCAAAGCCTCATTGTTTTGGTTGGAGCAGATGCTCACGCTTCACTCGCCGCCAGGAACTCGCGGGTGTAGATTTCACGTGCTGCACCCTGACGCACGCTGTCCGCACTGAGTTCTTCCAGCAATTTGCCGTGATGCATAATGCCGATGCGGCGGCACAAATGTGTCACCACCGCCAAATCATGCGTCACCATCAAATAGGTCAGGCCGCGCTGCCGCTGCATGCTGCTGAGTAAATTCAGGATTTCCGCCTGGACTGAGACGTCCAGTGCCGAGGTTGGCTCATCCAGTAACAGCACCGAAGGTTCCAGAATCAGTGCACGCGCGATTGCCACGCGTTGACGTTGACCACCGGAAAGTTGATGGGGATAGCGATATCGAAAGGCATCGGAAAGTCCGACTGCGTGCAGCACCTCGCTGATACGCGTTTCATGACGATCCATGGCATGCAGCTTCAACGGTTCACGCAGGCTGGCCCACACCATTTTTCGCGGATGGAGCGAGGCATAAGGATCCTGAAACACCATCTGCACCTGGCGATAAAAGGCTTTATCTCGCTGCGGCTGCTGTTCACGATTGTTGAATAGAATATGGCCCTGATAATCGTGATTCAGGCCAGCCAGCGCGCGCAAAATAGTGGATTTTCCGCAGCCCGATTCGCCAATCAGACCGTAACACTCACCTTGTGCCAGCGTCAGGCTAACGTTGTCGACCACCTGGCGCCGATGCGATCCCTGACCGAATGCAATGCTGACATCCACCATTTCGATGCTACGTTGTGCGGTTGGAATGGGATTCATAATGCGACTCCATCACGAAAGCAGGGGCCATTGAGCCAGCTGGCATCACGGGTTGGCACGCGCAAGGTATCAAGGGGATGATGCAGGCGTGGCTGGCTGGCAAGTAATGCCTGCGTGTAAGGATGCTGCGCCTGTTCCAGGCGATCGGCACGAATCTCCTCGACGATGCGCCCGGCATACATCACCAGCACGCGATCGCAGAAGCGAGAGACCAGATTAAGGTCATGACTGATAAACAACAGGCCGGTCTGACGGCGCGCCAACTGTTCATTCAGGATGTTCAGCACCTGCTGGCGTACCGTCACGTCAAGTGCGGAGGTCGGTTCATCGGCAATGATTAAATCGGGCTCGGGTATTAGCATCATCGCGATCATCACGCGCTGACCCATACCGCCAGAAATCTCGTGGGGATAGAGTTGCGCCACTTTCGCCACGTCACGAATATGTACCGACTCCAGCATCGCTAGCGCGCGATCTCTGGCTTCGCTTTTGCTCACCCGACGATGCAGCCTGAAGGCTTCCGCCACCTGATCGCCAATACGCATCAGAGGATTGAGAGAGAAGCGGGGATCCTGCAGGATCATCGAAATACGATTCCCGCGAATCTGCCGCATCTGCTTTTCACTGCTATTAAGCAGATCGATATCATCGAATTGCATTTGATCGGCGGTGACACGCCCGATTTTAGGTGTCAGTTGCAGCAATGCACGGCAGGTCTGCGATTTTCCCGAACCGGATTCACCGACAATCGCCACTTTCTCCCGTCCTACATGGAAAGAGACATCACGTACCGCGCGGTGGTCTCCGTGCGCGCTGCGAAACACGATGTTGAGGTTTTTCACCTGGAGCAGATTATTCATGGCGGATATCCATTACGTCGCGCAGGCCATCACCCAACAGGTTGAAGGCAAGGCTGGTGAACAAAATCGCTAATCCCGGAATGGCCGCGATCCAACCATTGTTCAGCATGAACTCGCGACCGGAAGCCAGCATCGCGCCCCATTCCGGGCTGGGTGCCTGTGCGCCAAGGCCAAGGAAACCCAGTCCGGCAGCAGTAAGGATAATTGCCGCCATGTTTAGCGTGACGCGTACCACCACAGAAGGAAGGCACATGGGGATGATGTGTCGCACGATAATGTGCCAGGCGGAGGCGCCTTGTAAGCGTACCGCTGCGATATAATCCATCTTACGGATCGCCAGGGTTTCGGCGCGCGCGAGGCGGGCAATCGGCGGCCAGGCGGAGAGAGAAATCGCGATAATCGCATTCTCGATGCCGGGCCCCAATGCGGCGACAAACGCCAGTGCCAGAATCAAACTGGGGAAGGCAAGGAAGATATCCACCAGACGCATCAGCACCGTATCGACCCAACCGCCGAGATAACCTGCGCTGGTGCCGACCAGTAAGCCAATCGGTGTGATGATCAGCGCGGTTAAGCCAGCGATATACAGTGTGATTCGCGCGCCATACAGCAGACGGCTGTAAATATCCCGACCCAATTCGTCGGTGCCTAGCCAGTGGTCAGCAGAAAACGGTTGCAGACGGAAGGCGAGGTTTTGGGCATAGATATCATGAGTGGCTAACCAGGGCGCAAACACTGCCGCGCCAGCAATGATCAACAACACCAGCAAACCAAAGAGCGCGGAGTGATTAGCGCAGAAGCGTCGCCACTGAATCCATAGCAGTTGCATGTGCGCCTGAAAAGGTGACTGTGGCGTAGGATCGCGCAGCCAGGCGCGTAAGCTACGCGAAGGGTTAACGCGCATCGATTTATTGACGGAATCGGTCATGCTTCCTCCTGGCGCGTACGCGGATCGAACAGACGATAAAGCAGGTCGCACAACAGATTGATGCCGACAAAAATCGCGCCAATTAGTAACGTGCAGCCCACCACCGCATTCATATCGCCAGCCAGTAAGGCATTGGTCAGGTAGCGACCAAAGCCGGGCCATGCGAAGACGGTTTCGGTGAGTACCGCGCCTTCCAGCAGCCAGGCCCAGGAAAGGGCCACCACCGTCAGCGTGGGCACAGCAATATTGCGGAATGCATGCACCCAAACGCAGCGCGCCCACGACATCCCTTTTACGCGAGCGGTAATGATGTATTCCTGCGATAGCTGTTCGAGCATAAAGCTACGCATCATACGGCTGATGTAAGCCAGCGCGCTCAAGCCAAGTATGGAGGCGGGTAAAATGATGTGACCAAACACGTTGCGGAACATTTCCCAGTTTCCGCTAAACGCGCTGTCGACCAGCCAGAACCCCGTCACCGGATGTAAATCGAACTCGTAGATGAAATCGATGCGACCTGGCCCGCCAATCCAGCCAAGCGTGGCGTAAAACAGCAGCAAACCCATCAGGCCAAGCCAGAAGTGCGGAGTGGAATAGCTGAGCAACCCCACAAAGCGGATCAGGTGATCAAACCAGGTATTGCGGTACATTGCCGCCAGCACGCCCGCCGGAATCCCGAAACCGACGCCGATGATTGCCGCTACAGTGGCCAGTTCCAGCGTGGCAGGGAAGACGCGCGCGATATCCTGCGCCACCGGATGGCTGGTGGTCAGGGCGATACCAAAATCGAGGTGCAGCAGTTGCCAAACGTAATCGACAAACTGGTGCCACAACGGTTGATCCAGCCCCAACTGGTGGAACATCTTGTCGTAGGCTTCCTGACTGGCATTGTCCCCAATGATCGCGACCACCGGGTCGATAGGCAGTAAGCGACCAATAAAGAAGGTCAGTGCCGCCAATCCTAATAGCGTACAGGCAATCGAGATCAGACCACGAGCAAGGCGTCTCAGCAGACGCCAGCCAGCGGAAGGGGTGTTATGTGCAACGGGCATCATGACCTGTGACATCTGCCACCTCCGTTATTTGCTTGCGGCACCGTACCAAACGCGAAAACCGTTCCAGGTCCAGTTTTTAACCGTTGGGTTAATTCCCGCGGTGTTGTACATCTGGAACATGATGGCCATCGGCCCTTTTTGCATCTGCTCTTTCTGCAGATCGCCATACAGTGCGATGCGTTTGGCGTCATCCGGTTCTAACAGTGCGGTTTCTACTTTCTGATTCATCTGCGGATCGTAATAAGCCGCACGCCAGCTCGGGTACTGTGTAGCGCGCGCTTCTTTACGATTGTCCGGGTTATAAACCAGACGCGATGCATTGCCGTAGGCATCAGGCACCGAGGTTTGCCACGCCATCATGGCACTCTGGAATTCCCGACCGCGTACCCGACTGAACAACTGCGCGTTGGCCATGCGTTCCAGGTTGAGTTTCACGCCGATTTTGGCGGCATTTTGCTGCACGCTTTGCGCGATTGGCGCCGAATGCGGCAGGGTGCCAAACAACACCGCCGTGCTGAAACCATTGGGATAACCGGCTTCCGTCAGCAACTGTTTGGCTTTATCCAGATCGAGGTGGAAAGGCTGACCTTCTGTGGCATCCAAAGCACCAAACGCGCCTTGTTGAACGAAACTGGCGCGCGGCACGCCGAGATAAGGCATCACGCTCTTCGCTAACCCGTCGTAATCGATCAGGTAGCGCATGGCGAGTCGCACTTTTTCGTTTTTGAAGATGGGGTCCTCGTTATTGAAGGTCCAGAAAAAAAGCTGTGGCTTCAGGACCTTATCCACTTTAACTTTGCCGCCCTGATCCAGCGTCTTCAGATCATCAGCCGACAGATCGCGCGCGATATCCACATCGCCCTGCGTCACCAGCAGGCGTTGAGTGCCGGTTTCTGCCACATGACGAATCAGAATGCGCTTCAGCACTGGCGCTTTGCCCCAGTAGTTCGGTGTGGCTTGCAGCACCACGCCTTCACCGGCATTCCAGCGCATCAGCTGATAAGGCCCAACACAGGCGGTATGAGTGGAAAGGTATTTGTGGCCGAGGTCGCCATCCACTGCCTGCTTTTCGACTTCTTTGCGGTTAAGCAGGGATGAAACGTTATTGGCGGCAATCGCCTGCAACACCAGATTGGTGGGATACGCTTTATCGAAGCTCATCACCAGCGTTTTGTCATCGGGCGCGCTAATGCGCGTGTCGACGTTGTCTTTATCAAAGCCATATTCTTTAATCGCGGCTGCATTGCCGTAGCCCAGTTTCACTACGCGCTGCATCGACCACGCCAGGTCGCCGGCGGTTGCGGCTGAGCCATCGGCAAATTTCAGGTTGTCCTGTAAATGAAAGGTGATGGTCTTGCGATCGGCAGAGACATCCCAACTTTTAGCTAATGCAGGATCAAGCTGCGTTTCATCGCTGACGCGAAAATCAACCAGGGTGTCACAGGTGTTTGAATAGAGTTCACTGGTGACCACTTCACCAATCTGTGCCGGATCCCAGGTGCTGATGGCATCAATGTTCCACGCCATCACCAAAGAATCGGCGGGCGTTGCGGCCTGTGCTGAGGCGCAACAGGTCGCTGCCAGCGTCAATGCAGCAGTTAACGTCTTGTTTTTCATTTATCTCTCCTGAGGCGTTACAGAGTATCCGGGCGTGGCTGAATCGGCGGTTTCACCTCTGCAGGAATAGGGCAGTGATACGGTTTTTCACTGACCTGCTCGAAATGGGCTTTCTTCATCTGCGCCATCAGTATTTTGTCGGTCAGCACGTCGACTGCCGTGGCGGCCATAATCTTAGCGACATGGCTCAGTGCTTTGTGTGCTGCTGGCATTTTGCCTTGCGCGGTCAGTTGCCATGAGTGACCAGGTGTTCCGATGGCCATGGTGGTTACGTGCGCCTGCACGGTCGGGATTACCCAACTGACATCTCCGACATCGGTAGAGCCGATCATTACTTCACCGTGGGTATCAAGCGGAATGATGTAGTCGCTGAGGGGTTTGGGATCGGCGGGTTTCACACCGGTTTTGCGATAGCAGTTATCGATCTCTTCCGGTGTTAGCGTTGCCTGGATTTCGGCTGCAAAGGCGAGGTCGGCTTGATCAAATGGCACTGGGCCCAGCGCTTCCAGATTACGCTGCATCGCTTCTTCCAACGGACGATTGCCAAGCAGGTTGGACACCGCGCTCATGATGCTGATATCCACTTCGGTATCGGTCATGATTGCGGCCCCTTGCGCCACACGCTTGACCCGTTCATTCAGTTCGAACATCGCGTGGACATCGCGCGAGCGGATGGCGTAACGCACCGTTGATTTTGCCTGTACTACATTGGGCGCCACACCACCGGCATCCAGGAAGGCGTAATGGATGCGGGAATCTTGCGGCACGTGTTCGCGCAGGAACTGTACGCCAACGTTCATCAATTCAGCGGCATCGAGTGCACTGCGTCCGAGATGCGGAGAAGCGGCAGCATGCGATGAGCGGCCACGGAAAGCGAAGTCCATGCGGGTATTAGCAAGAGAAAGAGGCTTCGCCACTTCATGATGTGCGCTTGGATGCCAGGTGATGGCGACATCCACGCCATCAAATGCACCAGCGCGCGCCATAAAGGATTTGGCGGCACCGCCTTCTTCTGCCGGACAGCCATAATAGCGAACGCGGCCCGGCATGCCGCTCTCCTCAAGCCATGATTTCAACGCGGTAGCTGCCAGCATGGCAGCAGATCCCAGCAGGTTGTGGCCGCAGCCGTGACCATGACCATTACCCGGCAACGGTGAATAATGCGCCACGCCAGCTTCCTGACTCAACCCAGGCAAGGCATCATATTCGCCGAGGAAAGCAATGATCGGGCCGCCTTCACCGGCTTCACCCATCACCGCAGTCGGGATGTCTGCCACGTTTTCTGTGACGCGGAATCCTTGCTGTTTTAGCATCGCGGTGTGCTCAGCCACTGAGCGATATTCGGTATAGCAGATCTCCGGCATGCCCCAGACGCGATCGCTCAGATCACAAAATACCCCTTGAAATTCTTCTACCCACTTCCAGACTAACGCTTTGTTTTCCATGATAGTCCCCAGCTTGGTTGGTCAGGTTTTCGTCTCTCTGAACCCCAGCATGGAGTAAAACATCAGCGTAAGGCCAATGAGCAATTCACACTCCCCATTCCAAAACGGCATAGTTTTGAGTCAGGCCGCATTGGCCGTCTCGCTAGCGCAGGCTCGCAACCACAGCTGTTCAGCCTGGGGATTTTGCAGAACCGGTTGGCGGTAGAGCCGAATCGCCAGCGACATATCCCAACTGCTGTCATCGGCGCGCACTAAACTGCCGCTGGCCAGTTCTTCATGCACCAGGCTGAGCGGTAACCACGCCACGCCGCCACCGGCCAGGACCATGGCTTTTAGATTTACCGACATACCATTTTCATATACCGCTTCAAGAGGAAGCGGGCGCTTGCTGAGCATTTGCGCCAGCGCGTGGGCAAAGAAGGTATGTTGCCCATAACTCAACCACGGGATCGGACCGCCATCCGCGCGCACCGGATAGAGTGGTTTGCCGCTACTATCCGGGCGACACACGGCAATGGCACGTTCACGTCCCAGTTGCACCATGGGATAAGCCGCCAGCTGATGTATCAGCGATACCGCATCATGTGCGTAAGTCAGCAGAAAATCGGTTTCACCGCTGTGTAAAGTGGAGATGTGCTCAGCGAAGGTTGGTTTTTGATTACACAGGCGAATATAGCTGAGATTAGGTTGCAGATTTAATCGCTGGATCCAGTCAGGAAAAAACGTCAGCGAAAGGGTATTTAGCATCGCAAAACGTAATACAGCAGTGCGCGAGCTATAGCGCTGGTGCAGATCATTACGTAGATGCGTCATGGAAAATACCGTTTCGCTGGCTGTGGCAAGGAAGGTTTGCCCCTCTGGCGTGAGCGTCACCGGATAGGTTTTGCGATCAAATAACGGCACGCCCAGCCACTCTTCCAGTTGACGGATGCGCCGACTCAGCGCTGATTGCGTGATATGACGCTCATCGGCGGCACGGGTGAAACTATAACAGCGGGCAACACTGAGAAAATCTTCAAACCATTTCAATTCCATAGCACGGACCTCTTTGGATGAATGGGAAAGCAACGTCAGCGGTGGGAAACCTTTTGTTACACGCAAGAAACGCGCCAGGCTTAATTGCAGCGGATAAGGCACCGATCCGCGCCAAATGTGCCATTAGCCAGAACTAAACGCTTACGATAGAGCAACGAATGCACTCGTGGGGTGCAGAAGGTTTTGCGCATGTGATGGCTGGAGGTTGGTAAAGTTGTTTTTACCAGGCGACAATAAGTGCCTCTAAAACTCATGCGATGAAATCAACCTATGAATGACCATATTGAATCTGTTGAGCTGGAAAAAGCCTATCGTCTTATCAACCATGGCCCAACCACACTGGTTTCCTCACGTCATGATGGGATTGATAATGTAATGTCCGCATCCTGGGTGTGTGGACTGGAGTTCAAACCGGCAAAGCTCACCGTGGTGCTGGATAAATCCACTTTCACGCGTAAGTTGATTGAGCAAAGCCATAAATTCGTTATACATGTCCCAACAGTCAGTCAGGCGCAAATGGTTCATTTTCTGGGTACGCATTCACGCGAGGATCAGTCAGATAAGTTGGCTACAGCTGGCGTCACGTTCTTCCAGTTACCTGAAAGCTCTCTCCCTTTAGTGGCAGGCTGCGCGGCCTGGTTGTACTGCGAATTGATTCCTATTGAACAGAATCAAATCGACCACGATCTGTTCATCGGTGAAATTAAGGGTGCCTGGGCGGATAGCCGGGTATTTAAGGAAGGGCGCTGGTTATTTGAGGACGCACCAGAGGAAATGCGCAGTTTGCATTACATCGCTGGGAAACGTTTTTATAAAACGGGCTCACTGTTGGATGTCGAGTAAGCCCCGTTTAATTAATCAAGCTTGGCTTGACGCATAGGCATTTTATCAATAGTCGACAGCAACACCTCAGTATCCAGAGGTGTTGTTTCACGAAGCTTCATTCCACCATCTTTCCCGACCAGCACCACTTCAAATCCTTTCGGATTGAGTTGCTTACGCAAAGTGCCATTTGCCGTTGGTGAGGTATCAATGAGCACAATGATATCGCGTTCGGCCAGTTCTGCTTGCTGCTTCTCCAGCATCGACATCTGAGTGATATAAGCAGGATCTGTTTTGGATGGGGCAAAGATCACCAGTGGGCGATTATGCCAGCGATACTGAGTGAGATCTGAGACTCTCGGCGATAAAGGCTGGAACAGGGAATCTTCAGCTGCATGAACGTTGTTAATGCTCATCATTAAAGCAATGGTTATCAGTAGCAGTGGCGGTTTTAGCAGTAAATTCGTCTTCGACATGATGGTTTCCCCGGCAGGTTAAAGAACGTGTACTTCCAAGGTTAGCGGAACCGTGCGCATGCGTTGATCACTTCACGTTTCTTTACCCACATTAGTAAAAACGGAAACAATAAATGCCTTTTCATGTTGCGAATGACACATTCTGATGTTTCCTGATGAAGAGAACAGGGCATATACATATGATAAATGCAGGCATATACTAGACATATGCTGAGTGGTGCTGCTCAATAAATAAAGCCGGTGACGGCACCGTATCGGTATTCCGATCAGGAGGATGAATCATGCGAACTGTTTCTGTATTTAAAAATGGCAATAACCGCGCCATTCGTTTGCCACGCGATATGGATTTTGAAGGCGTGAGTGAGCTGGAAATCGTCCGGGAAGGTGACAGTATCATACTGCGTCCAGTACGGCCGACCTGGGGCTCATTTATGCAGCTTGAGAAAGCGGACCCGGATTTTATGACGGAGCGCGGGGATGTCGTCGGTGATGAAGGAAGATTTGACCTGTGAACAAAACCTACATGCTGGACACTTGTATCTGTTCGTTCATCATGCGCGAGCAACCGGAGGACGTGATCAGACGGCTTGAACAGGCTGTGCTACGCAACCATCGTATCGTCGTATCGGCCATAACCTACGCAGAAATGCGTTTTGGCGCTATTGGAAAGAAAGCCTCGCCGCGTCATGGTCAACTGGTTGACGGGTTCTGCGCCCGACTTGATGCGATTGTTCCCTGGGATCGGGCGGCGGTGGACGCCACCGCTGAGATCAAGGCCGCCTTGAGCGCAGCCGGAACACCGATAGGCCCGAATGACACGGCTATTGCCGGTCATGCCATTGCGGCCGGCGTTATCCTGGTGACAAATAATACCAGGGAGTTTGCGCGAGTACCGGGTTTGGTGCTGGAAGATTGGGTGAAGTAAGTCGCTTATCGATCCCGTGGCGTTCCTGTAATTTTTCTGAGGTAAGTATGGGCCGACACCGACATAATTTTCACGTAGCAGCGTCAGTATGCGGTGGCGCAGACTCTCATCGATGCGATGCGTGCCGGGCTTTCCACGCAATGCCCGGCGGTGGTTCGCCAGAGCCAGCGGCCCGGACTTGCGATAACGTGCAAGCAGGTGCCGACAGTGCCGATCCGTTATGCCAAGTCGTAGTGATGCAAGCGAGGTTGTAAGCCGGCCATCAATGACGTCCTGCAGGATCTTGAGGCGGTTAACTTCATTCATCGTAAAGCACTCCAAACCGTAAGTGCGTCCTCAGCCGGGAAACCCGGGAAAAAGGACGATAATGCGGACATCTCAATATAGCCAGAGGCGGACATCTGAATTTAGCCACTACAAACAATGTCTATCCATTATTAAGATGTCGTCTTAGTGGCAAAGTTAAAGTGTCATCTTTAACATGGACAGAGTCTGGCTTGTCAGCGTTTGTCTTTCGGATGTGCTACCCAGGTCTTCTCGGCAATCATCAGCTTCCTGACGGTTTCCTTTGAGATGCTCAGCCCGAAGCCTGCGTTGAGTAAGCGCCATGCTCCGGTCGGGCTCATGCCACGGCAGCGGGTGCGAAGAAGTTTCACCACCTGAGTCTTAAGCTCTTCTTTCAGCTGATAGTTGCTGGGTTTACCCCGGCGCAGATTCACCACGCCGGTTCGACCGGATTCGCGATAACGGCTTACCAGGCGACGGCACTGGCGGGAAGATATCTCCATTGACTGCGCGGCATCTGCCGCTGTGATGTCGCCCGCCAGATACATTTCAATGAGGTCGGCCCGCAGCTGCTCCCGCAGGGTCATTACTTTTTTTCCTGAGTCATTTTTCCTCCCTTAGGCGCCGTGTCCGCGGAAGCGGGCAGGGTGCGGGCGTCAGCGTTTGAGGTCTGAGACAAAGTTCATCGGGTTCACAAGCACCGGATTAATTGCCCTCAGCGCTTCAAGTGCACGCTCCTGAGCCAGCCGGCGCGGCATCTTTTTACTGCGTGAACGTTTCCCGGCCGCTTCCTGCTCATCCTGTTTTTCCTGCGCCAGGCGCAGTACGGCACCAAGGCGTTTGTTATCGACGATCTCACCCTGATCCACACAGGCCAGCTTGTCGAAAACCTGATAACTCAGCTCCCGGTGAGCATAGCGGAAGCAGATCCTGCCATCAGGATATTCATACACGGTGATTTTTTTACCTGCGATGCGGGTGTTCGCATCTGAAGGCTCGATAAGATAGAGCATTTTATCGTACTGAAAAGTCAGCGATTTTGATAACTTGCGCTGGTCCTGCCAGGCAAAGATATCGTCCAGTTCATCCGGTGACAGGCCTGAAGGACGATGCAGATCCTTCGGATACTTTGGCGGTCGCGAAAATCGGCGGTTAAAGTCATCGATAAAGCCGGTAACCCAGCGGTTCGCTTCGCTGATGGAGCTGATATTGTGCAGCCGCATCTCCTTGACCAGCCGGTCCTGCAGCGTCTGGTTCGCACGCTCAACGCGCCCCTTAGCCTGGCTGCTGTTGGCGCAGATCAGCTCAATGCTCAGATCGCGCAGCGCCCGGCCAAACTGCGTGGTGCCACTGCAGCGTGCCTCCGTTCCGTTAACGCGGAAAACGGCGTGCTTGTCACTGTAAAATGCGACGGGTTTTCCATGAACATCAATGTATTCACGCGTTGCCGTCATATAATCGAACGCAGACTCTGAATCACAGAAGCGCAGGTGCATTAGGCGGCCGGTCGCATCGTCAACGTACACGAGAAGGCAGCACTTCGGCGCGCGGTCCTCAAACCAGGCATGGTGAGATCCGTCCAGCTGAACCAGTTCGCCGAGGCAGTCGCGCCGGTGTCTCGGCTGATAGATGTGTGCCTGTCTTCGTGAGTGAGGCCGCCAGAACCCGTCTGAAATCATCCAGTTGCGGACAGTCTCAACGGAAACCGGAATGCCGTGTCGTTCGAGAAGCTTCTCGGTGGCCAGCGTTGGACCAAAATCCGCGTAGTGTTGCCGGATAAGATGCAGAGTTGCGCAGCGTAAATCTTCGGGAATGCGGTTGTTGCCGGGACGGCCGCGACGTTCTGATACAACCGACGCCGCGCCGTGTTCACGATAACGTCGCAGAACGCGCTGAACCTGACGGACGGTGAGTTCGAGAAGGCGCGCAGCTTCACGCTGCAGCAGAGTGTGGTCGTGAACGCGCTGAATGATGCCGAGCCGGTATAGATCTTTATCTGTCATGGTCACCAACATAAAGTCTGCATCCTGAGCTGAGCCTGAGGAGATCTAAGGTTAGTTCAGGGACGACATCTGTGAATTGTTCCGTACGACATTAGCGCTTTGGAGTAACATTGGAGTAACAAACAAAGTGCGCATAATCATGATTATGTTAAATTCATCGAGGCTAAAGAGGATTAAGCGTGGTAATGCACAATTACACTGTCTGATGCCGTTAGACATGGCTAATGTCCGTTATTGATTTCAATTACAAACAGCTACAGCTACAAATAAATTTCGCTAAGCACCTTCCCTCCCGGTTTTGCCGCGTTGGTGATGGCGTCGCTACGTGAATTCTGAGGTGTTTGTGTACATCGGCCCGCAAACTTTCGCGTAGCGTGACGGGTAAAGAAAAGCCGGTAAAATTGTGCGCTGTTTGCGGTCAGGTCGATGCCTGCCGGAAGCGCCGCGCCGTCGTGATATTTGTGCGCTGCGCTCGCCAGATTGCAGGCATAAAAAAACCGGCTGTAATAGCCGGTTCTATATTATTCCCCACACAATCAGCCAACAAGGCTTTCAAGCGGAATATGGAACTGTTTGTGCAAATTACGAATCATTGGCAACGTGAGCTCGCGTTTACGGTTAAGCACTTCATATACGCGATTCTGCCGACCAATTGCCGGAGCTAAATCTTTTGCCGTCAGTCCCATCTGGTCCATACGGAATTTAATAGCCTCAATCGGGTCAGGCGGCGCAATTGGGTAATGCTTTGACTCATAGTTTTCAATAAGCAGACACATTACTTCAAAGAGATCGCTTTCAGCCGATCCCAGCACGGGTTCATTATCAAACATAGGCTCCACGATGCGGAGCGCCTCTTTATAATCCTGCTCTGTTTTAATCGGTTTAATATTCATGTCAGGGCTCCAGTGTAACTGTGTTGGCGTCTATCCTGTCGTATTCTTTATGCGTACCGATAAACTTAACAAATAACCTTTTGTGGGCGTAAGCAACTGAAACAATTAAACGGTAGTCGTTGCCTTTTATGTTAAATACAACGCGGCTGTTTTTTAATATGCTCGCCGTTCCGTACTGCGCCTTTATATCTGCCGGGGTTTGCCAGTCGGCCTTTTTAACTTCATCCACCCAGGCGCGTAACGGTTGTTCTGAATCAGGATGAACCGTCCAAAAATCCTTTAATGGTGCGAGTGCAATAATGTTCATGCGGATATAGTAATCCCACCGCGGGACATCTGCAACCGCAAAATCCCGCAGTGGGACTGCATTATTGAGGGCTGTACTTAACTATATAATTGTGCACGTAATTTATTTTTTTTGGTCTTTGAGGATTCCGGCCCGGACAGCGACTTGCTTTTTGTTCACCCGGCTCCGCCGCTTCCCGTTTTTTGCTTCGCCAGCTTTAAACGTGTTACGTCGTTACGCACCCATACTGTGTTGTGCTAACACCTGTTGCAGAAAGCTTTACCCTGATCTGATGCGCCGCCCCTAACCCAATCTTTAAACTGTTAGGCGCGGCGGCGCCAGCTAACTCTCAAGCTCAAACACAACTCAGCACACTCACATCATTTCTTTTTACTCTTAGCTTTCTCTTTGCTAATCACCTTCGCAGCTTTCTCGGCCGGTGCCGGTTCGCTGGCACCCGTTTCCGCTATGAATTTTTCATAATGCTCACGCGCGAGTTTACGTATCGCCTTACCGATGTTGGCGTAGTCATACTCATTGAGATTCGCCAGGGAAACACGCCATGATGGATGCGGCGTACCAAATCCCTTACCCGGTAACAAAATCACGCCGGTTTCTTCTGCCAGTTGGAACAACGCCTGATTGGGTTTCATCCTGCCCATCATCCATTTTACAAAATCTGGCCCGTACATTTCGGTCGCCAGCTCTTCCAAATCCAGCAGATGGTAATAACGCACGGAATTGGCGTCCTTCGGCATTGGCAGCCCTAGCTCACGGTACAATGCCTCTTTACGACGCAGAACGATGCGTTTCATTTCAGATTTATAAGCGCCAGGTTCATCCATCAGACAAAACAGTGAGAACAACGTCATTTGAGCCTGCACCGGCGTGGAAAGTCCGGCGGTATGATTGAGTGCCACAGTGCGGCTATCCGCCACTAATCGATCGATAAATTTAAGGCTTCGCGGTGTGGTGGTAATCGACGTGTAGCGATGGTCCAACTGTTTCTTCTTGGCTTCCGGCAAATCGGCGATCATCGCATCAATCAGGTTATCTTCATGCGTCGCCACAACGCCCATTCGCCAGCCAGTTGCGCCGAAATATTTAGAAAATGAGTAAACCAGGATGGTGTTATAGGGGCAAATCGCAAACAGAGAAACGAAGTTATCCGCAAATGTTGCATAAACGTCGTCGGTCAAAATGATTAAATCGGGGCGTTGTTTAACGATTTCAGCAATATAAAGCAGTGTTTCATCATCGATTTTCACCGAAGGTGGATTGCTGGGATTGACGAGGAAGAAGGCTTTAACCTTGGGATCCAGCAACTTATCTAATTCATCATGGGTGAACTGCCATTTATTCGATTGCGGCGCATCAATATGGATGGTCTTCAGGTTGTAATCACTGAGCTCAGGAATTTCGATATACGGCGTGAAAATCGGCATCCCTAATGCGATGGTGTCACCTTCACTAATAATATGGTTGGCCTTCAGGCTGGCGAATAAATACGTCATGGCCGCCGTGCCACCTTCCAGCGCGTACATATCGAATTTGCCGACAAATGGATAGGTGCCAACCATCTCATTGTGGATATATTTGCCAATGATCACTTCGCTTATTCTGAGCATGCGGTCTGGGACTGGGTAGTTACAACCCAAAATCGCCTCGCACATTTCATAGATGAAATCACCTGCATTCAGCCCCATCTGATCACGCACATACGACACAGCAGCTTCGATAAATCGCACACCAGGCACACTCTCATGCTGCTTCGCAAACAACTCAAACCGTGCCTCAATGCCATCACGCTGCGGGAAGCCGCCGACGTGCTCCATATACATAAACGAGCGTTCCGCCTCGGTCATGGCAAATAAACCAAACTGGAAAAAACCATGTCTCGGTGTCGTCGCGAGAAAATTAGGGTTGCCGCGTCCTGCATTCAACATCAACTGATTACTTTGTACGGCCTGTTGCATTAATGCGTCTTTCAGTTCAAACGGGCTCAACAGCGCGAGCTTCTCGGGGTCGGTGAAATTCATGTCACTACTCCTTGCTGCATTACTGAAAAGTAAACTACCAGCCTGGCTTTTCCGGGACTGGCGACTTGTCGTACAAGACTTAATTAAACCAATGCGACGACCAGCGGCCCTAACAGGGTCAGAAAGACATTGGCCAGAGCATAAGTGATGGCGAAGGGAACGGTTGGGACGGTGTTTTCAGCTTTATCCAGCACTTCACCAAAAGCGGGATTAGCGCTGCGTGTTCCGCTTAACGCACCGGCGAAAATCGCCGTATTGTCGTAGCGCAGCACGTAGCGGCCGAATAGCATGGTGAGCACGAGGGGTAAGATGGTGACGACGACGCCGATAATGAGGATTTTCAATCCCTGGCTTTCGACGGTTTGCACTGCCTGCAACCCAGAAGAAATACCTACAACCACCACAAAAGCCGCCAGTCCGAGATCTTTTAATATCTGCACCGCACCGGAAGGAATATAACCAAATGACTGCCTGCGCGATCTAAACCACCCAAACAGCAGGCCCGACAGCAACGCCCCGCCGCCACTTCCAAGCGTCAACGGAATGGAGCCGATTTTTGCCGTCAACATGCCAACCAATAAGCCCACTACCAAACCTGCACCCATATAAACAAAGTCGGTTTTGGCACTCGGTACAATCGCGTGCCCGGCTTGATCAACTATACGTTTGACATCATGTTCAGCACCAAACACCGTGACTACATCGCCCAGCATCAGCATGGTGTCCGGCAGTAGAGGCAACGCTTTCCCCTGGCGTGAGATCTGTGAAACGTAAACGCCATGACGGACATCCTGTGCCACAGTTGATCGGATATCGCCAAAGGTGCGTTTATCTAAAAGCTTGTTGGTGATAACCACATCGCGTTTTTGCATGGTGAGTTCCATGCCCTGCTCATCCTGCAACTCCTTGCCAAGCCTTGCCGCAACAGTGACCATAGCGGAGCGGCGTCCAACGACCAGTACAATGTCATCAGCCTGCAAAGGCATGTCTGGCGTGGGCTCCATGATTTGTTTACCGCGCTTAACACGCTCGATCGTGATGGGAACCTCTGTCGACTGTTCGAGAGCCTGAATGGTTTCAGAGGTGTTGGCAGGCAATTTGAAAATGCGCCCGACCAAATCAGGCGCAGCGGATTCCTGACCCGGGCCGTAAACCTGCACTCCCGTCTGCAGGGCGTTCTCTGCTTTTAACGCGTCCTCTTTAATTGACCGGCCCATGAATTTCGGCAGCAGGTTGACACAAACCAGAATGGCGCCAAAAGACCCAAATACATAAGTCACGGCGTAGCCGATGGCCACGTTGCCCTGCAGTCGTGTCGCTTCAGCCGCTGGCAGTCCGAGTTTGGCGATGGCGTCACCTGCCGTTCCGATAATCGCTGACTGCGTTAATGCGCCAGCGGCAACGCCTGCAGCCAGTCCTTTATCCAGTTCGAACATGCGTGCTAAAACCACTACCGTGAGTAAGCCGGAAATCGCCAGGAATGCGGCAAGTATGATCTCCTTGATAGATTGCTTACCCAGCGAACGGAAAAAATCGGGTCCGCTTTCATAGCCCACAGCATAGATAAACAAGGCAAACATTACGGCTTTCACCCCGTCATCAATGTGGACCCCGACCTGACTGACCAGCACCGCGACCAACAGCGAACCCGCTACGCCGCCTAACTGGAATTTGCCAAATTTAATTTTACCGATGTAATAACCTACGGCGATGGAGAGAAATAACGCGATTTCAGGCGATTTCTGGAACAAATCGTGTAACCAGCTCATGTGCGCTCCTGAGTTGTTTAATAGACAAACCGGACAGCTAAACAGGCTGCAGCGAACTGGCAAGCCCGACGATTAACGGCCCCATTAGGGGCAGCACAACATTGGAAATGGCATAGGTGATGGTGTATCCAAGGAGTGGTGTGGAATTTCCACTCGCATTCTGAATGGCGCTGAGTGCGGGCGTGCTGCATTGTTGGCCAGCAATCGCCCCTAATAAAACCGGTGCAGGCAGCTTGAGCCACCAATGCCCCACTAACAACGAGATAGAGGCAGGAATGAGCGCAATGGCGACCCCTAGCAAAGGCAAGGTCATGCCATATTGCATGATGAGCGTAATGGCCTGCGGGCCAGATGACAACCCTACTCCTGCAATGAACCCCGCCAGTCCGAGATCCTTGAGTAACGCTAACGCATCCGTATTGACTGAATGCAAATCTGCTCGCCGGCCGTGATACCAACCCACCACTAGTCCGACGATCAAGATCCCGCCACCGGTGCCAGCTGAAAAAGGGATTCCGCCGAGAGTAAGCTTAAAACTTCCCAACCAGGTACCGAGTGCAATCACCAGCCCGGCGATACCCAGGTTACTGGCGAGTTTGTCCGGAAGAAGTTTGCCTAAAGTGTTCAGCGCGGGAATAGGCAGTCGACCACGATTGGGATTGGCATCATAAATGTGCAGTACATCCTGCAGCTGCAGGCGGGTTTCGGGCAGCGCGGGCAGTATTATCTCACCCCGCTTCACAGCCGCTACGTGTGCTCCAGCGGGTAAATTCAAATCTTGAAGCGTTCTGTTCGCCATTGACGGTTCAAGTAAAACAACATGATAGGTATCAAGCGCAGAGGAAACCAGGTCACTATCAGGGATTTCGTTACCCAGCGCGGCCGCAGCATCAATGATCGAACCGCGATATCCCACCAGAAGGACGTGATCGCCATGGCGAAGCTTGAGATGCGGTGAAAGTGTCAGTGTTCGGCCATGGCGCTGCACGCGCACAATGCTACTTTGTTGAGCCAATCGCTGCTGGATATCGGCCACGCGATGACCCGCACCGGTTTGCACCTGATAAACGCGGCCCACAACGGTTGGTAATGCAGAAAGTCCATTAGCGTCCGCCTGTCCTCCCATCTTTATCCAAAGTTTTTCTGCTTCATCACGTAAATTCACACGCAGCAAAAGCGGAAAAATTTGGCTGGTCATGATCACAATGGTGATCAATCCGCAGATATAAGTGATGGAGTAAGCGGTTACAACGTTGCCTTGCAGACGCTGGATTTCACTGATCGGGATATTGAGACGTGATATTGCATCCGTCGCGGTTCCCACCACGGCGGATTCAGTCGCAGCACCCGCCATCATACCCGCGGCCGTGCCGGGATCCAGATGCATGAAATAAGTTGCCGCCAACACCAGGGTCAAAACCGCGATAACTTCAATTAAACAAAATATGCCGAGTTGAATATTTCGGGCGTTGAGATTGGCAAAAAACTGCGGTCCTCCGCTGTATCCTAGAGCGAAGATAAACAGCATAAAAAAAACATTTTTGAGATCGGTATCGACTGAAATATGGAGTTGACCAATCAATAAAGCGGCAATCAATGTTCCGCAAACGCCGCCAAGCTGAATAGGACCCAGACGGATTTGACCGATGGCATATCCCATTGTAAGAGAGAGAAAAATAGCCAGGCCCGGTATAGTCTGTAACGCTTGTATGATTGAACCAAAAAAAGTACCAGACATAATCAAATCCCTGGTTAATAAGTTGCTTCGGGTTGATATGGACTTAATGTTGCATGCAAATGTACTTGCCTGTTGAAAATGAATAAAAATAAGAAGTTAGAATATAATTTGAGATTGCTTAAAATGACCTTTCTGGTTCGGATTTAATCTTTGCAATCTTTATTCCAATAGAGCATTGACAAGAAAATATAATAATTTCGATGTAAATAGTTACCTTGCTATTTAATTAATGCCCTGCTTTCGCAGGGCGTTGAATTTATTTGTAAACTGTCGCGGTGCCTTGCACTTTGCCTTCCACTCTCGCTGAGGTAATAACGTAATATTTCCCACCTTTTTCATCTGCTAACTTAGAAATTTCATCTTTTGCATCTTTGGGATCGGTAAAAGTACCCGAAGTGGAGACCGTCCCGACCTCAGTATAGTTTTTAGCCTCATCTTTAGAAATTTCCTGCGCGGCCATAACTGAAAATGACATTGACACGAACACAACCGCTGACAATCCTATTGCATTGAATTTATTCATATAATCACCCAGATTGATGTAGGCCCCACAATAGTGTGCAGGCAGTAATAATGACTAGATGATAAATAATATAAAAGCAAAATAAATATTCGGCGTTTATGGTGATTGCCTCTAAATTTTTTTCAAAAAAATATCATTCGCAAATAATATCATGCGGTTAAGATTGGATTTATTTTAATTTAACCAAATAAGATTATTCTTAAGGATGAATTTCATTATTCAATACCCGGGAAGTGAAACCAGACCTTTATCACAATTTTAAAATGGCACTTGGCATTCCAGTTTTAACCCGCTATTGTCTTTTCATAATCAGAAACATCTCTTGCTGGAGTACTTGTGAAAACTACCCATTATTTTCTTTTTAAAGATGTGGCAGTCTCTTCTACTCTCGGCAACATATGGCAGTAACAGTCATTAAATCCATAGCGGTGTAAATATAATTATATAGTCAATCCTATCCTTAGCTTATGGCGTATGAACTTCAGCTACTGGATTTATATGTTTATTTTCGTTCAAAACAATCTATCCCGGGAGGTCTGATAACCGTGTTGACTCACGTCGGGTTACCCCTGTCTATCAGTATCTACCCTAACCGGAGTGCAGAAATGTCCAGAACCCCTCTTGCTAAATCGCTTCTCGCCGCTGCTTGCTGTTCATGGAGTGCATACGCGGCACCTGATAACAATTCCAGGACTATTCCAACCTAACAGAACGTACGCCTGTGAATGATCAGCGGAATGAAACTGTTGGCAGCCAGCAAGCCCTTTTTTTTCCGAGACACCAGGTCAGCTAATCTAATCGAGTAATTCAGTTGTCCAAAACTGGTGATGTCTTCGCGCGCTAAACCGTCGCGGTAAGTTGGGGTGCTCAGTTATGCAACGCATCATACTGTTGTTGATCTGCCTGATCGCTATGACAAACGGTGCGTGGGCGGCTGAACCGCGCCAGGCTCCAACGCCCCAGGAACGTGCCCGTACATTGATTTTACTCAACCAGCCAGTGGTCATGCTGCAGGCAACCTTTGGACTGACAACACCCGAGGAACGCATTAAGCGTATTGTCGGCAATGTACGAGCCTTAAATGACGAAGATTTAAAACACCCCGTTGAGATTGAAATGCTGCATCGTTACCAGCAACAGGTCGTGTTGTTCACCATCAACAACAAACCATTCATGTTGCTGGCCGATCAGGATCTTGATGAAGGTGACGATTTGACACTCGATCAGGCGGCACAGCGTGTACAGCTACGTTTTGAAAATCTGCGCCATGCCTTAATCCAACAGTATTCAAGGCACTATCTGCTGATCTCTGGTGGAAAAAGCGTGCTTGGGCTCGCCAGTCTGCTGCTATTAATTGGTGGCCTTGTGGGCCTCAATCGTCTGGTGTCACGTCGTTTCCATGTTGAGGAATTAAAACCTGAAGGGAGGGTTCTCCCCCCGCTGCGGCAGATCGTACGCCCGCTAGTGCAGCGAACGCTGAATATATTGTCACTCCTCACTGTGTTAATCGTGACTTATGTCTGGCTAAGTTGGACGTTGCGGCTGTTCCCCTGGACCCGTACGTGGGGGCAGGATTTAGGTGACTACGCGATGGCTCTGTTGCAGGGCATCGCGCTGACCTCATTGGCGGCATTGCCGGGATTGACTGTGGTCGCGGTTATTTTCCTGATTACCGCTGGCATCATGAAGCTGATTAACCTCGCCTTGACTCGCATCGAGCATGGCAAACTCAAAGTGGCCGGTTTTCATCCAGATACATTGGGGGTCACGCGCCGATTAATTGGACTGGCCATCTGGTTGCTGGCATTGTCAGCCGCTTATCCCTTTTTACCGGGTGCCAACACGCTAGCCTTCAAAGGGATCAGCGTATTCTTCGGCCTGATGTTAACGTTGGGATCGGCCGGAGTGATGAATCATGCCATGAGCGGTCTGGTGCTCACCTACTCACGTGCATTGCGCAAAGGCGATATCATCCGAATCCTGGAGCATGAAGGCGTCGTAACCGATGTGGGCATTTTGGCGACCAAAATTCAGACACGGGAAAATTACGATGTCACCATTCCTAACGCAGTCGTGGTAAGTGGCAAAATCATTAACCTGAGTAGCGCTTCTCAGGGCAAAGCATTGAATCTCACCACATCGGTTACCATTGGCTATGATGTTTCCTGGCGTCAGGTTCACGCGATGCTGCAACTGGCTGCCAGCAGGAGTGATTGCGTGAATGCACTACCTGCGCCGTTGATCAGGCAATTAGCTTTGCAGGACTGGTACGTAAATTATGAATTGCAGGTGAGTTTACCCCCAGGCACCGCGTTATCCGTTGCACGCACAGAACTCCACAGTCAAATCCAGGACGTATTTAATGAATATGGCGTCCAAATCATGTCGCCTAATTTCATTAGTCAGCCAGATCATGCTGTTGTCGTGAGCCGTGAAGCCTGGTTCACTCCGCCGGCTTCACCACCCGATTTGCGCGGATGAGCGATTACAGTAATTTTATTTGGGCCTGACATAAGACATCCTCATTGGCTCGATGAAGCCATAACCGCAAAAAAAGCGTGACGAACGTGTGAATGCATAAATTTTTCTTTACTCGGCTTATTACAATTGCATGAATCCTGTAATATCTCATTCAGCCTACCTTTTCAGCATTCACAAAGAGTATCAATGCGTAAAAGTGTTCTCTCAGATAGCGCCCCTCGCCTGCTAAAGACCTCTCTCGGAAGAAGTATGGCCGTATTTTTGCTATCCATCAGTTTACTGGTGGTGGCGATTAATGCCTGGTCTCTTTGGCACTCCTGGCAGCAGCACCTGACAGAGAAAGAGGAAGATGCACGTAATCTTTCGCTCTCATTAGCGAAACAAGCTGAGGATGCCTTCTTACAGGTCGATATTACCCTCGCGGATGCTGTGAGGCAGCTTCGTCAAAACGGTAACAGCTTTGCGGCAACGCCGCAGTTTCTGCATCAAATAAAGGATCAGCAGAGCAAACTGCCGCAACTTCATGGGTTGTTTGTTTACGATACCGAGGGGCATTGGGTCGCTTCATCTGGCAACTTCACGCCGACCAATGCAAGTAACGCCGATCGCGATTACTTTGTCTGGCATCGGACGCATCCCAGTCTTGATATCCACATCAGCCATGTTATCCGCAGCCGTTCAACCGGTGACCTGGTAATCCCGGTTTCGGTTCGTCTTAATGATATGGCAGGGAATTTCGCCGGCGTTGCCCTGGCTACGGTCAAAGTGGACTATTTCCGTCAGTACTACAGCTACTACACGCTCGGGGATAAAGATGCGCTGGGATTGATCCTGGCGGATGCCACGGCCCTTTATATTCGCCCTTTCCCCGACACTTATATTGGGCGAACACTTTCCGGCAGCCCGCTGTTCCAAACCGAGCTTAAATCGGCATCGAGCGGCAGTGCGACCTGGCGTTCGACTCTGGACGGTGTGGAACGTGTATTCGGTTACGCACGACTGGAGCGTTATCCACTGATCGTGACGGCAGGATATGACCGCGATCGGATTCGTATGGAGTGGATTGCGGCCAACCTGACCAATGTCTTGCTCAACATCGTGCTGTTATTAACCATTACTGGCATGGGCGTTTTTGTGTTGCGCCAGGTGGGCACCAATGTGCGCAATCAAATTGAGCTGACCCATGTTCGTGATGAACTGACTAACATCAACCACACGCTGCAATCTTTAGCACTGGTGGATGGCTTGACTGGCCTGGCCAACCGTCGTCAGTTTGATGCTCTACTGGAACAGGCGCTGCTTCGTTCTGAAAAAAATGGCGAGCCGCTTTCGCTGGTGATGATCGATATCGATTACTTCAAACGCTATAACGATACCTATGGGCACGTTGCTGGCGACGAATGCTTGCAGGATGTAGGCCTGGCGTTAAAGGATAGCGTGCATTATCAAGGCGATATCGTGGCACGCTATGGTGGTGAAGAGTTTGCGATTATCCTTCCAGGCACCTCAGCCTTTGATGCCAAAAAAGTGGCTGAGCGCGCGGTCAGATTCGTGGCAGAAACGGGCATTGCGCACGAAAGCTCAGAGGTCTCTGCGGGCGTAGTGACCATCAGCGCCGGTTACAGCACGCTGACGTCAACCGGTAAATCCGGCGAAGCGGATCAGCTGAAGCAGGATGCCGATAAGGCGTTGTATTTGGCAAAACGCAGCGGACGTAATCAAATTAAGCCTTAATGCGCGCTGATCAGTGCGCGCTATTTCTTAACGCTGAGAGACAATTTTTTAGCGAGCAAAAACGGCCTTAAATACCCCACAGCATTGGATAACGGCAAGACATCGGCATTAAGATTAATGCCGATTTCATCGCGCAGGTAATCACGTCGAGCCGTAATCCGCTGCCAAAGCTTCGGATACGCTTTAGCGATCGCGGCCTGAAGTGAGGAATCGGCCAACGCTACACACTCCTCTGCGTTGACACCGTTATAGCCCGGAACAGAGGGAATGATATCGATCTGCAGCATCATGCCACTTTTCAAATGTTCGTCTGAATTTGGGTAAATCGGCGAAGACATCCATTCTTCATCTGCGACCAAATGGCCGGGATTAAGATGCCAGCCATAACGGGCTTTGGGCAGCACATCTTCGATCAAGTCATAAAGTGCTCCGCCGGACATACCAACTCGGATATTTTCAAGCCAGGCCACCTGTGCAGAAAAGTAGGGTATCGCGATTCTGTCTAACCAATCTTTTTGGTTTTCAGGCAGTTCTAAAGGATTGGAGATAACGAAAGCAGCTCGGCTCGACAGGCCGCCTTTGAATCCCGTTGTCAGCGACAGAGGATCGCCCTGCTGCACCTTTTTGTAACCAGGATAAAGGTTAGCATGATCGAAGCGAGCGCCCGTGGCAGCAATGGATACCACAGTGTTGTATTGACCTTCTGCAGCCAGAAGCGCGCCTAATTCTACTTCTCTCACACCCAATTCCACCGCGTCTAACGCATCAAGAATACAGTTGGATGCCAGATTGGCTCCATATTCATAATGTGAGATTTCATTGGCGTTATTGGTCACTCTTGCACCGTTATCTCCACCAATGAATAAGTGCGCCGCATTTAGCAATTCAGCCTCTTTTCGTAGCGAGCGTTGCACCGCGTCAACAATAAAATAAGGTACATCGAAATAGTCAGAACCATTGCCTGCAGCTGGGGTAAACATTTTCCATCCCACCAGGCCAACTTTGGCTTTATCACTCAGTCCGGCAGATGCCAGAAGGTCTTCAAGTGGTGTTTCGTGGTCCATGGGCTGATTAGGCAGCGAAAACAACGGGCAATGAAGCAACGTGACAGGCAAGCGTGAAAATCTTGCCAGTTTGAGATTCTCATTTCCCAGAATGACGGTGCAGTGTCCACTGGCATCAATAATCAGCAGCCCTTCTTCAAATCGCGGAATAAATCCGGTTAAGTATTCAAAATTCCCGCCGTGTTCTTTGTCAGCATAAATCACCAATGCATCAAAACCGCCGTTGACCATCCCCTGTATAACCTTATTTTTTCGCTCCAGCATGGTTTCGTCGGAGAGGAAAACGGGCTCAACCTGGGTAAATTTTATTGGTGCTTTAGTCGGGCCAAGCTGGATTGATGGAGACATCATGATGAATGACCTCTGGTTAACGTGTTAAATGCTGGAGTGGCGGAAACTGATTGCCGCAGAATTAAGCAAGGTAGCACCTGCTGATTTTAATTGTGCACGGATAATGTCTTTACCGGTTCCTATCTCATTTCAGACATACAAATTTTGTGTGAGGCCACCCTCAATTTCTTCAATCAATGCTGGTTAAGCAAGAAGTTCAAGGCGCAGAATGGAATAAATAACCGTTAGTGAATATATATTCAATCCATCATCGTAGCGCATCGGATTACCCTAATCCCTAAGGAGAATATCTTATGAGTGGTTACACCTACCCGAAATTTGGTGCCGGTTTATGGCATTTTGCTAACTACATTGATCGTTACGCCGTCGACGGATATGGTCCGGCGCTGAGCACCCTCGACCAAATCAAACTTGCTGGCAGTGTTGAGGACTTATCGTATGTCGATGTGCCCTATCCTTTTACTGAAGGTGTTACCGTTGCCCAGGTTAAGGAAGCCTTAGACCAGGCTGGATTGAAAGCCATTGGCGTGACGCCTGAAATCTATCTGCGCCGTTTTTCACGTGGTGCCTTTACTAACCCCGATCCCGCACTGCGCAAACAGGCCTTCGACCTGATGCATGAAGCGGCCACAGTCGTGCGGGAATTGGGTGCCAATTACGTGAAAATCTGGCCAGGGCAAGATGGCTGGGACTATCCCTTCCAGGTGGATCATAAGAACCTTTGGAAACTGGCGGTTGATGGCATGCGTGAACTGGCCAGTGCCAATCCTGATGTCAAATTCGCTATCGAATATAAGCCACGTGAACCCCGTGTAAAAATGACATGGGATTCCGCTGCACGAACGTTGTTGGGGATCGAAGATATCGGCCTCGACAACGTCGGGGTATTGCTGGACTTTGGCCATGCGCTATTTGCCGGTGAATCACCAGCGGATTCGGCCCAGTTAATTATCGACCGTGGCAGACTGTTTGGTATGGACGTGAATGACAACTTACGCGGCTGGGATGACGACCTCGTTGTCGGCACGGTGCACATGACGGAAATTTTTGAGTTCTTCTATGTGCTCAAAATCAATAATTGGGATGGCGTATGGCAGTTGGACCAATTCCCGTTCCGTGAAGATCATGTTGAAGCAGCCAATCTCTCGATTCGTTTCCTCAAACACATTTATCGTGCACTGGATAAGCTGGATATTGCGGCATTACAAGCGGCACAGAGTGAACAAAATCCACTTAAAGCCCAGAAAATCATCCAGAATGCACTATTAACCAGTATTGAAGACTAATCTCGCAGTGCCCGGTATTATTTTGCCGGGCAACCGCAAGTTCTTCGCTCGTCACCGCCAGAATCAATAAATATCACTTATGTGTAAACCTGCGAAAATGTGAGGTCTCATCACACTATCGCGCCATCATCGAGTGAATATTCGTTTTTGCTGGATTCGATCAGCTAAACACATAAGTGGATCTAATTTTTCATCTCAAAGTAATTCCATTGTTCATTTTTGTTTATTATATTAGCGATACTTTAACGTGGATGGGTTGAGGTATACCGTGAATTTATCAAGGAAATCAGTCATCAGTAGTGCAATATCTGATGGTGTACTTAATAAGAGAACGCATAGAATCTGCAAAATACTTAATGATATAGATGACAGGATTTGTATTGCTCCTGCCACGGGTTTTATAGAGTTTCTCAAAGGAATGGAAATGACTAACGGCGAGTACCGCCGAACTGGAATAGTGAAAGACAGTCGCTCTATTTTCCTCTACAACGAAGGTCTGCTTAATCCCAACAGCACCCTATTCCTCGCGAGAAAAGAACAAGATATTTTGGGCACCATCAGCGTGATAGGCCGCCATGAAAACAACATTCCCTGCGCCAGGCTGTTTCGTGAGGAACTTGATGGGTTACGCCTGGATCAACGCAAAGTGGTTGAATTAGGCACCCTCTCTGTAAAACACCAATCCGAAAGCGAGAATCTGGTGTTTATGCTCTACCTCAAGATCATGATCTACACCATTTTCGTTGAAAGAGTGGATGATATCTTCATTCAGGTTAAGTCCAACGTTGCCTCATTTTACGTGCGTAATTTTCTATTCAAAAAAGTGGGGAAAAACAAACTGCATCCGGATTACAGCAATCTTGAAGCCACGCTGCTGCGTGTGGATGTGAAAAGCATTCGCGAAAAAATTTATGAGCAGAAGTGTTATGGCTCGAGGGGTTGGCTGCGTATCCTGAACGAACTCGGGTTGTTGAAGCAATATCGGGTTATTGCTCACCAATGCCGGCAGTGCTATCGATTCACGCCTGATAAACGTGATGCTGAAGTTTATCAATACCTGTGTAATCTATAACTAGCCTACGGCCACAGGCTAAAGATTATTTTATTGCGCTCGCTTCTATCCCTGATGAACGAATGAGAACTCAGGGTCTATCTGAAACAGTTATGATAAAAAAGCTCATTGTATGTTGTAACGAAATGGATTCCTATTTATGTTGTCAATTTGATAATGAACCTTATCATTTCGTTTAAAAATTTATGGTGGCCCTAGAGCCACCGTGGATCATGAGTGCTGATGCCGCCACTCCTGTGTCCGGCCACCATAGCCATAGGCTGCAGCACGTGCATCAATGAGATGTACATAACTTTCCTGATGTAGATTAGGTCTTAAAGCGCTGAGTGCCTTAAAGACTTGTTGCACATAACGAGATTTTTCAGCTTTGGTATTGGTTTCATCGGTGATGCTGATATCCAGATGAAAAGCACTCCCTCCTGCTTCATCCAGTGCAACTCCGCCGATAAACCACTGGTCGGCGGGAATAAACTCTACAGCGGTTGCCATTACTGCGCGATCTTTACCAAGCACTTCTGCGGTTAAATCGTTAATGGTTTTAACTGCCTTTCTCATCAAATCTCTGTCACGTTCGCCGGATAACTGCAAAACAATATGTGGCATGTTAATGCTCCTCATTGTGGGTTCATCACCACTATTGCGCATTGCATTACCATCGGTAAAACGGGATTATATAATGACATCCAACCAATTAACCGATGGATAAAATGAACAGCTTCGACATGGAACAACTACTCAGCTTCGTCACCGCTGTTGAATCCGGAAGCCTGACTGCGGCGGCACCGCTGCGCTGCCTGTCGCAATCAGCACTGAGTGAGCAGCTGCGCAAATTAGAACAACGTGCCAATCAAACCTTACTGATCCGAAGTAAAAGTGGCGTTGTTCCCACGGTTGCCGGAGAAAAACTGTTACCGCATGCAAGGCAGCTGCTGGCGCTTGCCGATGCGGCATGGCGCGATCTGCAAGGCGTTTCGCTCAGCGGTGAAATTTGTCTCGGCATCACGGACTATTGTCGACCCGCAGATATGGTGAATTTACTGGCGGGATTTGGTCGCCACTACCCGCATTTAAGGCTGCGCACTTTGATGGGGAAAAGTAGTGATATCGAAAATGCCTGGCAACACGGTGAAATCGACCTTGCGATCGTGATGCGTATTCCAGGGATTCACCCCGCCACCTCTCATCCGCGAGAAGTTTTATTGATGCGTGAGGCTATGATGTGGGTGGGTAACGTACCCGTAGTGGCAAACGAGCCAGTGCCGCTAGCCTTATTACCCGAAGGTTGTTCATTGCATCGCCTGGCTTGTCTGACCCTGAAACAGCATCAACAACCCTATTTCATTCGTCACATAACTTCGGGCGTGCGCGGGCTGCAAATGGCACTGGTCGCTGGGCTGGGTATTGGCTGCCTTAACCAATCAGCTGTTCCCACAGAATTGAACAACGTAGAAGCAACGAATTTACCTGAGCTTCCGCAGGCAGAGTTTTTCCTGCTTCAGGGGCCTGATGATGACAGCTGCAAAGCAAAAACGTGTGCCGCTTTCAGTGAGATTTTGAAGAGCACCTTGTCAGGACGGATGAATTAATGGCGACTTAAAACACGAGCATTCATACCTGCTAAATATTGAAATTCACAAGAGCAAGGAATAGGTTTCGCAAGCAAAAAAAGCACCCCATCGATTGTAATGATAACTATTCGCAGTTAGTATCAGCTCAACTTTACATTTGACACACTTTGACATCATGTTGCCCGCTGCCACTTCCCTTACTGCGCCTTCGCTTGCGACATTCTATGCCGATAACCGCGGCTGGCTGACGCAATGGCTTACCGCAAAGCTGCGATCCGCTTTTGATGCGGATGACGTCACGCAAGATACCTTCATGCGCGTGATGAACGGCAACAGTCTTACCGAAGTGCGCGATGCCAAATCTTTCCTGTGTACCATTGCCAAACGCGTGATGGTTGATCGCTTTCGACGCAATGCACTGGAAAAAGCCTATCTGGAGATCCTGAGCCAGCTGCCGGAAGCGGTAACGCCCTCACCTGAACTACAACAGAGTCAGCTGGAAACGCTACAACTTGTGGATCAGATGCTGGATGGATTGGGCAACAAAGCACGCCAGGCGTTTTTGCTGTCACAGCTGGATAATCTCACCTACGCCGAAATTGCACAGCAGCTGTCGGTGTCTGTCAGTTCAGTGAAAAAGTATATGGCCAAAGCCATCGAGCACTGCCTACTATTTCGACTTGAGCATGGTTGCTGAATGACTGCCTCTTTGACTACAGAACAACGCCAGGCGCTGCGTAACGCGTCACACTGGTATGCCGTGTTAAGCGGTGAACGTGTCAGCCCGCAGCAGGAACAAAAGTGGCAACAGTGGGTCGACGCCAATCATGAAAATCAGTGGGCATGGCAGCAGGTGGAAAATCTGCGCCTGCAAATGCAGACCATGCCTGGGAATGTAGCTAGCAAAGCGTTGCATGACTCGCAACTGACTCGACGCCACGTTCTAAAGGGCTTACTGCTCGCTATAGGGGCTGGCGCGAGCTGGCAACTTTGGCAAAGTGAGCTCTCCACTGGCATCCGCGCGGACTATCACACGGCGAAAGGTGAAATTCGCCAGTTCCCATTGAAAGATGGCAGCTTGCTCACGCTGGATACCGCTTCCGCCGCTAATGTGCGTTATGACGATACCGAGCGCCGTATTGATTTGCTGTTTGGCACGCTGGCGCTCACCAGTGGCAAGGATGCACTGAAGCGCCCGCTGCGCGTTTATACCCCTCAAGGACAACTTACCGCACTGGGTACCGAATTTAGCGTGGAGCGGCAAGAGCATCGCACCTTGTTAAGGGTGAACCAGCATGCGGTGGCAGTACGATTAGCGCAGCAACCGGACCAGCTCATCACCGTGCAGCAAGGTCAGATATTGAGTTTCACCGCGAACGCCTTCGATGCCTTACAAAAGGATAACGAAAAACTGCAATGGACACGTGGCCTGCTAAGTATCAGCGATCGCCCGCTCAGTGAAGTCATCGCACAGCTGGCGCGTTATCGCCAGGGCATTTTACGCTGTGATCCTCAGGTCGCTCAGCTGCGCGTCAGTGGAACCTATCCCCTGTTGCAAAGCGATGTTGCACTCAATGCGCTGCAACAAACGCTGCCCATTTCTCTACAACGCGTTACGCGTTATTGGCTCACGGTGAAGGCCCGATAATTTTTTAAAAAAAATGTCTCCGGGGATTGTCCCTTTTCTGCTGCTCATACGACTTCTCTCTGAATACACCAAAACAATGATAATTTTTGGAGACGTTATGACGGTTTCACGTGCCTCTTCACTGCGCGCATTGTCTAAAGCCAGCCCGCTGGTGATGGCCATTCGCCTGAGTTTGTTACCTTTGGCTTGTTTAACACCGGGCATCGCACTGGCGGCAGCGCCAGCCACCGTGCACTACGCTATCCCTGCGGGTCCTCTTGATGCCGCGTTAAATCAGTTTGCTGCCTCAGCGGGTATTACTCTGTCGCTGGATGCTGAGCTGACACGCGGTAAAAAAAGTCCCGGCTTACAGGGCGACTATACGATTCATGAAGCTTTCACCAATCTGTTACAAGGTAGCGAACTTCAGGCTAACGGTCTCGGTGCGAATGTATGGACCGTCAAACCGCTCAGTCGTGCCGTGAGCGAACCCAGTCTGACTGTAGTCGGTGACTGGTTGGGTGATGCGCGTGAATCCGACGTATTCGAACACGCCGGTGCTCGCGATGTGATCCGTCGCGAGGATTTCGTCAAGAACGGTGCAACCAGCATGCGTGAAGTGCTGAACCGTATTCCTGGCGTTAATGCGCCGGAGAATAACGGTACTGGCAGCCACGATTTGGCGATGAACTTTGGTATCCGCGGCCTGAACCCTCGTCTCGCCAGCCGTTCAACCGTGCTGATGGATGGCATTCCGGTACCCTTCGCACCTTACGGGCAGCCGCAACTCTCTCTGGCCCCGGTTTCACTGGGCAATATGGATGCCATTGACGTGGTGCGCGGCGGCGGTGCGGTACGTTACGGGCCACAAAGTGTCGGCGGCGTGGTCAACTTTGTGACGCGTGCCATCCCCGAGCATTTTGGTATTGAAGCCGGCGTTGAAGGCCAGCTCAGTCCCACATCCTCACAAAATAACCCGAAGGAAACCCATAATCTTCTGGTCGGCGGAACGGCGGATAGCGGTTTTGGCAGCGCGCTGCTTTATTCGGGTACCCGTGGCAGTGACTGGCGTGAACACAGCGCTACACGCATTGATGATGTGATGCTGAAAAGCCGTTATGCACCCAATGAAGTCCATACATTTACCAGCCTGTTGCAATATTACGATGGTGAAGCAGATATGCCGGGCGGCCTCTCGCGCGCCGATTACGATGCCGATCGCTGGCAATCCACGCGCCCTTATGACCGCTTTTGGGGACGTCGACAGTTAGCCAGCCTGGGCTATCAGTTCCAGCCCGATCAACAGCATAAGTTCAACATCCTCGGTTTCTACACCCATACCTTACGCAGTGGCTATCTTGAGCAGGGAGCGCGTACCACGCTATCGCCGCGTGAATATTGGGTGCGCGGGATTGAGCCACGTTACAGCCAGAGCTTTAACCTGGGCCCTTCGGCCCATGAAGTCGGCGTCGGTTATCGCTACGTTAGCGAATCTGGGCATGAGATGCGCTATTACACGCCAACTGTTAGTGGTGAATTGCCCTCTACTGCCAGTCCTTACGATCGCGACACGCGTTCCGGAACCGAAGCGCACGCCTGGTATCTTGATGACCGAATTGATATTGGCAACTGGACCATCACGCCAGGGATGCGTTTCGAGCACATCAGCTCCTATCAACGCAATGCCATTCGCGGCACTCAGCAGGACGTCAGTTATAACGCACCACTGCCTGCATTGAATGTGCTTTATCACCTGACCGACAGCTGGAACCTCTACGCCAACACCGAAGGCTCCTTCGGTACAGTGCAATACAGTCAGATTGGTAAAGCTGTTGAGAGTGGCAGCGTTGAACCTGAGAAAGCACGCACATGGGAAATCGGTACACGCTTTGATGACGGCGCACTGACGGCCGAAATGGGTTTATTCCTGATTAACTTTAACAATCAGTACGACTCAAATCAGACTGACGATTCAGTGACCGCGCGTGGAAAAACCCGTCATACCGGACTGGAAACGCAGGTGCGTTATGACCTTTCCGCCTTTACACCTGCGCTGGAAAACGTCTCAGTTTATGCCAGCTACACCTATGTCAATGCCGAAATCCGTGAAAAAGGCGATACCTACGGCAATCAGGTACCGTTCTCACCGCGTCAGAAAGGCACGCTTGGCGCCGATTACAAACCGGGCAATTGGACCTTCAACCTCAACAGTGATTTCCAGTCGAGCCAGTTTGCTGATAACGCCAATACCGTGCAGGAGAGTGCTGATGGCAGCACCGGCCGCATTCCCGGCTTTATGCTGTGGGGCGCGCGTGCCAATTATGACTTCGGCCCGCAAATGGCCAACCTCAATCTGGCCGTTGGCGTGAAAAATATCTTCGATCAGGACTATTTCACTCGCTCGTATGACGACAACAACAAAGGCCTGTATGCCGGACAACCGCGCACCTTCTATTTACAGGGTTCGCTGAAGTTCTGATAAGCCATTTACAACCGGGCAGCCCTTGGGCTAGCCCGGTTTTTTGCTTTGTGGAGATATCACTATGCAACAGTTATTACGCTGGCTGATGATGGGATGTTTCATCGCATCGGCTTCTAACGCACACGCCGTCACGGTGCAGGATCAGCACGGTACTTTTACGATTAAAACGGTTCCGCAGCGCATTGTGGTACTGGAGCTATCCTTTGCCGATGCCCTCGCGGCCGTGGCGGTGAGCCCGGTGGGCATCGCTGATGACAACGATTCGCAGCGTCTGCTGCCAGAGGTCCGCCAGCAGCTGCAACCCTGGCAATCCGTAGGCCTGCGCGCGCAGCCAAGCCTTGAAGCCATTAGCGCCCTGCATCCTGATCTGATTATTGCCGACAGCAGCCGCCACGCCACCATCTATGACGCGTTGCAGCGCATCGCTCCGGTTTTATTACTGCAGTCGCGTAATGAAACCTACGCGGAAAACCTGAAATCTGCCGCGATCATTGGCGATGTAGTCGGTAAACATCCTGAGATGCAGCAGCGTCTGGCATTGCATAAGCAACGCATGCATGACGCCGCCGCAAAATTGCCGCCAAATACCTCGGTGCTGTTTGGCACTTCACGTGAAAACCAGTTCACTTTGCACTCCTCAGCCAGTTATACCGGCGGCGTGTTAATGGCATTAGGTCTTCAGGTGCCACAACCTGTCAATCATACGCCGATGACCGTGCTCAGCCTGGAGCAGCTGCTGGCAATCAATCCTGATTGGTTACTGGTGGCGCACTACCGCGATGAAAGTATCGTGAAAAAATGGCAACAAGATCCGCTGTGGAGCTTGATGAAGGCTGATAAACAGCAGCATGTTCGCGCGGTGGATAGCAATAGCTGGGCGCGCGCACGAGTATTGTTTGCGGCAGAAAAAATCGCCAGTGACGCTGTCACGTTATTTGCTACGCCATGATGCAATATCACCGTTGGCTTATCAGCCTACTGGCATTGGGCAGCGCTTTTTGGTTCAGCCTGATGAGTTTTGCTGCACTGCCGATATCCGCTCAGGCGGCTTTACACGCGCTGCTGCCGGGAGATGCGCACAGCATGGCGGAAGCGCTGGTGTTTAACCTTCGCCTGCCGCGTGCGCTGGTGGCCATCATGCTGGGAGCCAGTCTGGCGTTGGCCGGTGCGCTGTTGCAGGTGCTGACCCACAATCCGCTGGCCTCTCCAGCTATGCTCGGCATCAACAGCGGTGCGGCCCTGGCGATTGCGCTGACGTCTGCATTCAGTCCGATTGCGCTGCAGGGTTATCCGCTTTCGATCATCGCGGCTGCGGGTGGCGGATTGAGCTGGCTATGCGTCAGTGCAGCGGGACGAGGCAGCAACCAGCAGACCGACCGCCAGCGGCTGATCCTTGCTGGTATTGCCCTTTCCGCTTTTTGCATGGCGTTAACGCGTGTGACGCTGCTGCTGTCAGAAGATCACGCCTTTGGCATTCTTTACTGGCTGGCTGGCGGTATTTCCCATGCACGATGGCAACAAGTCTGGCTGCTGCTGCCGTTTGTTGGTTTCCTGACACCACTAATTTTACTACAGGCTCGTGCGCTTAATCTGCTCGGTATCGGTGATGAGGCTGCGCATGCGCTGGGGGTGAATTTGCCTCGCCTGCGGCTTTTTCTCAGTGTGGCACTGTTGATACTGGTGGGTGCCTGCGTCAGTGTGGCTGGGCCGTTGGGGTTTATCGGATTGTTAGTTCCTCATCTGGCGCGGGCGTGGATTGGGCATAATTTACGCATCATGTTGCCGATGTCGATGCTGCTTGGTGCGCTGATTTTGTTAATGGCGGATATCGCTGCCCGTTGGCTGGCATGGCCCGGTGAAATACCGGCCGGTGTGGTATTGGGATTGGTTGGCGCCCCCGGTTTTGTCTGGCTGGCGCGGAGACGTCATTCATGAGTACGCGCCTGGTATTTTTCCTCCTGTTGGCGGGCATGATGATCGCCTCGCTGTTCAGTTTGAAACTCGGCGTACAAAACATGAGTTGGACACTGTTTTGGCAATCATGGCATTCCACAGGCGATGCGCATTATGCCGTGTTCGAATATCGTTTACCTCGTTTGTTACTGGCAATATTGATAGGAGCGGCGCTGGCCGTTTCCGGTGTTCTGGTACAGGGCATCATTCGCAATCCACTGGCTTCACCGGACATTCTTGGCGTCAACCATGCCGCCAGCCTGGCTACGCTGTCGGCATTGCTGCTCTTTCCTGCGTTACCTGGTTTCTGGCTACCGCTGTTCGCCTTTGGCGGCGGCTGTCTGGCGCTGCTTACATTACGCATCCTGGTCGATTTCTCGACGCCATTACGTCTGGCGGTGGTGGGGATTGCACTGGCTGCTTGTTGGGCGAGCCTGACAGATTACCTGATGTTGTCGCGACCGCAGGATGTGAATATGGCGCTCCTGTGGCTGACCGGTAGCTTATGGGGGCGCGACTGGTCAATGGTCTCGCTGGCACTGCCTATCCCCCTGTTGTTGCTCTTCAGCCTGCGTTTTACGCGCGATCTCGACCTGCTGGCCCTCGGCGATGAACGCGCCGCCACCCTCGGCGTTGGCCTGGCGTCCGTTCAGCGTTGGGCTTTAATCATCGCCGTGGCGCTGGCGGCGATCAGCGTGGCGATCTGTGGACCCATCGGCTTTATCAGCCTTGTGGTACCCCATGTGATGCGCCATTGGGTGGGCGGACGTCATCGCCACTTACTGCCGCTAGCGGCTGTTGGCGGTGCACTACTGCTGGTATTAGCCGATTTATTCGCACGTACTATTGCACCCCCGATGGAACTGCCTGCAGGCGTAATGACGGCACTACTGGGTGCTCCCTGCTTTTTCTGGTTACTGATTAGGATGCGCTAAATGCAACTTTCAACTCATGATCTCTGTGTCGGTTATGGCAACAAACGCATCCTCCACCATTTAAATCTGACACTACCAACAGGACAGATTAGCGCGTTGCTGGGACCCAACGGCTGTGGCAAATCGACGTTGCTCAAAAGTTTTGCCCGCTTACTTACCCCGCAACAAGGTGAGATACGCATTGAACAGCAATCATTGCCGTCTCTGACCTCTCGCCAACTGGCAAGACGTCTGGCGCTGTTGCCGCAGCAGCATTTGACACCTGAAGGCATCCGCGTTGAAGAGTTAGTAGGATATGGACGCAGTCCGTGGCTGCCCTTCTGGGGCCGCCTGTCAGCCAGCGACAAAATGCAGGTTCAACATGCGATGGAGCGGATGGACATCGATGACCTGGCGCATCAACGTGTCACCGCGTTATCGGGAGGCCAACGCCAGCGGGTATTTCTCGCGATGTTGCTGGCGCAGGATACGCCACTGGTTTTACTCGATGAACCCACAACCTGGTTAGACATCAACCATCAGGTAGATCTGATGAAATTGATGGGTGAACTTAAAGCACAGGGTAAAACCGTGATTACCGTGCTGCATGACCTTAACCAGGCCGGCCGCTATTGCGATCACCTGGTGTTATTGAAGCAGGGGCAGTTGGTGACACAGGGCACGCCGACAGAAGTATTGACGCCGCCGGTTCTACGTGAGGTTTTTCAGGTCGAAGCCAGCGTGGTGGCCGACCCATTGTGCGGCGCACCACTCTGTTTATTTCACGATGCTTAAATCAAGCGCTGCCGAAGGTCGGCAGCCAGCCCAACCGGCTCAATAACCAGGCGACGATATTCAGCACACCGAAAGTCATCACCAGCACAATCGAGAGCATGGAACGCGGCATCCCGGCAAAACGCTGTTGTGCCTTCCATGCCAGCATTGCCGGGATAAACACGGCCCAAAGCGTTGCAAATAAACCCGCGAAGCCAATTGCGGCGACAAAACCATGCGGCCAGAGTAATGACGCCAACAACGGTGGCAGAAAAGTCAGACTGGCGGTTTTCAGGCGTGCAGCAGGAGAATTGCCCCAGCCTAAACGATCGGCGATGAAGTCAAACAGACCAGCTGTGACGCCGAGAAAGGAGGCAATCACCGCGAAATGCGAAAAGATGGACATCATCAAGGCCAGGGCGCTGACGTGCAGATGATCGCTCAGGGCCGCCATCAGCGCGGCGATATCTCCACCCTGCTGCACGATTGTGGGAAATGCCTCGCGCGGCAAATTGCCCATGGTGCTGGTAATCCAGAACAGATAGAGAGCCAGCGACATTAGGGTACCGAGCACCAGTGCCTGAGTGACATGCCGTTTGTTGCCGTCGTAATAACTCACCAGTCCGGTGATGTTGCCGTGATAACCAAAAGACGCCAGACAAAACGGCAATACACCGAGAGCATAAGGCCAATAGCTGTCTCCCGCTGGCGCGGCGCTGAATAACGAAGGCAAACTGACCTGCGTCAGCAAGCCACCAAATAACAATATCAGCAGCAGGATTTTCGCCAGTACGCAGAAAGTCATCAAGCGGCTCACACCTGTAGTACCCAGCCACACCACGGCGGCAACCCAAAGCGTAAGCGCGATTTTCGCGCCTGCGGTTGAGAGCGGCAGCCCCGCCAGATTGAGCGAGTGCTGATACACCGGACCGCTGGCGGAGATGTAGGCATAAGTCAGGATGCCCAGCACAAACAGAATGCTCAGACCGTTGAGCGTTGCCCAACTGCGACCCAGCAGGTCTTTTGTTAAGGTGTCATAACCCGAGCCTTGCGGATAATGCAGGCTGGTGCGCATAAACAGCAAACCTGAAAGCAACATCGCCCCCCACGTCACCACTAGCAGCAGTAGCGCCCAGCCAAACCACGCACCGGCCATCACAATTGGCAATGTGAACATACCCGCGCCCACCACCGTGCCGCAGATAATCATCGCGCCCCACCAAACGGATGGCTGGCGACGGCTCAAGGTTAAATCCGTCATTTTTCAAAATCCCTGCAAACATCAAAGCCGGCGATATTACACGGAAAGCGGCGTGAGGGAGAGGCAACACTAGCAGGTTATGAGTCGGGGAGTGTCAGCGTAGGGTGACAGCGTCACTCGTTAACGCGGTGTTCAGACTTGTTATTGATGAATTCATCGAAGCATTGGTAGGTACTGGTATCAAACAACGAAATGGCCTCTACTTCATTCATTGGTGTCACATGCCGAAAATGTTGCAGGTTCAATCCCTTTGAGTCCGCCGTAATACCCTTCTTCAGATAGAGTTCGTAATAACGATGTTGTTCGTGATAATACAACGTGTCCTTATCCCGGTAGCCACTGATGCAAGGGATGATAGACAGGTGCTGGGTGAGACTGTGCTCAATACGGGGTGCGGCGACATAACCAATGTAGACCTTGCGTGATTTAAGCGTAACGAAAATCAACATGTCTTCATCAATAGCCTGAACCAGCAGGGATTCAATCGCATCCATGGCAGCCATTTCACGATAGGCGGCCTGTCGGACGCGTTCGTCACGCAATGATTTTTGTGCGGCATCACCTGCCCTCCAGGCGATAAAACACCCTGCACACAAAGAGAGAATGAAAAACAGTGGATATGAGAGAGCCGTTTTGTTCGTTAACCACGAATAGAAGTCTTTGATGCCGTAGGTGGACACAAACAGATGGGGGATTGAAATAATGAGACTAACAATTAGCAAAAACAGGTAGATGAACAGAATCAGGCAAAATCCCTGAATGACAAACTTGCAGCCATGCATGGCAACATAAAAGTACGATGTCCAGCCATTAGTTCTGGCATGGCGTATGCGTGATTGATAATGATTTTCTGTAAACCAAAAGCCACAGACCAATACCACCATAATCACCAACGGACCCATCGTTAATCCTTAACGTTTCGCGGCCAATTCCTTCATGCGAGCCTGCATGGAATCGCGGACCTGCGGATTACTCATATTTAACCAGGCATTACCGTTCGCATCAGTGATGATTTTGCTGTCATTGGACTGCTCAATATCCTGCTGGTTGATAGATTGCATCAATCGCCCGGGAATGCTGAAAAAACGCTCCAAAAATTTTGGCATATGAACTCCTGACTTCGCGAAGTTTAAATCGTCAACTGGCATCAACCGTTCCAACATGATGCCTGCTTGAAGTTAAAACTCAACCTTTCCTGAAATTTCGACATTTAAACTTGGGCAACATTCAGTCTAAGTCTGAAAGAGTAACCTTTTAAGAGGCAAAACATGCCATCTCGCTTTAAATAGACTGAATATTTATACAGCACTTAGTGGTGAATCTCCAACGATAAATCAGGCTCCCTGGTCCGGTAAAGGATATAGGTCACGGGCGCACCTGGTGCGCCCGTGTATCAATCATAGATAAAACGCGGGCCGTGGCGGCATGAAAATCGGCACGATTTCACCGTTGTTTTGCGCGGCAACACGAGCATCTGCGGCAAAAGCGGCAGCACAACCATCCCAGAAAGATGGGTCAGTCATATTGTCAAACAAAACATTATTAATGAAACCCCGCAATTCCCCATCGCAGGCATCAATGAAGCGGTTTTCCCAGTTGGTAAGAATTCCCGTGGAGGTAAACGCGATCAGAATTGCCAGCGAACACCGCCGTTATAGCGCCAGCCTTTCGTACCGTTACCGTCAATTTCCTGACGATAGTCTGCTTCGGCATACAAAGACAGATTCCCTTTTAGCGCGGCCGTACCACCGATGCCTACGTCCCACATCTGACCGAACTTCCCACTGTCGAAACTGACACTATCCGCGCTGCCACTCATGCCAGCGCGTGTGGTTGCCGCCCCTCCCCAACCACGCGTATAGCTGGTGCGCAGATAAGGCGTGTATTGCTGGCCGGATGTATCTTGCCAGGTGCGATCCAATCGCGCGCCCACGCGGCCAATGGTCTGATCGTAATTGCCCCAACTGACGCGGGTGTTATCCCGATCCACCAGATCATCCATGTTGAGCTGCAAGTACATTAATTGCGCCTGCGGTTCGAGGCGAACGCCATTACCCAACTGCCACGGATAGCCGGTTTCCAGTGACGCGCCCCAGCCATTCCCTTTGAGTTTGCCCACCTCTTTTTGCCGTGCAATATCGGTATCGCCACGGTGCCAGTCGAATGACAGCGCCCCATCAACATAGAATCCACTGTCACGCAGCCAGGTGCCGTAAAGCGACAAGGTATCGCTATCAAAGCTGGTTGAACTGTAACCGTCCGCCGCGTCGGGACGAATACGGGTATTCCCTCGCGTATAGGCCACGCCGGCGCGCAAACTGTCGCTGGCGCCTTGCAGATGAATCAGATTGCCGCCCAGTTGTACCGCGCTGTAATCAAGATCGAAATCGTAGCCATTTTGGCTGAGGCTACGATCCGTCTTGTAAGTGAGATTGGACCCAAGATAACGGATAAACATCTCGCCGCCGTTACCCGCACTGCTGTCAGGATCCTGGCGCAATTCTCCCAATCGCTTATGCAGATCGTCCATCACCGCCATGTTGTAGTAGGCCAGCCCAACAGGTGCAGAAATATAAGACGGCATCTGAGGCGTAAGTTGCGGACGTACTGCATTGCCTGACGCATCGCTGACAAAGTTACTCGCGAGACGATAATCTTGCCCGGATCCGTTTGAACTGTTGTAAAGACCATATTGATAGGGTCCCGCTGCGACATAGCCATTTGCCAGCGCGAAGCTGTTAGCACTGGCATTGCCGGTTACCTGCGCCAGTGCAATGCCCTGTTCTGGCGTCATCACCGCCAGACGGTTCCCCGTCGGGTAAACATCCAGCAGAGTGGTGCCGCTGGTATTGCCATTCACACGCACACTGTCACTGACGCCAGTATCAATTTGCGTATTGAGCTTCACGCGTCCGCCAGCTGAATTGAGATCCCCATCGATCGTCAGCGTGTTGCCGGGAACACCATTGCCATTAGTCAGATCCAGAGTACCGGCATTATTCACCACCAGCGAACCGTCGGTGGCGCCACTCAGCAGTGGATTGACGCCGTCGCCCGCATACAACGTTGAGCCTCCGCCGATATTAATAGTGCTGTGCGCCAGTTTCAGGTTATCGGTCAACGTCCATTGGGTGTTATCGAAGTTGATGGTGCTCCAGCCACCGCCAAGGTTGGTGCCTTTGCTCAGGTCATCGGCGCTAAATGACCCGCCGCGCGCATTAATGTCATTAAAATAGAGCGTGCTGCCTGCGCCATTCTGCGTGGTGATGTGCCGGGTATTGGCCAGATCTACTTTTTCCACCATCGCCTGGTTAGTGCCGTTGCCCATGGTCACGCTGCCATTCAGCGTGCCGCCGGACACTTGCACGATGTCGTTACCGGCACCCGTATTCACATCCCCCACCACGCTGCCCGACATCAGCGCAATCCGGTCGTTGGTCGCGCCGCCCGCCACCACCTCCATATCCGGGAAAGTCGCGCTGATTTGTCCCTGGTTGATAAACAATGTCTGCCCACCGCGCAGATCAATCACCGGAGAGACTTTACTGTTTGAGACGATGCTGCCTCGGTTAATCACTTCACTGGCGGTGTCAGTGACAATCGCCGAACCGCCACTAAAGTCATACACACCGATAAAGCCTTCGTTGATCACTTTGCCGGTCGTATTCGCGCGGACGCCGGTGGTATTGGCACCCGAAAGGAAAATGGTGTAATTGGAACCGAGGGTCAAATCGTTGTGGGTAACAGAACCATCTTCATTGGCGAACAGATAACCGATGCCGGGCGCGTTGGTCTGGCTGTTACTGCTGACATTGAGATAGACATGGTCGTCATAGCCGAACGAGGTTGCCGAGCGAATGCCATTACCGCCATTGACGTCCAGTCGCACATAATTCAGGGCAATATTGCTGGTTTCTGCACGGTTATTAATAAGATTGCGGGCACCACTCAATTCCACATGATCGGCGCTAAATCCTGCGGCACCGTTATCAATCAACACCGTGTCTGCGTCACCGCTGGACCAGATATTGCTGCTGTAACTGTTGTACTGATCGCCTTGCCCATCACCAATAATGTTGAGTGAACCGCCATTGCCGACGCGGATGGCAGCCGTCCCTTCGGAATAGATCTGTCCACTGTTTTGCCGATATGTTGACGATCCTGACGAGGCATCCAACGCCACACCCTTGTAGGCTGAAATCGAACCACTGTTGATCAGCAGGCCGCCGTCCGTCAGTGCAACCGCGCGACTGTTATTGCCATTGACGGTGATGGTGCCCTGGTTATTGATATTGCCGTAGCTGCCAGCGCTGAATAACGAGATATTCTCAGCATCCGTGGTCAGATTGCTGCTGTTTCTAATATTGCTTAAACCTTCAAGCGCCTGATAACCGATTTGATTAGCAGCATGGAAGGCAATTTGACTGCCTTCACCAATCACCACCGTACCGCCATTGTCCGCCTGAGCGCCTACGGCATTTTCACCGTACAAATTAATGGTGCCATTTTGGTAGAAATAAGCTGCATCCCCAAAAGCCACGCCACCCACGGAAGGCTGTGCCGCGCTGGCATTCCCTGCGGAGACATTGATCGTGCCGTTGTTGGTGGCCCGAGCGCCAACCGAGTAGGTGTAACCCTCGGCGTAGAGCCCGCTGCTGCCATTGGTAATTGACACCGTACCGTTGTTGGTGGCATTCCCACCTAGCGACATAATCCCGGTGGAGTTGCTGCCCTGCAGCGCAATATCTCCGTTATTGATTAGCTGCCCTTGGCTACTGGCGATAAATCCGATCTGTTGATCCTGCGAGCCATGGATATCTGCGTTGTTGGTTAGCAGCGTATTGGTGAAAGGGAGCGTCGTGGAGTTGGTAATATTGCCGTTGAGGTCGGTACGATTGCCTTGAACCTGTGCCGCGATGCTGTGTATGCCATTCATATTAATGGTAGTTGCAGCGTCAATCGTGCCCTGAGCCGCGCCCTCAATACGCAGGCCGATGCCATTTTCGCCGAGATTAATAATGGCATTGCCGGTGCTGACCGTGGTGTTATCGCCACTGCCAAGTACGGCGGTGGAAAGATTGCCGTTTGAGGTTAACGTCATGCCACTTCCATCAAAGCTCGCGCCATCCTGCACACGAAATATGGATGCGTTATCACCCGTCACGCCGTAATGACCATTCTCGGGCAGCAATATATTCGCGTTCGGGCCCATAGCGAGAAAGGTGATTTGATCGGCACCACTGTTACCCGAAGGAACTGCCGCCTGCGACACATTCACCGTGGCATTGCCTTCCGCGCGTATCCCAATCGCGCCAGCACCGTTTAAGGTGATCGGTCCGGTGATATCCGCCGAAGCAAGGCCGCTATCGATACCTTTCACCCATACTGCAGTGTTACGTGTCCCTGTTGTGATATTTGCATTGCCAGCAACATTGATTGGGCCACTGGACCATGCGTGAGCAAGACCACCCTCATTCGCCGTCACCAGCAGGCCAGTACCGTTATCGCCATTCAGGTTGATCACCCCGGCGTTGCCTACCTGGCCGCCGCTGCCGGAATCCACCACTGCTAGCCCAGTGCCGCGACCGTTGACATCAATCATGCCATTGTTACGGGTGACAGCATCATCGGCACTGTTGACGCTCATCGCCGCGCCGCCTTGCACACCAGAACCCATGACGATGTGGCCGTTGTTGATTGCACTGGAGTTATCGAATTGAAGGATACCGTTGGCGCTATCCAGCAGAATGTCGGAAGTCGCATCACCCGGATGATTTTGCGGCGTACGGCCAAGATAGATTGTGCCGTTGTTAGTAAAGGTGCTCGCAGCGCCGCTCAGGGTAACTGCTGTTGCACTGCCGTTGTCGCCAACCAGATTGATGGTGCCGTTATTCACCCCTTCGCTGTTATCCAGTACAACAGCTGATCCCGCACTGTTGATAATGCCGTTGTTGATAAAGTGACTGTCGCTAGCGTTGACGGCTAATCCGTTTATGCCGAGCGTGCTGTTGTCAATGCCACTCCCATCGGCGTTATTAAAGAAACCGCTATTAATCACACCGTTATTGATGCCGCTGCTGCCATTGGTTAATACCAGCGCATCATTATCGGTGATTCCGCTGCCGGTACTGGCGAGCTTGCCGTTAATGGTTGCGGTAGCGCCATTGTCCGCACGCATTGCTCCGCCGTTGGCATTAGCCACCTCAAGGGTTTTTCCGGCCTCGATGGTGGCATGCGCATTGGCACCATCCGCGCTGAGCATCACGCGTTCACCTATTGGCAGGAAGGCTTCATCTTCATCCGGCGTATTCACTCCCCACACCACCTGTCCGCTGCTAAGCGTGACCGCTTTATTAAATTCGTTGTTGTAGTCAGCGGAACTGATTTGGCCATTTTGCAGTTGATCGATTAGCCAGTCGTTGTAACTTTGCAGGTCACTCAACGACGTCACGTTGAAGTCGGTAGTATCGCCATACAAGCTGGTCACACTGAATGCGCCGTTATACGTCACCAGATTGTCCACATTCAGGCCCCAGCGAGACACGGCAGGAATTTGCGTGGCGGTGAAAGTAATGCGGTTATCCGAATCCCAGTTCATGTTGCCTTTATTACTGGCGGTAAATAAGCGGCTCTGTTTTGCCGCCATCTCCCAACCATTTGCTACCGTACTGGCTCCCTCAGTGCCTAATTGTACGTTAATGGTGCCATTACTCACTGAGGCAACACGCGCATCAATGTACTGTTGATTCTTCACCTCTTCGAAATCGGTGACCAGGGTGCTGCTATCGACCGGGGCGAGATTGCTTAACGCCGCGGTGTTATAAGTTTGAAAATTGCTATACGAGCGGTGATCCTCATTTGGCACGGAGACAGTGAAATCCTGCGCGCCCAGACTTAGCCTCTCTTTGCCTAATAAGTTGTTGTCTGTGACCAGCCTGCCTTGATCCTGTAACTCGCCAATCGAGACCTGAAGTTCACCACTTTTCCCCGGCGTAAATTGCGGCAAACCCGTTAGGGATTGGGTGCTGCCGTTGCACACGCAAAACACCCCCACTCTGTTGTCATTTTTTGCAGGATCAAAGGGTTGAATCACGGCAGCATTGGTTTGCATCACAGGAATAATAATACCTTGTGCAGCCAGCAAGCTGATAACCAGCGGTTTTAATTTAAACAACATCCTTTCCTCCAGAGAGAAAATAATATTTATTGCGCGGCAAGTTAACGCCGAGCATGACGGTTTGTTTAATAAACGTGAGTTTAAAAATGGAGAACGTAATATGTAGAGTTATCTCACCATTTCGTAAAGAAAACGTCTAGCTGGAGTTAAGGTAAATGGAGGGGTTTAAGTCAAATTAAGAATTAACCCTTTGGCATCAGAAAGTGATGTGGAATTTATTAGTGTTCATCTATTCACTTATATCAATGAGTTATCTTAATTTTAAAGACCAGTCTTTACTGAGCTTATTAAAATTTATACATTCTCATTATTAATGCTCTCAGATAACGAAAAAACATCTTTTCCAGTGACATAGATCCATTCTATTTTTAACTAAATAGTCATTAAGATTAATAAGCGCAGCGCTATAACGGGAAGGAAATAACAGACACAAACTTGATAAAGTGTCGATTTTCGAAGTGAGTTATTAAAACCAGAATGTGAAATCGCGCCATCGTAAATCTGTGATCATTCGCGCAACAAACGCACAAACATCCTTGTATGGTAGTCTGACATTATAAACCTGCAGGATTTTGGCTATGGCATCTTCTACCCTTACTCAGACCCAAACGGCACAGGGAAATCACACCTCACTCATCCGCCGTGTTGCTAGCGCATCGGCGATTGGCACCGCCGCGGAATATTATGATTTCTTTGCCTATGGCACGGCTGCAGTGCTGTTTTTTGGCCACCTGTTTTTCCCCAGCCACGATCCTTTAATCAGTACCCTCGCCGCATTTGCGACTTATGCTGTGGGCTTCCTCGCTCGACCAATTGGCGGCATTGTGTTTGGCCATATTGGCGACAAAGTTGGACGTAAAAAAGCGCTGGTGGCCACCATTCTGATTGTCGGTCTCGGCACTTTCTGCATTGGCCTGCTGCCAACCTATGAAAAGATCGGCATCTGGGCGCCGGTACTGCTGATCGCTATTCGCCTGCTGCAGGGCTTTGGCGTGGGCGGCGAACAGGCTGGCGCGGTCCTGATGACCGCAGAATATTCGCAAGCGTCACGTCGTGGTTTCTTTGCTAGCTGGGTACAAATAGGCGCGCCGGTTGGGTTCCTGCTGCCGCTGGCACTGTTCGCGATTCTTAACGCCACCCTAAGCGCGGATCAAATGATGGATTGGGGTTGGCGCGTGCCCTTCTTACTGAGCGCGCTTCTGGTGATCGTAGGTCTGTTTATTCGTTTACGCATCGACGAGTCACCGGTGTTCGCCGCCATTCGCGAAACCAAGGCCGCCGAATCGCGTCCTTTAAAAGAAGTGATTCGCGGTAATCCGAAATTAGTGATCAATGGTGTGGCGGCTAAATTAATCGAAGCCTGCGCCTTTGCCCTCTTCACGGTTATCATACTGGCGTGGGGCAAAGCCAATAATCTCGATGCCGGCATACTAATGAACAGCATGATCGTAGCGGTGATTCTCGAGATATTTGCTATTCCGTTAATGGGGGCGTTATCCGATAAGATCGGCCGTAAACCGGTATACATGATGGGGGCACTGCTGATTGTCATTGCCATCGTGCCGTTCTTTTATGCCCTCTCGCAAAACAGCTACTGGTTGACCCAAATTGCCATGATTGTGGCGCTGACGCTGGGCCACAGCATGTGTTACGCCCCGCAGGCGTCCTGGTTCCCGGAGCTGTTTCCAACTCACATCCGCTGCAGTGGCATTGCGGTGATTTGGCAGGTGGGATCGTTAATTGGCAGTGGCGTACTTGGCTTAGTCGCAGTGAAAATCCTGCAAGCCACAGATGGGCACTGGTACGGCCTGGCGCTGTATGTTGCGGTGCTGGGGGTGATTTCCGTGATAGGCCTGCTGCGATTACCTGAAACGGCACCGGGGCGTCGTAATGGGGAATATCATACCTGGGAACAACACTGATTTTTTGATGGGCGCGCTAAAACGCGCCCATTTGCTTTATTCAGATAAGCAATGCCACTTAAAGCATTTGTCAGATTCCAACCTTGCAATAGCATGACTTTTCACTCTTTTATCCTCTCAGCTGAATCGCTAGCCCATGCGCAAACTGCATCAACGTTGTCTCTCCTTAAATGACTTCGAAAAATATGCCCGAAAACGTCTGCCCCATCCGTTATTCGCCTATGTCTCTGGTGGTGTCGAGGACAACATTGCGCTGCATCACACTCTGCAATCCTTCGCTCATTACGGCCTGATACCGGAAAACATGGTGGATGTGTCGCAGCGTAATACTGACGTGGAGCTGTTTGGTCATCGCTATGCGGCGCCGGTGGGTGTTGCGCCGATGGGCATCTCCGCCATCACCGGTTTTCAGGGTGATATCGCCTTAGCGCGAGCGGCAGCCAGTAAAAACGTGCCCTTTATTATGAGCGGTTCATCTCTGATTCGGTTGGAAGACGTGGCAGCGGTCAATCCGGCGATGTGGTTTCAGGCCTATTTGCCTAAAACACTGGAAGAGATTGATGCATTGGTCGATCGCGTCAAGCGCGCGCATATTCCCGTACTGGTCGTGACAGTGGACACGCCGGTCAAAGCCAATCGGGAAAACAACGTGCGCGCCGGATTTGCCACGCCATTCCGCCCCAGTTTGGCACTTGCGTGGCAAGGGGTGACTCATCCACGCTGGCTTTACGGCACGTTACTTAAAACCTTATTCACCACTGGCATGCCCTATTTCGAAAACAACAACGCAGTACGCGGCGCACCGCTGTTTTCGAAAAATGCCGTGCGTGATTTCAGTGGGCGCAGCCATCTCACCTGGCACCACATCGAACATATTCGTCAGCGCTGGACGGGCACCATGGTGATTAAAGGAATTCTGAGTCACAACGATGCATTACGCTGTAAATCCATAGGCATTGACGGCATTGTGGTCTCGAATCACGGCGGGCGCCAGTTGGATACGGTGATCCCGCCGATTTATGTCTTGCCCGAAATTGTCGCTGCAGCGGGAAATATGACGGTGATGATGGACAGCGGTATCCGGCGCGGCACCGATGTGATTAAAGGGCTGGCCCTGGGTGCAAAGGCCTGCTTTGTCGGCAGGCCTTTTAACTATGCGAGTGCGGTCGGGGGGACTTATGGTGTTGAACTGGCTATTGACCTGATCGTCAATGAAGTCAGCCGCGATATGGGCATGCTGGGCGCGCCATCGCTTGCCGACCTTAGTGAAAAACATTTACGACTGATAAAGTGACACTGTCGCATTTATTCATTAACCGACGATTTGTGACCCCGCTGTAGGTTCCAGTGGGTCACTTGTAATCCCGGACGTTTGACTGCTAAGGTTTACGCGGCAGCGAAACGCACAACAACCCGAGGACAATCAATACTACGCCGGCAAAACTGCTCCAGCGAAAAGCCTCGCCAAACATCGGCAGAGAAATGGCCGCCAGCCATACCAGCACATAACTTAGGCTGAGCAGCGGATAGAGCCGATTAAGCGGTAAATGGCGCAGTGCCAGCATCCAGCACAGCATCGATAACGCATAAGCCCCAAGTCCAAGGCACAGCAGGACCAGCGGCTGCAGATGCTGCCAGAATTGCGGGCTCAGTAACGCTGCTAATGGCGGGAAATCCAGCATCGCAGCTCGCAATACCAGTTGCGCCAGTGACACCAGTAGCACGCTGCACAGCGCAAGGATCACCCCTTTCATAGGTGGCTCCCCATCAGCGCTACCCCGGCAACAATCGCCAGCGTGCCGAACCATTGTTGCAGAGTGTAGGTCTCTCGCCAGATCACCTTCGCCGCGATAGCGACTAATACGAAGTTAAGACTTAGCATCGGATAGGCCACGCTGACGGGCACCACGCGCAGAACCAGCAGCCACAGCAACATCGCCACGCCGAGCAGAAAAATGCTCAACGCGATCCACATAATGAGCCGTTTTTTACCGTGGCGCGTGCCCAGATACGCCGCCTGCTTTTGGCAAAGCTGGGCGGCGCAGCTCAACAAACTGACCAATAAAATAAGCAACAAATTCATGGTGTCGCGTTATAACCGTAATAGACCAGTCTGCCTTGACGATAGACATCATCCGGCGTTGGCATTGCAGGACCAGGTCCGTTCTCGCCCGAATTGAGCATCATCACCACAGACACTTTGCCATGACGGCGATGTTCCCGCAGCCAGTCAGCAAAAGCTGCGCCATCTACATAGCGTGTTTGCGCATCGGGATAGCTGAGGCCGTATTGCAGTTCGCCTTTGGCATCGTAGAAAGTGATATCACTGCGCTCTGTTTCCCACGCCACCGCAGCTGCAATGCCCGGGTTGTCAGCCAGCAGATAACGGCTGTCTGTCAGTTGATGCTGCACAGCCCGGACAAAACTCTGCGGCTGTTTGGAATCACGAACCTTCTGCGGTATCGCGAAGCCCACCAACAGCGCCAGGGCTAAAGGACAAAGCGCCGCCAGTTGCCAGCGACAGGCACCCGGTTTAAGACTGAGCCATCCCATGATGCCCCAGCCTAAAAAGGCCAGTACGCCACAGATTAACGGGAGTATTTCATCATGGGTATAAACGGGCTTGTGCGCCAATCCCCATGGTGCAATCACCACCAACAGGACTATGGTTGTAATCACGCCAAACAGCAGGTTGATCCAGCCATTAACTTTAAACACCTTCACTAGCTGTGCAGAACCACTGTGGGCATAATGCGCCATCAACAGCGCCAGCGGTGCAAAACACGGCATAATGTAGGTCGGCAGTTTCCCTTTGGCGATGCTAAAGAACAGCAACGGTAAAATCACCCAACTAAGCAGATACATCGCACCCGCATATTGACTACGCTGGCGCCACGCGCCCATTAGTGAGCCCGGCAGCAGCGCCAGCCACGGCAGACATCCCGCCAGCAACACCGGCAAGTAATACCAAAACGGCGCTTTGTGCTGTGCATCTTTCTCCGCAAAGCGTTGAATATGTTCAACCCAGAAGAAGTAATGCCAGAAATCCCCTTCCTGACGATAAATGGCCAGTGCCCACGGCGCACTAATCAGTGCAGCGACGATAACCGTCAGTGGACCCCAGCGCAAAAGCTCACCGAAGCGTTTTTGCCAAATCGCCCAGGGAACAATCGCCAATACCGGCACCGCCAGCGCGAGGAAACCCTTGGTCATAAAACCCATAGCACAGGCCGCGCCGAGCAGGACATAGCCAAACAGGCGTTGTTGTGTGCTGGAAGCTTGCGCTACCAGCCAATAACTGCACATCGCGGCGACCATCCACAACAGCAGGATCGGGTCCAGCACCGCGTAAGTGCCAATGCCGTACACCAGCAGTGAGGTGAGAAAAATGATGCTGCCTGTCAGGGCGATTTTCCGGCTGGCAAACATCTGATGGCCGAGCCAGTAAATCAACACGGCACTTAGCGTGGTGCAAAAAATTGAACCGGCGCGGACGCCAAAGTTAGTATGACCAAACAACAGCTGGCCAATGTTATTAACCCAATAACCCGCTATCGGTTTTTCGAAATAGCGCAAATCAAAGAAGTGCGGTACCACCCAATTGCCATTGACCAGCATTTCGCGGCTGATTTCAGCATAGCGTGTCTCATCCGGCTGCCATAAGGCGCGGAATTCAATCGGGATAAGATAGTAAAGCGCGAAAAGCGCCAGCAGCAGCGCCGTTTTGGTGCCTGTACGCATCCGTGGTTCCTATAAAGTTTCCTGTTAACGTCTAGCTCTGGCAGCCCAGCCAGCCTTCACGTCCGGGGATATGCCCACGCACCAGATTGCCCTGTGGCAGCGTGCTGAGATCGTCTGGCAACAGCTCGCTAAGAGGACAAAAATGAATGCCTTGTTGCTCAGCGCGGGTTAATAATTCGCCAAATGCCTGAGAGCCAATAATGCCTTCGACCTCAGCATGAATGGTGTACACCGGCGATCCTTCAGCTGCGAGCATCTGCTCAAGAATGAAATCGTTGTATTCAGCGGCGCTCACCGACTGTCCTACCACTTCATCCCAGGTTGGCAACGTCACGGGGATTTGCACCGTGCCTAAGCTGCCATCACGCAAACGTGGCAAGAAAGGTCCGGTACCACGACAATCACTGTTGTAGCTGAATCCAAACTTCTGCTTGGCGGCGACAACCCGCCCATCAGCCCGCCATCCTGCCACTGCGGAACAAGTGACGTTGTCACCTATAATTGCTTCCAGCGCGTCTTTACCACGTGAAATCTGTTCCAGGAGTTTCTGTTCTGGCCACACGCCCGCCCAGGTTTGCCAGGCGAAGTGATCCCAGGCATGCAGGCCGACTTCGTGATGATCAGCCGTAGCACTAATGATCTCCTCCAGGCCGCGACCAATCTCGCGTCCTGGCCAGGCCGTGCCAGCCAATAAAATGTCCCAGCCGTAGAGAGAAGCTGCGCGTGAGCGCAGCATTTTCCATAAGAAGCGCGGTTTCATCAGGCGCCACAAGTGGCGCCCCATGTTATCCGGCCCTACGCTAAAGAAGAAACTGGCCTGCAATTGATGCAGGCTAAACTGCTCTAGCAGCGCCGGAACGCCGAGTTTGGTTCCACGCCAGGTATCAACATCTACGCGTAAACCAATTTTTTTCATGGCTTATCCTGCAGCTCAACGGTGCGCAGGAAAAAGTCCAGCGTGTTATCGATCGTGGTATCCATCTCAATGGTCGGCGTCCAGTCCAGCAGGCGACGCGCATTCTTGATCGACGGTTTGCGATGCTCGACGTCCTGGTATCCTTTACCGTAATAGCTGCTGCTCTCAACTTCGCGGAAACCTGCAAACGGCGGGAATTGGTCGCGCAGCGGATGACGTTCAAAGCTTGCCAGCAGGCGTTCGGCCAGCTCTTTGATGCTCGCCTCGTTTTCCGGGTTGCCGATGTTGACGATCTGGCCGTCACAGTTGCTGTTTTTGTTCTCAATGATGCGGAACAACGCTTCGATACCATCGCGAATGTCAGTGAAGCAACGTTTCTGTGCACCACCGTCGATCAACTTGATCGGTGAACCTTCAACCAGGTTGAGGATCAGTTGGGTAATCGCACGGGAACTACCAATACGCGCAGCGTTCAGGTTATCGAGACGCGGGCCCATCCAGTTGAATGGACGGAACAGCGTGAAGCGCAGACCTTCTTTTTCGCCGTAAGCCCAGATCACGCGGTCCAGCAGCTGTTTGGAAACAGAATAGATCCAACGCTGTTTGTTGATTGGTCCCACCACCAGGTTGGAGTGATCTTCATCGAAGTGCTTGTCGGTGCACATACCGTACACTTCCGATGTGGATGGGAAGATGATGCGTTTTTTGTATTTTACGCAATCGCGGATGATCTTGAGGTTCTCTTCAAAATCGAGTTCGAACACGCGCAGCGGGTTGCGGGTATATTCAATCGGCGTCGCAATTGCCACCAGTGGTAACACCACATCACATTTTTTGATGTGATACTCGATCCACTCGGAGTGAATGCTGATGTCACCTTCAACAAAGTGGAAGCGTGGCTGATCGAGGAAACGGCTGATGGCGTCAGATCCAATATCCAGACCGTAAACTTCGAAGTTGTCATCCTGCAGCAAACGTTCGGTCAAGTGGTTACCGATAAATCCGTTCACACCCAGAATCAACACGCGTGTACGACGTTTAACGGCTGCAACCGGCTGAGAGTACAACAGCGCGCCCGGCACCATCCCCAGACTCTGCGCCAACTGACTGCCGTTCATATAAACGCCATTTTCAGTTTGTCCGGTCACCACTTCCAGCGCGCCTTCTCCGCAAGCAATCAGGAAAGGTTCAACGGAAATCACCGTGCCTGGCTTGGCTTTTGGCGCATCAGCATGTACGCGCCCTTTCCACACCACAAACTTCACGGTCCCGGCGAAGGCAAATGCGCCCGGCCATGGATCGGTGACCGCACGCACCAGGTTGTTAATTGACTGTGCGGACTGTTCCCACTTAATGCGACCGTCCTCAGGAGTACGGCGACCCACCACCGTTGCCTGGCTATGATCCTGCGGGATTGCCGCAATATCGCCACGCTTCATGGCTGGCAGTGCCTGTTCCAGCAATTCTGAAGCGCAGGTCACTAATTTGCGATGCAATGTTAAGGCGTTGTCTTGCACATCAATGGCGACACGTTGCTGTGCCACGATATCGCCCGCATCCGCGCGTTTCACCATGCGATGCAGTGTGACACCCGTTTCAGTTTCACCATTCACTAATGCCCAGTTGAGTGGCGCGCGACCGCGATATTTAGGCAGCAGTGAGCCATGCAGGTTGAAAGCGCCCAGACGCGCGCTGCTCAGGATGCTGTCGTTGAGCAAATTGCGATAGTAGAAGGAGAAAATGTAATCCGGTGCCATGGTTTTAATGCGATCCACCCACAATGGGTGGTTAGCATCTTCCGGCGCATACACCGGGATGCCTTGTTCAGCCGCCAGACGGGCAACCGAACCAAAGAAGTGATTCTCAGTAGCAGAATCAGCATGGGTGAAAATCGCACTGATTTCAAAACCCGCATTTAACAGCGCAGTAATACCTGCACAGCCCATATCGTGATAGGCGAAGACGATAGTTTTCATTGCTCAATTTCCTGTACAGAGGAGACATCTTTCTGCGAGTTAATAACACGTTGGATGAAGTAGCGCGGACGAGCGCGTACGTCGTTGTAAATTCGGCCGATGTATTCGCCGAGTAAACCCATGCCAATAAATTGCGCGCCGACAAAAATAAACAGCACCGCAAACAGCATGAACACCCCGTCTCCGGCCCAGTCGGCACCGAGGAACAGACGCAACACAATCAGCACCAGTGAGAAGGCAAAACCGGCCAGCGCGATCAGGCTGCCGACAATACTCAGCAGGCGCAGTGGCGTGGTGGTCAGGCAAGTCACCAGGTCGTACATCAGGTTAATCAGCTTCATAAAGCTGTATTTCGAATCACCAAATTCGCGCTCCGCATGGGCTACAGGCAGTTCAATCGTGCGGCGCGCAAAGGTGTTCGCAAGGATGGGAATAAAAGTGCTGCGCTCGTGACAGTTGAGCATGGCATCAACGATGTGACGGCGATAAGCACGTAACATGCAGCCGTAGTCGCCCATCGCTTTTCCGGTGACGCGTTGAATCAACTGGTTGATGGTGCGGGAAGCGCGGCGACGGAACCAACTGTCCTGACGGTTTTGACGCACGGTGCCGACCACGTCATAACCCTGCTGGGCGGCTTTCACCAGATTGGGAATCTCTTCTGGTGGATTCTGCAGATCTGCATCCAGTGTGATGATCAGGTCACCTGACACATGGCTAAAACCCGCCATGATGGCCGAGTGCTGACCATAATTGCGGTTCAGCAATACGCCAACCACGTGGCTGTCTGGCATATCAGCGGCATCGGCGATCATCTCACCTGAGCGGTCGCTGCTACCGTCATCCACCAGCAAAATTTCGTAATCCAGATTCAGCACAGCGCAAGCCGCATCGGTGCGACGCACCAACTCGGGCAGGCTTTCCTCTTCGTTATAAACCGGGATCACCACGGAGACTTTACGAATGATTTTTTCTTCGAGCATGTCAATCAAACTCCAGCGATATGACGTAATGCACCGATCACGCGGCTGACGTCTTCATCGCGCATATCAGGGAACAGCGGTATTGAGCAGATGCGATCGCTATTCCATTCCGTGTTGGGCAGGGAAAGTTGCGGATAACGTTCGCGGTAATACTTGTGGGTGTGCGCAGCACGGAAATGTAAACCGGTGCCAATATCCTGCGCTTTTAGCGTTTCCATCAGCGCGTCACGGCTTAAACCACAGGAGGCCTCATCAACGCGAATGATAAACAGATGCCAGGCGTGCTGATGTGCCCACTCCGGTTGCGAGAGCGGTAAGAAAGGTGTATCCGCCAACTCAGTCAGATAGCGCTGCGCAATCTCAGCACGACGCGTATTAATGGCAGCCAATTTGTTTAACTGCACCAGCGCAATCGCCGCGCTGATATCTGGCAAGTTGTATTTGAAACCCGGCATGATCACTTCAGCCTGCGGTTTGCGACCGTGGGTATGACGGTCATAGGCATCCACACCCAAGCCATGGAATTTCAGGCTGCGCATACGATCGGCAAGTTCAGCATCGTCGGTGACGATCAAACCGCCCTCTGCACAGGTCATATTTTTAATGGCATGGAAGGAAAAAATAGCCGTACCCTGCTGGCCAACGTGCTGACCTTTGTAGTAACAGCCTGCAGCATGTGCGGCATCTTCAATCACAGAAATGCTGTGGCGCTCGCCGATTGCGCGAATCGCATCAATATCCGCAGGTGCCCCGGCATAATGCACCGGAATAATGGCGCGAGTGCGAGGTGTAATCGCTGTTTCTATTTGCTCAGGTGTAACCATCAGCGTATCGCGATCAATATCAATCATGACCGGCGTTGCGCCAAGCAACGTGATGATATTAATTGTCGACACCCACGTCAGTGAAGGGGTAATGACCTCATCACCGGGTTGAATATTTAACGCAAGAAGCGTGACGTGCATTCCAGCAGTCGCTGAGCTGACGGCAATCGCATGTTGATTACCGGTTAGCTGGCAAAAGGCTTGTTCCAGTTCCGCATTTTTAGGGCCAGTAGTGATCCAGCCAGATTCAAATACCGCTTTTACCGCCGCTAACTCTTCCTCGCCCAACGACGGGCGCGAGAATGGAAGAAAAGTCATAAGTTTACCTTAACGTTTTACACTCAAAGTTGCCTTCAACAGGACCAATTGCAGTGTGCAGTGATTTAGTTCCCTAACAACATTCAGTAACTTGCTGTTTAAACGTAGATTAAGCGGTGCCAATTCGGTAGCACGAACTGTTAATTTTTTAATCTAGCGCAAAAAACTTAAGCACACCTGTCATATTGCCTCGTAGAACAAAATACGGAGGAAAACTTAACGGAACATTAAATGGCAGAAAGACAAGCTGAGTTATTTCTTAAATGTTGATGATCGGTAGAGAAACCTGACGGGTAAGGTCCTCCAGGAAAGAATATTCATCAATCTTTCATTAAAGATTCAAATTAGGTTAATCAATGCAAGGCTGAAGAAAAGAGGATTAGGAGGTTTCTATTTAAATCAATGATAAACATAACGATAAAAAATTAACCTATACTGTTCTTAAGGTTAAATTAATATTCAAATCTTACTCTACGTTGGGAAATCTAACGGCTAATTAATGGAGGAGGATACGCAATGAATACAGGAGCCGACAGACTCGCTCAGGCAGCGCTGCGCCGCCACCATATCGGGGTAAAAACCAAGGGTTTGCGATTTCGTGGTGATTTATATGTGTTTCGCTACAATGCAGGCCATTATGACGTGTTTCTCAATAATGACCGCGTGATGTCACTGGCCACCAGTAACGTGCAGGAAGCCATTCAAATGTTCAAACAGCAGTCCTCTCTCTGACTGCTGTTCTCAAGCGCTACGCTCTTCGTCTTTCGGTGTGTGCATCCAAAGCCGCTTCAAATTCTGCTGAACTCCAGCCCGCTTCCAGTGCTTCACTCACCAACTGCTGCTGCGTTTTAGGAACCATACCGCCGACCGGAGGATCCGTGTCTAAATTGGTAGGGAACGAATAACCGCGCGCGGCAACCGCGATGGCAGCATGAAGATCGGCGTCATTAAGACGCCCCTCGCGTAGCACGGGATAAACCCATTTGAGCAACTGCTCATGATTAACTTCTTCCATCGGGACGCCGAAAGCGGAGGAAATCTGCAGCAAGTTCGCCGTTCGGACGTGATCCTCGGTGGTGTTGTTACCTGCAGCATGGAATAACGCCGGATTAAAGAACAATCCATCCCCCTTCTGCAACGGCAACTGAACAAAGTTATCGGCAAAATATTGGGCAAATTCTGGGCGACGATAGGCAATGTAGCCCATCTCATATTGATGTGACCAAGGCAGCAAACGTGTGGGACCCGATGCCAGCGGCATATCACTGTGCGCTACCGCGCCTTGCAACGTCAGATATTGCGAGAGTATTTGCACGGGAATCGGAAACTCAGCCGCGAATGCGCTTTGCTGGAACCCCAGATGGTAGTCGCGATGTGCCTGTTGGGCTTCGCCACCAGGGCGAACCTGGTTGACCTGAGAAGTCATGCTCCACGCCGGCCCCAGCCACGCCTGGCAAATTAATCCCAGCGTTGGGTTCGCATAGTAATCAATAAAGACCTGAGGATTCTCCTGTGCCAGTTTTTGCAGCGCATTCCAGATACGGCCGTTATTGCCCGCTTTAGAGAAGTGATCGGCCTGAACTTTCGATTTCGCCTCTTCATGCATGATGGCTTCAAAGACTTGTGAAGCCCGATCAACGCAAGCCAGATCGGAATACAGTCCACGTACCACAAAAACGCCAGGGCCATAGGAGAGTGCTTTGTGCAACTCACTGAGCACGCCTTTTTTGTCCGTAACTGCCGCATCGGCCAGCACATCGCGATCGTAAATCAGCACATCAGAGACCACCTCACTGGCGAGCGGATAATCTTCAGCATTAACGGACTGCGCACAAAATTCTTGCAAGTCTTCCAGCGCAGCCTGGTCTTCATTTACAAAGTAATGTGATGTCATGATGACCTCATTGTTATGTCAGTTTACAGGGGATGTTCTTGTCGCTGTTTCACGGGCAGATATTGCCTGACGCGACTTGATACCCCACAAACTAGCAGCTACATTACGTTAACAAAACATCAAAAACACCTCACAAAAACCTCATAGAATAATGGGAAAATTTACCTTAAAGCAGATTGCGGCCCAGTCAGGATTAAGCCTGGCAACAATAGACCGGGCATTGCACCATCGTGGCCGAGTGCATCCACAAACCGAGCATCGTATTCAACAGGCGATTGCCGACCTTGAGTTGCTGCGGAAGACGGGGCTGGCACAAGGTCGAACGTTATATTTCGACATCATCATGCATACCCCGGCTCGCTTCAGTGAGTTAGTACGTGAGGCATTCACCAGCCAAATCGCCAGCTTCGGTGCTTTTCGTTTACAATTGCGATTCCATTGCCATGAAAATATGACCGTTGAAGAAGTGGATGCGCTGTTGAAAAAATGTGCGTTAAACAGTCACGGCATTATTTTGAAAGCCATCAATGACGACCGCCTGTTGCCAACACTGGAAAGCCTCAGCAAACAGCGTATTCCTATCGTGACGGTAGTGACCGATATGCCTGCCAGCACACGCCTGCGTTATATTGGTATGGATAACACCAGCGCGGGAAAAGCGGCGGCGTTCCTGATGTCTAAATGGTTGCGCAGCGATAAAGCAAGCATCGCCGCTGTTATCGGCAGTCAGGACTTTGTCGGCGAACAGGAACGTATTGATGGTTTCATTGCGGGTATGCGGCAGTTTTCACCACAGCATCAGGTCGAGCTCATTGCCGGAGGATTCGGTATCGATCAGCAAATGTACCAATGCGTACACTCCTTCCTGACACAGCAGCCAGATATTCAGGCGGTTTATACCGTAGGAGGAGGAAACGCCGGCATCCTGCGCGCTTTTGATGAACACAATATTCAAATCGACGCTTTTATTGGTCACGATCTTGATCGGGAGAATCGTGCTCTGATGCAAGCCGGACGTATCGATGCGTTGATCGATCATAATTTGCAGCTGGATGCACAGCACGCTTTCCGCGCTCTGCTGGAATTTCACGGCTTTTTACCCGAAACCGAAACGACAACGCCCTCTTCACGTATCAACATCATCACGCGCTTCAATATGTACGCTTGAATCGTTGAAACCGCTCTGAAATCGGTGTGAAAGCTGATGAAATTGCCGCCTCAAACTCGCTCCTTTATCCATTCGAGCGTAACGTCTCTTGCCTCATGCAAAGGGATCGCCGAGGTCAATCATGGAGTGGATGTTGTGGATAGTCGTTTGGATGTGTGGGGCAAGCGTCGGAAGTTTTATCAATGTCGTGGTGTACCGACTCCCCAGACAATGGCAACACCCGGAAGAGCGGATGAGTTTGTGGCAACCCGCTTCTCACTGCCCGAAATGCAAACAGGCGCTACGTTGGCGGGATTTGTTGCCCGTGATCAGCTGGCTGCTTTTACGAGGCAGATGTCGAGATTGTCACGCTGCAATCAGTGCACGTTACCCCGTGGTCGAATTTTTCAGCGCATCTGTCAGCCTGATCCTCGTCTTATCGTTTCCTGCCGATGGACTTTTCGTCCTCACACTTCTGCTGTTCTGGGCGCTGCTAACTCTATCGCTAATTGATATTGGCCATTATTTGTTGCCAGATGTGATCACCCTGCCATTGCTATGGTTTGGGCTATTATTAAAAGCAGTTGGATGGCTATCAGGCTCACTCAATGATGCCGTGTTTGGGGCGATAACAGGTTATAGCGCACTTTGGGTAATCAGCCATTTATATCAATGCCTTAGTGGTAAATTAGCACTGGGCATGGGCGACGCAAAATTAGTGGCAGCATTAGGCGCATGGCTGGGTTGGGCCCTTTTACCCTATGTGCTTTTACTTGCTTGTGGCGGCGCAATTTGCGCACTATTTTTCGCCAAAATTTGCTGGCAACGTGACCTCTCTCAACCCCTTGCTTTCGGTCCCTGGATTGCTCTGGCGGGCATAAGTCTTTTTATTAACACGATTATTTAATAACCACTTCATCTGCTGGCGCTAAAATAGGCGGCCAATTAGTGGCCAACGCCCTGATTACTATATGAAAAGAATAAACAATTCTAAACAAAATTAATCATTGTGATGTAGGTCAAAAGGCTCTATATTGGCCGCGATTTTTAAACCACTGATACTTTTTTGTTCAACTAGTCAATCGGCCAGCCATCACGAGCCCCGGTTGAAGGAGAGATATGATGACGGATAAAGTCCGTATTGATAATTTTGGTGCCAACGCATTCAATGGAAATAACGACGCCTTCTTAGCCCGTCAGGCTGAGTTTGAATCAAACGTCAGGAGTTACCCGCGCAAGCTGCCTTTAGCGATTGCTAAAGCCAACGGCGTGTGGATTACAGATGTTGAGAATAAACAATATCTGGACTGTCTGGCTGGCGCAGGGACGCTGGCACTTGGTCACAACCATCCTGATGTTCTGCAGAGCATCCAAAATGTCATTACCAGCGGCTTGCCGTTACATACTCTTGATCTGACGACACCACTGAAAGATCAATTCTCTGAATCTCTGCTCTCGCTGCTGCCTGGCCAGGGTAAAGAATATTGCCTGCAGTTCACCGGTCCTTCCGGTGCGGATGCGGTTGAAGCAGCACTGAAGCTGGCGAAGAAAGTCACCGGCCGTAGCGGCGTGATCAGCTTCTCTGGCGGCTACCATGGTATGACCCATGGCGCGCTGGCTGTTACCGGCAACCTGGGACCGAAAGAAGCCGTTAACGGCATGATGCCGGAAGTGCAGTTCATGCCTTACCCGCATCTGTATCGTTGCCCACTGGGTCTCGGTGGTGAAGCCGGTGTTAAAGCCCTGACTTATTACTTCGAAAACCTGATCAACGACGTGGAAAGCGGCGTACGCAAACCTGCGGCTGTTATCCTGGAAGCGGTTCAGGGTGAAGGCGGCGTGAACCCGGCTCCGGCCGAGTGGTTACAGCGTATCCGTAAAGTGACTCAGGAACACGGCATTCTGCTGATCCTTGATGAAGTCCAGGCTGGCTTTGCGCGTACCGGCAAATTCTTCGCCTTCGAACACGCTGGCATTGAGCCAGACATCATCGTGATGTCAAAAGCTGTAGGCGGCGGTCTGCCACTGGCCGTTCTGGGTATCAAAAAGCAGTTCGACGCCTGGTCTCCTGGCCACCACACCGGCACCTTCCGTGGCAACCAGCTGGCGATGGCCACCGGTCTGGCCACCCTGAAAGTCCTGACCGAGCAGAACATCGCCGGTAAAGTGGCTGAACAAGGTGAATGGCTGAAAGCACAGCTGGCTGAGATGCAGAAACGCTTCCCGGTTATCGGCCACATCCGCGGTATGGGTATGATGATCGGTATCGAGATCGTTAAACCAAACGAAGCAGCTGACCATATGGGTAGCCTGCCAGCTGATGGCGAACTCTCTGCGCTGCTGCAGAAGAAGTGCTTCGAAGCAGGTCTGATTCTGGAGCGTGGCGGTCGTCACGGTGCAGTACTGCGTCTGTTGCCGTCACTGCTGATCACCAACGAAGAGCTGGCGATTTTCCTGGATAAATTTGAGCAGGCGCTGATTGGCGCTGGCGTCAAACCTGTTTGATTGGAAGAGTAAATGTCTGAAGTAAACCCGATTCTGGCCGCCTCTGCACAGAGCATTGAGGCATACCAGCAGGCGATTGCCCAAAGCAGCGCCGCGGTTGTGCAGTGGCTGCAACAGCCTGAGATGTATCAAGGCAAAAGTGTTGCCGAACTGCGCGAGCGTATCACGCTCGACTTCAATCCAAACGGCCTGGGTAACCAGGCCGCGATTGAACGCGCGATTGAGTATTTCCTGAAAGACAGCCTGTCAGTGCACCACCCACAATGTGTGGCGCACCTGCACTGCCCTAGCCTGGTAGTAAGCCAGGCAGCTGAAGTGCTGATCAACGCCACCAACCAGAGTATGGATTCGTGGGATCAGAGCCCTTCTGCCACCATCATTGAGGTCAAATTGATCGAATGGTTACGTGCGCAAGTAGGTTACCCGGCGGGCGATGCTGGCGTGTTCACCAGTGGTGGAACGCAGAGCAACCTGATGGGTCTGATGCTGGCTCGTGACGCCTTCTTTGCACGTCAGGGACATTCTGTTCAGCAGGATGGTATCACTGGCGATCTGCGCAAGATTAAAGTGCTGTGTTCTGAGAACGCGCACTTCTCAGTGCAGAAGAATATGGCGTTGCTGGGCCACGGCTATCAGTCAGTTGTACTGGTGAAATCTGATGAATTCGCCCGTATGGACGTGAATGACCTGAAAGCCAAGCTGGATCAGGCTGATGCGAACGGTGATCAGATTCTGGCTATCGTGGCAACGGCCGGTACCACCGATGCCGGTGCTATCGATCCATTGCGTGAAATCGCGGGTATTGCTGCAGAGCGCAATATCTGGGTACACGTTGATGCAGCTTGGGGCGGCGCACTGCTGCTGTCAGAGAAGTATCGTGACTACCTGGACGGCCTGGAATTAGTGGATTCCGTAACCCTGGACTTCCACAAACAGTATTTCCAGACCATCAGCTGCGGCGCATTCCTGCTGAAAGACGAGCGTCACTACGAGCTGATGCGTTATCAGGCGGCTTATCTGAACTCTGAGTTCGATGAAGAAGCCGGTGTTCCTAACCTGGTATCTAAATCTCTGCAGACCACGCGTCGCTTTGATGCATTGAAACTGTGGATGGGTCTTGAAGCGCTGGGTCAGAAGCAGTATGCCGCGATTATCGATCACGGCGTGACGCTGGCACAGGAAGTGGCGAAGTTTGTAACTTCAGAACCACGCCTTGAGCTGGTAATGCAGCCACAGCTGGCAAGCGTCCTGTTCCGCTATCGTCCAGAGCAACTGACCGATACCGCGCAGATTGCTCTGTTCAACCAGCGCATCGGCGATGCTCTGCTGGATTCAGGCCGCGCGAACGTTGGCGTGACTGAAAACCAGGGCGTTACCTGCCTGAAACTGACGCTGCTGAACCCAACCGTGACGCTGGAAGACATCAAAGTCCTGCTGGCGCTGGTTGAGAAGACTGCGAATCAGCTGCTGAACGCGTAAGTTTCACTGACAGTTATGCAGCAATGCATAAGTCATTGTTATCTACAGCAGATAATTAAGGGTGCCTTTTGGCACCCTTAATTTTTACCTGAAATTCAGTCGCCAGCCCTAAGATAGTGTAGACACTCTCTTTTTATCCTAATCCGACATTTTCCCTTAAACCCCATTTGCCAGACCTATCGTATCTCCCTTCTCACTCCACAATCTTTACACAGCTTAACGCTTCGCCCTCTCGCAGACAGTTGCCGGCTTTCATTATTTACTTTACAGTAAAGTAAACTAATTAAGCGTTAGCAATGACGATTACTACGGGAGTCGCGATATGAAGATCTTGTGTATGGATATAGATGTTTGGACAGTATCAGGGCTGAGTTGCCTGCTTGAGGGGAAATTAAATCTTGAATGCCAACAAGTCTCTATCAGGGATTCGAAAGCGATACTGGCGAAGCACAATATCGAATTTTTTATCACTGAACTGGCTTCACAAAACAATAATGTAAGCGAGGTGTATAATTTCCTGAAGTTGTTAAATGCCAGATTACCCTGGCTAAAGATTATTATCTTCACGCGTTTTGAGGATAACGCCGTACTACGCTTCTTTTTTGATAATCTCACCCATGCGGTAATCATTACTAAAAAGGATCCAATTTGTGAAATTCAGGATGCCGCCAATAATTACAATGCCTATTACATCAAAAATTATATGCGATGGAAGTATTTAGAATCACACCTGAACATTCTTAATAAAACGGAATTTCAGCTACTTCAATGTTTTTCTAATGGAGAAAAACAGGTAGACATCGCCGCAAGATACAATTTAAGCAATAAAACCATCAGCACTTACAAGCGAAGTATACTCACTAAATTATCTTGTTCCAATCACGCCGAACTCAATTCTAAACTTAAAGCGTATGGTTATAAGGCCAATAAGAAGACGAATTTATTTTAAACAGCCTCAATAAAAACGAAAGAATAATTAAGGTGTAACATGAAACATTTCATGCGAAACGCTATTGCTGCCATTTTTCCTTTATTCTTCATGACCGGTTGTGATGAAGAAGCGAATGCACCACGTGAAGCAGAGTTGCCTGAGGTTTCTATTTTGGAGATGTCTCCACAGCCGCTGGTATTAACCCGACAACTTCAGGGTCGCACTTCCGCGCCAGAAATCGCAGAAGTGAGACCTCAGGTAAACGGTATTATTCATGCCAAGCTTTTTACTGAAGGGTCAATGGTGAAAGAGGGACAACCCTTATTTCAACTTGAGACTGAAGTCTACGCCAGTCAGTTAGAGCAGTATGTTGCTAACCTGGCCGTTGCTCGCTCGGCGCAAACCGCCGCATGGTCGAAATTGAATCGAGCGAAAAAAATAATTACACAACACTATATTAGCCAGCAAGACTATGACGATCTCAATGCCGCCTATCAGCAAGCTGTAGCCAATGTTAAAGCAAGCGAAGCGCAGGTTAAGATCGCGAGAATCAACTTAAAATACACCACTATCGTCGCACCGATTTCAGGACAGATTGGTCGGTCTAATATCACCGTAGGCGCTTTAGTTACAGCCAATCAAACTGATCCATTGGTGACGATTCAGAAAATAAATCCTATCTATTTTGATTTCAGCCAGTCTGGTGAAGACTTTCTGCAATTAAGACGCGAGGTAGATGCAGGGAGTGTAAACGCTATTCCTATCAACGTGCATATGTTTTTACATGACGGAACACAGTATGAGCAGCAAGGTAAATTACAATTCGCAGATGCCACTATTGATGAAAGCACCGGTTCGGTTAGCCTGCGAGCTAGCTTCCCTAATAATAAAAATTACCTTATTCCTGGCATGTTTGTACGTGCTCAGGTTGACGTTGGCAGGCGTCAAAATGGCTTTTTAATTCCGCAAAATTTAATTTCACGAGCCGCCAATGGTGACGCTAGCGTATTAGCCGTCAATGAGAAAAATCAAATCACCTCATTGCCACTTTCGTTGGGGAGAACCGTAGGCAATCAATTTATTGTTGAAAGTGGAATTTTGGGTGGCGAGAGAGTGATAAAAGAAGGAGCCAGTGGTCTGGAGTCGGGCACTGAAGTCGCCATCAAAGCACCTTCTGAAAAGGAATAAATTATGTTTTCGCGATTTTTTATCGATCGGCCAGTGTTGACCATTGTGATCTCCCTGCTGATTATATTTTCAGGTGCCTTGTCTATCCTCACCATGACGGTAGAGCAATATCCTGATATTGCGCCCCCAGGCGTGACCGTCACTGCAAATTACACCGGCGCATCGGCTGAAACGGTACAAAATAGTGTGACACAAGTTATCGAGCAGCAAATTAAAGGCATTGATGGCCTACTCTATTTTTATTCAACCAGCAGTGCCGCAGGTCAAGCACGCATTATCCTCAGTTTTGCTCAGGAGACTGATCCTGATATTGCCCAGGTTCAGGTACAAAATGCGGTGAATCAGGCCCTCACCCGCCTACCGCAGGAAGTTCAGCAACAAGGTATTACCGTGACAAAATCACAAGGCGATAGCTTGATGGTGGTCGGCTTATATGATGAAACTGATGCGATGAGTAGCGTTGATATTAGCGACTTTCTCGTCAGCCATTTTCAGGACCCACTAAGTCGAGTGGATGGCGTGGGCGAAACCACGGTTTTCGGTGCACAGTATGCCATGCGTATCTGGATGGATCCGGTCAAACTTCATAGTTTGGGGCTGATGCCCTCCGATATTCAGACCGCGGTTGAAGCACAGAACGCTCAGGTGACCAGTGGTGAGCTAGGCGCACTACCCGCGCCTGAAAACCAGGCGATGACTGCCACTGTTACCACCCAATCACGCCTGCAAACCGTCAGCCAGTTTAATAATATCCTGCTGCGAACCAACCGCGACGGGACAAAAGTACTGCTAAAAGACGTGGCCAGAGTTGAACTGGGTGCGGAGAATTATCAAAACCAAACGCGCTTAAATGGCCACCCTTCGTCAGGCATTTCCATTCAACTGTCATCCGGAGCGAATGCACTCGCGACAGCTGAAAATGTAAAGGCAGAAGTGGCCAGACTCAGTCACCTACTTCCATCGGGGATGAAAGTCGCTTACCCGCGCGACAGCACGCCTTTCGTCACGGTGTCGATCGAAAAGGTGATTGAAACTCTGATTGAAGCGATCATCCTGGTGGTTCTTGTGATGTATCTCTTCCTGCAGAACTGGCGGGCCACGCTGATTCCCGCCGTCACCGTTCCGGTGGTGTTGTTAGGCACGTTTGGCCTGCTCGCCGCATTTGGCTACAGCATTAATACGCTCACGCTGTTTGCGATGGTGCTGGCGATTGGATTGTTAGTCGATGATGCGATTGTGGTGGTGGAAAACATTGAAAGGATCATGTCGGATGAAGGCAAAAGTCCGCGCGAAGCCACCTTACAATCGGTGAACGAAATCACCGGTGCACTCTTTGGTATCGCGCTAGTACTCTCTGCGGTGTTTATTCCGATGAGTTTTTTTGGCGGATCGGTCGGAATTATTTATCGTCAGTTCACCTTCACCATTGTGGCGGCCATGGCGCTCTCTGTGTTTGTTGCAATGACGCTGACCCCCACACTGTGCGCGCTTTTTTTAACACCACAAAACCATCGCGCACCGCGCTTGTTTCGCTATTTCAACCAGGCAATTGATGCAGGGCAGAAAAGCTATCTCAAAAGCGTCGGCTATGTGCTTCGTCGCCCTCTGATATTTCTCGGACTCGCCGGGGTACTCGTTTTCATTTTGCTCTTTAGCTATACCCGCCTGCCCACCAGCTTTCTTCCGGTTGAAGATCAGGGGTCGGTGATGTTGCAAATCTCTGCTCCGACCGCTTATACCATGGCGGATACACAGCGTGCTGCCGATGAGGTTGCCCGCTACTTCATGGAAGAAGAGAAAGATAATCTCAACGTGGTGTTTATGGTGGTAGGTCGCAATAATGCCGGCAGCGGTCAGAATGTCGCGATGGCGTTCGCCGAGCTTAAACACTGGGATCTGCGCAGCGGCAGTGAAAATACAGCACAGGCGATTATCGCGCGCGCCAACCAGCACTTTCGCCATTTTGGTGATGTCTCGGTTAGCGTTCTTTCACCGCCTGCCGTAAGAGGTTTGGGACAATCGAGCGGATTCGAACTCTGGTTACAGGATCAATCGGGAGTGGGCGGCGATAATTTGATTTCCGCCCAACAGAAAGTGCTGGCGCAATCTCAACAAGATCCGAAACTCACCGCTGTCCGAATTAATGGGTTGGATGCCAAAGCGCAACTGCAAATCGACATTGATCATGACAAGGCCACAGCTCAGGGATTAACCCAATCTGATATCACCGCAACACTCTCATCCGCCTGGGGCGGAACCTACATTAACGATTTTCTGGATCGTGGAAGGGTAAAGCGCGTGTACATGCAGGGCGATATGCAATGGCGTTCGGTTCCCGAAGACATTGAGCAGTGGTATGTCAGAGGCGATGATGATCAGATGGTCTCTTTTGCCACTTTTGTTAACTCACATTGGGTGACCGGGCCACAGATGCTACAACGCTTCAATGGTGTTGCGGCGGTGCCTTTTCTCGGTTCCGCTGCAGAGGGCGAGAGTTCGGGTACCGCAATGACGCAGATGCAAACCATCATTTCGCAACTGGATGGATTTACTCTTGCCTGGAGTGGATTGTCTTATCAGGAAATCGCGTCATCAGGTCAAACACTCTATATCTATGTACTCTCCACCATCTTTATTTTTCTCTGTCTGGCGGCCTTATATGAAAGTTGGTCGGTGCCACTAGCCGTGATTCTCATTATCCCGCTGGGCATTTTAGGTGCGGTATTGGCAACCAGCGCATTCAGTTTCGATAACGATATCTATTTCCAGGTAGGGATGCTCACCACCATGGGATTGACAGCAAAAAACGCCATTTTAATTGTTGAATTTGCTCAGGCGCAGATGAATGCGGGCTCACCCATGTTGCGCGCCATTCTTTCCAGCGCACTGTTGCGTTTAAGACCGGTGGTGATGACATCATTAGCCTTCATTGCGGGTGCCGTGCCGTTAGTCATCTCCACTGGAGCGGGTGCAATCAGTCGACAGGAGATCGGTGTCGCCGTAGTGGGTGGCATGTTTGCCGGCACAGTGCTATCTCTTGCTTATGTGCCGCTGTTTTATGTACTAATTCTGCGCGCGGTGATATGGTGCAAAGCCAGATTTAGCCCGTCATAAAGAAAAAACCGCATTAATATAAGGCAGTTACAATGACTCAACGCCCACAAGGAAGACCGATGAAAGCACGCCCGCGTATTTTGAGCGAGGCCTGCACGCTGTTTTTAGAGCAGGGGTTGGATGTTTCATTGGACAGTATTGCCGTCCAGGCGGGCACCACGCGCCAAACGTTGTATAACCACTTTCCGACGAAAAATGCACTCATCCTCGAGACCTTTCAATTTCTCCTCGATGAGATGCAACCTTCCGTTCGGGTGATTGTGGAAGATGAGAGGCTGCCGCTGGCAGACAGTTTGTTAGGTTTAGCCAGCCTTGTACAAAATCATTTTTACCGTGAAAAGTTCGTCAATTTCCAGCGCCTGCTTATTCAGTTGTTACGTCAGGATCCTGCGTTATTTGACACTCTACAACAGCGCCCTTCTCAGCGCGTCAAAGCCGCGTTGGTGCTGCTGCTGGATAAAGCCAAAGCACGCGGTGAAATTGACGTTGAGGATACCAGCGTCAACGCCGCGTGTTTTCTCGGCTCAGTCATGGGCTACCTTTTGCCTGCCACGCTAATTTCAAAAGAATTGCCGGATAAACAACTGCTGGATGCCATCGCCCATAACAGCGTTGCCGTATTTCTCACCGCCTGGCACTATCGCCACCCGTAATACACTCTCGCAGGGTGATCGGATGAACCATTAGGGTGCACTTGTGCACCGTAAGCATGCAATCCTTCGATTATTCAGGCGCTTTTTTCCTCAAAACGCCGATATTACTCTGGCACGGCAATTGCTTATTTCTATTTACCGCATCCTGCACGTCAGGAACAGGCGCCGTAGTCTGGTAAGCGGTTTGTGGCGCAGTGCCACTCCAATACATCGAATTCAGGCGAAGAAGCCCCACCGGCAATGCTGTCGGCGGGGCTTTTTTTATTGGAGTAAAATTATGAGCAAGTTAAAAGCGTGGTTTCAGGGACCACAAGACATCACCGAAGCGGAAGCGGTGGAAGATTATGCTGTTGGGCGCGTTCCCTCCCACTATCGTTGGCCAATCCCGGCCATCATTTTAGTGTTACTGGGAAACTCGACCGCCATGTTTTGGTTTAGCCTCGGTGCGGATATCAGCTATCAGGTCGGCTGGCCGCTGCTGCTATTACCGATCGGATATATGGTGGTGTTTGCGACTTTAATTGGCTCCTGCATTATGAAAATGGCCAGTAAAGAAGGCCTGTCGCTCAATCTGATGACGCGAGGGTTGGGCTTCGGATATATGGGTTCGGCCTTTACCTCACTGATCTATGCCATCAATTTTATTTTTTACTTCTTGTTTGAAGGCACCATCGTGTCGCATGCCATTGCGAACTATGCGGGTGTCCCGGTTAACTCCGTTACCGGCATTGCGATTTTTGCATTGATGGGATTGGCGGCAATCTGGTTTGTGTGGAAAGGTATGTCGTCGATGCAGTTCTTGCAAACCTGGGGCGTGCCGATCTTCATCTTGCTGTTCGGTTTCTGCATCTGGCAACTCACGCACCATTATCCATCGGTGGGCTTCGGTGGCTGGCAGCCTAAAGCGGAAGTCGACAGCAATGCGCTGTGGTTAGTGATGAACATGGCGAATGGACAAATTGTGTTTCAAGGCCTGATGGCGACTGATTATGGCCGCTTCGCTCGTCCCGGCGTCAGCCATAAAGGCACGGCGACTATCATGCTGGGTATGCTGATTCCGATTGTGGTGGTGATGCTGTTCGGCGCGTTTATGGCATATACCTTAATGCCGCACATTCAGGGACAGGACGTTTGGTCACTGGCTTTAGACCCTGGCTTTGTCTTCCCGCTGATTATAGGACTGACCGGCGTGCTGTTTGCCGTGATCACGCAGATTCGCATCAACGTACTTAACCTCTATTCAGGCTCCATTGCGCTGTCGAACACCATGGATATGGCGTTTAACTATCGTCCTGGCCGTCAATGGTGGATGCTGCTGGTCTGGTTATTAGGTGTGGTGTTTTACGTCTGCAACATTCTGCAGTACACCGGCACTTTCCTGTCGATTACCGGCATTCTGACCAATACCTGGGTGTTCATAATCCTCGCTGACTATTATGTCTGCCGCAAAGTGCTGCACCTTGCGCCGTCAGATTTTGTCGAATTCCGCAAAGAGTATCTGCGGATGTGGAACCCAAGTGGCGTCATTGCCCTGTGCGTTGCGGTGGCCATTGGTGCCGCTGGCGTACTCGGTGTTTATCCTATGGTGTACGCGTCGTTCATCGCCATGCTGGTGGGGCCTGTGCTGCACGTTGCAATCAGCGTCGCTACGCGCGGTCGCTATTACTTCAAGACGTTCCCGCAAGATATGCAGACCAACTGGAAACCTTCTGATGCCTATCAGGGACCAAAGCCCGTCTTCAATCCATTGCTGAGTAAGGAGGCTGAATAATGAACTTTAAGGTTGCTACAATTCAGTTTGAACCCACGCAATTTCGCAAAGATGAAAATGTCACTCATCTGCTGCAACTTGCCAGCCAGGCGGCCCGTGATGGCGCGCGATTGATTGTCATGCCGGAAATGGCCACCACCGGCTATTGCTGGCAAGATCGTGCGGAAGTTGCACCTTTTGTAGAAACGGCTGATGGCGTGACCAGTCAGGCTTTCGCTGCTATCGCACGGGAGTTTCAATGTTATCTGGTGTTTGGCATGCCGGAGCGTGACCCTGTCACAGAAATCTATTACAACAGTGCTGTTTTAGTCGGCCCGCAAGGTGTGATTGGCGTTCATCGCAAAACCCACCCTTATATTTCTGAACCCAAGTGGGCTGCCAACGGTGATGCCGGGCATCAGGTCTTTGCCACCGAAATTGGTAATATCGCCTTGCTGATTTGCATGGATATCCATTTTATCGAAACCGCTCGCCTGGCGGCGTTAGGCGGCGCGCAAATTATCTGTCATATCAGTAACTGGCTGGCTGAACGGACACCCGCGCCCTACTGGTTAAATCGCGGTTGGGAGAATGGCTGCGCCTTGATTGAAAGTAATCGTTGGGGCTGGGAGCGCGGCGTACAGTTCAGCGGCGGCAGCTGTATCGTTGACCAGAATGGCATCGTTCTGGCTAGCTGTGATAGCGGCGATGGCGTGATAGCAGCCGAGTTAACGCTGTCTGCGGAGAATCCTTCACTGCGCAAACGACGCCCTGAGCTGTATCAGCGCCTGATGACCAATACCTTTATGTGGAATCCGCAGGATTTCTTTGGCTTGTACGGCGGCGATCCCCTGCCTGCCGCCAAAGATTCACGTATCGCTGTAGCGCAGTTTCATCCGGCCAATAACATTGTTGAAAATCTTTCGGTGATCCGTCATTGGGCCGAACAGGCAAAATCACGCGGTGCTGAACTGCTGATTTTGCCAGAGCGAGCGTTGACAGGGGGCGAAGGTAAGAATAATGCGCTTACGCTAAACGATGCGCCAATTCTAAGCCTGCTGAAACTGGCGATTGAACTTGATATCGCGTTGTTAACTGGATTTGCCGAATGCGAAGGTCAGCAGTTTTATAACAGTGCGATATTGGTAAGCAGCGCGGGATTGAACGCGCACTATCGACAAATCCACCTCAGCGAAAGCGATCAGCAATGGGCTAGCGCAGGCAATCAGTGGGTGACCTGCGATCTGCCTTGTGGACGCGTGGGGATTCTGCTGGGCGAAGATTTGCTGGTACCAGAGGCAGCACGCATTCTGGCACTTGAAGGATGTGACATCATCGCCTGTCCCGCACAGCTCAACACGCCTATCCCAATGGCGCATGCCGGGACGGAGATCTCGCACGCCTGGCCGATTCCGCGCGGCGCCGACCCGTACCACTGGTTATTGCCTCGCGTACGCGCGGGCGAGAATAATGTTTGGCTGGCCTTTGCCAACTGGACACCAGCGACCGGCGTGAGTTTTGGGCTGAGCGGCGTGTTTGGCCCGGATACTTTTGCGTTTCCACGTACCGAAATCAAAGTGCCGGGCACGGATGGTTTAGCGGTACTGGATATTACAACCGGGTCAGCAGAAACCGCATATCCTAATCATGTGGTAAGACGAAAGGATCTGGTATTGATGCGTCAACCGCACTATTACACCCCGCTGGTGTTGCCGACCAGCCAGTAATCACATAGAGCGGCTTATTATATCTGCAGCGAATTGAACATCGGTGCATAAGCCGCTCGCGTTTAATCTAATGTGCATATTTATGTTTTGGCGGCCATCCTGCCGCCAAAACAGCCAATGAAAGACGTTAAATCATCAGGAGTGACTATGTCTGCCACACCACCACCAAAACGTGTCATTCCAATTGGCATTCTCTACTCCGTGTCCGGCGATTATGCGGTGATCGGTCGCGAAATGCTTAACGGTATCCTGCTGGCGATTGAAGAGATCAACGCTAATCCTGATTACCCCTTTACACTCGCCCCAGTGGTGCGCGATCCCGGTGGCTCGCTGGATAAATATTATGACTATTGCCACGACTTACTTCATCGCCACGGCGTACGTCATGTGATCGGTTGCTACACTTCTGCAGCGCGCAAAACCATTCTTCCGCTGATCGAGGCCGCCAACGCACTATTGTGGCACTCCGCACGCTATGAAGGTTTTGAAAGCAGCAATAGCGTGATTTATCTGGGCGCAACGCCCAATCAGCATGTGTTGCCGCTCCTGAACTGGCTATTGCAGCAGCAGGATGTCGCGATGTATCACGTAGGGTCGAATTACGTCTGGTCATGGGAGATGGACCGCATCACGCGTGAAGCGGTAATCCCGGCCGGTGGCGAGGTTTTAGCCAGCAAGTTACTGCCGCTTGGCGAAGAGAATGTCGATGAGCTGATTGCTGATATCATCGCACAGCGGCCCAGGGTGCTGCTCAACACCATGGTGGGTAAAAGTGCGTACAGTTTCTACCGTGCCTGGCATCGAGCCAGCCAACTGCAGCCATGGCTCAATGACGTATTAAAGTTAAGCCTGACGCTGTGCGAGCCGGAAGTGGACATGATTGGCGCAGAAGCCCTCGAAGGATATCTGGTCTCAGCGAGTTGGTTTCAGTCCATCGACAATGCCGCCAACCATGATTTCTTACGCTGCTACCGCCAGCGTTTCGGTGAAGGCGTGTCGCCCTCCGTCGATAGCCAAAGTGCCTGGTTGGCGGGACACCTGCTGGCACGCGCTATCAACCGTCACGGTGATGCTGACGTACAGGGCGTGCGTGCTGCCGTGCTAAAAGATGAGATGGATTCTCCCGCCGGATCGATCCGAATTGATGCCGACAATAATCACAGCTGGCTGACGCCGCATCTGGCGCGTTGTAATGATGGCAAGCTAGAGAGTTTTTGGCAGGCACCGCAACCGGTAAAGCCTGACCCCTGGTTGGCCTGGACCGATCTCGATAATCTGAATCAGGATGGAGAGCGCACATGAGCCGAAAAAACGTGCAAATGCGCGGACTCAAAGTGTGCGTGATTGGCTGTGCGGATCGGGATAGTCATCACCTTGAACAACAATTTTCCCGTATGGGCATTCAGGGAGAATTTTGCGCGGCCTTCCCAACCGAAGCACAACTGGTTGGACAACAATTACTGGTGTTCGATGGCGACGACCCAGCGCTGTTTCATCCCACCAACAAATTGCCCTGGCCTGCGTTACCCAAAATTGCGCTCACCGCCATGGAAACCCCTTCGCGCCTTCAGTGGATCACCGAGCAAAAAATTGACAGCTATATGCGCAAACCGGTGCGTTTCGACGGCGTAATGACCGCCTTCACGCTGGCGTTGGAAAGTGCTACGCGTTTCGCCCAACTGGAACAACAACTAAAGCGTCAGGAAGAACGTCTGCGCGCGCGCAAGTACCTGTTCTCTGCACAAATACAGGTGATGCAAGCGTTACAACTTGGGGAAGATGATGCTTACAACCTGCTGCGTCTTGCGGCCATGGCGCAGCATATGACAATTGAGAACCTCAGCTGCGAATTTCTTAACAATCAAACATCTTGGTTAAACCTGCTTAAAGCGCTGGCAGTTGATAAACTCTGATGTCGTGTTTAACTCATCGGGAAGTGTGTGGAAAAAAATGAAAATTGTGATTTTCATGGCGATTTTGATCGTTGGTGTATTGCTTATACCTGACAGCCTGGTCGGCCATTTTATTCGCGTGTCCGGTGATGGTGAATCTGCGATGGATAAATACGACTTCACCCTGATGCTGATTAAAGCTGCTATCTCTGCGGTCGTTGCCTTAGCGGTATTGCAGATTCTGCGCCGGGCGCGCTGATTCACCCGGCGCACTAACTTGTGCTAAAACCTATTTACTGCGGAATACGCGCAATCACCTTAATTTCAAAATCAAACCCCGCCAGCCAATTGACACCTACGGCTGTCCAGTTTGGATAAGGCGGTTCACCGAAATGACGCAAACGCACTTCGTTTACTATTGTGAACTGGTTTTCAGGGTCGGTATGAAAACTGGTGACATCCACCACATCATCAAGGGTGCATCCTGCCGCTTTCAAGACTGCTTGCAAGTTTTCAAATGCCAGATTGACCTGGCGTGGAAAATCCGGTTCCGCTGAACCGTCTTCCCGGCTGCCAACCTGCCCTGATACAAACAGCAGGTCTCCCGAGCGGATGGCCGCGGAATATTGATTGATTTCATACAGCGCCTGACGCCCTGCTGGAAAAATCGCGTCGCGTTTGCTCATAATGACTCTCCTGATGGAAAAATGGGGTGATAGCCGGTTAGCTAAGCCAGCAATCGCTTTAACATACGCTGCGTATGTATTACTATGGATAACATACGCAGCGTATGTCAATGCAGTTTTAAGGAGTCTTTTATGGCGGCCAAACGACGAGCAGATCAGGTAGAAGAAACCCGCGCCAAATTAATTGATGCCGCCAGACGGGCATTTGCGGAGAAGGGTTATAGCGCTGCATCAATGGATGATCTGACCGCTGAGGCAGGGCTGACGCGAGGCGCGCTATATCATAATTTCGGCGACAAGAAGGGCTTATTACAGGCTGTTATTGACCAGATCGACGCTGAAATATTGGTGCAAATGCGCGCGGCAGGTCAGCAATTTGAGTCGAAATGGCATGCATTTTTAGCGGAAGCCATAACCTATATTGAGATGTCGCTGGAACCAGAAGTACAACGAATTATGCTGTTGGATGGTCCGGCCGTTCTTGGTGATCCATCGCAATGGCCTAATCAAACCGCGTGTCTGCGCACCACAGCCGATATGCTAGAAAACCTGATTGCAGAAGGCACGGTGAAGCCGATGGATACCGAAGCGGCGGCACATTTAGTCAATGGCGCTGCATTGAATGCCGCTCTGTGGATTGCCGCCTCCCGCGAGCCGGTGGCCGCACTCCCACGGGCAGTAGACGCCTTCCGCGTGTTGATGTCGGGTCTTCTGGTCAATCCACCTGTAGCTGCACATTAAGTTCACGCACATAATCAAGAAAAGCCTGCAGCGGTGCTGGGATCAAACGGCGATCGTTATAGTAAAGCCACAGTCCGGAAAAGCTCTGCCACCACTCGCTTAGAACCGGTTGCAGGCTGCCATTATCCAGCGCAGGTTTGATCCAATCTTCAAACAGATACACTACTCCTGCACCGGAAACTGCAGCCGCGACCGTGAGATCCATCGCCGCGCCGATGCTGCAGATAAGCGGCCCCTTAGGCTGTAAACGCACCACCTCTTCGCCCTTTTCAAACTCCCAATCCGATATCACACCTGTGGCATAGCGGCCATATAAACAACGATGCTGCAGCAATTCACGTGGATGCTGCGGCGTGCCAAATTGTTCCAGGTATGCAGGGGATGCCGCTGCGGCAAAGCGTTGTACGCGTGGGCCAATCGGCAATGCCACCATATCCTGTTCCAGATGATCGTCGTAACGGATCCCAGCATCACAACCGTCGCGGAAGATATCCTGCACATTGCTTTCCGCTACCACTTCCAGCTGAATATCGGGATAACGCGCCATGAAGCCGGGCACGATGGAAGGTAAAACAATACGGGCCGCGCTAACGGGTACATTTAGCCGCAGCGTGCCCCCCGGCGTAGTACGGAAATGATTGAGCGAATCGAGTGCCGCATCTACTTCATTCATCGCCGGCATCAAGCGCGTCATTAACGCTCTGCCCGCTTCGGTAAGCACGACGGTGCGCGTGGTGCGATTGAACAATCGCACGCCCAACTGCTCCTCAGCTCGCCTTACTGCATCACTTAAACGCGAGGGGTTGCTGCCGGTCATCCGCGCCGCTTCACGAAAGCCACCTGCTTTTGCTACTGCCACTACCGCATGCAGTAGTGCAATATCCAATGCCATTGTTCGCTCTTCCGTACACTGTGTCCCGATTTCACCGGATAGTTGCACAGCAGTCTGTCGATTACAATCTGTACACACATCGACGAAGGAGGTTTCCATGTCTCACAACGCAAATACTTATACTTTGGGTGATCGTCAGGTTAAACGCCTCGGTTATGGCGCCATGCAGCTCGCCGGCAAAGGCGTGTTTGGCCCGCCAGCCGATGAAAATCGGGCATTACAGGTGCTACATGATGCGGTGGCTGCTGGCGTCAATCATATCGATACCAGCGACTTTTACGGCCCGCATATTACCAATCAGCTAATCAAGAAAGCCCTGCATCCCTATTCCGATGACCTGGTGATCGTGACTAAAGTCGGCGCACGCCGTGATGCGAAAGGAGGCTGGTTGCCCGCTTTCTCGCCTGATGAGTTGACTCAGGCGGTGGAAGACAATCTGCGTAATCTTGGTCTGGAGGTGATGGAAGTTGTGAACCTGCGTTCGATGCTCGACGTGCACGCACCCGCAGAAGGCTCACTTGAACCGCAGGTCGAAGCGATGATCAAGCTTAAAGAGCGCGGCCTGGTTAAGCATATTGGTCTAAGCAACGTAACGGCCAAACAAGTGGCAGACGCACAGAAAATGACGCCCATCGCTTGTGTGCAGAATCTCTATAATCTGGCGAATCGCCAGGATGAGGCGCTGGTCGACCAACTGGCGACGCAAGGTATTCCATACGTGCCTTTCTTCCCGTTAGGCGGTTTCTCACCGCTGCAATCCGAGCAGCTTACGGCGGTGGCAGACGAGTTGAATGCCACCACTCTGCAGGCTGCGCTGGCCTGGTTACTTCAACGTTCGCCTAACATTCTGCTGATTCCGGGCACTTCATCACCAGAACATCTTAAGCAGAATCTCGCCAGTGGCGATCTGGTCTTGAGTGCCGATGTGGTAAAGCGTTTAAATAGCATCGCTTAAATTTAAATGAGGCGGTCTGCGGGCCGCTCATTTCCAAATTTTCAGGCATAAGCGCCTACGAACGCGATAAAATTCCGCTTTCTACCAGACATGCCTTGAGCACACCAAACGCATCCTGACACTGTCGCTCGTCCACGCAGGCATAACCCAGCAGCAAGCCACGTCGCTCCTGCTGGTGCATGTAATATTGCGACAGCGGCCTGACCTTCACGCCGCGCCGCAGCGCCATTGCGGCAATCGCCACATCATCACATCCAGCAGGTAAGTTAATTACCAGATGCAAGCCCGCCTCATGATTGACGCGCGGCATAAAATCAGCGCCAAGATAACGCTCAATCAGGCCGGCTAAAAAGCGACGACGCTGACTGTAGAGTTTGCGCATCCGGCGGATATGCGCCATGTAATGCCCTTTCTGGATAAACTCCGCCAACGCCCGCTGCACCAATAAATGCCCGCCACGATAGAGTTCCGCCGCCGCCACGCGCAAAGGTTGCGCCAGGGCTTTCGGCACCACCAGATACCCAAGTCGCAGTGCCGGATAGAGCGTTTTACTGAACGTGCCCATATAAATTACCGGCGCATCAGGCTCAAAGCCCTGTAGCGAGGGAAAAGGCTGACCCGCAAAGCGAAACTCGCTGTCGTAGTCATCTTCCACCAGCCAGGTTTTATGTTTGCTGGCCAAATCCAGCAACTGCTTACGTCTTTCAAGGCTGAGATGAACACCCAGTGGATATTGGTGTGACGGTGTCACAAATATCACTTTTGGCGCCCGGCTGCGCGGCGGTAAGTAAGGAATAATGCCCTGATCGTCGACTGGCATAGCCTGAATTTTCAGGCCGTTAATGCGCAACAGATTCCGCGTGCCCCAGTAGCCAGGCTCTTCAATCCAGGCTGTATCACCGGGATCGCAAAGCACGCGCGTTACCAGATCAACCGCCTGATGAATGCCTTCCGTGATGATGATTTGGTCCGCATCCGCACGCACCGAGCGCGCCACGCTGAGATAATCCGCCAGCGCCTGACGCAAATGCGGACAGCCGCCATTGCTGCTGTAAATCAGCCGATCGATATCGGGCTCGCGATTCAATCGCGCCTGGATCTGACTAAAAAGTTTGTGCGGGAACTGCGTGACATCCGGTGCGCCCGGCACAAACGCGCCCCACTGATAAGGTGAGGCATTGGCATGACCTAACAACGATGCACCGCGTTTTGAAATCGCCGCCGTTTTCACGCTCAGCGGCAGCGTTAGTTCATCACTGCGTGGGCTATTTAAACAACCTTCAGGCAGCGTGTCGGCGATCCAGGTTCCGCTGCCGGTGCGTGCCGTGACATAGCCTTGTGACATCAAATGTTCATAGACGTTAAGTACGGTATTACGTGATACCGACAACTCGCGTGCCATATCGCGCGTGGCCGGTAATCGCGTGGCGCGCGGAAAAATCCCCTCAGCAATCGCCGCCTGCATACACGCCAGCAGACGCTGCTGCAACGTCCCTTCCGGCATAAACTGCAAACGTTCTAATACATGATCGGCGTACAAACTCCGCAATTGGCTCCATCCTTTTCTATAAAAGTGGCTCTGGCAACAAACCTTAGCGCAGGGATAAATAAGCGTGTTTGTTGTGATTTGTAAAGACGCTTATCGCTAAGGAAAGGTTATGGAAGGTAAAAACAGCCAGCTGCAACAACGTAAAGATGACGCACTCCCACGTGGCACCGGTAATCTTTGCCAGTGGTATGTCGATCAGGCAGAGAATGCCACATTGCGTGACGTCGAAGGCAACAGCTGGATTGATTTCGCCGGTGGTATCGCGGTGCTCAACACCGGCCACCGTCATCCGCGCATTGTGAAGGCCATCGCGGAACAGTTAGAAAAATTCACCCATACCGCGTTCCAGGTGACGCCTTACGAGAGCTATGTCGGCCTGGCAGAGCGCATCAACAGCGTGGTGCCAATCGCCGGTAAAGCCAAAACCGCCTTTTTCTCAACCGGTGCAGAAGCGGTAGAGAATGCCGTCAAAGTTGCACGCGCCGCCACACGCCGCCACGGCATTATCACCTTTGGCAACGCGTTCCATGGCCGTACGTTTATGACGATGGCGATGACCGGTAAAGTGGCCCCTTATAAGCGTGACTTCGGCCCAATGCCCGCTTCCGTGTGGCACGCTCGTTTTCCCAACAGCGTGACCGGCATCAGCGTTGAAGATGCCATGGCGAGCCTGCAAGACATCTTCACTCAGGACATCGCGCCGCAAGACGTGGCAGCCATTGTGCTGGAGCCAGTACAAGGCGAAGGCGGTTTCCACATCGCCCCTGCTGAATTCTTCGTTCGCTTACGCCAGCTGGCCGATCAACACGGCATTTTGCTGATTGCCGACGAAGTGCAAACCGGCTTTGGTCGTACCGGCAAACTGTTTGCCATGGACCACTACACCGTTAAACCTGATCTGATCACCATGGCGAAAAGCCTGGCGGGCGGCATGCCGCTGTCTGCGGTGAGTGGTCGCGCAGAGATCATGGATGCGCCTGGGCCAGGTGGATTGGGTGGCACTTACGCCGGAAACCCGCTGGCGATTGCCGCCGCCCATGCGGTGCTGGATATTATTGCTGAAGAACAACTGTGTGAGCGCTCAGTGAAGCTGGGTGCGCAACTGGTCGAATTCCTCAATGAAGCACGTCGCCACTGCTCCGCAATAACCGACATCCGTGCTTTGGGTTCGATGGTCGCGGTGGAATTTGCTGAGGCGCAGACCGCCCAGGCAATCCAGCAACAAGCCATGGCACAGGGTTTGCTGCTGCTGACCTGTGGTCCACAAGGCAACGTGATTCGCTTCCTCTATCCGCTCACCATTCCGGATGCGCAATTCAGCCAGGCGCTGGAGATTCTCAGCAACGTGCTGAGCGCGCACCAGGATTCGTAGGCCCCCAGCTTAACCAGCCCATGTGTGGGCTGGTTATCCACCTGCTGCAGCCAGGCTGTGCCAAGTCACAGTCCGAGAGACAATCTGGAGAAAACAATGAGTTCACAGAATGCCGATGCGCTTGCGCAAGGCTTAAAGCCGCGTCATGTCCGAATGTTATCCATTGCCGGTGTGATTGGTGCCGGACTGTTTGTCGGTTCCGGTCATGCTATCGCCGAAGCTGGCCCCGCCGTGTTACTGGCCTATATCGCAGCAGGTGCGCTGGTGGTGCTGATTATGCGCATGTTAGCGGAGATGGCCGTTGCCTCCCCGGATTCTGGCTCCTTCTCCACCTACGCGGATAAGTCGCTGGGACGCTGGGCCGGATTTACCATTGGCTGGCTTTACTGGTGGTTCTGGGTATTGGTGATTCCCCTTGAAGCCAATGCCGCCGGCACGATTTTGCACAGTTGGTTCCCGCAGATTGCCGTCTGGGAATACACCCTGGCAATTACCGCGTTCCTGACGATAAGTAATCTGTTTAGCGTGAAGAATTACGGTGAGTTCGAATTCTGGTTTGCTCTGCTAAAAGTGGTCGCGATTGTCGCCTTCCTGATTGTTGGCAGCCTGGCGATATTCGGCCTGATGCCAGGTAGCAGCACGCAAGGCATTTCCCATCTCTATGACACGCAAGGCTTTATGCCAAACGGTATCGGTGCAGTACTGGCTGCCATTCTGACCACCATGTTCTCCTTTATGGGAACAGAGATTGTCACCATCGCTGCGGCGGAATCCCGCGAGCCGAAAAAGCAGATTACGCAGGCTACCAACTCGGTGATCTGGCGTATTGCGCTGTTTTATTTGCTGTCGATCTTCATCGTAATTGCGCTGGTGCCGTGGAATACCCCATCACTGATGAAAGCCGGTTCGTATCAAACGGCCATGGAGATGATGAATATTCCTTACGCACGGCAAATCGTCGATGTGGTGGTATTGATCGCAGTGTGCAGCTGCCTTAACTCCGCGCTTTACACCGCTTCACGCATGCTATATTCGCTTTCCCGTCGTCAGGATGCACCAGCCGCGGCCTCTAAAACCACACGCAGCGGTACGCCTTGGGTTGCAGTAATCGCCTCAACTGCCGCCGCGTTCCTTGCGGTCATCGCCAACTATCTGGCACCAGCAGCGGTATTTGAGTTCTTGCTGGCCAGCTCCGGTGCGATTGCATTACTGGTTTATCTAGTGATTGCGGCCTCGCATCTGGTGCTGCGCAAAAAACGCGAGGCACGAGGTGAGACGTTAAGCTATCGCATGTGGCTGTTCCCAGGCCTAACCTGGGCAACCATGGTGTTCATCGTGGGGGTGTTGGTCTCAATGCTGTTTATGCCGGCACATCGCTCTGAAATCATCGCTACGGGTCTACTGACATTAGCGGTGCTGATCACCAGCCGCATCGTGCATCGTAAACGCGCCTTGCGCGAGCGCGAAGCGTTAGTGGCAGTGCGTTCATAACGCCAGAGGATTCCGGGCAAGGATGCCCGAATCCTTATTCATATTGCACATCAATGCTGATCGACTCTTCCGGCACGTTGATGACCACCACGCACTTACTCCACACCGGCTTGCCTTCCGTCATGTCGTGATCAACGAAGTATTGCTGAAAATCTTTTAGCGCTTCAGTTAAATCCCCAATCGCCTGTGCATCCGGTTCAAACCAATCCGGCTCGCCGTTTTCATCCAGGTAATCGAACTGATATTCACCGCCTTCGTCATCGGCAAACAGCTCAGCTTTTACAATTAATTCGCGTGCACCTTGCGGTCCGCAGCTAAAAACGATCATTGCGATGCGGCGATAAAGGTCTTCATATGTCATGGCAGAGTATTCCTGTTTTTAGTGAGTTCCCGTGGGCAGCGTTAGTCATGGATGGCATAACAACGTTACCGAGGGCTCTTATTGACTTTATAGCTGATGAGAAGAGAATGAGGCTCTTCGAACAGTAAATTGAAAGAAATGGAGTTTATCATAGCCTGTTCCGCGCGTTTCTCCCGTGTTGCCACCCTGAAAAAATCGGCCACCTTATTGGCTGCTGCGCTGCTATTAGCCAGCTGCAGTTCCGAGCCCCCTAAATCACTGGTCACCCCGTTTCCGACCGTGACGCCAAAACCGCATCCCGTTCAGCCCGTTGTCAGCTCAGAACCGGTGCGCGGCGTGTGGCTCACCACAGTGTCGCGTCTTGACTGGCCGCCCATTGCCTCGGTGAATGCCAGCCCGGCAAATCGTATTAGCCAACAGCAAAAGGCGCTGACCGATAAGCTGGATAAGCTTAAAAGTCTCGGCATTAATACGGTGTTCTTCCAGGTTAAGCCTGATGGCACCGCGCTGTGGCACTCTAAAATTTTGCCATGGTCCGACATGATGACCGGGAAGATCGGGGAAGATCCCGGTTACGATCCGCTGCAGTTTATGCTGAATGAAGCGCACAAGCGCGGCATCAAAGTGCATGCGTGGTTTAACCCTTATCGCGTCTCTACTAACGTGAAACCTTCCACCGTCACGGAACTCAACAACACACTTTCCCTGCATCCCGCCAGTGTATTCGTGTTACATCGTGACTGGATCCGCACCGCAGGTGACCGCTTTGTGCTTGATCCAGGTATTCCTGATGCCCGCGACTGGATCACCAGCATCGTGGCGGAGGTTGTCGCAAATTACGATATTGATGGCGTGCAGTTTGATGACTATTTCTATGCGGAATCGCCAGGCTCAACACTGAATGACAGCGCCACTTTCCGCCAGTATGGTCAGGGATACGCCTCGAAAGCGGACTGGCGACGTCACAATACTCAGCAGCTGATTGAACAAGTGTCACGCACCATTAAACAGTTAAAACCCCATGTCGAATTCGGTGTGAGCCCAGCCGGTGTGTGGCGCAACATCTCACACGATCCCGCTGGCTCAGACACGCGCGGCGCGGCTGCCTACGATGAAGCTTACGCGGATACGCGCAAATGGGTGCAGATGGGCCTGCTAGATTACATCGCGCCGCAGATCTACTGGCCGTTTTCACGCCAGGCTGCACGGTATGATGTGCTCGCTAACTGGTGGGCCAATGTGGTGAAACCTACGCATACCCGTCTCTATATCGGTGTAGCGCTGTATAAAGTCGGTGAAACCTCCAAAATGGAGCCAGACTGGACCATCAATGGCGGCGTACCGGAGCTGAAAAAACAGCTCGACCTCAATGAATCTGTGCCACAAATCAACGGCACCATTCTGTTCCGCGAGAATTACCTCAACCAACCGCAAACGCAGCAGGCGGTGAATTATTTACGCAGTCGTTGGGGGAGTTAACCGCTCGTCCTTATTTTGGCTAACCACAGGCGGCCAACAGGCCGCCGCTACGTTTTATGCTCCACCCCCGCCAAAGCCTCTTCGCTCTGCATCAATGCAAAAAACGATTCCAGCTCGCGCAGCATCATCGATGCGGCAATCGACAATTGACGCTGTGGCGCCAAACACAACGACAGCGTGAAGGGTTTCAATACCGTGTCGATTAGCGGTATGAACTTCAATTCTCCCCGGCGATACTCGTCAACAATATCCAGCCAGCACATCAAACTGATGCCCACCCCATCACGGACCAGCGAACGGAGCATATGAATGTTATTGGTTCGGCCAACTTCATTCAGGCGAATACCGGAACTGTTAACCAGCGCTTCCAGCGGATCGGCCAGCATCAGAGGCGCGGCAGGAACGATAAACGGCCAGGATTCACAATGGCTAAAACGAATGGATTCCAGATTTGCCAGCGGATGTTGACTGCTCACCACAATCCCCAGGCGTAAATCAGCAAAGGACTTCACCAACAGCTCACGCGAACTTTGCGGATTTAACATGATACCGAAATCCGCATCACCGGCGGTCAGCGCATTAGCGATATGGATATTGCTCATGGTGGTGAGTGTGAAGGAAATGCCGGGGTACTCTTCGCGAATCCGTTGCAGGATCGATGAAAAAAAACCGCGATTTATCGCATCAATAGTGGCGATATGCACATGCCCGTGGCGTAGACCGCGCAAATCATCCAGTTGGGTACAAACCCGACCAAACTCCCGCTGCCAGTTTTTCGCCGCATTGAGCAAAATCTCCCCCGCCGCCGTCATACGTAATCCTGATGGATGGCGTTCAAACAGCGGCATATCGAGTTGCTCTTCAACGCGCAGGATCTGTCGATCAATGGATGATGCCGACACGTGTAACACTTCCGAAGCCTTGCGCAATGAACCCTGGCGCGCCACTTCGGTGAAATACAGCAAAAAACGGGAGAAGGCGAACATAGTGGGTGCTCTCTTTTTTGCAACACATCATGCGAATTAAACAGATGGACGCTTACACGATGGCAAAATAATAATCGCAGCCAGGATAAAAACAAGGGTATGCGCGGCTTTAATGCTGGTGACATCCCTGTTCAGACAGGCCGATTATGAAATCAACACACCTGGCTGTCACCGTCATCGCAAAGCAGTTAAACGGTGCTGGCAACGTATTACTCACGCTGGGCAGTGCTAGCGACCAACCGCTCCCGCATTTTACGCCGGGCGCACATATTGATGTGCATCTGCCCATCGGCGGAACACGCCAATACTCGCTGTGTTCCCCTGCTCACGCAGCGCATTATGAAATTTGTGTACGCCTTGAACCGGCGACTAAGGGTGGTTCAGAGTGGCTGCATCATCAATTACACATCGGAGATGAGCTGTCCATTTCGGCTCCCCGCAATCATTTCCCATTGCCACATGCCCCGCGCACCCTGCTTTTTGCGGCAGGTATCGGCTTAACGCCGTTGTTAGTGATGGCGGAAGCGCTGGCTGTGCAGGAGGCTGATTTTGTGCTGCACCTTTATATACAGCGGCAGGATGAGCTGGCTTTTGCTCCACGTTTGGCACTTCTCGGCGACCGCGCGGTGATCCATTACAGCGCTGAGGGCGACAGTCTTCGGACTCATCACCCTGCGGAGTTGGGTTCACCGGAAAATGGTGCATTGGTGGCCTGTGGCCCAGCGGGTTTTATGTCCCACCTGCAAAGTCTGGCGCTGGAATATGGCTGGCGCAGTGAGCAGATGCACAGTGAACGTTTCAAACCGGAATCAGCCCCACGCCTTGCAGGCGACAGCTTTGACATTGAGATCGCCTCGTCCGGGGCTCGTTTCACCGTCGGCCAGGCGCAAAGCATCGCTGAGGTATTGGAAAACGCGGGCATTGAAATTGAACTCTCTTGTGAACAAGGCATGTGCGGAGCCTGTATTACCGGCGTGTTGTCGGGCGTACCGGATCACCGTGATGAGGTGTTGAGCCAAAAAGAGCGCGCGGCCAATGATTGCATCGTGCTGTGCTGTTCACGCGCGCACTCGCCCGTTCTGGTGCTGGACTTATGAAAGTCTATGCGGGTGTAACCGGGGCGCGATTACCCCGCTGGCTATTAGCCGACAACTGGCCGATGCATAACGGTACGCCACAGCTAGCCACCTTGCATTTCTCCTCTGAAGGTCTGCAATGCGAGCCTGAACAGAGTGTGCATCACGACTATTTACCGCTGCAGGGCGCGTTGGTGCTGCCCGCGTTCATCGAACCCCATGCGCATCTGGATAAAACCTTCACCATTCAGCGCAGTCCAGCACTGCAACCGGGCTTGCTGGCCGCTATTAGCGCGATGCATCAGGACCGCGTGCACTGGAGCCATGACGATCTGCTGCAACGCGCCCGGCAGGCCTTAAACTGGGCTGCGGAAAGTGGCGTTAGCCAGTTGCGCACGCATATTGACTGGTTTACTCCCGATGCGCCGCTCGCCTGGCAGGTCATCGGAGATCTCGATCATCCACTGTGCCAAATTGAACGTGTGGCGCTGGCGCCACTGAGTTTCTTCGCCAATGCCGCAGATGCTCAACACATTGCGGCACAGGTTGCCGTGAGCGGGCCTGGTGCGCTACTGGGGGGATTTATTCACAGCAGCAACTGGGATGCGCAAGCCTTTACCCATTTGATGCAGGCTGCCGATCAGTGGCAGTTGGATATTGACCTGCACATTGATGAAGAGCTGAATGCGGATGCGCAAGGTATGCGCTGGCTGGCGAACTATCTGGAGCATCACCCTTTTAATGGAAATATCACCTGTAGCCATAGCTGCGCACTCACGCAACAGGACGATGCGTTGCAAATACTTGACCAGCTAGCCAAGCAGCGTGTGACGCTGATCGCCCTGCCTTTGACCAATTTATTGCTGCAAGACGCAGTACCCGGCCGCACGCCACGTCAGCGTGGATTAACGCTGGTGAAAGAGGCGAGTGCGCGAGGCATTCCCGTGCAGCTGGGCGCCGATAACGTACAGGACGCCTTTTGCCCTTTTGGCAGTTACGACCCGCTGGATACGTTATTCAGTGGCTTGTTGAGCCTGCAACTGGGCGCTGCCTTCGATGAAGCCTCTCAACTTATCTGCCATCCGCAGGCTTTTTATCACAACGATTTAGTGATCTTTCCGCAGGCCGATGCCGCCAGCTGGCCGTTGCGTCAGCGTCAGCGCTATCGGTTAAAACAGGGTGTGCGTTATGGAGACGAAACCAATGGCGCTTGATGAGGGAGCGGGAAAACCGCTGGCAAAATATGCCGCGTGGCGACGCGTGGGTGACTTTATCTTTCTCTCCGGCATTATTCCGGTGAACCCGCAAACTGCCACCATCGTGCGCGGTTACGGCGATATTCCGGAAGCCGCTCAGCTACTGCTGGGGCGCACCGGCGAGTTCTCCACGGACATTAAAGAAGGCCCGATTCTGGCGCAGAGTTGGTACGTGCTGGAGAGCATCCGCACCACTATTGAAAGCGCCGGCGGCCAGATGAGCGATGTATTTAAGCTGGTGCAGTACTTCCGCAATCTTGACCATTTCCCCCATTACAGTCGCGTGCGTAAGCAGTTTTTCCCCGATGAACCGCCAGTCTCCACGGTGGTGCAGGTCAGTGAAATGCTGCCCAGTCCGGACGTTTTAATCGAAGTTGAAGCCACGGCCTGGTTGCCGCAATAACACGAGGAAGCACTATGTTGCATGGTTACATTCCGGCAAACCGTTTTTTGCCGTATCTGAGCTGGACTGATATTGCCACGCTGGACGATAAAGCCAACACGGTGATTGTGCTGCCGACCGGCGCCATTGAGCAGCATGGCCCGCATTTGCCTTGCGCGGTAGATAGTGTGATCTCCTCGGGCGTTGTCGGGCATGCGCTGGCACGTTTACCGGCGGCAATCCCCGCCTTTGCTATCCCGCCCATCACTTACGGCAAATCCGATGAGCACCTGCACTTTCCTGGCACGCTAACGCTAACCGGTGAAACCTTGCTGCACACTATTTTGGAAATCGGCGAGTCGCTGTATCGCGCCGGTTTTCGTAAGTTTTTGATGGTAAATGGCCATGGCGGTCAGCCACAGCCGTTGCAGATGGCGGCGCGCGAACTGCGCCTGCGTCACGGCGATATGATCATCATCATGCAGGACACCTTCAAAGTCCCGAACTGCGCCGAAAGCTTTATGGATGACAAAGAGCGGCAAATGGCGATGCACGCCGGACACGCTGAAACCGCACTAATGCTGGCGCTGGCACCCGATACCGTGCAGATGAGCAAAGCGGTGGCGAATTATCCGCCTGAATTCCCTTGCCCAACGCTCTCCACCAACAAGCCGATGGCGGCGTGGGCATCTTATGATTTTGGTCCAAGCGGAGTGATTGGCGATCCGTTGCCTTCCACTCCTGAGCAAGGCGCGGCCATTCTTGATTCTCTCGCCGAAAGCTGGGCACGGGTGATCACTGAAGTGCACCAGATGGTCTGGGTGACACGCGCCGAACCAGCGTGGGGCACAGGCCAATGGCAGGGCAAGGTATTAGATCACAACGACGCTGCATCACTATTACAACCGCGCTAAACGGGGATCGACGATGATGAAAAAATTGAGCATGGTAGCCGCACTTTCACTGGCGCTGTCGGCCCAGGGCATGGCGGCTGAACCCTTTACCTTTATGACCAACTGGTATGCCCAGGCCGAACATGGCGGCTTCTATCAGGCGCAGGCACAGAATCTGTATAAAGACGCCGGCCTGGCCGTCACGATTAAAATGGGCGGCCCGCAGGTGCACACCATGCAGTTGATGGCAGCGGGTCAGGCGGACTGCATCATCAGCGATAATATGCAGGCGCTGGAATCCTGGCAGCAAGGTGTTGAAGCCGTGCCCGTCGCGACCACCTTCCAGCATTCGGCCATCGCATTTCTCACCCATCCCGATGTGAAAGATAAAGCCGATCTGCAGGGCAAAACCTTCCTGCTTGCTGCTGAAGCTTACACCTCCTACTGGCCGTGGGCACAAAGCGCGCTGAATCTGAAAAATGCCCGTGTACGTCCGTACACCTTCAGTATTCAGCCGTTCCTTGCAGATAAAACGCTGGTGCAGCAGGGCTATATCACCTCTGAGCCGTTTGCGGTACAGAAAGCCAATGCCCAGGCCAACGTCTATCCAATCAGTGACTGGGGCTATCCCCCTTACGGCAACAGCATTGTTTGCATGAAATCGACCATCGAGAAGCGTCCACAGGCTGTCGCCGCGTTCGTTAAAGCCTCGATGCAAGGCTGGAAAAATTATCTGCAGGATCCCAGCGCAGGCAACGTGCTGATCAAGAAAGAAAACCCGCAGATGAGCGATGAACAGATTGCCTTCGGTATCGCACAGATGAAGAAATATCAGATGGTGACCGGCGGTGATGCGCAAACCGGAGGGATTGGCATTATTACCGAACCACGTCTCAAACAGACCTGGCAGCTGCTGGTGGACAACAAGCTGATCGATCCGGCTAAAGTCCCGTTTGAGGGTAGCTATACCTTGCAGTTCATTAAAGACGTCAAGGTCATGCCATGAACACCGCCAGCAAATTAACGCTGAGAAATTCGGATAGCCAACCGGTGCCGCTGCCTGCGGCACCACCGGCCATTGAGGTGCTCTCAGCGGAAAAGATCTACCCAAATGGCACACGTGCGCTGCTGCCAGTGGACCTCACCATTCGCCAGGGTGAATTTGTTTCGCTGCTGGGGCCCTCTGGCTGTGGCAAAAGTACCTTGTTGAAGATGATTGCCGGGTTGATTGAACCAACAGACGGAAAATTGATGCTTTTTCGTCGCGATCGTCGGGAAAATCAGCGCGATCTGCCACTCTCATTTGTGTTCCAGGAAGCCACGCTGATGCCGTGGAGCACGGTACATAAAAATGTGCGCTTGCCGCTGGATTTAGCCAGCGTACCACGTGCTGAGGCCGATACCCGCGTGCGTGAAATCCTCGAACTGGTCGGGCTGGGACAGTTTGGCCATGTGCTGCCACGCGAACTCTCCGGTGGCATGCAGATGCGCGTATCGATTGCGCGCGGCCTGGTCACGCGGCCCAAAGTGCTGTTAATGGATGAACCCTTTGGTGCGCTGGATGAGATTACACGTAATAAGCTCGACAGCGACCTGCTGGATTTGTGGCAGGAACAGAAGCTCACAGTGGTGTTCGTGACGCATTCGATTCAGGAAGCGGTATTCCTGTCGCAACGAGTGATCATGATGGCGGCGCGTCCAGGGCGCGTGGTGGATGACATTCGCATTGAAACCACTCAGCCGCGCGACGATGAATTCCGCGTCAGCCAGCCATTTACGCACTATGCGCAACAGTTACAACGTGGCTTGCTGGCAGCCAGTCAGGAGAGCAAATAATGAAACCACTCGCCGCCAGTTTAAAATTCCAGCAGTGGCTATTCCCGGCGATTGTCGCGGTTGTCATGTTGCTGTTATGGCAATTTCTGGTGACCACCTTTAAGGTGCCGACCTTTCTGGTACCTTCACCGATCGTGGTCGCGCAAAGTCTGGTGCAAAACTTTCCAACGTTGTTCATGTCGTTGCTGTATACCCTCAAGATCACCGTGATCTCCTTCGCGGTCGCGATTGTCATCGGTTCGATTATTGCCTTTCTGCTGGTGCAGAACCGCTTTATTGAAACGGCGTTGTTCCCGTATATCGTTTTTCTGCAAGTCACGCCGATTGTCGCCATTGCACCGTTGATCATCATCTGGGTAAAAGACACCACGCTGTCGTTGGTGGTGTGCGCCACACTGATGGCAGTGTTCCCGATCATTTCTAACACCACGCAGGGCTTACGAAGCGTTTCGCCAGGTTTGTTGAGCTATTTCAAACTCAACCATGCATCACGCATGCAAATTCTGCTGCGTCTGCGCATTCCTTCGGCGCTGCCCTACTTCTTCGGCGCATTACGCATCTCCAGCGGTTTGTCGTTGATTGGTGCCGTAGTGGCGGAGTTTGTCGCGGGCACCGGAGGCACCGATACCGGGCTGGCTTACCAGATTCTGCAGGCCGGTTATCAGCTTAATATTCCTCTGATGTTTGCCGCACTGCTGCTGATCTCTCTGGCTGGATTCCTGCTGTTTGCCTTGATGTCGTGGCTGACACGTCGGGTGCTGGCCACCTGGCACGAGAGCGAATTGAGTCCGGGTTAATCGACGTGACGGCAGATGATTGCCGTTGCACATCGCTCTGATTTACATCAGGCGCGGCCTTCAGGCCGCCCTCCCCAAAATATGCATAGGATGTTCACATGTCTGATTCCGATCGCCAGTCTGCTCTGGCGGCGCTGGTCGCGGCGTTGCCTGAACTTGACTGGATTAAAGAAGCACCCAAGGTTAAACGTCTGTCACGTGATTTCCACTGGTTCAGTCCGGTGCTGAAGCCGCAGTTGGAGGAGAAATTTGCCGAACTGGCGGTGCGCCCGCGCGATGAGACCGAACTCGCTGCGGTCGTCGCCGCCTGCGCCAAAGCCCGCGTACCGCTTAATTTGCGCGGAGGTGGCACCGGTAACTACGGACAACTGATCCCACTGGATGGCGGTGTGATGGTGGATATGACGCGGCTCAATGCCGTCACGGCGATGGGCAGAGGCACGGTGCGAGCACAGGCAGGCATTCGTCTTGGGGATTTGGAAGCCTATACGCGCCCGCATGGCTGGGAGTTACGCTGCATGCCGTCCACCTGGAAACTGGCTACGCTGGGTGGATTGTTTGGTGGAGGATTTGGCGGTGTAGGATCGATCAATTACGGGCCGTTAGCCGCGCCGGGCAACGTGTTATCGGTAAAAATAATGACAATGGAAGAGACGCCGCGCGTCATTCATTTGCAGGCCCCGGATGCGCTGCTGCTGCATCATGCCTATGGCAGTAATGGTATTGTGCTGGAGATCGAACTGGCGCTGGCCCCTTGCCACGACTGGATTGAGCGTCTTGATACCTTCACCACTTTCGCTGCTGCGATGGCTTTCGCCGATGCGCTGGCGCGTTCACCGGGTCTGGTGAAACGCCAGATCGCGGTGTTTGCTGCACCAGTTCTGGATTACTTCAGCGATTTGGCCGATGCCAACGTCAGCGGCATGCACGCCGTGATTTCAGTGGTGGGCTGCGAAAGTGATGCCCTGCTACCTGCAATGCTGGCGCAGCATGCGGGACACAATGCACTGCGCTATGCTGAGGGTGAAAACAGCGGCCATTCACTGATTGAATATTGCTGGAACCACACCACGTTGCAGGCGCTCAAAATCGATAAGACCCTGACCTATCTGCAAACTGCGTATGCGGCTGACGATTACCACCAGCAAGCACTGGCGATGGAAACACAATTGTCGGATGAAGTGATGTCTCATATTGAGTTTCTACGTGATATGAACGGCACACTTACCTGCAGCGGGTTGCCGCTGGTGCGTTACAGCACGGAGGAGCGTTTGAATGCGATCATGGATATTTACCGCAGCCAGGGTATTAAAATCAATAATCCGCATGTGATTCATATTGAAGACGGCAAACAAGGCATGGTCCGCGCCGATGTGGTGGCGATGAAACGCGCCTGCGATCCGCATAATTTATTAAACCCCGGTAAACTCCGTGGCTGGGAAGTGCGGGAAACCTTACCGGACGTACATATTCCGGGCGTGAATGAATAGGTTTATGACGACAAAACTGAATGTGGCTATTCAGCGTATTGTTAAAAGCTCTTAGCGTCGCAGATTCCGCTGACGCCCAGACTTCAGCACTGAATCATTCTCATTTGAAACAGAATTGCTTAATTTGATTAGCATTGAGTAAGCCAGCAATGCATATTGCTGGTTCAATACTTAAAATGGATCGGTTGCGCTGAGATATTCTATGGACTGTTCTTTGCCATTTATCCACAACTTAACAAATCGGCGTGTACGCCATTTCCCTGTTTCATCTACCACCGCTTTTTCGAATACCGGCCCACTCAATAACAACTCTTTGTTATCGTTATAACCAATGCCCACCTTCTCATTACCAATCCAGTGCTGTTCGAAAGCCACAACAGGGGCTGCATCGAACTTTTGCGCATCGGCTTCAGAGCAGGCGGTGTAACTTTTACGGAAAATAAAACATAACCCCGCCTTGTAGCGGTCTTTGCCATTGGTTTCCACCTGAGCAGTTGCAAACCCCGTAAACTGGGCCAATTTAACGTAAAGCTTGGTGCGGGTGGCGCCACCTTCAATGTGCACTTTGGTCACCGGGCATGAGCCTTCGCCATACCAACTGCCAATGGTATTCGCATTGTTGCGCGCCTGAAGGTAGATATTGGCCACCCCTTCTGGTGTTCGTCCGGAGTGCTGAGTTTGCGTTGCGCTTTGCGACAATATTTGCGACGTTCCCACGACACGTACGTGAATCTGCGTGCCTTCATCGGAGAAATTAAATTCGCCAATGTAGAACCATTTCTCTTTATCCGTGCGGTTATCCATGTGGTGCTGGGAGGTAATGTAATCGTAGTTTAACGACCCCTGAATGATGGCGCCCCAATCCGATATTTCCATGACCCCGCGGTCACCTTCAGCCAGCAGTGACCAGGGTTCGATACCTGTGGTGCTGTAATCAAATCCGGCGCTTTGATTATGAATACTTTTCTGAATGATCAACGCGCGGCAATAACCCAGTTTTAGTGGGTTAGTGGTCGATTCAATCGCCAGCCCCTCAAGCACCCATTGCCCATTGGTCAAATCACCTGCGTACTCAGAATGCTCTATCCAACCGTTACGAATAAAGGATTGTGTGCAGCGTGGCAAATCCAGTACCGGTTTGGTGTAACCATATTGCAGATTGAAGTTCGATAACTCTATGGCAGTGGAATGATCCCAGGCTCCCTGCTCGCGGTCTGACCAACGCGCATAGACGATACTTTCCTGGCATCCATAGGCGTAGAATTGGTCGATCTTGCAATCGAGTGTATCGATTAAATCCAGTGCTCGTCCGCCAAGGTAGCGAAACTCCATACTGCTGACGCGCAGAAACTGACCACCGGTAATGATGTTGGCAAAGAATCCGACGCTATTCAGCGCAGTACCGCCATCGCCATTCCCCGCCATGCCGGATTTATAACTCATCCCTTTAACCACAATCCCCGAAATTTCGGTGTAGCGCGCATTCACTTTGAAAAAATGGAGTCCTCTGGGCTGCGTAGCCCAGTTGAATACCAATGTGGTTGTTGGGAAGTAGCCAAAATTGACATTGGCACCTGAAACTTTGAAACGATTAATCTCTTTCTCAGAGATGTCAAAAGTGGACATGCTAAACACGCCGGCCGTAAAACGGATGCCCGCAGCTGGCAAGACACGCTGCGACCAGGTAAACATGCGTTTAACGGCCGCAATACAATCCGTCTTACCATCGGCTATCGCACCAAAATCAAGAACGGTGACAGAGCTGTAATCCTGTATTACCCGCTTCCAACGTTTTTTCCCTGCGGTGAGAAAGACAATCCCGCCATCGTCTTCACTGTTGGTGTCAGTCGCGTCATGAACAAACACCCCACCACCCATTTTGCTGCCTTTGGTGTATTCCAGCACCGAAGCAATTTCCCCCGGGGATGTCGGTTCGGTAGCACGCAATTCATCAATGGTTTTTAACTGCACAACAGTACCCGTTGCGGCATTCACAGCATTTTGTGGCGTGGTGTTATTAGACGCATTAACCATGGTGTACCCCTTAAATATTAAGAGAAAATAACTGCCCCCATGCAGTATAAGTAGCTGATAGTTAATGTGTTGATACGTGCCAGTGTAATTAGAGGTGTTTACCATCCCGCCTATAAGTGGGATACAGCAAGATAATGATTGCAGAAAGAAAGCGCAGCGGTAAGGCGGGATTTTACAGAATAATCGCAGGCACATTATTGATTATTGCGGCCGCAAAGAATGACCGGCTGACGCAAGATTCCGATCGAATACCTTAACCCGGTAACTGTTTCGTTCACTTATTAATGCAGGTTTTTTGAAGCTCAATCAGTGCCAGCAGGCCACGACTTGCTGGCACGTCACTTTAAAATGTGGCATTCACCCCGACGTTCCAGGTCACCTGATGATAATCGCTATTACTGGCAACGGTGGACACGCCAGCAAAGGCATTGACCGTATCGCCCAACGGCACATTGGCACCCACCGCCACGTCGAGCCAGTTTTTATCCCCGGCTTCCACCGTCCGCTCAAACGAGGTTTGGGTGGATTTCAGCCCCGCGCGCACCGTGGAGTCGGTATCACCAAACTGGTGGTTATAACTGATCTGTGCCCACGGATTGACCACCCACTGCCGGCTATCGATGCGCCAGCCAATTGAACCTATCTGCGAGTGAAGCGTTTGATCTGAGAAGCGCATCGAAGTGCTGCTATTGCCATTTTCCTGATAGCCGTCAACACGACCATAATCCAGCGCATAGCTGGCAACCGGGCCTGTGGTGATGTGCGTCCCCAAAGGTAAATCCCAGCCGGTTTGTACGCGCATGCCCATTAATTTACCGCTGCTGCTGCCTTGTTCAGTTCGGGTGGCCGGGCCGATGTTTATGTTACGCTCGATACTGTCGAAATCGAGATCGGCATAGTGGAGATCGGCGTTGATCCAGCCTTGATCGAACAAGGTGAGCTGACTATAAAGCGCCACCAGATTACCGCGCAGCTTATAGTCATAATTTGATGAGGGATCCATGCGCTGATTGCTGTTTGAGAACAGCAAACCGGTTTGCCAGTTATCGGTCAGCTGATAGCCGATCCCCAGCGTCAGATTGGTGGTGTTCGCATCTCCGTTGCTCCAGGCATCACCTTGATAATCGACGTGTTGTCCTGCGTAGCCGCCAAACACCGTGAACTGACCTGCGCTGGCCGGTTGCTGGCGTTGCTGTTGCAAATGCCCATCCAGCGTATTGTGCATGTCGCGCGCCATCAGCAGCGTGGATTGCGACAGAGCCGCTACCTGAGCCGGGGCATCAAGGATTGACTGAATATAATCTGCCAGCATGGCGTGCACGGCCGGGCTGGGATGCAGGCGATCGGCAAACAGATACTCTTGTGCACTGCTAAAGCCTGCATCAGAAGAGTGGCATTCATCTGCTGAGGTGCCTACCGGACAGGCAATGCCAATGGTGTTGCTTAAGCCATAGCGGCCGGGATTGGCCACCACCTCGTTAAACAGACCCGCGATGTCCACTCGCACAATATTGCCGTTGAGCGCCGCCAATTGGGCTTCTTCCTGCTGGTTGTAGCCATCAGAAAGTGCGGTGACTTGAGTGCTGAGTGTTTGCCATGCGTCGTAAAGCTGTTGAGCCAGCGCATCACGCACTGCGGGGATGCCCGAAATTTGTCCGGCGGCCACCGTGAAGGCATCCTTCACGGCCTGTTGACGCGCTGCAACATCCGGTGTGGCAGCGTTATCAAGTGACTGAAAGGCCGCTACCATAGCTGAGGATCCTAACGTACTTAACACTATCTGCACCATATACGGCGTCAGTCCCAACTGCGGAACGTTCGGCACTATTACTGCCCCTGCGCCTGCATCAAGTAATGTTTTGACCTGTGACGCCGCGGAGGTTGCACTGTTGCTGATAGTTTCACGTGCAGTCAGCGGATTGGTGACGGCAGCGGCAATGTCGTTCGCACCAACCCAATGAATATACAAGCCGTTACTGTCAGCGCGTCCGCCAGTAGAATGCAGATAGTCTTCCAATTGATCCTGCGTATTCAAATCAGGATCCAGTGCAGGTACCGCCACAGCCCCGCCTTGCGCATAGTTGCTGCCACCCAAAATGGAGGGCTGTAAATTTTCGCCCAGATGCGCAGCCAATATTTCATCGTACAGCGGATGTTGCGCGCCATCGGCGGTAAAACGCCCGATATTGCCACCGTCGCTCAGGCTATCGCCAAACACCGTTAAGCTGTCCCACGCCTGAGCGTAAGGTGTTGCCAGCAAGGCGCTGAAACTCGCCACCGCGGCAAGGGAAAGTGCGGATTTACGTTTTTTCATCATCCACTCCGTGATGAGCCAGACAGATTAAGCCCGGCGATTCAAAGGTCTGTCTTGCGCAATAACATCGCAGCTACGCAAGCCAGCAAAGTCGCATCAAAGATGCAAAAAAATTGAAAGAGATAACAAGGACGTTTTAGGTGTAGCCAGTCATGGAAGGTAATACCAGTTTGCGCACAGAAGATTACGGCAGGCATTTTTAGGAATTAAACCTCGCTCACAGTATCGAGCTAAGAGTGAACATTAACATTTCCTCTCATTTTGTGATCCATATTGTAGTACAATCCTAATTCACTGTACTACAATACTCCTCGTGTTGTTATTTGTTCCTACGCCAGTTTTTCGTCCTGATAATAATAAAAACAATAACTCCATCCTATTTACCTGCATGCCTGGCGGGCGGTATTACTGCTGCCTGAAAAAGGCCAAACCGATTACGAGGTCGTTATCATGAGCAACGATTTATATGCCTCTACCCTTAAACAATTGAATAGTAGAATTATCCCTTTTATCGTCATCTGCTATTTCGTTGCCAATCTCGATAAGACCAATATATCCATTGCCGCACTCCAGATGAATGCTGATCTCGGCCTCACCACCAGCATGTATGGCCTCGGCGTGGGGATGTTTTATATCTCTTATATTCTGTTCGAAATTCCCAGCAATGTGATCATGACCAAGGTTGGCGCCCGACGCTGGATAGCGCGCATTATGATTACCTGGGGCATCGTCAGCACCGGTATGGCGTTTGTCCACACCGCTAATCAACTCTATGTGATGCGTTTTTTATTAGGGATGGCTGAAGCAGGTTTTGCGCCAGGCATTATTTATTACATTGCCTGCTGGTTTCCTAAGAGCAATCGCGCACGGGCCATGTCGTTTTTCTACATGGGCTCGGTCAGCGCATCTATCATTGGTTTACCGGTCTCTGGTGCGATATTGAATATGCATGGGATAGCAGACATTGCTGGCTGGCGTTGGTTGTTTGGTCTGGAAGGTATACCTGCGCTGATTCTCGGCTGTCTGGTTTTATGGCGTCTACCCGATTCGCCGGAGCAAGCCCCGTGGTTAAATCCCCAACAAAAATCCTGGCTGCGTGACCGTTTGCAGCAAGACAACGCTGGGGTGGAGATCGGAAAAAACCATTCCTGGTTAAGCGCGCTTAAAGATAAAACGGTGCTGCTGCTAAGTCTGGTGTGGTTTCTGCAGGCGTTTGGGTCCATCGGCATCACACTGTTTATGCCGCTAATCATCAAAAGTATGGCAGCGGAACAGAGCAATTTCGTTATCAGCCTGCTATCGGCAGTGCCTTTCGTCATGGCGTGCTTGTTTATGTATCTGAATGGCCGTCACTCTGACCGAACACGTGAGCGCAGTTGGCATTTAGGCTTGCCGTTAATCTTTTCCGGACTGGCATTAGCGACGGCAATCTTCACTACCAATCTCTGGGTAGCTTATCTGCTCCTGGTTCTGACCGTGGGTTTCAACTTTGCGCTGACGCCTATTTTCTGGGCCGTGACTACGGAGAAACTGGCAGGCGTAGCCGCAGCAGCCTCCATCGCTTTTATCAATACGGTTGCCAACTTTGTCGGATTAGGATTGCCACCCGTATTGGGAAAACTCAAGGATATGACCCATAGTTATCATTCAGGTTTACTGGTGGTCGCGATGGCACTGATTGTCGGTGGCGTTATTGGCATTATCGTCTCACGGCCGCCAAAAGATCGGTTGAAAACCCTTGCTTATCTGCAGTCTGGCAAGTGAAACGCTTTTTCATGCATTTTAGTTAAATGTTCTGGAAAGCGCGCCGATAATTAAGATACCTTTATCAAATCGGACCGTAACCGGTCCGTTTATCTCAACATCAGGCAGCCATAACTCAATACCCCCAGCCTGCGTACGCGCAGAGAAACACATTCGCAAGATAAAGTGTTCGGCTGTGGAAATTCAGCGGAGCAGCAAAAAGCTGCACGCATTATGTTCAATGACATAATATCGCCTGAGGTCACACATGTTTGGGGTGAAGAAATCCAGCCTTTCTCTGCCATTTTATAAAAGTGGCGATGTACTCAAAGATATCAATGCAATCAAGCAACATGTGGCATGGATTGAGTTTACGCCCAGCGGTGAAATTCTTAGTGCCAACCCACTCTTTCTGGATGTCACCGGCTACAGCCTGCATGAGATTCAGGGACAACATCACCGCATTTTCTGCAGCCCGACTTACAGCCAGTCATCAGAGTACTTTGCTTTCTGGCAGACGCTGGCTTCCGGCGAATCCGTCACTGGAATCTTTGAGCGCTTTAATAAACAACGCCAACGTTTCTACCTGAGCGCAACGTACTTCCCTGTTAGCGATGATAAAGGCAAAGTCTACAAGGTCATTAAGGTCGCCAGCGATATCACTGCCCGCCATGAAGAACTGGAGCACAAAGAGGCGGTGATCACCGCGCTGGACCGCTCTATGGCGGTGATTGAATTCACCCCTGACGGCCATATCCTGACAGCCAACGCTAACTTCCTGAAACACATGGGATACGAGCTGAAAGCCATAATCGGTCAGCACCATCGCCTGTTTTGCTTCGATAACTTTTATCGGGAAAACCCCGAGTTCTGGCGCAAAATCGCGAAAGGACAGCATTTCGTCGGTCGCTTTGAACGTAAGACCGCAGCTGGCGAACGCATCTGGCTGGAGGCGAGCTACAACCCCGTTTTTGATGCCGATGGTAAAGTGTACAAAGTGATCAAGATTGCTTCCGATATCACTGCCCGTGTTGAAGCAGCAAAACGTGTGGCCGATATCGCCCTTACCACTTCGGAACAGACCTCGCAAATTACCGATAACGCCAACGAAGTACTGGATGAAACCATCCGCAACTCCGGCTTGGTGGCGGTTCAGGTTAATGCCGCCACCGATATTGGCACCCAGTTAAATGCCTCGGCAAAAAGCATCAACGAGGTGGTGGAAACCATCAACCTGATTGCTTCGCAAACCAATATCCTGGCGTTAAACGCGGCGATTGAAGCGGCACGCGCGGGTGAAGCTGGGCGTGGATTTAGCGTGGTAGCGGATGAAGTTCGGCGTCTGGCGGCTTCCACCTCCAGCGCAACCAAAAAGATCACTCAGGTTGTGGAGCACAACGCGAGGCTGATTCAGCAAATGGAGCAGCAGTTAGGTGAAGTGAAGCAGTTCGTGGTGACCGAGCAGGATAAAATCAGCGTGCTGTCACGCAGCCTGCGTGAAATTAACAGTGGCGTACATGAGTTTGTGAATGTGATTCATCGACTGGATGTTTAAGGGATGACTCTTTAGCGATGAGGAGGCGGCCTGAAGGCCGCCTTTCATTTTAAAAAAGCATGATGCCGCTAAATGCGGATCTCACCTTTACATCATCTGCGGTTCACGAATCGCATTACCTTTGGCGAAACGCGACAGGCTGTAAGGTTCAGCATCGGTGAACAGCGGTTGATTATTCACCATCTGCGCACACAATAAGCCCGCTCCAGGGCCGATGCCGAAACCGTGCCCACTGAAGCCTGATGCAATAAACAGGCCCGGCACATTATCCATCTCATCAATCACCGGCACCAGATCAGGCGTGGTATCGATCCAGCCACCCCATGCATGATCGACTTTGATCCCGCTAAGCTCAGGGTAAAACTGAACCAGCATCTGCATCGCTTCCTGCACAATCGCAGGATCGCCGGCGGGATCGAGTACACGAATCTTTTCAAACGGCGATACGCCCTGGTTTGACCATGAACCCGCGGCTTCCGGACCATTGAAGAAAGAACCGTTGATACGTACTTTGAGTTTTTTCGCAATTTTGCTGCGATACATCGGATAAAACTTGGTGGCATAGCGAATATTTTGCGGTGCAAGATCGATCTGGCCACGCCCGGAAAGCGCCACCGTGTAGCTGCCATCCTGACGACGGCGAATGCATAATCCGCCGATACTGATACAGCCTTTGATCACTTCCGGTGCGGCTGTGGTTTTAAACGCCGTACCCAAGATATTGGCGCTCGGCAGTTCAACACCGTACTGTTTGCAGAAGCGGGAACTCCATGCACCACCACAGCAGATCACCCGATTCGCTTTCACTAAGCCACGCTCGGTCCATACGCCGGTCACACGCCCGCCGCTGATATCCAATCCGCGCACCGCACAATTTTGATGAACTGAGGCACCCAAATTTTTTGCACCCGTGGCGATCGCCGGTGCGGCCATGGAAGGTTCAGCACGAGCATCTGTCGGTGACCAGACGCCGCCAACCCATTGGGCCTGCTCGCCAATGCGCTCGCGCGTCTCTTTGCCCGTCAATAAATGGCTGACGAAACCAATTTGTTTCGCCTGTTTGCCCCAGGCTTCCCAGCGCGCCACATCCGCTTCACTCAATGTGCCGTAGGTGATTCCCTGGCGGCTGAAGCCAAGATCAAGCCCGATTTCACCGCTCAACGCTTCCCAACGCTGTAAGCTGCGTATTGCCATCGGCAGCTCATACAGATCGCGGTTTTGCTGACGGACCCAACCCCAGTTGCGTCCCGACTGTTCGCCGCCGATCACGCCTTTTTCAAACAGCGCCACGGAAACGCCCTGCTTTGCCAGTTCATAACTGACGGAAGTGCCGATAATCCCGCCGCCGATGACGATGACATCCACCGCGCTGGGGAAGGTTTCACTGTCTGCTACGGTATTCACGTTGATGCGCATGATGTTCAATCCTGACCTTTATAAATGTTGCTCAGAGGAAATATGCATGATCCACAACACGGTGGCGTCACTGGACGTCGGGTTAAAAATGTTGTGCGGGAGATGGCTCTGAAATTGAAAACTGTCACCGGGTGTCAAAAGCACGGTGTCACCGTCTATCTCCAGCGTCAGTTCACCCGCCATGACTAAGCCTGCTTTCTCCCCCTTACCCATCAACATCTCGGCGGACTGCACGCCTGCCGGGATATTGATGAACATAAACTGCAAATCGTGATCGCCCGAGGGAGAGAGCATCTGCTTTGAAATTCCCTGCTTACCGACGTTAAAGTGCGGGCGCTCGGCAGCACGCCGAACATAATGCTCCGCACCACGAGAGTGAGTTTCGGCCTCTTCCAGAAAGGCCGAAAGAGGAACTTTTAATACCAGACGCAGCTGCTCCAGCACACGCACCGTAGGATTCGTCAGATTGCGTTCGATCTGACTGATGGCACCAGCGGAGACATTCGCCAGCAGCGCCAGCTCAGTGATGGTCATATTCCGCGCTTTGCGCACACGTTTTACGCGAGAGCCGATATCCGCCTCCTGCGCACCTGATTCCCCTTTGATGCCCGGTTCTTTTTTCATCTGCTGAATTCCACTCGCATCCGTGTCAGCTGAGCTTAAAGGTGTCATGAATCAGGGCATGCCCCATTTGGTTTTAATCGTCTGCAAGGTGCCGTCATCTTTCATGCCGGTTAGCGCACTATTAATCTGTGCCATTAAGGCATCGTTGCCTTTCTTCACGCCAAATGCCATCGGGGAAACATGCTCCGGTTTATAATTATCCACCACGTGCATGCCTTTTAGTCCACCTGCTTTTTCCTGCGCTTTTAATATCGGATAGTCATTTAACCCGGCAGCAACGCGACCCAGTGATAAATCACGCGTCATATCCGCAGGGCTGTCATAAACCTTCACTTCTTTCGCGATGCCGCTAGCCATCAGGCTTTGGGTATAATCGGTGCCGGCCATGGTTCCTACCACTTCGCCCTTGAGATCCTGCCACGAGTTATACGTTTTTTTGTTGTCATCCCGCACGATCAGCCCTGCGCCAAAAGCCGTCACCGGTTGAGAGAAGGTAATGCGTTTCGCACGCTCTTCGGTGGGCGTCATTCCCGCCACAATCATGTCGATCTTGCCGGCAATAACAGATTGTATCAGCGTGGAAAAAGGGATTGCGCTGTATTGGATGTCCAAATGCTCACGTTTAGCCACTTCTGCGGCCACATCCGGCATAAAACCCTCAATCTTGCCCGTTTGTGTATTCAGGAAGGTGGTGGGTGCACTTGATGGCGGTGAACCTGCGGTCAACACCGCAGCACTGGCATTAAAACATAGCGCAGCCGTAAGGCTGAGGATCATTAACGGGGAACGAATAGCAGACATGACTCACTCCTGGGTGCAATGAAAGGAATAACGCTCTTTTTCACTATAATGAAAATTGCACACCTGCTGTCAACGATTTATTTAACGAAAATGCGCCAACTCACAAATTATCAATAAAGCCTTTGATTTCACTAATTATCACACCTATAGCTTGTTCGTATGAGCGTAATAAGTAAATGCTATCTCAGTTATGAGGGTAAAGATTGACAGCGATTTGCTATCAACGATATTCATTATAATGAAATTGTTGCCTGATTTTTTAAGGTGACACCACGAACCAGGAGAACACAATGGACTGGAGCAGCATCCACCAATATCTGCCCTTTTTATTGCAAGGGGCGGAAATGACGATCTATATCACCCTTTTGTCTCTGATTATCAGTACGCCATTAGGGTTGATTTTTGCCGCAGCCAAAATGTGTCCGTGGAAAATCATCTCATGGCCCATCGCCACCATAATTAACATCACACGCGGTCTGCCGATGATTGTGGTGTTGTTTTATATCTATTTTGTCTTTCCTGATATTGGCATCACCCTCACCTCGTTTCAGGCCAGTGTGATTGGGATTGCCTTTTGCTTTTCCACTTACATCGCGGAAATCTTCCGCGCCGGCATTGAATCGGTGGATCGCGGTCAGCTTGAAGCCGCCCGCTCGATGGGCATGAGTTATGGCAAAGCCATGCGCCGCGTGGTGCTGCCTCAGGCATTTCACGTTGCCTTACCGCCGTTCAGCAATACGTTAGTGATGATGCTCAAAGATTCTGCGCTGGCGTCGACCATTGCAGTAACGGAAATGACGCGTCAGGGCCAACTTATCGCCGCCTCAACATTCGATAACACCACGGTGTACACGCTGGTGGCACTGCTGTATCTGGTGCTTTGCCTGCCGTTACTGGCACTCACCAAGAAGTTGGAAAAACGTCAGATGAAAGGGGCTTGAGATGATTGAAATTCATGAAGTACACAAAAAATTTGGCCCCATCGAGGTGCTGAAGGGCGTGAGTTTCAAAGTCAGTGAAGGCGAAGTGGTTTGCCTGATTGGACCTTCGGGCTCAGGTAAATCAACCATTTTGCGCTGTATCAACGGCCTTGAAACCTATGAGGGCGGCGATATCACCGTGCTGGGCCAGCGCGTCAACAATAAGCATAAGAGCATTAACGACTTGCGACGTCAGATTGGCATGGTGTTTCAGCGCTTCAACCTCTTCCCACGTCGCAGCGTGCTGGAAAACGTGATGGAAGGTCCGATTCACGTCAACGGTGAATCCCGCAACGTCGCGGAAAAGCGCGCCAAAGATTTACTGGCGATGGTGGGTCTGGCCGAAAAAATCAATGCATGGCCGACCCAATTATCCGGCGGTCAGCAACAGCGCGTAGCGATTGCCCGCACGTTGGCCTTACAACCTAAAGCGATTCTGTTTGATGAGCCTACTTCTGCGCTTGATCCCGAATTAGTGGGTGAAGTGCTGCAGGTCATGCGCAATCTTGCCCGTGAAGGCATGACCATGATTGTGGTAACGCATGAAATGCAGTTCGCCCGTGAAGTAGCCGATCGTGTCTGCTTCCTTCATAGCGGACAGATTGTGGAGCAAGGTCCTGCGGATAACCTGTTACTGCGACCGAAAGAAGCGCGCACGCAAGATTTCCTGCGCCGCGTGTTAGGCAATACCGTGGCGCAACCCTGCTCATGCTGCCAAACGGTCAGTTGAGTGATGCAACCTTAAAAAAACTCATCTTGCAGGCATGCACTCCCTTGAACCTACTCAGGAAAGTGGCCAGGGATGAATTATCTCCACCCACACCCCTGCACTTATCAATATGATGGGGATACAAAAGTTTCTGCCACAGCCGCGCGAATAATCATCTGAATATGTTATTCCCGCGGCAATAAGCATCCTCAGGTTTTACGGCAATCCCTTAATCTGAATTGAATTTCTTCTCCAATGCACCCTGCCGTTCTGGCGGGTGCCGTTTGTCACTTATTACAGGAACAAGAACTGATGAAAGTGCAGAAAATCGAACAGCCCGCTGCGATTAAAGAGATGGAATCCTGGGGTAATGTTGAGGGCTTACCGGGTAGCGGGAGCATTGCTTTGTCTGGCATCCAAAAGGTGATTCCGGGCAAAGAGGACATCGACACCGGTATTTTCGAGTGTGCAGTAGGTTCATATCGCCGCTCGGTTAAACAGGCCGAGATTATGCATTTTCTTAACGGCAGTGGCTCGTTTACGCCAGACGGTGAAGCGACACTCAATTTCAAGCCGGGTGATTCCTTCTTCTTTGAAGCCAACACTGAAGGCACATGGGTAATTGAAAGCACCATGCGTAAGCTTTACGTTATTTTCGATGCGACTTAATTCCCTTATCCCCTCATCTCTCGGCGCGAATCATTGCGCCGTTTTTATTTCATTGCTGTGACAATACGGTGCAATTTCCGCCACACTGCACCAGCAAAACTCAGATCTCTCGCTTATTACCTATCAAAAACTTCAATTAATTCAATTAAAAACAAAATGGCACACCCCTTGCTAAGCAATTGGTAGAGATGTTGGACCAATTAAGGCAGCGCCATGCAATCACCTTTTGAGCTTCAACCGATAACCACACCGCGTAGCGACACGCTGATTCTTGATGCACTGACGCGTTTTATGGCGCAATCCGGCGCGCAGCCGGGGAGCCGTTTACCGCCTGAGCGCGAACTGGCGGAAAAGCTGGGGGTCAGCCGCAACACGGTGCGTGAGGCGCTAAAACGCTGGGAAGCACTGGGCATCATTCTGCGTAAGAAAGGCAGCGGTACGTTTTTGCAGGCCGACGTGGGCATCAACGACAGCTTCCTCTCGCTGCGATTCAAAAACGACTCCGCCAATATGCTGCACGCGCTGGAGGTCCGTCGCATTATCGAATCCGAATCCTGTGTACTTGCCGCACAGCGCGCAAGCGCCGAAGACCTGCTGGAAATTGAACAGCGGTTAGTTGAAATGGAGCGTGTGCATCTGGCGGTCGGTTCCGCCGGTGCCGAAGACTGGGCCTTTCATACCAGCGTTTACCGCGCTTCTGGCAATCCTCTGCTGCTGCAAATGCTCAACGGCATCTACGACAGCCTGCACGCTTTTTTTGAATCGCCACCGGAGCAGGCACTGTTTGCCGACTCCTTCCCGTTACACCGCGATCTCTTCAATGCCATTTGCCAGCGGGATGGCGAAGCAGCGCGCGCTATTTGCCATCAAATTCTCGATATCACTGAACGCGACATGAAGGATGTCATCAATGCCAAACGATAAACCTGTCTCGCAACAAACGCTTTTGTCTCACGATTTACGCCATGAAAAAGGCGCGGTCACTCCGCCGATCTACCAATCATCACTCTTCACCTTTAGTGATTACGACAGCATGATCGCCCGCTTCCGTGGCGAAAGCGATCAGCCGCTCTATTCGCGCGTTGATAATCCTACGGTCCGAGCGCTGCAGGAAAAAGTTGCCGCACTGGAAGGTGGCGAAGCTTGTCTGGCGTTCGGCAGCGGCATGGCCGCTATCAGCAATGCCATTCTCAGCGTGCTGCAACCGGGCGCAAAAGTGGTATGTGTCAATCACGTCTATCCCGATACCTATCGCTTCCTGCGCGGCTTCTGCCAGCGTTTTGGAATCACCACCGAATTTGTTGACGGTGAGGATGAAGAGGCGATTCGCGCCGCGCTGCCGGGTGCCAGCCTGCTCTACCTGGAAAGCCCGGTGAGTTGGGTTATGAGCGAGTTAAACCTGAATAAACTTGCCACGCTGGCGCGTGATGCCGGTGCGGTCACCATTATCGATAACAGCTGGGCGTCACCGATTTTCCAGCAGCCACTGCTGTGTGGGATCGACATCGTGGTGCATTCGGCATCGAAATACATCAGCGGACACAGTGATGTGGTGGCAGGCCTGGTGATTGCCAGCCAGCAACACATCGGCAATATCGCACGCCACATTAGTCCCTTCCTCGGCGGCAAACTCTCTGCGCATGAAGCCTCATTGCTGATGCGCGGTCTGCGCACGCTGCCCCTGCGCATGAAGCAGCATCACCAAAGCGGCATGGAACTGGCACAAAAGCTGCGTGCACATCCACAGATCACGGCGGTGTGTCATCCCGGTTTAGCCCCCAAATCCTGGTCATCGCTGCGCGGCTACAGCGGCCTGTTTGCGTTTGAAGTGACCGAACAGGTCGATATCCCCGCCTTCTGCAACGCCTTGCAGTACTTCCATATGGGTGTGAGTTGGGGTGGATTCGAAAGCCTGGTGATGCCCGCCATCTCGGTCATCAATCAAGCCAGTGAATTTAACTCGGCCGTTGATTTTGGCGTCTCGCCACGATTGATCCGCATCTCGATTGGACTGGAAGAAACCGAAGACCTTTGGAACGACCTGCAACAGGCGCTTGCCACCGCAACCCGCACATAATCACTCCCAGGAGAAGCTGCAATGACGACTCGTTTTGCTATTAACGCACTGGTTTTAGCCATTGGATTGGGTTCAGCACTCAGCAGTATGGCGGCAAAATTAACCGTGGTGGAAGTGATTACCAGCCCGCCCCGCACTGAACTGCTGCAGAAGATGTTGAGCGAATACAAAGCCCAGCATCCCGGCACGGAAATTGAGCTGATCTCGCTGCCGTGGGGTCAGGCGTTTGAAAAGTTAGGCACCATGCTGCAAAGCGGGCAAGTGCCTGATGTGGTGGAAATGCCGGACACCTGGCAAGGGCTGTATGCCAGCAACAGCATGCTGGAAGATCTAGAACCGCGCCTCAAAAGCTGGGATGGCACCGCCCAGTTAACCGATAAGACGCTGGCGATGGCGCGTGCCGCCAATGGCAAAGCCACCATGATCCCTTATGGCTTCTACCTGCGCGCCCTGTTCTGGAATAAGAAACTGTTCCAGCAGGCCGGGTTAAGCGAGCCACCTAAAACCATGGAAGAGTTTGCCAGCGATGCCAAACGCATCAGCCAGTTGGGTAACGGCATCAGCGGTTATTGCATGCGCGGCGGCGTCGGCGGCACCAACGCCTGGATGATGTTTATGGCGGCAATGAACGGCTCACCTGATTTCTTCGATAAAGCGGGTAACAGCACCCTGACTCAGCCGGGGGCGATCAAAGGTGCGCAGCTGCTGGTGGATATGTACAAACAAGGCGGCGCACCGAAAGACAGCGTGAACTGGGGCTTTAATGAAATCGTCTCAGGTTTCTACTCGGGTAAATGCGCCATGCTCGATCAGGATCCTGATGCGCTGATAGCGATTAAAAACAGCATGGCCGCCGATGGTTTCGCCGTTGCGCCGATGCCTGTCGGGCCGTCAGGTAAAGCCTTCCCCACCATTGGTTATACCGGCTGGGCGATGTTCAAACAGGGCAAGCAAAATGATCTCGCCTGGCCGCTGATCACCTTCCTCAGTAACAAAACCAACAACCTCGCGTGGGCGAAATTTGTCGGCACCCTGCCGATTTACAAGGGCGCAGAACAGGATCCTTTCTATCAAACGCCGCAGTTTGCCGGCTGGTTTAAAGAGTTAAACGACCCGAACTATGTGCCCTTGACCATGCCGACACACCTGAAAGGCTGGGGCTATTTCAACTCGGTGATAGTGAAAGAGAGCAGCCAGGAAACACTTTTGGGTGAAAACGACACCGAAGACATGGTGAAAGACTGGGCTAAATACCTGAGCAAAGAGCAGAAAAGCTGGCTCGCCACGCAGTAATCACCGATCGCGCGGAGAACAATGATGATGTTAGAAACCTCACTTGACGCCCGCTCGCCGCGCCTGCGCTATACGCGCTGGCTGCGGTTGGCTGAGCCGTGGTTTTATCTTTCGCCAGGACTGCTGCTGATCGCCTTGTTTATCTTTGTGCCGATGGCGATCGGCATTTCCTATGCTTTTCAGAGCATGAATCTGCTCAATCCAATGGAGAGCGGCTGGGTTGGCTGGGATAACTTTGCCGAGATGTTTGACGATCGGCGCTTTTTTAAAGCACTCGGTCACACGCTGAACTGGACGGTCAGTTCACTGCTGCTGCAGTTTTTCTTTGGCCTCGCGCTGGCGCTGCTGCTCAACCGCGAATTTCGTTTTCGTCGCTGGGTGCAGGCACTGGTGTTTCTGCCCTGGGCGGTGCCTGCGTTTCTCTCCGGCCTGACATGGTCCTGGCTGTTCAATCCGGTGGTGGGCCCGTTGCCACAGTGGTTAAGCAACCTTGGCTTACTCAGTGAGCCTTACAACATTTTATCCGATCCCCAATTAGCCATGTGGGGGCCAATCATTGCTAACGTTTGGTTTGGTATCCCGTTTTTTGCCATTACCTTGCTGGCCGCTTTGCAATCGATCCCCAAAGATTTGTACGAGGCAGCATCGATTGACGGCGCCAGCGGCTGGCAACAATTCTGTCGCGTCACGCTGCCCTTCCTCGCGCCAATGATCGCCATCACGGTGATGCTGCGCACCATCTGGATCGCCAACTTTGCCGATTTGATCGTGGTGATGACCGACGGTGGCCCTGCCGGATCCACCTCGATTCTCTCCAGCTACATCTTCACCACCGCCTATCGCAAACTCGATTTTGGCTATGCCTCGGCAATGGCGGTGTTTCTGTTACTGCTGATGACCTGCTACGCGCTGGTACTGCTACGTATTCGTCATCGACTGTTGAAATAAGGAGGCGAGATGAAACTGCTCCCGATGATTGGCCATCGCCTGAGTATTGGCGTCTATCTGCTGTTTGCCCTGTTTCCGCTCTATTGGATCATTAAGATCTCGGTGACACCGGATCAACTGCTGTTCAGTCAGGGCGTCACTCTGTTGCCGGGCGGCTTCACCTTAGGCCACTTCCAAAAAGTGCTCACCGACAGTGATTTCCCCACCTTCTTTAGCAATAGCCTGATTGTCTCTTTCAGCACTGCATTTCTGACCACGCTGATTGCCACCGGGGCTGGCTATGCGTTTTCGCGCTTCCACTTTCGCGGCAAGATGGTGATGGCGGCGCTGCTGCTGTTTACGCAGATGTTCCCGCTGGTGATGATCATCGCCCCGATTTACCGCGTCATGGCCCCGCTCGGCCTGACCAACAGTCTGCTGGGCCTGATCCTGATTTACACCGCCTTCAACGTCCCGTTCGCCACCTTTTTGATGCAGTCATTCTTTGATGCCATCCCCAAAGATCTGGAAGAGTCTGCGATGCTGGAGGGCTGCACACGTTTCCAGGCGTTGTATCGGGTGCTGGTTCCGCTGACGTTACCGGGAATGGCGGCGACGCTCGGCTTCGTGTTTACCGCCGCGTGGAGCGAACTGCTGTTCTCGCTGATGCTGATCAACAAAAACGAAGTGATGACCTTCCCGGTGGGCTTACTTAGCTTCGTCTCCAAATTTGCCGTTTCATGGGGTGAAATGATGGCAGCAGCCGTAATGGCGCTGATCCCTGCCTGTCTGTTCTTCGCCTTTATTCAACGATATCTGGTTCAGGGTCTGACCGCTGGCGCGGTTAAGGGGTAAATATGGCAGAAATTACACTGGCGCAGATCGACAAACGCTACGGCAATGTTGAAGTACTGCGCGATATCAACCTTACCATTCACGATGGCGAATTCGTGGTGTTGGTCGGGCCGTCCGGCTGTGGCAAATCCACCTTACTGCGCACCATTGCGGGTCTGGAACTGGCGAGCAGCGGCGATATCCGCATCGGCAAACGACTGATGAATGATGTCGCACCCAAGGATCGTGATATCTCAATGGTGTTTCAAAGTTATGCGCTTTATCCGCATCTGACCGTGGCACGCAACATGGGCTTTAGCCTCGAAATCCAGAAACGTCCGCGTGCAGAGATTGAGGAGAAAGTGAAGCGAGCGGCGGATATCCTAAATCTTTCACATCTGTTGGATCGCCGTCCCAAAGAACTGTCCGGCGGCCAGCGCCAGCGTGTGGCGATGGGACGTGCGATCGTGCGTCAGCCGCAGGTCTTTTTGTTTGATGAACCGCTCTCCAACCTGGATGCACAACTGCGCGGCAAGATGCGCGTCGAGATCAAACGTCTGCACCAGCAGATGAACAACACCATCGTTTATGTCACGCACGATCAGGTTGAGGCGATGACGCTGGCCGACCGCATTGTGGTGCTCAATCACGGGGTCATCCAACAAGTCGGCACGCCACTGGAGTTGTATGACACGCCAGCCAACAAGTTTGTCGCCAGCTTTATCGGATCACCGTCGATGAACTTTATTAACGGCGTTGTCACCCCGAACGGCGTGCGCATCGGCGACAGCGCGCTACTGCAGGCAAACCCAGCATGGGCCAGCCAGCCGGAAGGGCGTGAAGTCATTTATGGCATCAGACCTGAAAACATTGCGCTGGCCTCAGCAGACGCTGCACATGCGCTGCCGCTGGAAGTTTCCCTTGTCGAACCCACCGGTTTATCCGAGCTGATCCACGGCAGCTTACTGGGTCATGATGTGATGCTGTTTACTACCCAGCGATCCGGTGCCGCAGCGGGCGATATAATCTCGGTGGAAGTGGATTGTGCGCGCGCGATGCTGTTCGATGCCGCGTCACAAAAGCGTTTGTAACCCCGCCGCCGTGTTGCTTTGACTGCAACGCGGCGTTGCCGGGATACGTTTACCCGGCACTGCGCACGAGTGGTAGCCTTGAGGCGAAAACATTCGCGATTGAAACAGGGTAAAGGAGCGTTATGAGCATTATCAATCCCGCCGGTTTAAAGGCGCGCAGCTATTACAATCACGTCAAAATTCGTCCCGGTACGCCGGTATTCCCGACCGGGCAAGTCGCGTGGGATGAAGAAGGAAACGTGGTCGGCATTGGAGATATGCAGCAGCAGGTCGAGCAAGTATATGCCAATATCGATCGTTTGCTGGAGGGGTTGGGAGCACAGCGCGACTGGATTGTGCGTACCACCACTTATGTCACCGACCTGGCGCTGGTGCCGCACATTCATCCGATTCGCCAGCGCTTCTTTGAGGGGCTTGAATTACCTGCCAGTACACTATTTCAGATTTCAGCGCTCGCCGAGCCGGAATTGCTGTTGGAAATTGATGTGGTGATTATGCTGCCGTGAGAATAACGGGAGGCGATTGCCCTCCCGTTCATTGGGTTACAGCGCAGAGAGTTGATGAAATGCACGGTCGTGATACACCATCGGTTGCGCATCTCTGTTGGGATGCACCACGTTAGTGACTTCGCCAAGAAAGATGGCATGCGTATGCCAGTCAACGGTATTGACCAATTTACAGCTAAACGCCACCAGCGCGTCTGCTGCAATCGGTGAACCCAGTTCATCCTGCAGCCATTCACCGGTGGCAAACCGTTCAGCGCGGCGTGCTGCATTACTAAAGATATCCACCAAACCCAGCGCGTCAGCTGATAATACATTGACGCAGAAATGCCCGCTGCGCTGAATCAATTCAAACATCGAGGCATTACGATTGACGCACACCAGCAGTGTTGGCGGCTCAGCACTGACCGACGTTACCGCAGAGGCGATCATCCCGCCCGGTTGTTGTAAATCAGCGCTGGTAATCAGGCAAACGCCCGCCGCCAGTTGGCGCATACCGCCGCGATACGCATCGGCGATACCCGGCATCAGAAGTGAATCAGTCATTGAGAACCTGCTTTAACTTGACCGACGACGCGGCCTTCAATCGGATGATGAGGATCGACCGGCCCGAGGCTGCTTCCTTTGCCCGGTGACACCAAACGGTCGCAGAACATTTCATCTTCCTCGGACCACGGACAATCCAGCGCTGCGACACCTTCGCGCCACTGTTCAAAAGTGCGCGGGCCCACCAGCGTGCTGGTCACTAATTGATTGCGCATCACCCACTGTTGCGCAAAATGCGCGGGTTGGCGGCCGGTGCGTTCGGCATAGGTGGCTAATTCACCGGCCACCTGCAGCGATTCTGGACGCCATTCAGCTTCCAGCATGCGCGGATCGGCGCGCCCGGCGCGGCTGGTGCTGTCCGGGGCTTCGCCAACCCGGTATTTTCCTGTCAGAATGCCGCGTGCCAGGGGGCTATAACACACGGTTCCAACTCCAAAATAGGCGGCGGAAGGCAGAATCTCCACTTCGGCTTCACGGTTGGCGAGGTTATACAGCGGCTGAGTGGCAACGGGCCCGGCAATCCCGGCTTCACGTGCCAGACGTACGGTTTCAGCCAGGCGCCAGGCTTTGAAATTCGACACGGCAAAGTAACCGATCTTCCCTTCACGGATCAGATCGGCAAATGCCAGTACCATCTCTTCCAGCGGCGCAGCGAAATCTGCTTTGTGCATGTAAAGCACGTCAATGTAATCGGTGCCAAGACGCGTAAGTGAACCGTGCACCGCCTCGCGAATCCATTTGCGCGACATGCCCTGCTGATTGGGGCCATCGCCCATCGGGTTGCCCACTTTGGTGGCCAGTACCCAACGATGGCGATCGGTAGCGATGGCCCGGCCTACCACGCGTTCAGATTCGCCTTTGTTGTACATATCGGCGGTATCGATGAAGTTAACCCCGCTGGCGCTGGCATCAGCGATGATGCGCTGCGCTGTGGCTTCATCGGTGGCTCCACCAAACATCATGGAACCGAGGCAAATTTCGGACACTTTTAGCCCGCTGCGTCCGAGATAACGGTATTGCATGCAAACATCCTCAATAGTGAGTGGTGTTCAGTGTGGTGCGGCCCTGGAGCCGCCCATTTACGCGGGAATGACTGCCGTGGTGGCGATCTCAACCAGAAACTCCGGTCGCACCATCTCCAGTTTGACGCAGAAACGTGCGGGTAACATCGCCGGGAAATAGCTGACGTAGATTTCATTGAACTTGTGGTAATCGTCCAGATTGCGCAGGAAAATTTGGTTCATCACCACGTGATCCATACTGCTGCCCGCCGATTCCAGCACCACTTTGATGCTGTCGAGCACGCGTCTCGTTTGTACTTCGATATCGCCCACGCCCACCAGGCCGCCATCGATCGGATCGGTAGACAGCATGCCCGCCACATACACGTGGTTGCCTGCTTTAATACCCCAGTTCAGGTGGTTAAGACCCGTTGCGGTTTTGCCGATAATCCAGCCTTCTGGATTGATTGCCTGATTCATTTGTTACTCCTGTTAATTGAAAATGGATTAGCGCCCGTTGCCACGCAGGAAAGGACGCCCTAAATCAGCCGGTGCCGCGCCAGCTTTGCCCATCATGATCCAGGCGATGAGCGCCACGGCAAACGGCATCGCCATCAGCAGCGAGGGCGCAATGTTGACGCCTAAATATTGCCCCTGGAACTGCAGGGCTTCGAGCAGGCCCAACACAATTGCCACCACCAGCACGCGCAGCGGCATCCAGCGAGCAAAGATGGTAATGGCGATGGCCAGATAGCCTCGCCCGGCAGTCATGTTGTCAACGAAGGTGCCACCGGATGCGACGATGCACAGATAGGCACCGCCCAGTCCCGCCATCACCCCAGTAAACAAAGTGGCACTGAAACGAATGCGTAATACCGAGTGTCCGGCCGCATCGGCGGCCAGCGCATTTTCCCCGACGGCACGCAGCAGCAAGCCAGCACGGCTGAAACGCAACACGCCCCACAGCACCAGCGCCACCAATACCGCGAAATAAAACACCGGGCTTTGCGAAAACAGCGCGCGTCCCACCACCGGAAGATCGGACAACCCCGGCAGTTTCAGCATCGATACCGCACGCATCGAACCTGCAGGCGGTGCACCACTGAGCCATAGCTGACGCATCAAAGAGGTCGCACCAATCGCAAACAGGTTGAAGCCAATGCCCATGACGATCTGGTTAGCACGCGCGACAACCGTACCCAATGCCAGTAGCAGGGCTGCCACGCATCCGCCGAGCATGCCCACGCCCAGCGCCAGCACGGGGGATCCGCTCCACATCAGCCCCAGCGCAGAACTCGCCGCGCCAAACAGCATTAATCCCTCCAGCCCGATGGTGAACACACCCGCGCGCTCAGAGAGGGTTTCCCCTAGTGCCGCCAGCAGCACCGGCACACACAGCCTCAAGCCCCCTGCCAGAAACAGCGCCAGGGTTACAGTGTTGAATTCCATACCGGCCTCCCTTTTACTAACATCACGCCACTTAATACCGCCAGAATCAGAATTGGCATGCCGCCCAGCACATCTGCCAGTGCGGCCGGAATCGAGAAAGTGCTTTGCAGCGCCAGTGCCGCACTGTTAATTGCACCAAAATAGAGAGAGACGATCACCGCCCCAAACGGTTGTAATCCGGCAAGAAATGACACCGCCAGTCCTTCGAAGCCCAGTCCGGAAGAGAAGCCGTCAATCAGGCGATATTGCACGCCGAGTACTTCAAACGTGCCCGCCAACCCACTCACCGCGCCTGAAATCGCCATGCTGGAGATCACGGTTTTGGCGGCTGACTGTCCCTGCAATTTCACAAAACGCGGGCTCTGTCCGCTGGCGCGCAGCTTGAGACCAAACGCGGTATGGTTAAGCATCACCCACACCGCCAGCGCGATCAGCAGGGCGAGGAATACGCCGGCATGCAAACGCGCGCCCTCGATCAGTGGCTGAAATACGCCATCGGCGGGAATTTGCGCGGACATATTGAAGTTGGAACCCAGCGGACGCATCGGCCCTTGTACCAGATATTTCAGCGTGTAGATGGCGATGAAATTCATCATTAGCGTGACGATGATTTCATCCACGCCGCGCCACACTTTCAGCAGTGCCGGAATTGCGCCCCAAATCGCTCCACACAGTGCACCACTCAAAATGGCCAATGGCAGCAGCGCGGATCCAACGTCACCGAAAGCCAGGAATGGCAGCATGGCGCCAATTGCGCCCATCTGCAGTTGCCCTTCACCGCCGAGATTGAACATGCCTCCCCGAATTGCGATTAACGCACCCAGCGCCACCAGCAGGCGCGGTGTCATAAATACCAGCGTGTCGGACAGCGCGCGTACCGAACCAAACGCGCCGTCAAAGGCGGTGCTCATCGCCCCTTGCATCGGCACGCCCAGCGCGGTGATCAGCGCCAGCCCCAAAATCAGCGATCCTACAAAAGCACTCAGCGTGACCCACAGCGATCGCGAAGCGCTCAGCTGCGCTAATGCCCGACGCAATCCGGCGCGGGTCTCGGTTAAGGCGCTTAATGATTCAGACATGGACTTCTCCTGCACCTTGTAAAGACAGACTACGGCCCGATGTCATCAGCGTGCCGATGCGTTCAATGTTCATCGCCTCACCCGTGACTTCGCCCGTTATTCGCCCGCCGTTCATCACCACAATGCGATCCGAAACGCGTATCAGTTCTTCGATATTGGAGGAGATAATCAGCACCGTGGTGCCGGCATCCGCAGCATCGGCCAGACGCATCAACACCGCTTCGGCGGCGGCCAAATCCAGACCGCGCGTGGGCTGATACACCACGATGATTGAGGCATCTTGAGCCATGGCGCGCGCCACAACGATTTTTTGCTGATTACCGCCCGATAACGAACGCGCCGGGCTGGCGTGTGAGTGGGTCCGAATATCGGACTGATCGATCATCTCACTGGCGCGCTGCGCAATCGCTGCGTGATCGAGCAGCCCGAAACGGCGATATTGTCCCTGCATGATCTCGGGATAGAGCAAATTGTGTGACACGGGCAGATCGAGGGATAACCCTTCGTGATGGCGATCTTGTGGCACCAGCGCCAGCGTCACCTGTGCATCACTACGCTGTATCTCGCCACTGTCCGGTACACGTTCACCCGCCAGCAGCGCAAACAATTCGCTTTGACCATTGCCTTCCACACCTGCCACGCCCACCACTTCACGCGCCGCTAACCGCAGGTTAATGTCGTGCAAACCCGGCGAACCGCTGCCTGCCCGCACATTCACGCTCTGCATTTTCAGCTGTTCTGCACCCCCGCTGCGCTGCGTGCCCAAGCGCGTGCCGCTGCTGACGGTGCGTCCTACGATCTTCTCGACCAGCTGTTCTGCGCTGCACGCCGCCGTCAATCCGCTGCCGTTGGTTTTGCCCCGACGTAGCACGGTATAGCGATCGGCGTGCGCCAGCACTTCATCGACGTTATGCGTCACCACCGCCACCGCCGTGCCTTTATCGCTGATGCGACGCAGCGTGGCGTACAGGGCACTGATTTCTGCAGGCGTAAGAATGGTGGAGGGCTCATCCAGCAGCAGCACCCGCGTGTCATTCACCAGCGCCTTGAGGATTTCCACGCGCTGCTGCAACGCCAGAGGTAAATGGCCGACAATCGCATTGGGATCGAGATCCACGCCATAACGCTGCATAAAAGCGCGAATCTCTACGTGACGCCGTAACGTTTTTCGCTGTGAACCCCGCGCCACCAACGCCAGGTTCTCAGCGACGCTAAACGGCGCAACCAGCTTGAAGTGCTGATGCACCATGCCAATACCGTTGGCGATGGCGTCAGCAGGCCGCCGATGAATCACCTGACGACCGCCCATCAGTACCCCGCCGGCGCTGGGTTCATGCACGCCATACAGAATGTTCATCAGTGTGGATTTGCCCGCTCCGTTCTCACCCAGCAGCGCGTGAATCTCACCAGGAAACAGCGACAGTGACACGTTCTCTAGTGCGACGAAGCCATTGGGATAGCGCTTCGAAACGTGATCGAGTTCGATAAGCGGGCTGCTCATGCGTTACTCCTCAATCTTCACTTTGCCGGACTTCAGGTCGGCGATAACCTTGAACACTTTGTCCTGCACCGATTTGTCGACGTGCGCAAACGGCGTCGATAACGTCCAGCCATTGGTGGAGAGGTTCTCGGTGATGATACGGTTACCCAATTGGTGGTCGGCATAATGCTTGCCGATATCCGCATAGGATTTTTCAAAGTTCATCACCGTTGAGGTCATGATCGAGTTCGGGAAGGATTTGGATTGATCGGTGTAGGAACCGATGGTCAGTACGCCCTCTTCATCCGCCGCCTGCTGAATTCCCGCATCGGCGGTATCCGCAGAAGGGATGACAAAGTCTGCGCCGCGTGCGATCGCGCCAGTAGCGATCTCTTTGGCGCGCGCCACGTCGGTAAACGAGCCGACATAAGCAGAATCCACCTGCACTTTCGGGTTCACGTAGGCAGCACCTTTCTTGATGAACTGCACCGTGCGTTCAGCTGATGGAATCGGTTCACCGCTAATCACCGCGATGTGCCCGTTTTTGCTGGCGCTGGCCGCTAATGCGCCGAGCACAAAGCCGTATTCATCCCAATCCACTGACCACGCCGAGTAGTTGGGCAAGTTGGAGGTGGAACCTTCGTAGGAGTACAACACGAACTGGGTGTTCGGGAACGAGGGCGCGACTTCTTTAATCGCCGCCGAATAGCCGGAAGAGTGCGCGATAATTAACTTCACGCCATCAGAGGCCAATTGGCGTAATACCGAAGGTGCCGCTTCATAAGTGGTGTGCTCAAGATAGCTGGGCGCAAAGCCCTGTTTATCCGCCATGGATTTAAACGCGGCATAGCCCGCCATATCCCAGGAGCCTTGCGTCACCGTTTGCGTAAACAGACCTGCCACGCGTGGTTTGCTCTCATCCGCCTGAATCGCACTGCTCGCCAATACCGCAGCCACAGCAACAGCCACCATCATCTTTATTCTCATCGTTTGACTCCCGGTAAAGTGATTTAAGTTTTTGGCAGGGGAATTCCCCTACGATGCAGTAATGGATTTTTGATAGGCGCGGGCATGGGTATTCACGCCGTGATGCTCCAGCACTTCCAGCACGTCAGTACCGACAATGCGCAGGTCATCGATAAAGTCCGGCACGATCACCGTCACGCCATCCAGCTGTGCGCCCTTCACAATCGCCGCCAGCTTGTTGCCGATGGTTTCCGCGGAACCCACCAGCGCAGCACGCGTCATGGAATTACGCTGTTCCCCCTGTGAAACAAAGCGCTGCGCCATGGTGTTCTGTTTAAAGCTCTTGTCACCGGAGTACTCGCGCGTCTGGTTGTCCAGCGCGATGGTATCGACACCGGCGTCATACAGCGCCACGCGCTCACGCGCTTCTGCATCGGTCGCGCCTGGCACGATGGTGAACAAGCCGTAGGTTTTGAAATCCGGCTTGCCCTGCTGCATCGCCAGTTCTTTGGCACGCAGCCCGGTTTTGATGAAATCATCATGATCGGAACCGAGCATGAAACTGCCGGTGCAGTGCTCCATGGTGAACAGGAAACCGCGATCCGAAGCGCCTGCGCAGATAATCGGCGGCGGCGAAACCGGTTTAGGATTCGACATGCAGTCAGTCAGTTGATAATGCTTGCCCTGATGATCGACACGATCCTCAGTCCACAAGCGCTTCAGCACCGTCAGCCACTCGGCCGCCAGTTCATAACGCTCGGCGTGGTCGAGGTCCATCCACAAGCCCATCTGTCCCTGATCGGTTGGGTTCGAGCCTGACACGATGTTGAGGCCAAAACGCCCTTTAGAGATTTGATCCAATACGGCAGTCATTTTTGCCACCACCGCAGGATGAAACACCATGGTGTGCACCGTACCCCAAACACCAATCCGACTGGTGGCTTCGGCCAGGCCCGCCATGGTAGTTAAACTTTCCAGCGTGACGTCCCAATGTTGCGAAGGACCGCCGTAGCCGCGCCATTTCGCCATCGACAGCGCGAAATCAAAGCCCAGCTGTTCCGCCAGAATCGTCACTTGTTTGTTGTAGTCGTAAGTTGCCGGCAGCTGCGGGCTGGTGGTCGAGGTGATCCAGCCGCCATTACCCACCGGCAGAAACACGCCGAACTCCACATTGCGTTGATCAAATTGGCTCATGTGACACTCCTTCATTCATTACGCTGATGCGTGAATGCCCGCGATAAACTCGAGCGTAATTTGGTTGAATAATGACGTTTCGCTTTCGGAAAAACTGTGGCCACCCTGCGGCACAATTTTCAGTTCCGCGCCGGGGATGTGTTGCGCCAGAAAGCGCGACTGATAGGGCGGCGTGAGAATGTCATCCTGCGCACACAGCACTAATGTTGGTGTTTGAATGGCGGCCAGTTGCGCGGTGGCGTCATGCGCCATGATCGCGTCGATACGGCTGAGCACCACATCGCGTGCGGGAAAACGGGTTGCTGAGGCCAGCAATCCCGGCGACAGCGTTTCCGCATGGGTTTGGATATGCTCAGGTGGATAGAGGAACAGCGCACTACCGTGTACATACTCTTCCATGGTGCTGCCGAGCAGCAGCGCACGGCGCATGCGGAAGCACCAGTTAAAATGGCTATCCGATTTTGCCCAGCTGGCATATTGCACCATGCCGGAGAGCAAGCCAGGCTGACGAGCGGCCAGCAGTTGGCCAATCGCCCCCCCGGTTGAATGACCAATCAATGCCGGTCGATCCAGCTTCAGCGCAGCAATCAGCGCCAGTAAATCTTCGACCAGCGTATCGATGCTATAAGGCCCTGCTGGATGATCCGAGCTGCCTGCACCGCGTTGATCGTAAGTCACCACGGTGTAGTGCTGTGCAAAGGCTTTGAGCTGCGGCTGCCAGTACGCGGCGGTGCCGCCGAGTCCTGACACAAAAATAAGCGCCGGACCTGTTCCCTCGATTTCATAATGCGTTCGAATTCCGTTAGTCATAATGTCCGGCATGGTTTTCCCCTGGTTGGCGTCAAGCATTCACTTCTGGTGTGTAAACTCTGCGATGGGAAATAAATACCACGCAATTTCGGACTATAAGTAATATCGAATGCAGCACGCCGTGTTGCCGTTTTTAGAACACCCAAAACCAATGCATTAACCCGGTCAATTTCCTCGTTTTTTAATTTATGGATAAGGGAAGGTTATGACGAAAACAGCGAGAGCAATGCGTGAATTCATGATTAATTGAATTCCCGGCACACATGCTTGAGGAATTGATGAGCCGCAAAAGAGAGCGTACGGTCGCGATGGACACATATTTCAATGTTGGCGGATTCCATCGCTTCATTATCAATGGGGATCGCACGCAGCATATTCTGTTCGATTTCTCGGGCAGCGATTTGCTTCGGTCCGATGGTCAGCGTTCGCCCGGCAATCGCCATGGCTTTGGTGAGTTCCAAGTTGTTGGTGTTCACGATCGAGTGCGGATGAAGATGCAGGCTGCGCGTGACTTTATCGAAGGTTTGTCGCATGCCAAAACTGGAGACCGGCAGCGCAATCGGATAGAAACAAATATCTTCCAGACTTAAAGATTGATGTTGTGCCAGCGGATGATTCGGTGAAACCAGGCACTGAATTGGTGCAGCGCAGCGTTTAATCACTTCTATTCCAGGGCGGTCCCCCATGTTAAACACAATGCCAATATCGATTTCATCCCGAATTATCGCTTCAATAGTGCGATCGGATGATTCACTGTTAATCGAAAACTGTATCGCCGGATAATTTTCATTAAAGTCCGTCATGATGCGCGGCAAAATAGCCTGCACCACCGCTTCAATCACCCATATTTTGACTTCCCCTTCACGCAATCCTTTTAAATTCTTTATCGACTCATGAATACGGTCGAGATCGCGACACATCTTACGCGTGAAACCTTCTAGCAATGTCCCCGCAGGGGTTAACCGAATCCCTGTATTGGTGCGTTCCAGCAACATCACACCCAGTGTGTGCTCCAGTAGTGCAATCTGCCGACTGATAGCGGATGGCGCCACATGCAAGCGGTCCGCGGCGCGGCGTATCGATCCCGTCGCAGCGACTTCATTGAAATATTTATAGGTGTTGAGGTTCACAGGCATCTCCAGCAAATCGCGGCGTTGATCGCTGGTTGGGATGCAAGAGTTATTCCATTCGCGCCGGTGTGACCGAGCAACTCGGACGCGGCAAACACAAAACAAGGTTGACACGGTATTTACAAATCGAAATAATCTGAATACATCATGTATACATGAAATATACATAGAAACATAAAGGGTACATTTTTAAGCAATGCTTTAGGTCGTTACCTGAACCGTTTTTCAGGCATCACGGGCAATTTTTAGAACATCTTATCTGTATCAAGGAGTCTTTTTTACATGGGTATTTCCAGAAGGAAATTGTTGGTGGGCACAGGAATCGGTGCCGGAGTCATTGCCGCGGGCGGTAGCGCAACGCTGTTAACAGACAATCTGCCGAACGATCCTGAATCGTTACTGCGTATTGATGCGCTGCCTTCGGATGATCCGACTCCTGGCTGGTTCCACACCAGCCAGAAGCGTATTCCTAAACCTGCGTTAGTCGGTGATGCCAAAGCGCCATGGGTGGTGATCGGCGGCGGTTTTGCTGGCCTGGCAGCCGCGCGTCGTCTGGCGCTGAACTTCCCTAACGATCAGGTGATTTTGGTTGAAGCTCAGCAGGTTGGATTTGGTACGTCTGGACGCAATGCGGGTTTCCTGATCGACGTGCCGCACAACATTAGCGCACCGGATTACATCGGCGATAAAACCGTTGCCCGCAATATCCTCAATCTGAACCAGACCGGCCAGCGCATCCTCAAAGATTTGGTCGAAGAGCACAATATTACCGACGCGCATATGCGCCACTCCGGAAAATATCAGGCAGCGGTTGAAGACAGCGTCATGGCGGTGCTGGATGCCTATCGCGGCGGTCTTGAAGCCCTTGGCGAGAAGTGCAAAATCATTGAAGGCAGCGCGCTGAAAGATATTTTCGGCACCAGCTTCTATCGCAAAGCGTTGTACACGCCAGGCACCATTCTGGTTCAGCCTTCTGGCCTGGTGAAAGGTCTGGCCGATACGCTGCCGGAAAACGTTACGCTGTATGAAGACACCGCCATCACCGCGATTGAGTATGAACCGCAGATCGTGTTGCATCACGCCACCGGGCGCATCACTGCCGATAAACTGATTCTGGGCAATAACGCCTTTGGTACGCATTTTGGCTTTGGACCACGCACCATTTTCCCAATATTCACTTACGGCAGCCTGCCCCGTCCGCTGACCCAATCCGAGCAGGCCAGCATCGGTGGCGAAGATTTCTGGGGCATCATTCCAGCGGATCCGTTTGGCACCACTTCGCGTCGTACTCACGACAACCGCATCCTGATCCGTAACAGCTTCAGCTTTAATGAAGATGGACGCCACAAGCCAGGCTACACCGAGAAATATCGTCAAACCCATCGTCAATCCTTTGAGCGTCGTTATCCAACCCTGAAGGATGTACCTTTCGAACATACCTGGGGCGGTGGATTGGGGATGACGCGCAACGGCTCCAGCCTGTTCGGCGAGCTGCGCAAGAATGTGTATGGTGCGCTGGGCTGTAATGGTCTCGGCACCGTACGTTGTACCGCCATGGGCACCATGCTGGCCGACTGGCTGGCAGGTAAAAGCAACGATACCATTGATTATCTGCTGTCGCTGCCGAAGCCAGAGTGGAATCCGCCGGATCCGTTCCTGACCATGGGTGTGAACTTCACGCTGCGCCGTGGGATGCATAATGCGGGGTTAGAGGCGTAATCATCCTCCGGCATTAAAAAGGCGCACCATTTTACGGTGCGCCCTTTAGTTATGGAGATATTATTAGGGTCTGCTGTTCAAGAATTGAGATTCAGATAAACGTGGAATCAACTTTAAGTCGGGGATTTATGGCCAAAGATACTGATCACGTTATCTACAGGTTGATCGCTGCTAACGCTTTCGCTTTTCACTTTTAATTTAGGCGTTAGCTTCAATATGGCCGTGTCGGACAATGCATTTTTTGGCAAAGATAACAGCTTCTCGATATCTTTCTGAGCCATGTTCAGTGATGCAACAAAACTCTGCCTAGTATAAATTCCCTCGTCCAGCAGCAGATGTAAGCTGCGTGGAAGCAATCTCACTGATTCCGGTTCACGCTGATCGTCAAGAGGTTCACCTTTACGCCAACCTCGCGCCGAGACCTGCTTATACAGTCGTTGATACTCAACATCCGTAATCAATTGCAATTCTTTTGCGCGGACCATCATTGCCTGGGCTGACATCCCCCATCGCTGCTTTAACGCGACAAAATTTTCAAGTGTCGGATTAGGCGGTAATTCAACGGCAAAAGCTTCTTCCGGCAGCATAAAGCTGGCTGCAAATTTATGTGCCTGAGCTTCAATTGGCTTGAAATTCACCGAATCCAAACGCCGAATATAGCGGTGCAAAACTAAGTGCCCGAGTTCATGAGCTGCATCGAAACGGCTGCGGTAAAAATTGTTTTTGTCGGCAGCAAGGATGATGTAAGGACGCTGCTCACGCTCGTTCCATTGCGAATAGCCATCCATGACAACGCTGCCTTGTTCAAAGCGCGAACAAATAATCCCGGCATTCTCAATGACCAGGAGCAAATCGCTCAGAGGGGCTAAGCCTAACCCCCATAGTTTCCGGCATCGACTAGCCATAATTTCAATCATTTGATCGTCAATCTGGCGATGGTCGGTGACCTCCAGGAAGGGAATATTCACTGAAGGAAAATCGAGATCGTGCTGCAAATGCAATGTGATTTCCTGTAACCACTCCATGTAGCGGTCAGACGCGGCGCACAAATCTTTTGCCGTTGTTGCCAGCGTGCGGAAAAAAACCGGATTGTTTTCATGACATGATATCGGCTTAGTAAACCATGTCATTGGGCATTCCAACACGTTAGAGAGCACCAAAAGGGTTTCTGCATCCGGTGAATGGAAACCCTGCTCCCACTTAGTAATTGTCGAGGGGGATCGCTCAACCAAACGCCCGAGATTGATTTTTGATAAACCTCTCGCTTCACGCATCTGCGTCAACCGATTTGGCTCAAAGCCCGCAACACCCACTCTCATTTGTTCACCACACTAACCTTCTTGCTGTTTCAAGCGCTTCTTTAATAGTGGAATAGCTAAATCCGGCACCTCTGGCGCGAATTCGGTTTCATTGTATAACGCTAAGACATCGCGTATCGATTGGTTGTAATGATAGTTCTTTAGATTGGTAAAAGGGACGGTTACGCGTAAATCGAGCATCTCTTCCTGAGGGCGAGAAAATGGAGGGTTCACATTAACGATGAGCACCCCGAGAGTGCCATCAGGGAACGATTGTTGCGTCTGTTCCTGAAAGAAATCAGGAGTAAATCCTTCGTATTCGCTATTCAGTTCGGCGATCAACAATCTGTGATTCGCTTTTCTGATGAGGTTTTCATCGTACCTTAAACCAATACGGCTGACTTTTATCTGACCAGATTGAACGATGTAATAGTTTTCACCTCTTGGTTCAGTAAACGCGTCATCGCAGGTTAACCCGCAGCTTTTAGCCGCTCGGTAAAACGCAGAATTTAAATAATAATGCCGCGTTTGGGGTAGTAATCGCCTTTTTTGCGGCTGCTCTAATTTTGCAAGGGGCCCTTCAATAGAAGCGTTTGCATTTGCATAACTTGTAGTGAGTTCATCTTCCAGGCTTAACCAAAACTCTCGATTGAAGTGCGTTGTAAGCAATTTATTGATACTACTCAAAATCTGCACGCTTTCCATTTAGCCACCTTAGTTGCGTTAAACGGAATTTATGCTAATTTATTTTCGTTTCGAAAGCAACGCAACTGGCATTACATACAGTGTTTTTTGTTGATTTGACAACGTTGTTGAAATATCGAGTTCATCCTTATGGGTTTACGTTCCCCGTCATTGGCAGCCCCGCCATCCCTTTCACTTCCTTCAACACGAACATACTCTGCATCTCTTTAATACCCGGCAATCGCCGAATCACCGACATGGCAAATTCGGCATAGGCATCCATATCCGCCGATACCACCTGCAGTAAGAAATCGGCATCGCCGCCAATGCTGTAGCAGGACACCACATTGTCCAGTGCGGTCACTTCTGCCTCGAATTTACGCGCTTCGGCTTCGCTATGACTATCGATGGTGACGCGCACAAACACCATGACATTCAGGCCAATCTTTCTCCGATTGAGCACGGCGCGATAGCCTTGAATCACCTCATCCTCTTCCAGTTTACGTACCTTGCGCCAGGTCGGTGATGCGGAGAGGCCGATGGCATCAGCGAGATCTTGATTGGTGATACGCGCATCCCGCTGCAGATGCTCGAGGATTTTAATATCTGTCTTGCTTAGCGTCATAAAAGGAAGATCCTTTCCATACAAAGATGTTCTTGGGATGGCTTATCCCTTATTCACGCTTTTCGTCCTGCATTTCGCAAGCACTTTCCTGTTAGAAAGCCGCATAATTTTTACTTCAAGCACCCGCTTATCTCAACAACACATGGAGTGAAATCATGCAATTCGATGCCAGCCAACACCGCTGCACCCTCATTATCGACAACCAATTACCAACGGGGCTGGCGTTAAACGCGGCGAGCGTCATCGGTATCAGCTTTGGTAAACTCATCGATAACGTGGTTGGCCCCGACCTGCAAAGTGAAGATGGGTTAAATTATCCCGGTGTGATTTACGCGCCGCTGCCGGTGTTACTGGCGGATGGCCATTATCTGCGCGAACTGCAGCAGGCCAGCAGCGCCGATCCTGACATTTTTGCCATGCCGTTTAGTGCGTTAGCGCAATCCTGCAAAACCTACGAAGAATACGGTGAGCGGATCGCCAGTGCTCACAGTGACCATATTGAACTGGTCGCCATCGGCTTGATTGGGCCGAAAAAGAAAATCACTCGTCTGACGGGCAATCTTAAACTTTTCCGCTAACCCTCCTGCCCAGCGGCAAACCACGTGGGTGGTTGCCCCACATAACGGGTAAAGGCCACGCTAAATGCACTGGCGGAACGATAACCGACACGTTCGGCGACTTCCGCCACTGCCATGTTTTTGCCACGCAGCATGTTTTTTGCCAGTGCCATGCGCCAGGTGAGCAGATATTCCATCGGCGCTACGCCCACTGCTGCGCGGAAACGCACAAAGAATGCCGAACGGGATAGTGCGGAAACTTTGGCTAATTGCGCCACGGTCCAGGGATGCGCAGGCTTTGCGTGCATGTCGCGAATGGCCGTCGACAGGCGTTCATCAGTTAAACCGCGCATCACGCCAGGACAAGCATTGCAAATTGGCATCGAACGCAGCGCCTCAATCAGCAGCAGTTCAAGTAAACGTTCCAATACCACATGTCGCGCGGGACGCTGCGCGCGGCACTCATCCATCACCAGTTGTACCAGCGTGGTCAGCCGCGTCTCGCCGCGAATATGAATAAATTGGGGTAATAGCGAGACGATCAATCCCGCATCGGGCGCACCGAACTGGCAATAACCAATCAGCGTTTGCACTTCGGCAGGCTGCTGCTGATCGCCAATCCAGAATTCACCGGGGCTGAGCATTTCGGGCAGTGTTTCAGGCGCATCGTCTTCTGGTGGCTCGGCACTGCTCATGCAAAACTCCCACGCCGCCGGAATCAGGACAAAATCGCCCTGCTCAAGCGTGATGGGTTCATGCCCTTTCATCTTTAACTGGCTGCGCCCGGACAGTACGAGGCAGTAAAACGGCTGTCCGGTTTCACTGCGATTCACGCGCCAGCGACCATTGGCGCGTGCGCGTTTAGAAAACGCCGCCTGAGGTTGCAGCAGCGACACTATCTCGGCAAGGGGATCGATCATCATGGACTCCTGCGAATGATATATGGACTTAGCGTTGTAGTGAGTCCAGCTCACTGACTCTATAGTGAGCATCTACCCAATGCAATGCAGGAGTGAAAGATGAAAACGATCCTTATCACCGGCTGTTCTTCCGGCTTCGGCCACGCTACCGCGATCTATTTTCTTGAGCGCGGTTGGAAGGTGATTGCCACCATGCGCAATCCACATCCTGAGCTGTTCCCGGCGTCAGAACATTTGCGCCTGTTGCCGTTAGACGTCAGTAATGCTGAGAGTATTGAACAGGCCATTGCTGATGCGGGTGAAATCGATGTGTTGGTGAATAACGCCGGCATCGGTGTGCTGACTTCAGTGGAAGGCATCCCTATGTCAACGGTACGTGATGTATTTGAAACTAACACGATCGGCACCATCGCCATGACGCAGGCTGTGCTGCCTCAGTTCCGCTTTAAACGCGGCGGTACGGTGATCAACGTGACCTCAACCGTCACGCTGAAATCTCTGCCACTGCTGGCGGTGTATACCGGCAGCAAAGCCGCAGTGAATGCGTTCACTGAATCACTGGCGCTGGAGTTGCAGCCATTCAACATCAACGTGCGACTGGTGTTGCCGGGCCTGGCGCCCACCACCGACTTCGGCAAGAACGCCATGCCGCGCATGGAGGAGACCTTCCTCGACGCCTATCAACCTATGCTGGATGGCATTATGGCGGGGATGCACCAGCCGCAGCCCACCACTAAAGCTGAAGACGTTGCCGCAGCAGTGTGGCGTGCAGCGACAGATCCGAATGCCCCGATGCGCATTCCCGCCGGGGAAGATGCGGTGGCTTTGGCCAACCAGACAGCCTAAGTATAAGAACCGGGCGAATAGCCTGGTTCCCTTCGAGGTTAACGGTTATGTTGTTTGACTCCCCTGTTAGCCTTGAAGAATGATGGATGCAGATTCACTGTCTGGCTCAGATGCCACATTTCTATGATGAAGTTACTGACATGCTGCATCGCGAATGGTCCGAGCTGCCTAACTGGCATAACCGCGATGTGATCCGCCGGCGGCTGCAATCACGCAATGCCGCTGCTGCCCAAACGATGACGCTTTTTGCCATCACTCACCAAGACGAGTTGATGGCGACCGCCAGCATCATCCATTACGAATTGAGTGATATCCCCGAGCGTGAATTTTGGCTGGGTGAAGTGATCACCGCTCGCGAACATCGCGGTAAAGGGTTGGCCAGTGCATTAGTGACCCGCCTGATTGCCGAAGCGCGAAAAAAATCGATCCCTGCACTTTGGCTGTATACACCAGACCAACAGGCCTTATATCGGCGCTTTGGCTGGCAGGACGTGGAACAGCGAAACATCGCCGATGAGGACGTCACGGTGATGATGTTGAAACTGGAATAAGGACCAATCGATGTTAATACGCAAAAATTATCCGGAACTGGGGGAAGTGAAAGCACCTTACGTGCATGCGGTAAAGCATGGCGACACCTTATATGTCTCCGGCTTAACGGCCTTCGCCACGCCTGCGCAGCAAGGTGATATTGCCGAGCAAGCTGAGGCTATCTTTCAGCAGTTGCACCTGATTGCGGCTTCCGAAAACACCTCGCTCAATAATCTGATTAAGGTGACCATTTTCATCACCTCATTTGCCCAAATTAATGATCTGCGAGCCATACTTTTCAAACACTATGGCGATCATCTACCCGCCAGTTCACTGGTGCAAATTAGCCAGCTGTTCTCACCGGATTTAAAAATCGAAATTGAGGCGATTATCGCGCTGTAATCTGTGCAAGCTGTTGCAGCGCCGCGATGCCATCGCGAGCAATCCACGTGCGCAGCGGCGCGAACAGGGGTTGCGGTAAGGCTTCTGGTGCAAACCACTGCCAGCCTTCGCACTTCTCCGGCTCCATCAACTGCGGTTCACCCTGAGGATGATATGCCACCAGCAGCAAGGTGATGTAGTGCTTGTTAGCCTCAGGGAACACATCACTGGTGAACGCGCCGTTTTGCAATTCGGCCAGAGTTAATCCGGTTTCTTCGAGCACTTCCCGTCGTGCGCAGTCATCCGGAGATTCGCCAAATTCCAGATGTCCGCCGGGTGCTGACCAATCCCCTGCACCGTGGCTGCCTTTACGGCGGCCCAGCAGCAGTTTCCCCTCACGGAAAATCAATACACCGACACCGACCTGTGGTGACATAAAAACTCCTGTGTTTACGGGCGCCGACAGCAGCGCCCCGACGATCACGCGATTCCAATCGGCTGATAACCCTGCCACTCCGGGCGGAAGGGTTCGCCATCGCCATCTGGCGTTAAGTGAATATAGAGGTCACCGATCTTTTCCAGCAACAAACAATCATCCACATCTTTCAGATTATCTTTGTGCTGATGGTCAGTTCCCGGCAACAGGTTAGCGAGTCCTTTGGCTTTCGCTTCCTTGACGTCTTTGGCAACGAAAAGATCAAAAGCATGCAACTCAGCCAAAGTGGAAGGATGGTACGCACCGGCATTCACAAAGAACAGTTTTTCACTGCCGGTTGTAGGCTGATCAGACAGAGACACGCGATAGCCATCAGCCCAGGTCACGCGCGCATAGCCATCGACGTGGATTTTATCCGCATCACCAAACCAGGCTTCACGCAATGCAGGCCAGGCATCTTCGGGCTTTTCTGCAGCAACGAACTGGATATCATGCACTTCAATGTTAGATTTTCCGGCATTGCCGCCTACGTAAAAGATAAACAGGTTCACGTGGTCATTTCCTTTTGATGGACATAGAAGAGTCAGGCAGGCGTTATAAAACAAGATACATAGCGATACAACCGTTTCATCTCGCAATCAGTCCAGTCATTGCTGAGGCTTAAAGCGAAATGCCATTACCATCAAAATCACGATCCCAACGCTCATGATCGCCCACGCACTCTGAAGAGAATCTGCGCGATCGCGAACCATTCCGGCTACCAATGGCATCAGCGCCGCCAGCAAATAACCGCCGCCTTGCACAAAGGACAGCAACGCACCCGCCCGCTCCGGTGACTCTGCATGATCAAGCGTCACGATCAACGAGAGCGGGAACAGCGCGCCAATCCCCAATCCCAGTAGCAGGGTTGGTAGCCATGCCAGCGCACCGCCGAGCCACATCAAACTGAGTAATCCCAGCAAGATGGAGGCCAGCACCAGCAGTAACGGAAGTCGGCGATCGCGGAAGCGATGAATCAGACCAGACACGATAAACCCGGCCACCACCTCGGTTAACGTCAACGCACCCAGCACATAACCGCTTTGCTGCGGCAACCAGCCATGCTGCATGTAATACGGCGGCAGCCAGGCCAGCACCAGAGTGTATGCGCCCGTGCCTATCCCGAAGAACACCATTAACAGCCAGGCTCGGCCAGAGCGCGTGGCTTTGGGGCGATGCGCAGGGATGGCGGGTACGGTTCGGCACAAGGTAATCAGCCACAGCAGCACCGCGATAATCGCCGGCACCACTGGAATGGCCAGCGTCATGCCCAATCCTTGCGCATCGGCCAGCGGTGCGGCTGTCGCGGCCGCGATCGCCGCACCCGCCATAATCCCGGTGGTAAACAGCGCCATCAGGGTGCCCGCCTGCGCCGCAAAATGCCGTTTAATCAGCGCAGGCATCAGCGCCTGAATCACACCGATACCTATGCCCGCCACCAGCGCACTGGCAATCAACACCGTAGCTGAGGGATCCACACCGCGCGCCAGACACGCCAGCGCCAGCAGAATCAACCCGACGGCAATGCCCCGCACTTCGCCGATAAAGCGCAATAACCACGGCCCCGCCAGTGCCGCCAGGCCCATCATAATGACGGGTAAACTGGTGAGTAGGCTGAGTTGCGTCGCGCTGAGCTGTGCCTCACGTTGTAACAGGGGAAACAGCGGCCCCATTGCCGCCATGATAGGCCGTAAATTCAGTGCGATTATAAAAACCAGTAAGGCAAACATGCCCATTGCAGGTAAGGTACGATTCACATTGCGTCTCCTTGCGCGTTGAAAGTATCTTAACGTTAAGATACTTTGCGATGTCGCGATAGAGGGATGCGCACAATGCAACAAATGACAGAGGAAAAATGACCGACCACGTTGATTTTGTAATCGAGCAGTGGGCCAGCGCGATGCCGGAACTCGATGCCTCGTCCATGGCCGTATTCGGCCGCATGCTGCGCATCATGAAGCAACTCACCACTGCGCGCGCGGAGGCGTTGGCGCCGTTTAATTTTCGTGATGGCGAATTTGATGTGTTGGCAACGCTGCGTCGTGCCGGTGAACCTTATTGCCTCTCACCCACGCAGTTGTATCAATCGCTGCTGATTACCTCAGGCGCGATGACCAATCGGCTCAATCGACTTGAAGCCGTGGGTTCGATCAGGCGCGTGGCCGATCCAGACGATAAGCGCAGCATGCGGGTTGCCTTGACGGATGTCGGGCGAGAAAAGATTGAGCAGGCACTGCAGGTGCATACTGAAACACAACGCCAACTGCTCTCGCCCCTGACCAGCGATCAACAACAACAGTTGCAGGCGTTACTCAGCCAGCTCATGCAGACGACGGAAGCACAGCGGTAAAAATTTCGTTGTGGGATGTGTCAAATTATGAATTAATTCAGCCTGTTTTCCGCTATGTTAGCGCTTCTGCTACGCCTTTTACGGACTGAATGATGAGCACCAAATACGCCCCTTCGCAGATTTTTCTCCATTGGTTGACCTTTTTGCTGGTCGTCACTGCCTATTGCACCATGGAATTTCGCGGATTAGCGACGCGAGGATCCTGGCAGGGGTTTGCCATGATCATTGGTCATTTCAGCGCAGGAAGTTGTGTGCTGGTGCTGATGCTGTCACGCGTTATTCTGCGCTTTCGTCATCGCAGCCCGGCGATAGTCCCTAAACCGCCACACTGGCAAACCGGCCTCGCGCACCTGATGCATCTGGCGATCTACCTGTTCTTTATCGTGTTGCCGATCCTCGGCATTTTGTCGCGCTTTTATATGGGTCGCACCTGGTGGATTTTTGGTATTCCGATGCCGGTGAGCGGCGATCCCGATCCGGATTTCGCGGACAGCATTGCCGACTGGCATGAAACACTCGCCCCTTACGGTTACTGGCTGATTGGTATCCATGCTGTCGCAGCACTCGCCCATCACTACCTTTTCAAAGACAACACATTACTGCGCATGATGCCGTCGCGCCGCTCGCGTTAGTCCTGTCGTCGGCGCCCGGTAATCGCACTGGCCGGGCGTCCAAAATAGCGTTGAAACGCGACGCTGAAATTGCGCGGATGTTGATATCCCACCTGCCATGCCGCCTGCGCCACCTGAAATCCCTGTTCCAGCAAGCGATACGCGTGTTCCATGCGCATCTGTAACAGCATGGCGCCCGGCGTGCAGTGAAAATACTGCTGAAACCCTGTTTTCAACTGGTGGTCACTTAACCCTGCCGCCAACGCCAGCGCGCTCAGCGAGAAAGCATCAGCCAGATGATCGCGCATCCAGTCGCGTGCCTGTTCCAGCCGTTCAACCATTTGAGGATGCAGCTTGTGTTGAGTATCCGTGGGTTGAAGCTGATGGCGATGCAATGCCAACAGGCTGAGCGCCTGAATTTCCAGCAACAGCGGATCCTCATGCACCTGGCTGAGTTGCGCAGCGGTGGCATGACCGAAACGGCTAAAAAGATGGCGCTTAAGCTGAGGCTGTAACAATCCTTCTGCAGCCTGTTCACCAAAATAGTGGCGTACATTCGCCGCACTGAGAATCAAGCGCACCTGCTGCACCCGCTCACCCGCGCGATACAAACGCTCGCCCTGGCTGGCCTGAAAACTGGTCACGGTGAGATGGCCGGCACTGAAAGCGATCTCACGTCCGTTGCTTTCCCGAAAGCGCGATTCTCCCTGCAGACCAAAAGTCAGCACCAGCTGTGGCTGCTCGTTAGACGATTTTGAAGACTCGCAGAGTGCCTGAACGGGCCAGTAATCCGATTGCACCATGCGCATCTCTCGCGACAGTTGATGCTGGCGCACACGCATTTCACCATGTTTTTGCATCCTTTCTCCTTTCGCAGAGTTAAATCACCGTCTCGCAGACAAATGAGAATAAATTGCATTTACGCCAAAGGCTAGTCTGATGTTCACGTTACCTGTTCAGGAGATTGCCATGCGTTCACCGCTTCCTACCCTCGATCATCTGCTGGCTCAGCACGCCCTCAACGGCGCTGTGGCGTTGGCATTTGAACACCGCCTGTTTGATTTTCTAGCGCTACCCGCCACGGCTGCGCAAGTCGCTCAGCATTATGACTGGCAGCCACACCAGACCTATCATCTGTTACGCCTGTTATGGAGCACGGAACTTCTTTCGCATGAAGCTGATTGCTTTGTGCTGGCACCCAATGTGCATACTTATCTGTGTCACGACAGTCGCCGCTATATTGGTGACGCCTGGCGCTATCGTCATCAGGTGTTACAGCAGTTCGCTCAGCGCTTGCCACAACTGCTGACGCAGGCGGAACCCGGCTGGCAGGATCCTTTGCAAATCGATACCGCGTGGGCGGATGCCGCCCTGCACCAAATCGCCCAGGAACAGCGTGCGCTGAGCGCGGACACCGCCTGCGCTATCGCTGATAAACTGGCTGATTTTCAGCGTCCGGCGTTATTGCTGGATATGGGCGGTGGACCGGGGTTGATCAGCATTGCATTAGCACAACGCTTTCCGCAGCTTTCGGTGATCGTGATCGACCTGCCTCAAACCGCCACCGTCGCACAGCGCAATATCGAAAAAGCCGGCCTGAGCGATCGCTGTTGCGCGCTGGCGACCTTTCCAGAACAGCGTCAGGTCGACATCATCTGGAGTTCATCGTTTCTTTATTTTATGGCGGACAGACAGGCGATGCTGCGCGAGTGGTTCACGCGCTTAAAGCCAGGCGGATTGCTGCTCAGCGCCCATGCAGAAGTCCCCGATCATCAAGAGGAAGCACGGCAGGTGCTGCCATTTTTTACCCCGTTAATGATGCGTGGTTACAACGTCACGAATGAAGGTGTGTTGTGCGAGGAATTACGGCAGGCAGGATTTGATATTGAGCGTGTCCAGCGAATGCAACCGTTCCCGATGTCGCCGCTCAATGTCATCCTGGCGCGAAAACCTAAAATGTTAAGCTAAAGCTGTCATCCAGCAGTGCAATAATCTCGCTATCCGGCAAGCCGTTTTCCAGCGTCAGGCTAATCCAGTGCTCTTTGTTCATGTGATAGGCCGGATAGACGCCGTGCTGCTGGCGCAGTGAACCGGTGAGTTCGGGACGGGTTTTGATATTCATCACCTGAACCACCGGGCCAGCGTCCAATCCGAGTTTATGGCTATCCAGCGGGAACACCAACGCAAACCATTTACGATGGCGAGGATGCCGCAGAACCGCATATTCACTGTGTTTTTTCCACGGATAGTCGGGTTCAATTTGGTAGGTTTGGCTGATGTGTTCGAACAGTTGCTGGCGATTCATGAGGGTTCCCGATGTGTGGCAGTCATTGTTGGCCTTGAGCAAATAGCACAAGGCCGCGCCCTACGTTATAAGGCGCGGCCCGTTGTGACAAGGTCTTCAACTCAGATGATTAACTCAACTGAAAACGTCCCACCGTTTGCGCCAGCTGTGCGGCCTGATCTTCCAGCGAACTGGCCGCCGCCGACATCTGTTGTACCAGCGCGGCGTTCTGCTGTGTGGTACCGTCCATTTCATTCACCGCGATGGTGACCTGACTGATTCCGCGCGCCTGCTCATCGGATGCCACCACAATTTCACCGATGATGGTGCGCACTGAGTTCACCGCCTGGGTCATCTCCTGCATGGTTTTCCCAGCGTCCTGCACCAGTTGAACACCGCTGCCGACACGCTGGCTCGACTCTTCAATCAGCGCCGCAATCTCTTTCACCGCGTTGGCACTGCGCTGCGCCAGATTACGCACTTCCGAGGCCACTACGGCAAAACCACGGCCCTGCTCACCGGCACGCGCCGCCTCAACTGCAGCGTTGAGCGCCAGAATATTGGTCTGGAACGCGATGCTGTTAATGATGGCAGTGATATCGCCGATTTTCTTCGCACTGTCATCGATCTGCGCCATGGTCTGCACCACTTCACCCACCAGCGATTCACCACGACTGGCGATCTGCGTGGCGTTCTCGGTCAACTCGGTTGCCTGATGCGCATTGGTGGCGTTGTGTTTCACCGTGGCGGTGATCTGCTCCATACTGGCGGCGGTTTGTTCCAGTGCTGCCGCCTGCTGCTCGGTGCGGGAAGCCAGATTCAGGTTGCCGCTGGCAATTTCACCTGCGCCCTGACGAACGGACGAACTGGCGTCCTGAATTTGCCCGACAATCTCACGCAGCTGGTTTTGCATGGTATGCAGCGCATAGAACAGACTGCTGTTATCGCGCCCTTTCAGCGTGATGACGTTATCCAGCTTGCCATCGGCCACCGCCAGCGCAATGGTCGCGGCCTCCAGCGGCTCACCACCGATCGGCTTCAGCACTTTGCGGCTGAATAACAAGCCCAACAGGGCACACACCACCAGAATGCTAATGATCATCAGAATCACGGCGTTAACCAACTGGCGATGAGCCGCCTCCATCACTTTGCTCACCGGCGCGACCACGCCGAGATACCATTTCTGATCACTGTTGCCGATCACCACAGGCTGCCAGGTGACCAGCGCATCTTCACCCAGCATCGCGTCATGCTGTTCCATCACATCTGAACTGTAATGATGGGTATCACCTTTCCATGCTTTGCTGGTCTGGTTTTTATCCGGATAGGACACTACGTTACCGGCGCTGGACAGCAGCATGGCATAGCCCACGCCTTCCCAGGGTTTGATTTTATTCACTTTATCCTGCAGCGACGCCAGAGAAATATCTGAGGTCACAACGCCCCACAATTTCCCCTGGCTGATAATCGGCGCAGCCACCGACGTCAGCAGCGTGGGAACGCCGTTGTAGGCATAGCTATAAGGTTCAATCAGTGTGTCTTTTTGACTTTTCTGTGGCAGCAAATAGTAGTCGCCCTGGCCCGGCGTAAAGATCGAGGTCAGCGGGTGCATTTTGAAACTGCCTGATTGATCCCGATCGACGAAGAAGGCATAACGCCCCTTTGGTGCAGCATTCGGCTGGCTGGCGAATTCGGCGTCACGTCCATCGAAGGCGTTTTCTTCGAATATCACCGAAATGGACAGATAGTCGGGATTATCGCGCAGTGCCGACTCCATCACTTTGTCGGCGACTTTACGATCCTGAATTCCTGCTGCAGGCAGCGCAATCAGGCTGTGGCCGAGGTTATGCGCCACATCTCTTGCATAGCTCAGCTCCTGCTGGATCTGCAGCGCCTGGGTCTGAGCAATCTGTTGTAAATAGTTTTCAGCCAGTGATTTTTGCTCGTTACTGGACTGCCAGCTCAACACGCCGATAGTGACGGCAAAGCCAAGAGTGATAGTTAAGGCGCCCGTCAGCAGCATCTGCGTGCGGGTGCTCATTGTTTTCTTTGATGCGTGTTTGGCCATTATGGCGCTCCTGGAGTTGACACTTTTTCGGTTAAAAATGAACCACTCCCTGTGCACCTACATCCCTCTGAAGAGACTATCGGCGCGCGGCGCAGGAACTTGATGGATGAGCAGGTCGGAGGAGAGCGCGATAAAGGGGGGAATTTGCAGCGTGTTGTGTTGCACGGGCGCCTTTAAGGCCGCCCGCTGGTGCATCAAGGTGCACCTTTCCGTCATGAATATTTGAGCTAAAACATCAGTCGTTATTTAAAACTGTCGCTCGCGGCTTTGGCGATGGCGATTTCATTCGGGTTAGCAGAACCGCTGACGCCCACGGCACCAATAGTATTGTTCTGCCACACCACCGGTGAGCCGCCGCCCAGCGGGATCACGCCCGGCAAGGTCGCAATCGCCGGTTCTTTACCGTTGGCGCGATCCATATATTTATCTGTTGGCGTGCGATACAACGCAGCCGCACGACCTTTCAGAATCGATGAATCGATGCAGCCGACGGGCGCATTGTCCATGCGATTAAACGCCAGCAGCTGGCCTGACTGATCCAACACCGCAATACAGACGTTAGCGTTAAGCGCATGCGCTTTTTCCTGCGCGGCCACGATCAGCTTCTGCGCATCGCCTTGCGAGAGAATGGTTTGCGTCAGGGTGGCGTGCGCGGCGGCAGAACCAAACAGCGCGGCGCTCAACAGCGCAAGGGATAAAGCCTTTTTCATTGAAGTCACTCCTTAAAGGGTCGTACCGTTATGAATGCGGGCGACGTATACGCCGCCCGTAAAAGTTATTTCCGGCGGCGCAGAAAAATAATTAACGCCACTACGATCACCAGCAGCGCGACCACGCCACCGATGATGCTCAACGCATGCGCGTATCGCACCAGCCAGCTCCCGCTTTCACCTTTTAGCGTTTGCTCAACATCAGCTGGCGTAATCGCGTGCTGCGGATTGCCGAAATTGGTGGAGACGTAATCCGCCACTTTGGCCAGTTCGGCCTGACTAAACTGCGTGCGAAATTCCGGCATAAAGGCGTGATCGTTGCCGGTCTGGCGATCGACCCCTTCCGCAATCGTCATGATCAGATTGGCTGGGTCGTCCGACAGCACCGCTGAAGATCCGACCAGCGAGGGATAGAAGCGCTGCGCATCGTGGGTTCCGCGCCCGTCGCTGGCGTGACAGGTGGCACAAGCCCCGTTGTACAGTTGCGCCCCGCTCATCGCATCGCCAGAGACATAATCAGTGATCTCATTTTTCATGCCGGTTTCAATGGCCGACATCGGTGTGGCCTGTGGCGCTACCGAAGGCGCTTTACGATCCGCGCCGCCAATCGCAGGCACCTGCTTCAGGTAATGCGCCATTGCCTCCAGATCGCTCTCCTGCATTTTGGAGAACGAGTTCTGCACCGCTGTGCCCATCTCACCCGCAGCAATCGCTTTACCATGCAGCGCGCCAGTGCGCAGGTAAGTGACAATCTCCGCTTCGCTCCAGTCACCGATGCCCGCCTGTGCATCTGGCGTGATATTCGGTGCCGTCCAGCTGCCAACCTTGCCGCCCGACAGGAAGCGATCGCCCTGTTCCGCCATCATGCCGTTACGTGGGGTATGGCAGGTGGAACAGTGCGCCAGCGTACGCACCAAATACTCGCCGCGTTCTGCGCTGCCTGCTACCGCATCGCTGCCCGGCACCGCCTTGCTATCGAGGAACAACAGATTCCACATCGCCATCACCGGACGGAAAGAGAACGGGAATGGCAGATCGGTTTCAGGGGCCGGATGGTCGTCGGCTGGCACGCCGATCATCAGATAGGAATAAAGTGCGTGGATATCCTCATCTGAAAGTCCGGCAAATGAGGTATAAGGCATCGCCGGATAGAGGTAATGATTGCCCGGTGCTTTGCCTTTGCGCATCACATCGGTGAAATCCGCCAGGCTATAGTTGCCAATCCCAGCGGTTTTCGACGGCGTGATATTGGAGCCGTAAATCATCCCCATCGGTGACTGAATCGCGTAACCGCCCGAGAAAGGTTTGCCGCTGTGCGGGTCGCGATGGCAGGCCGAGCAGTCACCGGCGGTGGCCAGATACTCACCCCGCTTGACCAGATCCGGCGAGGCCTCCTGCGCCTGCACAGCACCGGCCAGCAGCAGACTGGCCGCGGCCAGACGCAACATTGGTATGCGCATCATCAGATCTCCCTCGCGATGGTGTCGGCCATACGCAGCGCCAACGCGATGCCGGTCAACGTAGGATTCACCGTGGCAGAGGTGGGCATCACGCCGGTGGTGGCGAGGAACAGATTGGGATGATCCCAGCTACGGCAGTGCGCATCGACAACCGAATCACGCGGGTTATCGCCCATGATAGTGGTGCCCATGATGTGATACTGATTGCGCCAGCCAGTCGGTGCTTCAATCACTTCACCGTTAAAGGCCTGCAGGAAGTTAGCAAAATCCTTGTACGCTTGCGGGCGCATACCACGCACGTAATCATCAAGGTGGTAATTCACGTTGAGCATCGGCAGGCCAATCGAATCTTTACGATCGTAATTTGGCGTCACGCGGTTGGTCGGACTTGGCAGCGTTTCACTCATGGTACTGATGTTCATGATGCGTGAAGCGCGGTCGCGAATCGCGTCATCCAGCGCTTGACCCATCATGCCCTGTTTCAGCAGCGGCACCGTGACATCGACGTTCGGCACCAGGTTACGCAGCGAATAACGAATGGCTGAATGTTGTGCGCGACTGGCTTCATCACGGCGATTGGCGATAGTACCGTGCTGCACGGACCCGCGACCGGTCCACAGCGGCTCGTCTGCAAGGAAAGTGAGGCTCAAACCGGTGTGATCCATCAGATTACGACCGACCTGATCGGAGCTGTTGGCCACATCATTCATCAGCAGCAGTTTTGGCGTTTCCAGCCCATGCGCGGCGATGATAAAAGTCTTCGCGGTGAGGCGCGTATCTTTGCCATCAGGCTTACGATAATGCAGCGCGACGATCTTATTACCAGCCCCTTTCTCCAGCTTCCAGGCCACGCATTCCGTGCGTAACTGCACGCCCAGCGCCACGGCTTTATCGACGTGCATATCGCCGGAATACATCGCGCCAATCGGACAGATCGGTTCGCAGTTGTTGTTACCTGCGCAAGCCGGGCGGCCATCATAAGGACGTGACACGCGGGCGTGCGGCTCATGAATCACCTGATAACCCATCGGGCCCAGCTTTGACTGCATGCGCTGCACCATATACGGCTTGGCTTCCGGCGGCAGCGGATACTCTGCTGAACGTGGCGGATAGTGACCGCGCCCTTGCCCGCTTTGGTCCTCATCGGCGGTGCCAACGACGCCGACTTCTCGCTCGGCTTTGACATACCACGGCTCCAGCTCGCTGTATTCCATCGGCCAGTCACGGCCAACGCCGTAGACGCTTTTTAGCTTGAAGTCGTTAGGTAACAAGCGCCAGCAGGCCGATGCCCAGTGACGCGTGCTGCCGCCCGCGACGCGTAAGTAGCTGGTGACATACTCGAAATCTTCATCCCCTTTGGCATCGATATAGCCTTCAGTGTAAGAGTTCGGTGCCCACGGCAGATTAGGATAAGGCGCGCACCAGTTACGTTTACTGGCACCGTTTCGGTAGTTTTCCACCGCTTTCCAGCGCGGAATATAAGGCCCTGCTTCCAGCATAATTACCGATTTGCCCGCTTTCGCCAGCTGATAAGCGGCGTTGGCGCCCAGCGCACCGGAGCCAACGATCACCACATCGGCATCAAATTCACTCATGATGTACCTGCTCGATTCTTGTTATAGGTTGTTGTGCTGCGCCAACATCGCCTCGGCTTCCACGAGGGTTTTGGCTTTGCCCTGCACCATCAGTAACCAGGGTGCATCAGGCTGTTTAATCTGCTTTGCGGCCAGCGGGGATTGATCGCCCCATTCGCGAATCAAGGTGGACATCGGTGGCGCTGTCACACCCGGCGGCACTTCGGCCCAGTAATCCCCGCCCGCTCTGGCATAACTCGGACGAATGGTGTGGTCACGTGTCGGTTCATACATCAGCGCCGACAGGAAGGTGACGAAGTGCGCGTCATCCACCGCTTTGGTGGTGGAGGGATGTCCGGTATAGCCGAGATACCACGGGGAAATAATTGTTAGCGCGGTCTTCACATCTGCATCATCGAGTTGCGCGACGATCTGCTCACGATCTTCGCTATGCAACGCATTGAGGCGGGTCATCAGGCGCGCCAGCTGTGCCGGGAATTGCGTATCCTGCTCACACAACAGCGTCCATAACCGTTCGGTGATGCCAATATCAAGGCCACGGCGTCCGGTTAACAGTTCACTGGCACGCAACAGCAGCGCCTGAGCGGCATCCGCAGGTGCGGCCAACAGCGGCTGTAACGGGATGGAGACGATGACCGGCGTGGCCATCATCAGTTGTAAAAAACGTCTCCTTTCCATGGCTAACCCGCTTTCAATGCCGACAGCGCGCCCTGCGCCGCTTCCGCATCCACGTTGCCATCTGGCGTGCTGACACCAATGGCACCGACCACCACACCGTTCACTTTTACTGGCTCACCGCCTGGCAGCGGCACCACCACCGGATTACCCAGCATGCCGATATTTCCAGCGGCGATTTTCTGCTGGAAGCTGGATGTCGGCACGCCAAAGGCTGCCGCCGAGTGCGCTTTCTTCGGCGCGAGTTCGCTGTTCGCCAGCGTTGCCCCATCGAGACGCTCATAGGCAATCAGTTGGCCAAACGGATCGACCACGGCAATCGCGCCGCCGATGTGATGGCTGCCAATGATCTGCTCGGCTTTTGCCACCAGCTGTTGCGCCTGGTGATGAGTTAAAACGGCGACCTGGTTAACGGGTTCGGCGGCTTGCGCTGCGGCACAGAAAAGTCCGCCGCACAGCAGCACTGTCGGGAGTTTTTTCATGGGTGTTGTCCTGAATAATGAATCGTTTAGAGGGAAAATCAGTGGCGTGCAAGACGTTGCTGAATCAGATGATCGAGGCTCCATTTACCGCCGCCGTTCAGACACAGCATCAGGAAACCGGCAGCGCAGGAGATATTTTTTAGCCACACCATCAGGTGTGCGTGGCTGTATCCCTGATAGAACAGGAATCCGGCCAGAACCGAGAACACCGCCATGAAAATGGCCGTGAATCGCGTTAAAAATCCAAAGGCAATCGCCAGACCACCGCCCACTTCCAGCAGGATCACCAGCGGCAGGAAAAAGGCGGGAACACCGTTGTTCGCCATGGTTTGTAGGTTGTCTGCGTAGTGGGTGATTTTGTCGAGACCCGAAGCGAAGAACAGACCCACCGCCATGACGCGGCCGAGCACAGCGAAGAGATCTTTTGAGTGAGACATGATGTAACCGTTCTATTATGTAGTTGTTAATGAACCAAACGGTACACTCTATAACTTTAGTTACATTTATCATTTCGTGCGGCTAAAAAACGCGCAATGCATGAGTTGTGCAACTTTGCGGCGCACTTTGCTCAAAACAACGACGATAAAATAACTGAGAGGCATCAGGGTGCTTAGGGTGGACTTTGAAGTAGATCACACTATTTATGCGGTCTTTGACCTGCTGATATACGGCCGCTGCGCTCCGCTAACTCTACGTTTTTAACGATTTTTTAAGTAAAAATCCTAAAGCGTATAGCAGAGCACAATCCCAGCAATGTGCGATCTGTTTGTTAACAAAATTACAACGTTATGGCGCGTGACGATTCAGCTTCCGTTTCGCATCATTATTCCTGTCAGGAATGAATTAATAACCTTCGCAGAATATTTTTTATCGGTTGTCGATGCCAGGATGACGTAAACCCTATCGGAGAACCGACATGACTTATCGCTTTCTCGTGACCACTACCAGCCTCGGCCAGGGAGGCCGTGAACTGCTCGCTGAAGCAGGCTGCGTGGTCGATTATCTGGATGACGCCAATGACGTTGCTGAAGTTGAACATCGTATGAGCAGCGTGGCGTATGACGCGGTGATCTCGCGTACCGTTGAATTGAACGCGAAAGCCATCAACGCTTGTCCAACGCTGAAAATCATCTGCAAACATGGCGTGGGCGTCACCAATATTGATGTAGCAGCCGCGACTGAACGCGGCATTCCGGTGCTGACCACGCCGGCTACCAATGCACAATCTGTTGCTGAACTGACGCTGGCGCTGATGCTGAATTGCGCGCGCCGTCTGCCCTATTTCCAACAGGAAGTCGCCGCCGGACGCTGGACCCGCAGCGGCGATGGCGAAGAGTTACAGGGCAAAACCCTTGGACTGGTCGGCTTTGGTGAGATTGGCCGTCGCGTGGCGCGCTTCGCACGTGTGATTGGGATGCAGGTCGCATTTTTTGATCCTGCCGCGCCGGCTGATGGCGACTTTGAAGGTGCGCAGCGCTGTGGTTCGCTAGACGAACTATTGCCGCTGGCGGATGTACTGAGTCTGCACTGTCCGGTTACGCCTAAAACCCGTCTGATGATCAACGCGCAACGCCTGGGGCAGCTGCCTGCACACGCCACGCTGATCAACACCGCGCGCGGTGAATTGATTGATGAAGAGGCGCTGGCTGCCGCATTGCAAAGTGGGCAACTGCGTGCCGCAGCGCTGGACACGGTGACAATTGAACCGCTGGCTGCCGATCACCCTTTCCGTGCGATCAGCAACCTGATCGTGACCCCGCATATCGGTGGCTCAACGCCGCAGGCACTGGATGCCGTCGCGCAGAGTGCGGCACGTCAGTGTCTGGCTTTTCTTGATAACCAACAGATCAACCCATCCGCCTGCGTGAATCCGCAGGTGTTAAACCGGAGTTAACCTATGACCATCAACAAAGACTGGCCGATTGGCTATTTCATTGGTGAGCGCGGCGCACAGATTGATGCGGGCGTGATTGATGCCTTCCGTGCACTGCCGGTGCCAAACATTGGCGACTCCATGGGCCGCAGCGTCGGTGCGCTTGGCTTACAGGCGTATCACAACGATGCCAACCTGGTATTGTGCGGCCCGGCGATCACCGTAAAGGTGCGTCCTGGCGATAACCTGATGATTCATAAAGCCATCGAGATGGCGCAGCCCGGCGATGTGATCGTGGTAGACGGCTCGGGCGATCTTACCCAGGCGCTGATCGGCGGCCTGATGCGCACCTCTGCGATCACTAAAAAAATTGCCGGTTTCGTGATTGATGGCGCCGTGCGCGATCTGAATGAATGGGCAGAAGGCGGTATTGCCTGCTGGGCACGCGGTAACACCCTGCGCGGCCCTTCCAAAGAAGGCCCAGGCGAAGTGAATACCACCGTGCACTGTGCGGGACTGGTGGTGTCGCCAGGCGATTTGATCGTGGCCGATGCTGACGGCGTGATTGCCATCGTCCAGGATGAGTTGAGCGTGCTGCTGCCTCGCGTGCAGCAACATGCACAGCGTGAAGAGAAGATCCGCGCCAGCAACGTGGCAGGCAACAACGATCCTGAGCGTTTCAACGCCATTCTGCGTGCGAAAGGCTGCCCGGTTTAACGTTAAACCCTGAATCACCTGTGTTATCGGGCGTGGCCATTCGGCCAGCCCTTAACAAACCATTATAAAAACAACGGAGTACCCTACCGTGCTGAAAAAAATTTCGCTGAGCGAGTCGATTCCCCCGCCGATGACCTGGCGTGACAACTTCACACCAGAAGAAGGTAAGACCTTTGGTGCGCAACTCTCTGCGCGTCTGGAACGCTTACCTGCCGCGCGCCCGTTATGGCTGATTATTTTTGCGCTGGCGATGGGAGGTTGGTTTGAAGTTTATGATGTGTTCCTGACCGCCTACATCGGTCCCGGCATGGTACGTGAAGGTATTTTTTCCCACGGTAGCCATAACTTTTTCGATCCTCAAAGTCTCGGTGCGTTTGTTGCGGCGATGTTCCTTGGCGTTTTCCTCGGCACCCTGCTGATTGCCAATCTGGCCGACCGCATTGGGCGCAAAAAAGTGTTTATTATCGCGTTACTGGTTTACGCGGTGGCCAGTGGCATTATGGCGTTTCAGCACCATCCGTTTGCCGTGGTGTTCTGGCGTATCATATCTGGCATCGGCGTGGGTGCTGAGCTGGTGACTATTGATGCCTATGTTTCTGAATTTATCCCGGCGCGTTTGCGCGGGCGATCCTATGCCTTTGTTCAGGCGATCCAGTACACCTCGATTCCGACTATCGCTTTCCTCTCATGGCAATTAGTCCCGCAGGAAATTCTCGGCTTAAGCGGCTGGCGTTGGGTAGTGTTGTTTGGCTGTATCGGCGCGGTGCTGGTATGGATCCTGCGGATGGGATTACCGGAAAGCCCACGCTGGCTGGTGGAGCAAGGCCGTTACAAAGAAGCGGAAGACGTGGTACGCCGACTGGAAGCGCGTGTGGCAAAGTCAACTGGCGCGGCGCTGCCTGCCATTGAGAATCATTTGTTGCAACCCACTGAATCTAAACCCGCAGTGAAAAATGAGATGTGGCGCCCGCCTTATCGCCGTCGCACGATTATGCTGCTGGTATTTAACTTCTTTCAGTCGATTGGCTATTACGGATTTGCAAGCTGGATCCCGACACTGCTGGCAGCCAAAGGCGTGACCTTTACCCACAGTTTGCTCTATTCCTTCCTGATCGCCTTTGCTAGCCCATTGGGGCCGCTGCTGGCAATGACCTTTGCCGATCGCATTGAGCGTAAGTGGCTGGTGAGTGGTTCCGCGCTGGCCATCGCGTTGGTCGGAACGGTATTTTCCTGGCAGTCGCAACCGGTGATGCTGGTGACGTTAGGACTGCTGCTGTCGCTGGCCAGTACCTGTATGACCTTCTCTTACCGCGCCTATCAGGCAGAACTGTTCCCGACGCGTTTCCGCGCTAAAGCGATTGGATTGGTCTATTCGGTGAGTCGCATCAGCGGCATGCTGTCGGGTTTTACCATTGCCTGGGTGCTGAGTGAAATGGGTGTCAGTTCAGTGTTTGCTGTGATTTCTGGCGCGATGGCGATTGTGGTGTTTACCATTGGTATCTTTGGTCCACGCACGTTGAATCGCCGCCTTGAAGAGGTGAATCCCTGAGGACGTGATAACCAAAGGGATATGATGACAAAGTGTTTATGGCGGGATTAGGCAGCAGCCTAATCCCGTTTTTATCGGTGGTTATTTTTGTTCAGGCAATGCGTACGCCAGCACATAATCGCCCACCGGCGTCTCCATAAAGTGATGCCCTGCTGCGACAATCACCAGATACTCACGTCCATTTTGCGTGTAGATCATTGGGTTGGCCTGGCCCCCTGCTGGCAGTTCCGTGCTCCACACTTCTTTACCGGTTTTCATGTCGATGGCGCGGATTAAGTCATCGGTGGCTGCCGCGACAAAGATCAGGCCGCTGGATGTCACCACAGAACCGCCATTATTCGGCGTACCAATGTTAATCGGCAATCCGGTTGGCAGACCAAACGGGCCATTACGACGTGCAGTGCCCAATGGACGATCCCAGATAGTGCGGCCATCACGCAGGTCAATGGCGCGGATGCCACCATACGGCGGCTCTTTACACAGCATGCCGGTGTAAGGCAAGCGCCAGCCCGCATTCACGTTCACCGCGTAAGGCACACCGATTTGTGGATCGCCTGCCCCTTCCGCATGACCGGTATCGTGTGGGTTATAAGGGATTTCATCGCGGGGTTTCCAGCCCATCGCATCGGCTTTCGCACGCGGCACCAGAATGTTGTAGTTCGGCATATCGTTGTAGTTAGCAATGATGATGCCGCGAGTCGGATCCACGGCCACACTGCCCCAGTCAGAACCGCCGTTATAACCCGGATACTCAATCGAATGACGATCCGCTTCCGGTGGTGTGTACTGCCCTTTATAACTGGCTTGCTGGAACTGAATGCGACACACCAACTGATCCACCGGTGTTAAGCCCCACATATCCTGCGGCGTAAGATCCGGTTTGCTCAGGTGATGGAACAACGAATAAGGCTGGGTTGGCGAACGCTGATCCGGCTCGACGCCGCCGCCAGGTACAGGGCGTTCCTCCACACCAAACAGCGATTTGCCGGTGCGGCGATCTAACACATAAATCTCACCCTGTTTGGTCGGCATGATAATTGCCGGTGTCTTACCGCCATTTTTATCAGGATAATCCACCAGCGTGGGCTGAGAACCAGGATCGTAATCCCACACATCTTTGTGTGCTGTCTGGAAAGTCCAGGCCGGTAAACCGGTATCGATATTTAATGCCGTCAGTGAGACCGAATACTTGTTTTCGGCAGGCGAGCGCGTACCGCTCCAATAGTCACCGGAGGAGTTCCCGACCGGCAGATACACTAATCCTAACTTGTCATCACCGGTGAACGAGGTCCAGACATCCGGTGAACCGCGTTTATAGGCATTAGGTCCTTTCTTCGGTGTGGCGGTATCCGGGTCGGCAGCATCCCACGCCCATTTCAGCGCGCCCGTGCGCACATCATAAGCTTTGATCACGCCCGGCGGGCCGAATGCACGCTGTCCATCGATGGTCTGATGTCCCACTACCAGGGTGTCACGAATCACCACCGGTGCTGAGTTGATGGCAACATAGCCGTCGTAGGTTTCTCCCATATCTTCAGCGAGATTTACCGTGCCCTGATTACCGAAACTGCGGCACACTTCACCGGTTTTGGCGTTCAACTCAATGATGCGAGCATCCAGCGTGCCGAGGATGATGCGCTGCTGGCAGTCACTGTTATCACCGCTCGGTGCAACAGCTGCTACCTCTCCGGTGCTGGCATGGCTGTTGGTCTGACTGTCATACCAGGTTAACCCACGACAGGCGGCTGTGTAGGGAATGGATTTATCACTGACTTTCGGGTCAAAGTGCCACTTCTCTTTACCTGTGGCTGCATCCAATGCAAACACCATATTGCGTGCGGTACAGGTATACAGCGTATCGCCCACCTTAATCGGCGTGTTCTCACCGCCCCAACGCGCTTTCGGTAAATCACCGGTGCGGAATTGCCAGGCAAGCTTGAGGTCTTTCACGTTATCCGGGGTAATCTGGCTTGCATTGGCGAAACGCTGTGACGCTAATGAACCGCCGTAGGTATACCAGTCACCACTGTCTGGCGTGGAAGCTTTCCCACTGCCGGTGTCCGCCATGTAGTTGGCCGAGCCCGCAGCGGGCACATCGGTGGCCGGCGTTTCATTAAGTGGCGCAAAGGGCAGCGCCGCGGCGACCACAAAGGCGACAATCAGCACTGCTGCTAGCGCGCGTGAAGCACCACGGCTGACGCGCGGCGCCAGATTCGGTAGCTGAAAGGCAAACAAAATGCCGAGAATCAGCATTAGCGCAAAGCGCGGCACCCAACGCCAATAATCCAGCCCCGATTCCTGGATGGTCCAGATCAGCGTACCGACAAACACCAGCGCGAACCAGCCTGCACCGCTGGTACGCTTCATGAATATCAGTACAGCAGAGATGATCAGCCCTATGCCGGCCAGCACGTAGTACCAGTTTCCGCCTAATGCCACCAGCCAGCCCCCACCTGCAGCCAGGATGATCCCTAGCAACAGCAGAATGAGGGCAAAGAGTTTATTCCAGAGCGAAAGTCTGGGTATTTGATTTGCGATGTTCAAAATAATGTTCCTTTGCCATAAACAATTGCAGGATTGTGTATTTTTTAAACTTCGCGATTAACTCTAGAATATTTCGGGGTTTATGCCGGGATAATTGGCAAATATGTTAAATAAGCGGCACTTTTTATCCGCTTATATTCCCTATAGTTTCTGTGATAAATAGTTTATTGAGGCGAGGTCCAACATCTTTACCCTATCCTGATCATTTTTTGTCTGCGCATTTCCGCGACAAAATCCTACTGTTTTTGATCTGGCGCAAGATCGTCATCTCACCATCCTGTCAGCTTATTCGTTACAGGGCGCATGACGCCATATAACAAGAGGAATACAATATGACAGGTAAATTTGGCTTAGCAGGATTGTTATTGGTATGGCTGGTCTATGTGGCGTGGATGGTGAGCTATTACTCTGGAACATTCTCCCTCTTCACGCATTGAGTGATTCTCCACCCCCATCAACATCGCAGGTAACCAGATTTTCCCAGATGGCGGCGCTAAAACCGCCATCAAACCCAGCCCTCCTTTCCCTATGCCTCAAAAATTTCAGCCTGAAATCGCCACAATTTCGTCTTCTCATACTGCTTAGTTTCGTTTCTAAGCTGGGTTAACTAGCGTTTGAGCCGAATAAGCAGTATTATTCAACTCACAAAATGAGCCAAATAAAGTTATTTTATGGCTCATAAATTGAGCCTAATAGCATGGTTGTTCGGCTCATTGGAAAAAGAGATGAGGCAATTTATGTGGATATGGCAGCAACCTGAGTGGCCAAATTTTCGCTGGCAGGAGGAAAAACTCCTGCCACGATTACGCTATCTTCAGCAGCAGCGCGGCATTTTGCTGGGCCGGGCAAGCATATCCGATAACGCTGATACGCAAACGCTGAATACATTGCTCACCAATATCCTGTCATCCTCGGCCATCGAAGATGAGCGTGTTAACGCCGAGTCGGTCAGGTCTTCCCTCGCGCGGCGATTGGGTGTTTCTCTGGAGCAGCCTTATCCCGTCTCCGAACGTTCTGAAGGACTGGCAACCATGATGATGGATGCCATCACCCAGCGCGATACGCCACTCACGTTTGAGCGGTTATGTCTGTGGCATCAATGGCTTTTCCCGACGAGTGAATGGACGATCAAGCGTCTAAACGTAGGGGAGTTGCGAGGTGATGAACCGATGCAGGTGGTGTCCGGGCGCATAGATCGTCCGACCGTGCATTTTGAAGCGCCACCGCGCGACGGGCTTGAACTGCAGCTTGATGAGTTTATTCGCTGGTTTAATCACAGCCATAACGAGGTTCAGCTCGATCCACTGCTGCGCGCCGCCCTTTGCCATCTTTGGTTTGTCACGCTGCATCCATTTGATGATGGTAACGGTCGTATTACGCGTGCGCTGACTGATTTGGCACTGGCACAAGCAGACAGCCAAAGCATCCGTTTGTATGCCATGTCGTCATCGATTCTGACGCGGCGCACGGATTATTATCGGATTTTGCAAGAGACACAGCGCGGCGATTTGGACATCACAGCCTGGGTGCTGTGGTTCCTCGACGTACTCAATGACAGCCTGGAAGAGGCGCTGGCTGCTGTAACGCGGATACAAAATAAGGCGAAATTCTGGCTGATTCACCACAATGCACAATTAAACGCAGAGCAAAATCGCGTATTGAATCGCTTGCTGGATGGTGGTGAAAACGGGTTTGCGGACGGCATCAGTGCCAGCCAATACCAAAAAGTGGCGAAAGTCAGTAAGGCTACAGCGACGCGCCATTTAACGGAGTTGGTGGAGAAAGGTTGTCTGGAGAAATTACCGGGCGGTGGGCGTAGTACGCGTTATCAGATCAAGCTGTAGACATGCATTAAAGGCAGCAGGAGCGGCCTATTGGCCGCTCCCAGACCCAGCAAAATATCAGGCCGCTTTAACCGCGCGCACTTTCTTTTCAGGTTTACCGGTTTCTGCTTCAGCAGAAGGTTCAGATTCCGCAGAGGCTTCAGATTCCGCAGAGGCTTCAGATTCGGCAGAAGCTTCAGTCTCAACTTCAACTTCGGCAGTCGCTTCTTCCTTTACCGCATCCGGTAATTTGCTGGTGCGCAGAATATGCTGCACCGCATCTTTTTGTTCAGCCAGCAACATGCCCAACGCTTCAGCCTGCGCTTCTCCCAGCTCAGGCTGATGCTGCTGCAGCCAGTCGGTGAAGGCGTCCGCCATATCGAGCATTTTGTCCCAGGCATCCGCGTCTTTTTTATTGGCAAACGTCATTTTTTCTTCACCCTTTCTGACAACAACATATTTGGTTTCGACTGCCATGATGCACCTCGGTTAACTGTATTTATATACAGTATATTCTAAGCAAACTTTTGAGCAAACGTTTTCTGCTCATTAAGCCAGTAATTCTTCCAGGAACGTCGCCAGCGCTTTGCGCGGGTCGTCCTCTTCTGAAACGATCATTTCGATGCCCCACTGCCCCAGCACTTCTTTTGCCACCGGATTATTTCGGTTGGTAAACAGATAGGATTTAGGGCGCGCGGTAGCAAGCCCGGTGCGACCCCACATTTTCGTCAGGCGGTAGAATAACAGACGAATGTTAAAGTCACTGATGCTGTAGCCGACAAACAACACCGAATTACCCATCACATCATGGGTCAGTTTAATATCCAGCGGCGAATCGAAATAGAGGCGCTCGAAGTAACTGCTTTCATCAAGCACGATGGACGTATCATCGTCAAAATCACCATGAAGTTTAATGATATGACGCTTGTCTTCAGTCAATGACACCAAATCCGCCGCATTGGCCACTTTGCTGTAAGGCACATTATGGGCTTCGTGCGCCATCTCCAGCCAGCGATCGTAATTGGTGGTATAGATACGGGAGAAATTGCCCTGCGTGATCATGGTGTGAATTTCAGAGCTACGCACGTCAATATCCGGGCGATGCCATTCGCGATCCATCCAGCTGCGCAATGGTCCGAGCGAACCTTTTCGCTGCTTATAATACTCCGCCAGCGAAAGGTGCGTGCCATAAGTATTAAAGATCTTCGGGTCGTAACCCAGTTCTTTAGCCAGATGGGCAATCAGCTCATGCCACTCCGGCAATCCCAGATTGCGTGAAATACCCGCACCCGCAAACAGGATCAATTTACCTGCATCGTAAGCGCGTTTGAGTTCCGGTTTCATGCCAGTCCCCGTGATGTTTTTAGAAAGGTGGCGAAACGATCCAGTGCCAGTCTGCGCATGGATATTTCGTTTTTGAATTCACCCATTTCAGCGAAGGTCTGTGAATGACCTTCGGGGATGAAAACGCAGTCCCACTGAAACTCGCGCGGTCCTGCAGGCGCCGGTGCGATGGTGCCGCGCAGTTCGCCCTCAAACTGGTACATTTTACGGCCATCGCAATAGCCCAGCACGGTTTTGGCGGTGACGCTTGGGGTGTCCAGCCCGCCGACCAGTTTAGTGAAGCGCTCAGCGTTCAGTCGGCTCCAGAAAATGCGCGTCAATCCGGCGGGCAATCCATTCAGCCCATCCAGATACAGGCCAGTGTGCTCAACAAACAGTGGACGACCGATGATGGAAAAGGCTTTGGTGAGTTTGTCACGTACCAGTTCAACTTCATTTTCTGTTTGGATCTCTTCGATGCGGCGGGCGATGGGAATGACTTCGACGCCAACCGGCTCCAGGATGGTGCGCACTTCGGCAAGCTTTAGCTCATTGGCAGATAGAAAGCGTATTTTCATTGCAACCAGTCGTTTAAAAGTGGGTTTCACAATCGGGCCAGGCCAGGCTGAATACGTGTCCAGCGCTTGTTGTTTTTGCCTCTGGCACTGCAACTACCTTAAGGCATTTAGATTTCATTCTAACGTGTGGACTTGCCATAGGGTAGGCACAATCACGCTAAGCAGAAAATGCGCTGCGGCTTTCGCGATTTTTTAACCTGCCGCATACAAACGGAAATAATCGACTTAAGTCACCTCAATCAGCCAGTTTAATCCGGAAAAGTGCCCGTTTCCCCTAACATAGGTCAAATCACAATGCAGCTTGAGTGAGTGTAAATAACGTGAAAACAGTTATGACAGCCGTCACGCTTTTCCTTAATATACCTGACTGAAAACATTAAATAATTATGACTATAAAACTGAGAATAGCTAATGATCTCTTATTTCAGTTCAGGATTTTCAAGGATTCGCAATCTGCCGTTTATATTGAAAGGCGATAGCCTGGAAAAGAAACTGCGCTTAACCTTATTAATAGCCGGGACATCCAGCATTCTTGCCGGGGTTTATATGGTGTTGTTTAACCTCACAAGGGGCCATTATGATGTTGCCTGTTTGTATAGTATCAGCACAATGTTGGGCTGTTACATTACCTGTGCAGCCTTTTGCAGTGGGTTAAAACGCAACCTCTACATCATCGTGCATGCACTACTACTCAGTATTATTTTGCTACTGTTATTGGATAATTATCATACAATTGGTAAGCGTTCTGAATATAATTACCTGATGGCATTAACCATAGGTTCTGCCCTGGTTCTAAGGCAGCAGTCTGGCTATCTTAGTAAAGTCTTTCCTCTCATGTGTCTGGCATTTTATCTGCTGTTTATCGCCACAGGATTAACCTGGCAAAATGGTGCTTTTCAACTGAGCATTCCTGAAGAGCCTGGCTTCTATATTGTTAATTGCAGCGTTCCGATTATCGCGCTGTTGTTAACCGTATTCACTTCACGTGGTGATTACTCCGAGACGGATTTGATTAAACGTGAACTTTCTAACGCCATCGAGAAAAATGAGCTGGAACTTTACTATCAACCACAAGTTGATATGAATAAAAAGTTAATTGGCTTTGAAGCTTTACTTCGCTGGAAGCATCCAGTTAAAGGTTTTATCTCACCTGAAGTCTTTATTCCCGTGGCTGAAAAAAGTGGTTTGATTATTGAGATAGGTAAATGGGTGATGGAACGAACCCTACAGCAAATGTCTGATTGGGATCGTATGTATAACCTCAGCAACCTGAAGTTTTCGATAAACATCAGCCCACTACAATTGATGCACCGTGATTTTACCCAGGATACGCTGTTGACGCTCTCACATCACAAAATCAATCCGGAAAGATTAAAATTTGAGATTACTGAAACCACCTTTATTTACGATCAAAAACGAATTAGCAGCGTTATAGAGCACTTTAGTCAGTTGGGCATTAAATGGGCGATTGATGATTTTGGCGTAGGCTATTCATCGCTTAAATCGATCAGTGATTTCGCGATTGATGATATCAAGATCGATAAGTCGCTTATCATGCATATATTTAACAATGAATCTGCCGCGATAGTGGTGCACAAGACTATTGAGTTATCACGCGAAATGGGATTGAACGTGCTGGCCGAAGGCATCGAGAGTGAAGAATATTTCGAGTATCTCCGTGATAAAGGCTGCAACCTGTTTCAGGGGTATCACTTTGCCCGTCCACTCCCTGCGGGAGAGGCTGCGCTTTGGATTCGTAAAGCGACAACGTAAGCTACTTTTGCAATGGCGGAGACTGAGCCGCCATTGTGCACAGGATTAAAATATCGCTTTGGCGATAGTTAACGCCAGTCCTAACGTGACGAGTTGCATTGAAACCAGCCATTTGGTTTGTTTGTTCAGCGCCTGATACAAATCGCCCCTGATCGCCAGTACATCCGCTTTGGTCGCGTAATTTTCTTTTACAGACGCAACATCGCCTTTCACTTCTCGAATCTCCGACCGCACTTCCGCTATTTCTAATTTTACTTCAACGATTTCCGTCCTGATCTCTGCCATATCCTGTTTAGTTGCATAATTCGACTTAATAACGGCAACATCTGTAGCGATGATGGCAACCGACTCTTCCAGCTTCCTGACTCTTGACTCCATGACAATTTCTCCCAATCTCGGCTGCTTAATTTCTCTGCACTGTACGGATTGCGCGTAGCAGATATTAAGTTGACCTCTTATATTTTCAACTAACATGTTAAACCCAATCTTTTACACGTTGACTGGGTAATGCAGGTTAAGCCAGACCCGTTCAAAATCCTTTTTTACTCTTTTTCAACCTCACATTCTCTCTGGAAACGCCAATATGACACTTCACCGCCAGGCTAAACAATACCGATCCTTGTAAGAGAAGATAAAATAAACCATCTGAAGCGATTAATTAAACGAAAGGCGAGCTTATTTCACGGTCAAAAATCGAAACTCACCGTTTAAATAATGCGAAAAACAAATAAAAGAATGAATTCACAACAACGCTGAAAAACAAAAAACTCACAACCATTAAGCTGTGAGTTTTCTCTCAATTAACAAAAAAATTATTTATTGATAAACAATCCCAGGCGGATTGACCTGTGACGCCTCCACGCCCTCCTCCTGTTCTCCCCAACGTGCCAGCACTTGCTGGTACTGTCCGCTGGTTATCGCCCCATTAATCGCCTGCTGTAACGCCACATCCAGACCATTGCCTTTTTTCGTGGTAACCGCCACCCAGGCGCGGAATGGACCATGACCGACGATTTTGGTTTGACCGCGTGACGCCACTTTCCATGCCGCCATGGCTTGTGGGCCAAATGAAGCATCCGCGCGTCCGGAGAGCAACGCTAGCGTCGCTGAAGCATCATCATTGAGATATATCGGCTGAACCGGTGCCAACCCCTGTGCACGATTTTTCGCATCCCAACTCAGCAAAATTTTCTCCTGGTTGGTACCGGAGCCCACAATGATGCGTTTCCCCGCCACATCTTCTCGCCCTTTAATCGCGGTAATCGCACTGTCCGTTTTCACCGCAAATGCATGATTATCCGCCCGGTAAGTGGCGAAATCGAACTTCTTCTTACGCTCTTCCGTCACCGCGATGTTGAACATCGCCACATCATAACGTCCGGCGGTGATGCCCAGCGGCCAGTCTTCCCAGGCGGCAGGCACCAGTTTGAGTTTTAAACCCAAACTGTCGGCCAGCAGACGGGCAAAATCAGGGTCGCTACCAATCAGCGTTTTGTTATCCGATGCCCACAAGCCAATCGGCGGTGAATTCGATGCCGAAGTCGCCACCGTCAAATAGCCCGGCGTGACAAAATGGAAACCGGCCGGAATTTTGGCAATCGCCTGCGGGTTAGCCGGAATATTGATCGGCGTTTCGTTGTTTTTGGCATCCAGCGTTTCCGCGGCATACAGTGGCGAACTGAACAACCACGCAGCCAGCGCGCTGACTATGACTCTTTCCATTACAGCACTCGCGCCAAAAATCGTTTCGTACGTTCATGGCGAGGTTGATTCAGCACCTGGTGCGTGCTGCCCTGCTCGACGACGCGGCCATCAACCATAAACACCACTTGATCCGCAACTTCGCGCGCAAAGCCAATCTCGTGCGTCACAATCACCAGCGTCGTACCGGATCGCGCCAGCTTTTTGATCACGTCCAACACCTCGCCCACTAACTCGGGATCGAGCGCCGAGGTCGGTTCATCGAACAGCATCACGCGCGGGTTCAGCATCAATGCACGCGCAATCGCGATGCGCTGCTGCTGTCCGCCCGAAAGGTGCCGCGGCCAGGCATCGGCTTTATGGCGCAAGCCCACGATATCCAACAATTCACCTGCACGATCAATCGCCTCACGTCGTGATAATTGACGATGGGCAATCGGTGCCTCGATCAGGTTTTCCAGCACCGTAAGATGCGGGAACAAATTAAAGTTCTGGAACACATAACCGACGTTGATGCGCTGGCGCAAAATCGCCTTCTCTTTCAGCTCATACAACTTGTCACCACGACGTTGATAACCAATGTAATCACCGTCAATTTGAATAAAACCTTCGTCCACGCGCTCAAGATGATTAATGGTGCGCAGCAGCGTGGATTTACCTGATCCCGACGGGCCAAGAATCACCGTCACCGAGCCGGGTTCCAGCTCCAGCGAGACGTCATCCAGCGCTTTGTGTTTACCAAACGACTTACTGACGCCGGTAACGCTGATGGCACCGGTAGTATGCAGAGAGCGATAATCAATGGCTTCGGACATGGGAAAGCTCCTCATTGGCGGTAGCAGAGCGGTTGCGCCATTGACGCCAGCGCGAGGGTTGCGGTTCACGCGTCACGCTGCGGGCCAGCCAACGTTCAACGCTGTGCTGCAACAGTGACAGTACGGTGGTAATAATCAGATACCAAGCCGCTCCCACCATTAACAGCGGTATCACCTGCTGAGTGCGGTTGTAGATCATCTGGATGGTGTAAAACAGTTCCGGCATCGCCAGCACGTATACCATTGAAGTGCCCTTGGCTAGGCTGATGATTTCGTTAAATGTGGTGGGAATAATGGCACGCAAGGCTTGCGGTAAGATGATGCGGAAGGTCCGACGGGACGAGGATAATCCCAGTGCCGACGCCGCTTCAAACTGGCCGTGATCGACACCCAAAAAGCCGCCGCGAATAATCTCCGCACTGTAGGCGCTTTGCACTAGCGTCAAACCAATCACCGCTGCCGGGAACTGCCCCAGCACATTGATGGTCTGGAAATGCCCCCACGACAATGCCGTGAAGGGCACGCCGAGTGAAAGCGTGTCGTACAGATAAGAGAAGTTATACAGAATGATCAGCACCACAATCAGCGGCAGCGAGCGGAATAGCCAGATGTAGCCAAACGCCAGCGTGCTCAATAACCATGAAGAAGAGAGCCGTGCCAGCGCCAGCAGGCCGCCGAAAAACAGGCTCAATACCGTACCGAACAACGTCAGCAATAGCGTTTGCCCCAGTCCATACAGGATCACCGGATCAAAGAACCAGCGGGCAAACACACTCCATTCCCAACGCGGATTGAAGGCCACTGAATCAATCACGCTGGCCAAAATAAACAGTGCGACCAACGCCCCAATGATCCGCCCCGGATAGCGTGCAGGGACCACGGTTAAGTGTTGTTGCTTACTCATCTCAACTCCTTAACTGGCTTGCGCCACGCTATGCACATCAATCACCTTGAGGAAGCGTAAACGCCCGTCATGAGGTGGCTGACTGTAGATTTCCATATCTTCCAGCAACGCAAACTGCGGCTGATAACCATGGCCGATATAGAGTTGCACCGCTTCCGGCTGGCGAAATCCGGTGGTCAGGAACACGCGCTGATAACCCGCGCGCAAAGCACGCCGTTCAAGCTCCTGCAAAATCAGCAGCGCCAACCCCTGACGACGCAAATCGCTGCGAGTCCAGATTCGCTTAAACTCGGCGGTCACCGCGTCATAAGGTTTATAAGCGCCCATCGCGATGATCTCGCCGTCACGCTCCAGCACGATAAACAGCCCACGCGGCGGCAGATACCATTCGGTCAACTCAACTTCGTTGGCACTTTTGAAGAAGTCTCCGTAACGCGCAGCGTATTCACCAAACAGGCCGGTGATAATCGGCTGTAACTCAGCGGCTTCAGGATGCACTTCGCGGAAAAATTGCTGGCTCATGCTATCTCCTTAGTCGCCAAGACCGGCCGGGTTGATTTCAGAGTGATCCAGACGCTCCACGCCTTCACCCCAGCGATTCAGCACCTTGTCGTAGTCACCATTTTTAATCACGCCGTTGAGCGCGGTGTTAACCGGCTGCACCAGACCGTTGTCTTTTTTCACCGTCACCGCGATGTGCGCGGCTTTCGGCCAACCACCGTCTACGCTGCCCACCAGTTTGGTTTGATGAGTTAACGCGGCTTTCCACGCACCAATCACGTTCGGACCGAAATAGGCATCAGCGCGGCCCGCCTGCAGCGCCAGCGTTTGGGCGGCATCATCTTTGGTGTAAACCGGCGTGAATGGCTTAAGCCCTTTCGCCTGGTTCTCTTTATCCCACGCCAGAAGGATCGCTTCCTGGTTGGTGCCAGAACCCACAATGATGCGCAGCCCGGCGATGTCTTCGGCCTTGTTCAATGATTTAATCTGGCTGCTGGATTTCACGTAGAAACCCAGGGAATCTTTGCGATAGGTGGCGAAATCGAAGCGCTCTTTACGCTCTTTAGTGACGGTGACATTAGTAATGGCCGCATCATATTTGCCAGAAGCCACGCCGAGCGGCCAGTCTTCCCACGAAGTCGGGACCACATTGAGCTTCAAGCCCAGGCTGTCGGCGACCAGTCGCGCGATATCCACTTCACTACCGAGCAGGGTTTTGTTGTCATCGCTGAACACCGTCAACGGCGGCGAGTTCAGTGCGGCCACCGCCACGGTAAATGAGCCCGGTACGGCAAACTTATGTCCGGCAGGAATTTGTGCCACCGCAGCCGGATTTTTTGCGGTATTCACCGGCGTTTTATTGGCTTCGATACTGATCTGCTGACCGTTAACCGCCACTTCTTCAGCCAAAGCCGCACTGCTTAAACTCAGCAACATCAGCGCAATAAGGGATTTCTTCTGCATAGCGTGTTTTCTCTTTAAATTATTGTTGTGTGAACTGATTAACGGGATCTTTCAGACCGAAACTGGCACGCAGCGTGGTGCCAGGGTATTCGCTGCGGGTCAGGCCGCGCGCTTGCAAGATAGGGATAACGCGATCGACAAAGCGTTCGAAGGTATCCGGCGTGCCGCCCTGGATAATGAAGCCATCGGTGGCTTCCGTTTCAAACCACAGCTGTAAGCCATCCGCCACCTCTTCTGGCGTGCCAAAAAACAGCGGACGCGGCGTGGCAGCTTCCAGCGCGGCCTGACGCAGCGTATGACCGTGCTCGATCGCTTTACGTTTGATTTCATCAGTAGTGCTGCGGAAGCTGTTTTGGCCGATATTGCCAATGTCCGGGAAAGGCTCATCAAGCGGATACTGCGAGAAGTCGTGGTGATCGAAGAAGCGACCGAGATAGTTCAATGCATCTTTGATGGAAACCAGTGCGGCGGTAGTTTGGTACTGACGCTCAACGTCTTCAGCATCGTCGCCAACAATGACGCCAACGCCCTGGAAGATATGCAGATCCTGCGGCTCACGTCCGTTTGCCACCAGCTGCTTTTTCACATCTTTATAGAAAGCCTGCGCCTCTTCGCGCGTCGGCTGATGGGTGAAAATGGCATCGGCGTGACGGGCAGCCAGCTTTTTACCATCCTCTGATGCACCTGCCTGAAATACGATCGGACGTCCCTGCGGCGTGCGTTCGATGTTCAGTGGTCCCTGCACCTGGAAGAAATCGCCATGGTGATTCAGAGTATGAAGTTTGGTGGCATCAAAGAACTGACCGCTCTCTTTGTTCCGCACAAAGGCATCGTTTTCCCATGAATCCCACAGCCCTTTCACCACCTGCAAATACTCGTCGGCGATGCGATAGCGCAGCGCGTGCTCCGGGTGTTGCTTACGCGAAAAGTTCTTGGCCGATCCTTCTAATGGCGAGGTCACCAAGTTCCAGCCCGCACGCCCGCCACTGAGATGATCGAGGCTGGCAAACTGGCGCGCAACTGTGAAAGGTTCGCTGTATGAAGTGGAGACCGTTCCTACCAATCCTAAATGTTCTGTCACACCCGCCAGCGCGGAAAGCAGCGTCAGCGGTTCGAAGCGGTTGAGAAAATGAGGAATCGATTTTTCATTGATAAACAACCCATCGGCGACAAACAGAAAATCCAGCTTGCCGGCTTCTGCCTTGCGCGCGATGTGCCTGGCATAGTCAAAATTGATGCTGGCATTGGCCTGCGCAGCTGGATGACGCCAGGCGGACATATTGCCGGATGCGCCATGCAGAATGGTGCCGAGTCGCAGTTGTCTTGCAGTCATAGTGTTCTCTCTTTTCCATGGCATAGCCTGACGGCGACGGTTTCGTCGCCATACAGAGCGGAGGATATTGGGTAAGGTGTGCTAACTCAGAATGGCGTCACGACATCGTGCATTAAGGTGCTGCAAGGCCTGCTGCGCCAGTTGGGTGAAGAAGTGCGCGGCAGGGGCAATCAGTGCTTCATCGGGGTTGAAACCGCCGTGGTGCAGACCAAATTCGCTGGCGCTGCCAATGCTGACAAACGCGCCGGGAATCTGCTGCAGGTAATAAGCAAAATCTTCGCCGCCAAGGTGCAGTTCTGCAGTTTGCACGCGATAACCCACCTGCTGTGCAATCTCGCTGGCAAACTGCGCCCAGCGCGCATCGTTTTCTAACACCGGCGGACCCGGATGCCAGCTGAACGTCGCGGTAGCACCGTTCGCCGCAGCAATTTGCTCGACAATCTGTCGCGCGCGCTGTTCAAGTTGCGCACGCACCTGCTTGTCATGGGTGCGTACCGTGCCGCCAAACTCGGCTTCACCCGGTAAAGTATTGCCGGATTGACCGGCATCGATGCGGGTCACGCTCAACACCAAACTATCCAGCGTGTTAAAACTGCGGCTGGTGAGGGATTGCAGTGCCTGAATGATCTGACTGGCCACGAGGATGGCATCCACGCCTTGTTCAGGGCTGGCGATGCGCACCACAAACTTGTCGGCATTGGCGTAAAACGCCCCGCCGCGCGTGGCGAAAGCACCCGTCGGTAAGCCGGGTTCATTGTGCATACCAAAGATCGCCTGCACATCCTGCAGCACGCCAGCATTGATAAACTTGCGCGCACCGGTAGCGTTTTCTTCGGCTGGCTGGAACAGAATACGGATGCGTCCCGGCAGTTGATCTTGCAGCGCATGGAGTTGCAGTGCCGCGCCCAGCATCACCGCACTGTGCACATCATGGCCGCAGGCGTGCATCACGCCCGCGTTACGGGAACGGTATGGGAGGCCGGTGGCTTCATGAATCGGTAGGGCATCAATATCAGCTCGCAACGCGATCAGCGTTTCACCCTGACCCACTTCAACCACCAGACCGGTTTCCAGCGGATAATCGAGCAACCGCAAGCCAGCGTCCTGTAGCCAGCGGCGCAAACGTGCCGTGGTTTCTACCTCATATCCAGACAGCTCAGGCCAGCTGTGCAGCTCGCGTCGCCAGTCAATCAGTTGCTGTTCGCTTGTGTGAGTCATGGTTATCTCCGGATTACGCCGCAACCAGTCGATGAGTTGCCAGCAGTTCGAGAGACTTCACTCGCGCCTGCTCCTCGGCAATCGGGGTATCAATCACGAACTCTTCAATGCCAAAATTCTGGTGCAAGGCGTCCAGTTTGGCGTGCACCTGTGCGGCAGTGCCTTTTAGCAACGATGGCGTGCGCGGCTCAATGACATAATCGGTATAACCGCCCTGACGCACGTAACGTTCAGCTTGCTCAACGCTGCCCACGTTGACGCTTGGGCCATCTTTAACACTGACGTGATAAACGCGCAGATTATCCACCAGCAAATCAGCTTCAGCGGGAGAATCGGCGACCACCACCTGCACGGCCACCAGCGCCTGCTTGCCGTTGCTGTGTTGGCGATAACTGTTAAGCACTTGTTCCATCAACAGCGGATCGCCGTTGTGATGTGCAGCAAACACCAGTTGCCAGCCCAGTTCTGCTGCCAGCCTGGCACTTTGCTCGCTGGCTCCCAGCAGGAATCGGTTTGCCGGACGTGGCGGCTGCGGCGTGGCGCGCAGGATTTCTTCATCTCCCACCGGTGGGACATCAAGCCAGCTATCCAGCAGTGACAGTTGTTCAGCAAAGTTGCCCTTCTCGTCCTGATGAATACCTTGCTGTAAGGCGCGGGTGGAGAGCGGTAAGCCGCCTGGCGCTTTACCCACACCGAGATCGATACGGCCTGGCGCGAGTGAAGCTAACAGGTTGAAGTTTTCGGCGACTTTATAAGGACTGTAGTGTTGCAACATCACGCCACCGGACCCGACGCGAATATGTTGTGTCTGGCCAATGATCCACGCAATCAGCAGTTCCGGAGATGGGCTCGCCAGGCGGTCAGTGTTGTGATGCTCTGCCAGCCAGAAACGGTGATAGCCCCAGCCTTCAGCCCGCTGCGCCAGCTGTAATGTGCGATGCAGGGCATGCGATGCGCTCTCTCCATCGGCAATCGGCGATTTATCTAGCAAGCTCAGTCGATATGACATACGCCAAATCCTTTTCTCAATGATTATGGCGAGCAGTGTGTGATGGCGGCGGGTAATGGGTAAAACATATTATTGTCGTATGCATTTTTAATTAATGCATATTGAGATATCAAGAGATGATAAAATTTAAATAGCACTTATAAAACAGATAGTTAATGAATTATCAATGATAATTTATAGGGTTAACTGCACATCAGAAACTAATTGGGAATGGTTTGCAAAAATGAATATAAGCCTACACAAAATGTATTTTAAAGGGTTATTAAATGGCGTGAGCCGCACCGGTTTGAATACCGGCACGGTGACATTCTTATCTCAGCCTCATTCACTTAGCTGATGCGTATGCTTACGCCGTTTTAGCGGCCTCGTATTGTTCATCGCTGACTTTCTCCAGCCACTCAACCACCTTGCCGTTTTCAGCTTCAGCGATAGCAATATGCGACATGCTGTTTTCCGGTGCGGCGCCATGCCAATGTTTTACACCAGCGGGAATCCACACGATATCGCCTGGACGGATCTCACGTGCTTCACCGCCCCACTCCTGCACACGCCCCAAACCTGCTGTCACAATCAGCGTTTGCCCGAGCGGATGGGTATGCCATGCCGTGCGCGCGGAGGGTTCAAAGGTCACGGTCGCGCCGCCAATACGTGCAGGTTCGCTTCCCTGAAACGGCGCATCAGTACGCACCGTACCGGTGAAATACTCTGAGTTGCCTTTAACAGAAGGTTTTTCACCACTTTGCCAAACAGTGATCATCGATGTGTTCTCCTTTGCAGAAACAGCTGAGACAGATAACGCCAGTATGAGTGCAGCAGCAATTCTCATTATGTGGGCTCCGTGCTTCAGGTTCGGGTGATGACCGCTTTGGTGCAGGCGGCCACATTGATTGCAGCTAAAAGTGTAGGACCGTGAGGATTAATTGATAAGGTAGTCAAATCAGGATGGGTTTATGAACAAAATTCAATAATCGGAGCGAAGTCATAGCCCCGCTTTACGCTTCCTTTTTTAACCCTGAGATAATCTCTTTGCTAACAGGCTGAGCATTGCGGGCGTATCAACATCCTGCAGGCACCCCTGATCGGTTAATTTGACTGGCATTACGGGATGGGTGCTGAGCAACGCACGCGCGCCATTATCACCCTCTAACTGAATCAAATCGACATAAAACGGTTTTTGAAAAGCCACCGGATGACCGGGTATCCCGTTTACTTCGCTGCGCACCAAAGGGGATGTCTTTAACGCCCGCCCCACCGCCAGATAGCTGGCGGTGGTCAGTAACGGCATATCTGCCAGCACAATTAACCAGCCATCATATTGTGATGTGGCTGCAACACCTGCGGCAATGGAGTGGCCCAATCCTGCGCTTGCCACTTTAATCAGATGCGCCCTACTAGCCAGCAGATGAATGTCACTGTCTTCAGGCCGGGACACCACATAGACATCCATTTCACTGGCAAGTGCCTGCTCTAGCGTATGCTGCATAACAGGCTTGCCCTGTAGCAACGCCAGCAATTTATGCCCGCTATGTGCCTGTTTAAAACGTTGGCTTAAGCCAGCAGCCATTATCAATATGGCGAACTTCATGGATGCGCAGCGCTCACGTCATGTGCCGTGGCGACCTCAGATCGGCACACACCGTTTTTATAGCGAACAATATCCGCCATGATCGACAGCGCGATTTCAGCGGGTGTTTTGCTACCAATATCAATACCCACCGGTGCATGGATTCTGCTGACCTGTCGGGGCTCTAAGTCGCCAATCCGCACCAGCCGTTCTTTACGTCGCTGGCTGTTGTTCATCGATCCCATCGCACCAATGTAAAAGGCCGGCAGATTCACCGCCTCCATCATCGTGAGATCGTCAATGCGCGGATCGTGGGTCAGTGAAAGGATCGCCGTGCCGGGATGGCAGCCCTCTCGTTCCAGATAAGCCGCCGGAAATTGCCTGATGAGTGTGATGCCACTATCGAGATCGCCCGCCAGGTTGAGCAGCACCTCTTCACGGTGTTCACACACCAGCGTTTCGAATCCCAGAGCCAGCGCGAAATTAGCGCAATACAGCGCGACGTTCGACAGGCCCGCAATAATCACTCTGGGCGGAGCAGACAGTGTGAGCACCACTTCAGACCCCTTGATTTGAACAAAGGTGTGACTGGCATAAGCACCGGGTTTAACAGCATGGCAGGCATGAGGTAATACCAGGCTTTTCTCCAGTGAATGGGCACTGATCATCGCGTGTTGCATGCGCTGCAGATAGTCCGTCGCGGCAATGCCGGATAGCAATTTTTCTACCAGAATATCCAGCACGCCACCGCAAGGCAGCGCGCGATCGGGCGCGAAGCCGCCCTCACCGTAACGCACTATTTGGCTAGCAGCGGAGAACACCGCATCGCTAATGCGCGCGATAAAGCTCTCTTCCACACATCCGCCTGACAGCGAACCGCAGTAACGCCCATCTTCTCTGATCACCATCATTGCGCCCGGCGGGCGCGGTGATGAGCCATAGGTGTTGAGCACCGTACAGAGCCATACGGGAGATTCCTCTGCCCACGTCAGCGCAGTACTGATGACCTGCACATCAAGATTGTGCATGGAGTTCTCCCGTTTGGCATTCCATCGTCTTATCAAAAGCAGCTAGTTTCATGGCTATCGCATCTGCAAAATAATCACGTTACTGCTGGCCGGATCGGTTTTACCCCGCAGCTCACCGACCGCTTTTGCATCCACTTTGTCACCCTGATTTCCCCACGAAGTACGGATAAAATTCAGCACTTCAGCAGCCTGCTGATCGGTCAGCTGTTTCCGGTAGGGTGGCATGCGGTAAGCATCTGGCACGCCATCGGCAACAATACGGGCTGAACCATTCAGGACCACGTTGATAGCCGAAGCGGAATCCACTTGCATCGAGGTTGCACCCGCCAGCGGTGGGATCCACGGCGCCTGACCACGACCATCGGCACCGTGACAACTACTGCATCGCGCTGTATAAATCTGGCTACCAGAGGGGTTATCTGCGAGCGTGCTTTCCGTATTTTGATACTGCCAAATGCTGCCTGCATTTTGACTGCCCGATGGCAGCGCTTTCAGGTAGTGCGCTATCGCACGCAGATCGTCCTCATTCATAAACTGCGTCGAGTTATTGAAGGCGTCAGCCATTGATCCAAACACCACTGCATGCTGGTTACGCCCCTGTTTCAGGAACGTCACCACATCCTGTTCACTCCAGCGACTGATACCGGTATTGGCGTCATTACGCAGGCTCGGTGCGTACCAGCCGTCCAATAATGCCCCCGCCAGGTAATCAGGGCTGCCGGCATCCAGCGCTTTTTCATTAAATGCCAGCCCGCGCGGCGTATGGCAGCTACCACAGTGACCGGGCCCCTCAACCAAATACGCACCCCGATTCCACAGAGCATCATGCCCTTCCTGCGACTGATAAGATCCGCCACGTGAAAATGCCGCGCTCCAGAATGCCAGCGGCCAGCGCATGTTCAATGGCCAGGGAATCTCAGAAGCGATGTTCTGACGAGAAACCGGTTTAACACCCTGCTTCATAAACGCATACAGCGCCGCAATATCGTCATCGGACAGCTTCTGATAAGAGGGAAACGGCATAGCGGGATAGAGCCGATGGCCGTCCTGCGCGACGCCATGGCGTACTGCACGATCGAAATCAGCCAGTGTGTAGCGACCAATACCGGTATCGTTATCTGGCGTGATGTTAGTGGTAAAAATCTTGCCCACCGGCGTGGCCATCGCCAGTCCGCCGCTGAACGGCGGGGCATCAGGGGTGCTATGGCAAGCGACACAATCGCTAAGACGGGCAACATATTCGCCTTTGCGCACCATGTCCGCCGAAGCCACAGTCGGCGTCACGGGTTGATCATCAAAATGCGAAGCAGGCGTGCGCATGAGCCAAAGCGATGCCAGCACAGCCACGCAAACGACGACAGCTGAAATCAGCCCAAACCTTTTGAGTTTCATGGTCTATTCCTGTCAGCTGAAGGTAAAGCGAGAGAGAGGCATGGCGCGAATGCGCTCACCAGTCAGTCGGGACACCGCATTCGCCACGGCAGGCGGGACCGCAGGCAGCGGCGGTTCACCGATGCCGCCCATTTTTGCGCCGCTCTCCACGATACGTACGTGCACCTGCGCCATACGTGAGGGTGGCAAGATGGGATACATATCGTAGTTACGCGCTACCGGCTGCCCTTTCTCATACACACTTTCTTCCAGCAGAACCTGTGATAACCCCAGCGCCACGGCGCCGTTAACCTGCGCCTCAACTATCGCCGGATTGACAATGCTGCCGGGATCAATGGCTTCCCATATCTGATGCACGGTGACCTGACCGTTTTCGATCGACACTTCAGCAATAGCGGCCGCTTCAGTGCCAAACGGCGAGGCCATCGCGACACCGCGTGCACGACGAGTACCATCAGCCGCCGTGTAGGGTCCTGCCTGCCAGCCCCCTGAAAGCTCTGCCACCGCATTCAGCAAAGTGGTTAAACGTTCGTTGCCCTGAAGCAGATGCAGACGCAAGGCAAAGGGATCGAGTTTGCTGAGATCGGCTATTTCGTCGAGGAAGCACTCATAGAGAAAATCGTTCATCGAGTTACCCACCGAGCGCCAGTAACCGAGTTTGACCGGACCCTTTTTATAAATCTGCGCGATGCGCACATTAGGAATGGCGTAGGATTTCCCTGCCAGCCCCTCCACCGCAGAGGGTTCCAGTTTGCTACCGTGTTTACCGGCTATTCCTTCGGTAGGTCCCTCGCATATGCTGATGGCCTCCAGTGCAACCGGGTAGCCTTGCGCATCCAACCCTGCCTGGAAGCGAACGGCAGCCATAGGTCGGTGGGTATCACGTAAGAACTCTTCTTCACGGCTCCAAATCAGTTTGACGGGACGACCCACCGCTTTTGCCAGCTGAATCGCCTGCGGATAGACCATCGCTGTGTCATAAACAAAGTGGCGGCCAAAAAATCCACCGAGCAGCGGAGAATGAATGATGATGTTTTCCGCTGCCAGGCCGGTGCGTTTAGCGATATCCGCCTGAAACATCTCCGGGGCCTGATTGGGGATCCACAATTCCAGCGTGCCATCGTTATTAAAGCGCGCGAGTGCTGACGGCGGCTCTAGCTGAGCGTGATTGAGATACTGGCTGTGATAGGTCGCGCTAAGCGTCGTTTTCGCCGCTGACATCCCTTGAGCGAAATCCCCCTTCACTTCCGCATCCTCGCCGTTGCCAGGTTCCTGCGCCAGTGCTTGAGCAAACGCCTCAGTGGAGAAATCGGCAGGCATGTAATTCGCATCTGGCGTTTGCGGCTCTTGCCAGGCAACCTGGAGCGTTTCGGCCGCGCGTTTGGCTTGCCACCAGCGTTCAGCGACCACGGCAACCGCGCCAGTCAGCACATGGACTGAATGTACGCCTTTCATGCCTTGCACCTGTTGCAGATTACGGATGTCGCCCGCTGTCAGCCCCAGTCGTGGTGCATGCTGAACGGCCGCATGCAGCATGTCATCAACCCGGAAATCAATGGTGTAAATGGCCTGTCCGGTGGATTTCTCATGCATATCCAGGCGCTGAACGGGCTTGCCGATCCAGCGAAACTGCGCGGGATCTTTAAGCTTTATTGATTCAGGCGAAGGCACCGGTAAATCACGCGCACGCTCAGCCAGTTCTCCATAAGTGAGGGAGCGACCAGAGGCGGCGTGAATGACACGTCCCGGTTCAGTGTGCAGTTGATCAACCGGTACGGAGAGCGCAGCAGCCGCAGCCTGCAATAACATCTGCCGCGCCAGCGCACCCAACCGCCGCATCGTGGTATAGCTGGAACGAACGGACTGGCTGCCCCCGGTGATGCGCATTCCACTGTCCATTACTTTGTATTGCGAACCCGCGGGCGCATTCTCAACAACAAAGGTAGCGGGATCGGCATCCAGTTCTTCCCCGACAATTTGCGCCATGGCGGTAAAGATCCCTTGTCCGCCTTCAACAAAAGGCGAGAGGAATTTGATGGAGCTATCGGGACGAATTTCCAGGAAGGCTGGCACACGCGTGCCGGGAGGCAGAGAAACGTCCGCAGATTGCGCTCGCCCTTCACCAATGGGTAAACCTACACCCAGCACAAAAGCACCGGCCAGGCTGCTGCTGGCCAGCAAAAAGCGGCGGCGTGAGAGATTTGCGGGCTGCTCGCCGAGTGTTTCGAGGGATTCTGCAAGGCGGCTCATACTTTTACCCCTATGCCAGCGACTTCATGAATCGCCGCACGGATGGCGTTGTAGGTTCCGCAACGACACAGATTCACCATGGCGGCGGCAATCTCCTCTTCGGAAGGATGTGGATTATTTTGCAACAGTGCCCTTGCGGCCATCACCTGGCCCGATTGGCAGTAGCCACATTGCGGTACCTGATATTTGATCCACGCATCCACCAGCCGCTTACCTATGTCATCACTTTCGATGGCTTCGATGGTGGTGATCTGTTTACCCACGGCTTTCTCAACCGGAGTGACGCAGGAACGAACAACTTGTCCGTCGATCATTACTGAACATGCCCCACATTGCGCCAGGCCGCAGCCATACTTGGTGCCCGTCATAGCCAGATCATCACGGATCACCCAAAGCAGTGGCGTGTCCGCTTCAGCATCAGTTTGGTAGGTCTTATTGTTGATGTGCAGTTCCATCGGTATGCGCTCCCATTGGTAGTACAACGCTCACAAAAGGCAGTTCGGAGGGGAATTTTTAATCCTTACAAATAATAGTGAAATACGGAATACCCGCCAGCCGAATGCCTCTATGAGTAAAATTCACCAATATGTAAGTGCTACTGGTTGAAGCGAAACCAGAAAGCACAGTCACCAAGCAGGGGCGGATGCGGTAGAAAGCAGAGGGAGCAAAGCGAATTAAAAAAGCGACTCATTCATAGTGAAAAAATCGCCTGGTATGGGAACGGAATGACTTCAACGGCGTGGTGAATTTAAAAAATTGTGTTCGCCTAAAAACACTCAGCCTTGGTAGCGCACCGCTTCAATCAATTTCGAGAACGCCGCCGTATGCTGTTTGCGGCTGGGATAATACAAATAGTAACCACTAAAGGGTTCGCACCAGTCGATCAATACGCACTGCAACAGACCTTCATCGATATATTTCCGCACAGAATCTTCGGGTGCATACACAATTCCCATGCCGCTAAGTGCTGCTTCAATTCGCGAGCTAAGGTTATTGAAAATAAGCTGACCTTCAACTTTAACGCGAATTTCTTTTTTATCTTTGGTGAACTCCCAGTTATACAATCCACCTAATGTCGGCAAGCGCATATTGATACAGTTGTGATGCTGTAACTCATAGGGTGTTTCAGGAATACCGTGATTTCTAAAATACTCGGGCGTCGCAACTACCAGCATTCTCCAGTCAGGGCCGATGCGCACCGCCACCATATCCTTTTCCACCTGCTCGCCTAATCTCACTCCCGCATCAAAACGTCCACTAACGATGTCGGTTAGCGTGTTATCAACAGAGAGTTCAATGTTCACGTCAGGATATTCCTGAAGATAGGGCTTAATTAATGGCCAAAGCGTAGAGTGCAGCGCATGTTCACCGGCGGTAATCCGGATATTGCCCGAGGTCCGCGTCTGGTGTTCAGTCAAAGCCACTAGCGCTTTTTCAATATCTGACATCAATGGCGCAATATTCTGGATAAGTTGTTCGCCGGCTTCTGTGGGTGCCACGCTGCGGGTGGTGCGCGTCAACAGCCGCGTCTTAAGCCGCTCTTCCAGCCCGCGCATGGCATGGCTTAGCGCGGATTGAGAGACACCCAATTTGGCGGCAGCACGGGTAAAACTGCGTTCTCGGGCGACCATCACCAGATACACCAGATCGCTGAAATTTTCTCTTAGCATCGCCTACTCACATCTCTGTCCGGGTTCAATGAAACTATCATAAACAAGCTGAAACATATGTGGCTATCTCACATATCGCGGCTTACCGCAGGTGTTCACTTTGAAGTGGATCACTCTATAGCATCTGTACTACCGACTTGTTCACTTTATGATGCATTATTCATGAACACCGATCATAAAGCCTATCTGATTCCACGTGCTAATAATCTGTATCTTGTAATGTTACTCTTAATTCAGTCGCAAGAGATGTCGTTCACTGGCGAGATAGATTCGAAAGCACAACATACCGTCCTTAAAGCTTATCCGCTCATTTAAACAGAGCGCCGGGCATTCTATTGCTTTCAATTGTTTCGCCTTTACTTTGTCTAAGAATAGAACGGGTGAAATTATGGATCGTTATGAGAAAATTGTTTATGAACTGGCCGAGTGGATTAAAGCTAACATTCATTCTCCGTTAAAAATAGAACAGGTTGCCGAGCGCGCAGGCTACTCCAAATGGCATCTGCAAAGAATGTTTCATCGTATTATGCACGTCAGCCTTGGCCACTATATTCGTGACCGAAAGCTGGAATCTGCAGCCAAAGACTTGCTGCGTAGCCACGAGACGGTTATCGATATTTCAGTGAAATATGGTTATGACTCACAACAGTCATTTACCCGTTCATTTGTGCGAAAATATAACCTCCCGCCAGCCAGATTTCGTCGATTAAATACGCAACACCTCACTATACCAATATAATTTCACTTATAAGGGATCTCAGTAATGCCGATTAAATGGGCGCTCACCCCCAGTGCGCTATTCTGTTCATTTATTGCATTGACGCTTTCAGGTTGTGATAACCCGACGGGCAGTGAAACGCCGGCGAAAAATGCGCCCCAGGTAAACGTTGTTACGCTACACGCCCAATCCCTGCCGGTTACCACCGAACTTCCCGGTCGTACTTCTGCCTTCCGCGTGGCAGAAGTACGTCCGCAGGTTTCAGGTTTGGTATTAAAGCGTGCATTTACCGAAGGCAGTGATGTAACCGCCGGACAAAAGCTATATCAAATCGATCCCGCTCCTTTTCAGGCAGCTTATGACAATGCGCGCGCCGCACTGGCGGAATCAGAAGCTAACGCACGCATGGCACAAGCCACACTGCAGCGTTATCGCCCCTTAGCCGGCACGCAATACATCAGCCGTCAGGATCTGGATCAGGCGGAAGCCACTGCAGCACAGACGCGCGCTAACGTAGACTCGGCAAAGGCAGCACTCAACAGTGCGCGCATCAACCTCAACTGGAGCAGCATTGCGGCTCCCATTGCAGGGCGCATTGGCCGCTCTTCCGTTACCGAAGGAGCACTGGTACAAAATGGCCAGACGGATGCGCTGGCAACCGTGCAACAACTCGATCCTTTGTACGTTGATGTCACTCAATCCAGCCAGGATTTCCTCCGGTTGCAACAGGAGCTGGCTTCAGGTCAGTTGCAGCAAAACAACGGCAAAGCGCTGGTGCACGTGATCCTGACCGATGGTTCCGTCTATCCGCAACAGGGCACCTTAGCCTTCTCTGATGTCACCGTAGATCAAACCACAGGCTCAATCACCCTGCGTGCCATGGTACCCAACCCGGATCACGCCTTGCTGCCGGGCATGTTTGTGCGCGCACGTCTTGATGAGGGCACCAATCCGCAGGCCATTCTGATCCCGCAACAGGCAGTGACGCGCACACCACGTGGCGATGCCACCACTTTGGTGGTGAGTCCTGACAATAAAGTGGAAGTTCGCAGTCTGTCGGTCTCACAAACCGAGGGCGATCAATGGCTGGTGACGGGCGGTGTTCAGGCCGGGGAACGGGTGATTGTCTCGGGCATTCAGCGCGCTCAGCCCGGTCAAAGCGTCGCGCCGATTGATATGACTGCCAATGCTGCTGCACAAGGAACCGCTCACTGATGTCCAAATTCTTTATTAACCGCCCGATTTTTGCCTGGGTGCTGGCCATTATTGTCATGCTGGCAGGGGCTATTTCCATTATGCGATTGTCGGTGGAGCAATACCCTGATGTCGCACCGACCGCTATTCAGATCCGCGTGACCTATCCCGGCGCCGATGCCACTACCCTGCAAAACACCGTCACCCAGGTGATTGAACAGAATATGAGTGGGCTGGACGGGCTGATGTATATGTCATCGACCAGCGATTCATCCGGCACGCTGGAACTGAAACTCTCCTTCGAAAATGGCACCGATGCGGATATCGCTCAGGTACAGGTGCAAAACAAACTGCAGCTGGCGACACCGCTGCTGCCGCAGGAGGTCCAGCAGCAGGGGATTACCGTTCGTAAATCCTCCAGCACCTTCTTCCTGGTACCGGCATTTGTCGATGAAACCGGCAAAATGAGCATGGAAGATATCGCCGATTACGTTGGCTCGAATATCAAAGATCCGCTCAGTCGGATCAGCGGTGTCGGTGACTCCACGCTGTTCGGCTCGCAATACGCTATGCGCATCTGGCTCGATCCCAATAAGCTGAATAACTACCAGCTGACGCCGGTGGATGTGATGAGCATGATCGAATCACAAAACGCGCAGATTGCCGCCGGGCAATTAGGTGGCGCGCCGCCGGTGGAAGGCCAGCAGCTGAATGCCTCTATCATCGCGCAGACGCGGCTCACCTCACCGGAAGAGTTCGGCAATATTCTAATGAAGGTGAATGCAGACGGATCGCAGGTGCGACTGCATGATGTGGCGCGTATTGAGCGCGGCGGCGAAAACTATAACTTTGTGGTGAAGGTGAACGGCAAACCGGCCTCTGCGCTGGGGATCCAGCTGGCCACCGGTGCCAACGCGCTGGATACCGCCAAAGCCATCCGTGCCAAAATCGCGCAGCTTCAGCCCTACTTCCCTCAGGGTTTGAAGGTGGTGTATCCGTACGACACCACGCCATTTATCAATATTTCGATTCATGAGGTGGTGAAGACGCTCGCCGAAGCCATCATCCTGGTGTTCCTGGTGATGTATCTGTTCCTGCAGAGTTTCCGCGCCACGCTGATCCCGACCATTGCCGTACCCGTAGTTTTACTGGGCACCTTCGGTATTCTCAGCATGTTTGGCTATTCGATTAATACCCTGACCATGTTCGGCATGGTGCTGGCAATCGGGCTACTGGTCGATGATGCCATTGTGGTGGTTGAAAACGTTGAGCGCGTGATGGCCGAGGAAGGTCTCAAACCCAAGGCAGCCACGCGTAAATCGATGGAGCAGATTCAGGGCGCGCTGGTCGGCATTGCGCTGGTGCTCTCCGCAGTGTTTGTTCCCATGGCCTTTTTCGGCGGCAGTACTGGCGTTATCTATCGCCAGTTCTCAGTCACCATCGTCTCTGCCATGGCGCTCTCAGTGCTGGTGGCATTAATTCTCACCCCGGCGTTGTGCGTCACCATCCTCAAACCGGTTAAGCCGGGTCAACACGGCCATCAGCGCGGATTCTTTGGCTGGTTCAACCGTAAGTTTGATAAAAGCGCGGAGCATTACACCTCTTCCGTTGGCCGCATGGTGCATAAATCAGGCCGCTACCTGCTGATTTATGGCGTGATTGTGGTGGGGATGGCGGTGTTGTTTATGCGCCTGCCCACCTCATTCTTACCGGCTGAAGATCAGGGCGTTTTCGCGACGCAGGCTATTCTGCCAGCGGGTGCGACGCAGGAACGCACGCAAAAGGTGCTCGACGAGATCAATGACTACTATCTGACACAGGAAAAAGCCAACGTTGAAAACGTGCTTACTGTGAACGGTTTTGGCTTTGCCGGACGCGGTCAGAATGTCGGCATCGCGTTCATAGGGTTAAAGGACTGGGAACAGCGCGCCGGGGCGGAGAATAAAGTCGATGCCATTGTCAGCCGCGCCACACAGGCTTTTTCCAGCATCGTCGATGGTACGGTCGTCGCGTTCAACCTGCCGCCAATTATTGCGCTGGGTAATGCCACGGGATTTGATTTTGAACTGATTGACCAGGCAAACCTCGGCCATGACAAACTGATTGAAGCCCGTAATAAGCTGCTGGATCTGGCGCGTCAGCATCCCGATGTCCTGACCGCCGTGCGTCCCAACGGCATGGAAGATAACCCGCAATACAAAATCAATATCGATCAGGAAAAAGCCACCGCGCTTGGCGTAACGCTGGACGATATCAACACCACGCTGAGTGCCGCATGGGGTGGCAGCTACGTGAATGATTTTATCGATCACGGCAGGGTGAAAAAAGTCTACGTGATGAGTGATGCACCCTATCGCATGATGCCGAAAGACATGGGCGACTGGTACGTGCGCGCCAGCAACGGGAAAATGGTGCCCTTCTCCAGCTTCTCAACCGCGCAATGGGTTTATGGCTCACCGCGTCTTGAACGTTACAACGGTTTATCTTCAGTAGAAATTCTCGGACAGCCCGCGCCGGGTCGCAGCTCCGGTGAAGCCATGGCGCTGATGGAGCAACTCGCTTCTCAGCTACCCGACGGCATCGGCTATGACTGGACCGGCATGTCTTACCAGGAACGTCTTTCCGGCGATCAGGCTCCGGCATTGTATGCATTGTCGTTGATCGTGGTGTTCCTGTGCCTCGCCGCGCTGTATGAGAGCTGGTCGATTCCTTTCTCAGTGATGCTGGTGGTGCCGCTGGGTGTGGTCGGTGCGCTGGCCGCGACGACGCTCAGAGGTCTAAGCAATGATGTCTACTTCGTCGTTGGCCTGCTTACCACCATCGGTCTGGCGGCAAAGAACGCGATTCTGATTGTAGAATTCGCCAAGGATCTGACGGAGAAAGAGGGTAAAGGCATCATCGAAGCCACCCTTGAAGCCTCACGCATGCGCTTACGCCCTATTTTGATGACGTCGCTGGCGTTTATCCTCGGCGTTATGCCGCTGGCAATCAGCACCGGCGCGGGTTCGGGTGCGCAAAACGCAGTGGGCACCGGGGTCATAGGCGGCATGGTCGCTGCAACGTTACTGGCGATCTATTTTGTGCCGGTGTTCTTTGTCGTGGTGCGCAGCCGCTTTGCTGGCAAGACAGATGATGAGGACGATGACGCGTAATTCTACTGCTGATATTTGAATTCGACGCGGTAAATTATTCCCCGTGGCGGTGTAGCCGCCACGGGGAAGCATCAGACTAAATATTCTTATCGAAGAACGGATCAAGTTGGCTCATCGCCTGATCGACATAACGCGGCACCCAATAGGTTTCGATATGGGTAGCGCCTTCAATCAGATAGAGCTTTTTGTTCGCGGTTCCCGTTGCTTTGCTAAAGGCACTTTGCGTCATATACAGCGAATCTGCTTTGCTCCCGGCCATCATTAACAAAGGCTGATTGATCAGGTCCATATTGCTTTGCGCGTCAAAACGCATCAGATCTAACAGACTGCTGGTGGTGTAGCGAAAAGTGGAGTTCGGATGCGCGTGGGTTTTCCAGTAGTACTCATAGCCCTGACGATAGAGATCAAACGGCAGTTTAGCGATCTGATCGTCGGTCAGATTGGCATCGCCGGAATAGGTCACTTCCCCGGTTAAGGCCTCTTTACGACGGGCATCACTGGCCACTTGCAAACGCTCTTGACGCGTCGCCAGCTGTGAATCCTGATAACCGTTGCGCCGCACCAGGCCAGAATCAAACATACTTAGCGTAGCGAGCGCTTTAAAACGTTTATCAGTCTGGGCGGCTTTTAATGAATATCCACCACCTCCGCAGATGCCGAGCAAACCGATGCGATCGGCATTCACACCCGGATAACGACTCAGGTAATCGGCCATGCCGTGAATATCTTCGATGCGGTTAGCCGGTTTATCCACGCTGCGTGGCATACCGCCGCTGGCCCCCTGATAAGCCGCATCGGCGGAAATGGTGATGTAGCCGTGTTCTGCGAGTCGCTGCGCGTAAAGACCAGCCACTTGCTCTTTCACGCCGCCGTTAGGATGTGCCACCACGATTGCCGCATATTTTTTCGCTGGATCGTAGTTCGCGGGTGTGTAGACGTTGGCAGCGATTTGCAGGCCATGGAGATCATATTTCACAGGATGAATATTGACCTTGCCCGCCACGTTTTCCCTGATGGCGCCTTCATACGTCAGGGTAAACGGATTTTGTTTATAGTCGGCAGCCTGTGCGCTTGCTGCCATAGCCGTGATGAGTAGTGCATGCATTACTGTAAATTTCATATCAGCTCCCGAGAATGTATCGCATCCAGCAAATGTGGATACGAATGAGGTTTCGCGGATTAGCTTAGGAATACAGCGCTGTCAGCATCATGACCGCAGGATAACAACGTTGTCAGTCTTTACTGGGCTTTTCTGACAGCGTTGTCAGGAAACTGTCAGTCAGATGTTGGCGAGCCACTTGCAAAATACGCTCTAAAGATCGAATCAAGGAAAAATGCCCTATGCGCTTATTGTTGGTTGAAGACGAAGAAAAGACCTCCTCCTATTTGAGCCGTGCGCTGGGTGAGTCGGGCTTTACCGTCGATGTCTCTGCCGATGGCGCAGAAGGACTGCACTTTGCGTTGGAGTTCGATTACGACGCCGTGATCCTCGATGTTATGTTGCCTGGTATGGACGGCTATCGCGTACTCGAAGGTATTCGCAGCAGCAAACAAACGCCGGTTTTGATGTTGTCTGCGCGAGGTTCAGTCGATGAGCGAGTGAAAGGCTTGAGGTTAGGCGCGGATGATTATCTGCCAAAGCCTTTTTCGCTGATTGAACTGGTCGCGCGTATTCAGGCGCTGGTTCGTCGTCGAACCAGCGACGGTGCTGACATCACACAACTGCACATTCATGACCTGCACCTCGATCTGCTGGCACGGCGTGTTTTTCGTCAGAGCAATCGGCTGGAGTTAACGGCAAAAGAGTTTTCCCTCCTCAGCCTGTTAGCACGCCATCAGGGTGAAATATTGTCAAAGATGATGATCGCTGAACAGGTGTGGGACATGAATTTTGACAGCGACGCCAACGTGGTTGAGGTGGCGATTAAGCGACTGCGCGCCAAAATTGATACGCCCTTCTCCGTTAAGCTGCTACATACCGTGCGCGGCATGGGTTATGTGCTGGAAGTAAGGGAGAGTCCACATGTTTAAACGTTCTATTTCCGCGCGCCTCGCACTGATGTTTGTACTGAGTATCATCCTGATTGTCTCAACGATCGGCTGGCTGCTACGCAGTTCGCTGCACGACTCGCTGCAAAAGCAGATGCATAACGAACTGCTGTTTCGTGAGTCGTTGATGAGCCCGTGGATTAGCGCGCGCAGTTCAAGTGAAGGCTGGTCGATGCTGGCCAGCAAATTCACCGATTTGACCAGTTCAGAAGGCGAGCGGGTGCGTTACTGGATTTTAAGTGACGATGCACGTTTCAACGTAGGAGGCGTGCCGCCGTTGGGAGTGAACTGGGCAGCGCTAAAGGAAGGGTTTAATAAAGTACCGGGCGCTGCCGAAACTGCCTGCTCACTTTTTCTATTGGTTAAGACGATCCCTGCTAACGGTGAACGACCAACGCTGCGCTATGTGGTGGCGATTGATTCCACACCTTATATGGGCACGCTCGATGCCTTTACCCGCACACTCCTGATTATTTCTGCGATTGGGGTCTTTATTGTGGCACTGCTTGGATATGCCATATCCCGCATCGGTTTGCGGCCGGTTAGCGCGTTGAGCCAGCAAGCTCATCAGTTAGCACCTGGCGATCACGATCAGCGACTCAATACCGATGATCTACCGGATGAACTCAAGCCATTAGCCTCTTCGTTTAACGGCGTGCTGGAAAGGCAGGCGATTGCCTGGCGACAGCTGGAAAGTTTCAACGCCGATGTAGCACATGAATTGCGCACGCCGCTGACGAATTTAATTGGTCAAACCCAGTTAGGGTTATCACGCCGACGCTCATTCGACGAGCTGGAAGAGTTGCTAGGTTCCAACCTGGAAGAGCTGGAACGTATGGCCTCGATCGTCAACGATATGCTGTTCCTGTCTCACGCCCATGCGGGTGAACATGCCTCGCAGCTGGCAGCGGTATCTCTGCGTGCCGAAACCAGCAAGACCGCAGAGTATGTGGAGCCCTCGTTCGCCGAAAAGCAGCTGACGTTGCAGGTTGAAGGCGATGAGTGGGCACATATTGACCGCCGATTGTTTCACCGGTCACTAGCAAACCTGTTAGAAAACAGCGCGCGTTATGCTGCAACGCACAGTGTGATTACAGTTAGCCTAACAAGAACGGCAACACACGCGGTGGTGGCGGTTTCAAATCACGGCACCGCGATAGATCATGGCCAATTGCCTCGATTATTTGAGCGTTTTTATCGTGTCGATTCTTCGCGGACTAAAAGCACCACCCATCATGGGCTGGGTTTATCCATTGTGCGCGCTGTCGCCATCATGCATCGTGGCGATGTGTTCGCACGCAGTGAAAATGGCGTCAACACCTTCGGCCTGACCTTTGCTCTGACATCTGAATCTGGTCAATTTCCTGACTCAGCGCAGGCCATCTTGCCTGCTTTCTCACTGAATTCTGACAGCATTGTCAGTAAGCCGTCAGCCTGAGGACATCTCAGCCTCGTTAAAATCATTGCAACGCAGCCTTCGCGTTTAACTCATAAGGACGCCTTGCATGACAGCTAAATGGGGTTATCTCGGGCTTTTACTGCCCTTCATCACTTTCGCCTCTCTTCCTGGAGAGCACGACGTCCATATTGCCCCGGCTGGCAGCCAAAAATCGGTGACGGGCCCGGCCATCAACTTCACAGGTCAGGTTCGGGTTGATCCACTGTTTGTCGCCGATAACGCCATCAATGCATCGGCTGCGTATGTCACCTTCGAGCCAGGTGCGCGATCAGCCTGGCACACTCATCCCGCCGGACAGCGGCTCATCGTGACGTCAGGCGTGGGGTTAACTCAACAGGAAGGACAACCTGTGCAGGTTATCCGTCCGGGCGATGTGGTGACGTGCCCACCGGGCGTGAAACATTGGCATGGCGCCAGCGCCAACAGTGCAATGACCCATCTCGCCGTAACAGGCAATGTTGATGGAAAAAACGTTAACTGGATGGAGAAAGTGACCGATGAACAATACCGCGCGAATTAAGCAGTTGGCTGCCGGGTTAATGGTCATTAGCTGTTGCAGTCTGGCACCTTATTCGGCTGCCGCTGACACGCCCGCCCCTGCCACGACGATGGCTAAGGTGCTGTCCGTTCGCCAGCAAGCCATTCCACCGATCGCTGCTGCTATGGCAACCAGCAACATGGCAAAACTGGATATCGCACTCAAGCAGGGGCTGGATGCGGGTTTGACGGTGAATGAAGTTAAAGAAATTTTGGTGCAACTCTATGCCTATACCGGGTTCCCTCGCAGTCTGAATGCTTTGAACGCGCTGATGAAAGTCACCGAAGCGCGTAAACAGCGCGGCATCAACGATGTGGCCGGCAAAGAACCCACCCAGCCAATTCCTGTAGGAGAGGCATTACGCCAGGTGGGCACCGACAATCAAACCAAAATATCAGGCGCGCCCGTTAAAGGACCTGTTTTTGAGTTTGCTCCGGTGATCAATCAGTTTCTGCAAGCTCATCTGTTTGGCGATATTTTTGCCCGTGACAACCTCGACTGGCAAAGCCGTGAGTTGGCCACTGTAGGTGCACTAGCCGCCACGCCGGGCGTAGAAGCGCAATTGCTTTCGCATATCCGTGCCAGCTTGCGTGTGGGGTTAACGCGAGAACAACTGCATCAGGTCGTAAAGATATTACGGACCCATGGCGACGAGCAGGCTGCGGCACGCGCAGAAATGGCGCTGAGTGCTATTCAATAACTTTCTGGCCGATGGAGTGAAATGATGTCCGACTCACCTGATGTCCACCGAAGAATGTTGCTCACTGCGCTGGCGGGCGTGGCCTTGTCCAGCTCAGCACTCCCCCACGCAGAGGCCCGAACGTCCAACGGACAAAGCAAAAGCAGCACTACGCTGGTGGCCTATTTTTCCCGAAGTGGTAACACCCGCGTGATTGCGGGTGTCATTCATCGTCATCTCAGCACTGATTTGTTTGAAATTGAACCGGCCACGGCCTACCCCGAAGACTATTTCGCAACGGTTGAGCAAGCAAAAAACCAAAGCGCTCAAAATTTCAAACCGGAATTAAAAAATAATGTCGGGAATTTTGAAAGCTATCAAACCGTCTATCTTGGCTTTCCGATTTGGGGCATGACGGTGCCACCGATCGTGCAGACTTTTCTCAGTCGTGGTGACTGGAGCAACAAACTGATTATCCCGTTTATCACCCATGGTGGTTACGGGGTGGGTAACAGTGAAGAGGTTCTCTCCACATTGGCAGCCACGGCAAAAAGAGAAAAACCGCTGGTTATCGAATGCGATCAGGAAAGGAAAACCACCGAAACCGTCACTCACTGGCTAACTGCGATTCGAAGCTGACATATATATGTGCGGCTGGCGATGGCTCGTCAATGGCGCGAATAAACACGGTGGAGATGTAAATGTCATCCATCTTCCTGAGATTGGCATTACAGGAGATATCCACTTCCCCTTCTCGGATCTCAACAATGTACAAATCGCCGATCTGGTGAGTCAGTTTTTAAAAGAAAAAAATCTGCAGTAGCGTTACAGCCGGGGTTTATTAATGAATTGAACTAATAAACCCTAGCTGATTACAGGGTCTAATCAAATCAATCTCCTGGCGTTATGCTTTCCTAAATTCACGAAAGGGTAATCTCATGCAGACAGTAAAACTTAATAACGGTCTCGATATGCCTCTGCTGGGCTTTGGTGTGTTTCAGATGACGGATGCCACCGAGTGCGAACGCGCAGTGATTGATGCTATCGAAACCGGCTATCGCCTGATCGACACAGCGGCCTCTTATCAAAACGAAACGCAGGTTGGTAATGCGCTACAGCAAAGCGGTATAGCCCGCGATGCGCTATTCGTGACCACCAAATTGTGGCTGCAGGATACAAACTACGAAGGTGCAAAAGCACAGTTTGAACGCTCATTGAATCGACTGCAGATGGACTATGTCGATCTTTATTTGATCCACCAACCTTACGGCGATGTTCATGGCGCGTGGCGTGCGATGGAAGAGCTGTACGAGGCGGGCAAAATTAAAGCCATTGGCGTCAGCAATTTCCAGCCCGATCGCCTGGCCGATCTCATCGCCTTTAACAAAATTGTGCCTGCTGTGAATCAGATTGAAGTGAATCCCTTTCAGCAGCAGCTGCATGCGGTGCCATGGATGAAGAGTCGAAACATCCAGCCAGAGGCATGGGCGCCCTTTGCCGAAGGTAAAAACGGTTTGTTCCAGCATCCGGTTTTGGCTGCGATAGGCGAAAAGCATGGCAAAAGTGTGGGCCAGGTGGTGTTGCGTTGGATCTTCCAGCGTGGCGTGGTCTCTCTCGCAAAATCAGTGCGCAAAGCGCGCATGGCAGAAAATATCAACGTGCTCGATTTTGAATTAAGCAGCGATGAAATGGGCCGCATTACCGCGTTGGATACCGCAACCAGCGCCTTCTTCTCGCATCGCGATCCGGCCATGGTGGAGTGGCTGACCGGTCGAAAACTCCACGTTTAATCCGCTCAAAACAACCTGAAGGAGTAACACATGCAAACTCGATTTTTGGGAAACGCAAAACTTGAGGTCTCAGCTATTGGCCTTGGCTGTATGGGACTGAGCTTCGGTTATGGCCCTGCGGTCAGTAAGCAGCATGCCATTGAACTGATCCGCAGCGCCTACGAGAAGGGCGTGACGTTTTTTGATACGGCGGAAGTTTATGGTCCTTACCTCAATGAAGAGGTGGTGGGCGAAGCGTTAGCCCCGTTTCGCGATAAGGTCGTGATTGCCACCAAGTTTGGCTTCACCTTTGGCGATGATAATAAGCAGCAGAACCTTAACAGCCATCCTGATCATATTCGCCAGGCGATTGAAGGCTCATTAAAGCGCCTGAAAACCGATGTAATAGACCTCTATTATCAGCATCGGGTTGATCCCGCGGTGCCAATTGAGGACGTCGCAGGCACGATTAAAGATCTGATCGCGGAAGGGAAAGTAAAACACTTTGGCTTATCTGAAGCCGGTCCCGAGACCATTAAGCGTGCGCACGCCGTTCAGCCGGTGACCGCGTTGCAAAGCGAATACTCAATGTGGTGGCGTGAGCCGGAAGAAAAAATCCTGCCTCTGCTTGAAGAGTTAGGCATTGGTTTTGTACCCTTCTCACCGCTCGGTAAAGGTTTTCTTACCGGCACCATCGATGCACAAATGACATTTGGTGAAGATGACTTCCGCAGCAAAGTGCCACGATTTGCGGCCGAAGCCAGGCAAGCCAACCTGCAACTGGTGACGTTGGTGCAAAATATCGCGACCGAAAATGGCGTAACGCCTGCACAAATTGCGCTTGCCTGGTTACTGGCGCAAAAACCGTGGATCGTGCCTATCCCTGGTACGACGAAATTGCATCGGCTGGAAGAAAATTTAGGTGCGTCCCAAATAGCGTTAAACGCCCATGAAATGCAAAAAATCACTACTGCTATTCAGGCAATAGATGTGGTTGGCGAGCGTTATCCGGAATCACTTAAGGCGCGGGTGGGACGATAATCAACTAACCCCCAGCTTCTCGTTGGTACACCGCAGGACTTTGGAAGGCAGCGATCTCCGCTGCCCTCAACTCTTACTCAATGTGTAAGTAAACACCCGGCCATTCTTGGTTTGCACGGTAAGTGTCTTGCCTGCGGTGGTATCCAGCGTGCGGGCTTCGCTGTATTTCCACATCATAAGACGCTGCCCTTCCGGATAAGGGGATTCAGAGTCAGGTGGCCCAAACATATTTATCAACTCGGCTCTGGTGGTTTTACCGGTCTGTATTTTCTGAATGCTCGCGGTATCGAAATTATGCCCGACGGAACTTGAGCACGCTGACAGCATAAACATTAAGCCCGGGATCAAATACGCTCTCATTAAACTACCCTCAGGATGTCAGCAATAAATATAAAACCTCTACATTATAGAGAGTTAACGCCACGTTTGAGCGGCGAAGAATCTTAATTATTTCCCACAAATCTATTCATTTTATTTTTTTCGCAAAAGCTTAGTGCAATTCCTTGGTTCTCCTCGCGAGTGCGGCATTTGATGATGAAATCCGCCCGCCGGGCTATTGAATCATAAGGAATTCACCATGAGTAAGCATTTTCACTTGCAGGCATTGAGCTTAGCCCTGCTGACAGGGATATTTAGCGCGCACGCGGCGGACACTCCGGTCAAAGGGGGGACGCTGGTGTATCTTGAGCAGCAACCGCATACCAACCTTTATCCGCCTGCCGGTGGTTTCTACCCGAACGGCGGCATTCTCAACCAGATCACCGATAAACTGACGTGGCAAAACCCGAAAACGCTGCAGGTTGAACCCTGGGTGGCCGAAAGCTGGAGTAGCAACGCCGATAAAACCGAATACACCTTTAAAATTCGTCCGGGCGTCACCTTCTCCGATGGCACGCCGCTCGATGCCAACGCGGTAGCCAAAAACTTTGATACCTACGGCCTCGGTAATAAAGCCCTGCGCTTGCCGGTTTCGGAAGTGATTAATAACTACGATCACAGTGAAGTCATCGATCCGCTGACGGTGAAATTCTATTTCAAAAAACCGTCTCCAGGATTTTTGCAGGGCACCGCAACCATCGGTTCCGGATTAGTATCTCTCAGTACCCTGCAACGTAGCCTCGATCAACTGGGTGACGCGCGCCATATTATTGGCTCCGGTCCGTTTGTGGTCAGTGATGAAAAACTCGGGCGTGAAGTCGACCTCACCGCGCGTAAAGATTATCAGTGGGGCCCGAAAAATATCCCTCAACAAGGCCCAGCTAATCTCGATGGCATAAAGATAATCGTGACGCCGGAAGACAGCGTGCGTATCGGCGCATTGTTGGCTGGCCAGGCGGACTTTATCCGTCAGGTGCAGGCCTATGACGAAAAACAGGCGCAGCAGCAAAACTTCCCGATTTACGCCGCCCCCACGCGCGGTGTGAATGACAGCATCAGCTTCCGTCCTGATAATCCGCTGGTCAGTGACCTGAAGGTGCGCCAGGCGCTGTTGCATGCCACCAACGCGCAGCAAGTGGTGCAGACGCTGTTCTCGCCTAACTATCCGCAGGCCACATCGGTTATCGCCAATTCGGCAGCCGGTTATGTCAATCTCGCCGACAAGTTGAAGTACGACCCAACCCTGGCAAAACAGCTGCTTGATGAAGCGGGCTGGAAGGTCGGTAGTGACGGCATTCGTGAGAAAGAGGGTAAAAAACTCGCCCTCGCCATCTACGAATCCGTGCCACAGCCGCAAAACAAAGAGGTGCTGCAACTGGTGGCACAACAATGGCGTCAGGTGGGTGTCGCCTTAACGGTGAAAGCCGGCGATGCGGGCAGTGCCACGCTGGATAATCTCGATCCGCTGAAAACGCCGCTCAACGTCACGGAAGTGGGCCGAGCCGATCCCGATGTGATCAAAAGCAGTTTCTACCCCACCAACCGCAACGTACTGCTGCAAAAAGGCGGCTCCAGCGACAAGGTGCAAAACTTCCGCGACGATAAGCTGAATGCGCTGCTGGTGGATATCTCAGCGGAAGTGGATCCGGCTAAACGCCTCGCTCTGACCGGCGATGCCCAACGCTATCTGCTCGATCAGGCTTACGTGATCCCGATCTTTGAAGAGCCGCAGGTGTTCGCGGGGGCTCCATGGTTTAAAGGCGTGAGCTTTGAAGCGGTGGGTCGTCCTTCGTTCTACGGCGCGTGGCTGGAAAAACACTAAGGCAGGCTGATGATGCAACGTTCTCTGCTGCGAAGAGTGGGTCAAAGCGTGCTGGTATTGTGGGCCGCGTTTACCCTGTCGTTCTTACTGCTGCAGGTGCTGCCGGGCGATGCGGTGCTGATTAAGTTTCAGAATCCGGATCTAGGCTTGAGCCCGGATCAGATCGCTGAGATGCGGCTGGCCTATGGCGCGGATAATCCCCTGTGGCAGCAATATTTCCATACGCTGCTGGCGATGCTACATGGTGATTTTGGCTATTCGGTGCAGGCCGGTGTGTCAGTGAGCGATCTGTTGATCAGCAACCTGCCCGCCACGCTGCAATTGGCACTGCTGGGCTTTGCGCTGGCCACATTACTGGCCTTTGCGCTGGCGGCACTGTCCCGGCTACCCGCGCTGCGTATGCTGCGTTCGTTGCTGCAATCTGTTCCTGCGCTGTTTATCTCGCTGCCGACCTTCTGGCTCGGCATCGCGTTAATTCAGCTGTTCTCCTTCCAGCTGCGCTGGATACCGGTGATCAATCCGTCGCCGTTGCAGGGGTTAATCCTGCCGGTGATCACGGTGGCGATCCCGATCTCCGCGCCGCTGGCACAAATTCTGTTGCGCAGTATCGATCAAATATCGACACAGCCGTTTGTAGCCGTCGCGCGGGCCAAAGGCGCCAGCGCCAGTCGCGTGCTGTGGCGACACGTGATGCGCAATGCGCTGCTGCCAGTGCTCAACGTAGCCGGTCTGCTGTTGGGCGAGTTGATCGCCGGCGCGCTGATCACTGAAACCGTATTTGGGCTCAGCGGCATCGGCCAACTGACGCAGCAGGCGGTCAATAATCAGGATGTCGCCGTGCTGCAAGCGGTGGTGATGATCTCTGCACTGGCCTTTGTACTGATTAATCTGCTGGTCGATGTGCTGATGCCACTGTTCGATCCCCGTCTGCAACCTATCGCCGGAGGAAACCGATGAGCCTCGTCGATTACGCCACCGCCCGCCAACGCGGCGCCACCCCGCGTCCGCAACGCCACTGGCAGATTCAGCCCGGACTCTGGCTGGCCTGGGCGGTGATGCTGCTGGCCCTGCTGGCCGCATTCGCGCCGGGATTATTGACCCATTACAGCCCGACACAAGGCGTACCCGGCGCGCAACGTTTAGCGCCGCAAGCCGCGTATTGGCTCGGGACCGATCAACTCGGCCGCGATCTGTTTACCCGCATTGTTTACGGCGCATCACAGTCGCTGGCAGCCGCGTTTGCCGCCGTGGCGATGGGCCTGATTGGCGGTACCGCTCTCGGCGTTTTAGCGGGTGCCGTAGGCGGACGCACGGAAAACACCCTGATGCGCCTTGTTGACGTCCTACTCTCAATTCCATCACTGCTGCTGTCACTCAGCGTACTGATTCTGCTGGGATTTGGCACAGTGCATGCCGCGTTAGCCGTGGGGATTGCCTCCATCGCGAGCTTTGCCCGCCTGGCACGTGGCGAAGTGGTGCGCGTGCGTCGCAGTGAATATGTCGAAGCGGCCTATGGCAGCGGCGGCAGTTTTTGGCATGTGCTGTGGCGTCATATCTTACCCAACTCGCTGACGGCGGTGATTGCCTTCGCCGCACTGCAGTTTGGCCAGGCGATTCTGGCGCTCTCTACCCTGAGTTTTCTTGGCTACGGCACACCGCCACCTACGCCAGAATGGGGATTACTGATTGCCGAAGGGCGTAACTATCTGGCCACCGCGTGGTGGCTGACCACCTTCCCTGGCGTGGTGGTGGTGGCCGTGGTACTGGCCGCGAATCGTATTAGCCAAGAGATCGCTAGAGGTGACGCATGAGTGCCTTACTCACAATAGAAAATCTTTCCCTCAGCTATCAACAGCGCGGGCAGTGGCGCGAAGTGGTGCACAACGTGAGCTTCACCTTGCAAGCAGGTGAAATGGTGGCATTAGTGGGTGAATCCGGCTCCGGTAAAACCACCACTGCCCAGGCGATTATTGGCCTGCTGGCCGAAAATGGTCGCCGCGACAGCGGCAAGATCGTATTAAACGGCACCGACATTGCCAACTGGTCGGCTAAGCGCATGGACGGCTTGCGCGGTGTCAGTATCAGTCTGGTACCACAGGATCCCGGCAACTCACTCAATCCGGTGAAAACCATCGGCGATCAGGTGGGTGAAATGCTGCAACTGCACCAGAAAATCAGCAAGTCTGAGCGCCAGCAGCGCGTGCTGGAACTGCTGGAAAAAGTTGGACTGAGCCATCCGCAACAGCGACTGACGCAGTATCCACATCAGCTTTCTGGCGGCATGAAGCAGCGGGTGTTGATTGCTATCGCCCTCGCCTTGCGTCCGCAAATTATCATCGCGGATGAACCCACCAGCGCACTGGATGTCACGGTGCAGAAGCGCATTCTGGATCTGCTGGATGTGCTGCGCCGTGAATCGGGCACCGCCGTGCTGTTTGTCACGCACGATCTGGCGCTGGCGGCCGAACGCGCTGACCGGCTTCTGGTCTTTCGTCACGGAGAGATTCAGGAACAGGGTCCAGCCGCACAGGTGTTTAACGCGCCGCAACATCCTTATACACAGCAACTGCTGCATGATGCCTCGCCTGACTCCACGGCGCTTTCTATTCCGCCTCAGGCTAAATTCTCGACCCCGGCGATCCAGCTTGCTGCCATCAACAAGCAGTTCTCGCTGGGTAAACAGCAGCAGTTACAGGTCGCCAAACAGGTCAGCCTGACGGTAGCACGCGGCACCACGCACGCGCTGGTGGGTGAATCCGGCTCCGGTAAAACCACGCTGGCGCGCATTCTGCTGGGATTTGAACAGGCTGACAGCGGACGCGTGGTGATCGATGGCATTGATGCCAGTGCGCTGCGTGGTGAAGCCTTGCGCCAACTCCGGCGCAAGATCCAATTCGTTTACCAGAATCCGTTTGCATCACTGGATCCGCGCCAGACACTGTTCGCCATTATCGAAGAGCCGCTGCGCAATTTTGAAAAACTCAGTGCCGATGTGCGCCGCCAGCGGGTTGAAGCCGTGGCTCAACGCGTGGCACTGCCAGTGGAATTACTCGCACGTAAGCCGCGTGAACTCTCTGGAGGTCAACGTCAGCGAGTGGCAATAGCCCGCGCACTGATCCTGCAGCCGTCGATTTTAGTGCTGGATGAAGCCACCTCGGCGCTGGACGTCACTGTTCAGGCGCAGATCCTGCAGCTATTGCAACAGCTGCAGCAAGAGTTGGGATTGACCTATCTATTTATCACTCACGATCTCGCCACGGTGCGCCGCATCGCGCACAGCGTCACCGTGCTGCGAGCGGGCGAAGTGGTCGAGCAAGGTGACACCGTCACATTATTTAACGCGCCTCAGCATATTTATACCCGTGCACTGATTGACGCAATCCCCGCTATCCGTCCGCTGATTAAGGAGTTTGCATGACGCGTAAACGCATTGGCTTTTTCACCCGCCTGCTGGATGAGGTATCGGCGCAAGAGCGCTATCGGCTCGCCACCGAACAGATTCAGCACGCCGAACGTCTGGGATTCGACAGCGCCTGGATCGCCCAACATCATTTTCATGAGAAGGAAGGCGGATTACCTTCGCCGCTGGTTTTCCTCGCCCATGTAGCCGCACACACCCGCACGATTCGTCTCGGCACAGGCATTATTACGCTGGCAATGGAAAACGCGCTGCGCGTGGCAGAGGATGCCGCCGTATTGGATCTGCTTAGCCATGAACGGCTGGAAGTTGGGCTGGGCTCGGGTGGCACGAAAACCTCTTTCCTGCCCTTTGGCTTGACCATCGATCAACGCGCTAGCGTGTTTGCCGACCAGTTGCACACACTGCTCAGCGCCTGGCGCGGTGATACGCTTGCGCACCCGGATAATCATCTCTATCCGCCCGCCCCAACGCTGGCACAGCGCGTATGGATCGCCACATTCTCAGTTGAAGGTGCCGCACGCGCGGGCGCCGCAGGACATGGCTTGATGTTGTCTCGCACACAGCCGCGTCCGCCGGGCCAGCCTGATTTACCGCTGGATGCCATTCAAAATCCGATGATCGATGCCTATCTGGCCGCGCTACCGGCCGATATTGCACCGCGCATACTCGCCTCGCGCACCGCGTTTGTTGCCGATTCGAACGAATATGCGCGCCGTCTCGCGGAGCCGGGTTTGCAGCGTCAGGCTGAACAGTTCCAGGCTGCTGGCCACGTTATCACCGGCCATACGCTGGAAAGCCATGCGCGCCAGCTTGATGCGCACTTTGGTGATGCGCCTGCGGTGCTGGCGTCATTGCGCGCCGACTCCACCTTGCAACGCGTCACCGATATCACCTTCCAGGTGCACTCAATCGATCCTCCACACGCTGACATTCTGCGTTCCATTGAATTAATCGCTGACCATATCGCCCCGGAGCTACGCGCTCTGGAACAGGCTTAACAGGAGAACAAGATGTCTCAATCCATTGATTTACTGGCCGCCTTAGCGGATATCGATCCCGCATCTCAACTCGCGTCAGCACGCAACGAGCGCCACGCTGCCACGCAGCACACGCAAGGGAGTTATGAGGTGCTGTTTAGTGAGGATGATGCGGATCTTCCGCTGCAATGGCGGTTTGCCTTAGCTGCGCAGGTCGCAGACTGGCACGGCGCCACCCGCTTACAGGCGCATTATCAGCAACAGGTGAACAACAAGGCACATGATGCGCGCTTCGCGGCCGGTCACGCCTTTGCCGAATTGCTTAGCTTGCACCCGGTGGATGCAGCACCCAAACACATTCAAAACCTGCAAAGCGCTGGCTGGACACCGCGTGGCATTGTCACCCTCGCACAGTTAATCGCCTTTGTGAGCTTCCAGAGTCGTTTACTGACCGGCTTACGCCTGCTCAACGGCGAGCAGAGTGACGCACAAGCGCACGCCGTAGCAGGCAAGTGGCACGATGCACCCTTGACGTTAAGCGGCCAAACCGCCCTCACCGCCTTTACCCAACAAGAATTAGGCTGGGAACCCTGGCTGGCGGCCAAACCGCTTAACGAGTTCACGGCCGATGAACAGGCTACGCTGAAGAAAAACGGTCACAGCGACTCCGATTATTTCCGCCTGCTGGCACGTAATCTACCACTGCTGGAACAGCGCACGCTAACCGACAAAGGCATCTTTTACACCGCTGGCGGATTGCCGCGTGCTGAACGTGAACTGGCCGCCACGGTGGTCAGTAAAGTGAATGGCTGTATCTTCTGCGCCTCTGTCCACGCGCGTAAAGCCAGCCAGTTATCAAAAGACGATGCGGCAGTGCAAAAGCTGCTGAATGTTGTTCCAGGCGCAGAGTTGGCTCACGGCCAGTCACCACGCTGGGCCGCGATTATTGACCTGGTCGCAACGCTTTCCCTCACCCCCGCCGCCGCGAGCCTGCAACAGGTGCAGACATTACGCGATCAGGGTTTCACCACGCTGGAACTGCTTGATGTTATCCAGTCCGCCGCTTTCTTTGCCTGGGCAAACCGATTGATGTTGACGCTGGGCGAGCCTTTCTTACCTGAACAATCACAAGGATGACCATGACCGGGAAAACCCACTCCACACAGCGTTTTCACATCACCCTGACTGGTAAAGGCGCGCATGCCGCACGGCCACATGAAGGCATTGATGTCATTGTGATCGGCAGCCATATCGTTTCCGCGCTTTATGCACTCCCCAGTCGTCATCGCCAATGGACGCTTGGCATTACGCGCTTAACGGCCGGTAATAGCTGGAATGTGCTGCCTCAAACCGCGGAAATTGAAGGCATCGTTCGTAGTCAGGATCAGCACACCGATACGCAAATCACCACCCTGATTGCCGGTATTGCCGCCGGCTTTGGCGCGGAAACGCACGTCAACTGGCAGCCGCTGTCAACATCCGAACCGGACGCACCAGCATGGGCGCGGTGACCATGAGAGCAAGGAGGAAAGCGATGGCGATTTCAGTACCGATTCCCCGTCTTGATCACGTGGTGATCAACGTGGCCGATCAGTTAGATGAGGCAAGTGCGTTATTTCGCCGATTAGGGTTTCAGCTCACCGAACGCGGCCACCATTCGCTCGGATCCAGTAACCATCTGGCCGTATTTGGTGACAACTATCTTGAGCTGCTCGGCTTTGAGCCGGGGCGCGCCAATTTGCGACAGGATGTGTGGCAATCACCGATTGGCCTGAGCGGGTTGGTGTGGAAGACCGACGATGTCGATGCGGTATGGCGTTATCTCGAGAGCCAGGACATTGATGGCGCTTTGCCTGCCAGCTTCTTCCGTCCGGTGCAGTTGCCAGATGGCGATGAGGATCAGGCGCGTTTCCGCACCGTGCAGTTACGGCCTGCGCTGGTGCCGAATGGCCGCAGTTTCTTCTGCCAGCACGAGACCCCATACGCGGTATGGCAGGATGCATGGCGTCAGCATCCCAATGGCGTGACCGATATTATCGAATTTGTGGTGGTGGCGCAGGATCCTGCGGCGGCGGCACAACCTTATAGTCGGCTGTTTGGGGCGAATGCGCTGACGGCATGCCAGGAAGGCGCCTTCGTATTAAAAGCCGGCGTGGCGACCGTGCGCTTCGCGGCTGCCGGATATGTCACTCAACGTTTCGCCGGATTACCACTCGATTACAACGGCAGTGCACGCATGGCAGCATTAAGCTTGCGCAGTGCAGATCTGCGCAAGGTAAAAGCCAGCTTGTTGCTGGGCGATATCCCGTTCCACGAAGAGGAATCCGCCCTAATTGTCAGCGCTGAGCATGCCTTTGGCGTGGCGCTGCGATTTCAGGAGTAACTATCCGATTCATGGGCGGCCCTGAGGGCCGCGCCCTACTCGGTTAGTTACCGATCTTCAGCTGTGCACGCGCAGTGTAGAAGCGACGATACGACAGATAGGCAGCAATGATGGTCGAGAGGCTGGCGGTGCCGATCAGCATAAAGGTCACCATGATCTGGTATTTAATTGCTTTCACCGGATCGATCCCGGCAAAAATCAATCCTGACATCATGCCGGGAAGACTCACCAGTCCCACGGTTTTTGCCGCATCAACCGTGGGGATCATCGCCGCACGGATACTGTCACGAATCAACCGACCCGAAGCCACTTTTATCGAGGCGCCCAGGCTCAGCATCTCTAAAATCTTCTGCCGGTTATCACTAAACCGCTGATTAAGATTGCTGTAGCACAAACCCACCGCCACCATGGCGTTGCCCGCGATCATGCCGGAGATGGGGATCACCTGCATCGGGATAAACTCAATGGCGCCACTCAACAATAAAATGGTGAGGGTGAGCGCCGTGCCGGTGGTGATCGCCACGAAGGAGATCGCCAGCGCATGGTCAATATTACGGCTGCGTTTGCGCGCGTTCAATGCCGCATTCACGCAGATAAAAAGCACCATCAGGATGGTTAGCCAACGGTTGTTGAGGTCAAAGATCGACTTCAACACGTAACCCACAATCACTAACTGCACAATGGCCCGGCACACGCTCCAGATGATGTCTTTGCTCATGCCGAGCTTCTCTTTCTGGCTGATGATCAGTGCGATTACCACCAGCATCAGCGACAACAGCAGTGAGCTGTCGGTAATATTATGCTGACTCATGCGACTCTCCTCTTTCCGGTGCCGTCAATCGCAGCACTTTTTCCGCATGCTGGATCTCATCGGGATCGTGACTGATCCACACCACCGCCAACTGTTGCTCCTGCACTCGCTGCTGAATCAGCTGTTGGACAACCGCCTTGTTCTCTTCGTCCAGTGCGCTCGTCACTTCATCTAACAGCAACACTTTGGGTAAGAATTGCAGATTGCGCAGTAAACCCACGCGCTGTTTCTCCCCCCCTGACAGCTGCTCCACCTGTTTATTCAGCATCTCAGCATCAAGATGCACGCTCTCTAATGACGCAATCAGCGCCTCACGTGATGGCTTCTGCTGACGGATTTGCCATGGCAGCGCCAGATTGTCATACACCGTCTCGCCAAACAGCTGCGGCGTTTGAAAGCAGTACGATACCTGCTGGCGATAGTGCTCGGCTTTCATCACCGCAATATCGCGATTCTCAAACCGGATCTGTCCAGCGGTGGGTGCCAGCAGCGAGGCCAGAATCTTCAACAGCGTACTTTTTCCACTGCCAGAGGGCCCGGTCAACAGCAAAAAATCACCTGCATTGAGTTGCAGTGAAACGGGCGCCAGCAAGGTTCGCCCTTGCATGGCATAAGTGATCCCCTGCACATCAAGCAGAGGAGAATCGCTGGTCATGTTCGCTTCCAAAATGGGTTCAGGACTTGTTGGTTTTGCGCGCGCCGGGGCGCGTCAATGCGTTACTGATCTCATACAGTTTGCTCATGCTCTCCATGGTGGCAACCGGCGTGGTGGCCGCCAACCCCAGCACTAAAATCTCCAGACAGACCATTGGCGTGGCGTGTACCGGCATCTTTTCCGCGTCACGACTGCGGGGGATCTCAATGGTGACGTCAGAGCGTTGAGCAAAGATGCTGTCTGGCGCGCCGGTAAGCACAATGATTTTCATCCCCAGCCGCTGCGCCTCGGCCAGCGTTACCAGTCCTTCCGGATGCGCACTGCTTTGAACCAGCATGATCAACACATCGGCATGGCGCATTTCGGCAATTTGTTCGCTTAGGGCAATGCCGGTGCGATTCAGTACATATGAGGATGTGCCATTACGTTTGAATAAACGGGCGGTGTAGTCGGCGAGAATTGCAGACGCACCAATGCCAAAAATGGCCACGCGATCTGCCTGCTGCAGCAGGTCTATCGCCTGCTGAATCGCCTGGCGATTGGTGCTGGAGGCGAGCATATCGCAGCTGATGCGATAACTATCCAGCACGAAATCGACGCTTCCTTTGGCATCCTGCGACAAGGCATTCACCGTGGAGGCCACGCGTGCCGGCGAGCGCTGTGTGACGCCCAGGAACTCCGCCATCACAATCTTTAAGTCACGGAAGCCGGAGAAACCTAATGCCTGAATGGCGCGGATCACTGTGGCATCCGAGGTCTGGGTATCGATGGCGATGCCAAGCGCGGTTTTATCCAGTACTACGCTGCGATGCTGATGGATGTAATTCGCCACTTTGAACAGGCGCGGCGTGAGCTGATGTTTAGCGGCGTGAAAACGCTCACCGTAGAGATCGTAGGGCCGTTTGCTGGTTTTTGGCACGGAATCAGTCACGGGTGAAACACCTTGTTAATAAGTAAGTTACGCTGCCCGACGCAACCATCGCGACGCCATGCTGCGCGAGAATAATCCAGAACACGTCACGAAGCAAAGCGTGAATGCTCCCTTCCCCCACGCAACAGAGGCAGTAGTAAACGTATTATTCCGATAAAAATTAAGAATACCTTAATTTAATTAAAATAAGTGAAGCCTCCCCATACATTAACTTCACTGCAGAATAAAAGGTGACAGTCGGTAAAATGTAGTCAAATTATAACACGACAAATGAAACTACATTCACTACTACATTTTCAAAATAATCATATATAAAACAGTGCATTTAAAAACTACACACTTACTACAGTTGCATGACCAAGGTGTTTTATGCAGGAGAATGGCGCAAGGAAATAATCAATAAAATGCGTCAATGCGATGAAAAATCGGCATTATTTGGTTGTAAATAGAAATCAATCTCATTACCATCCAGCCTTCTTAATATTTCCCTCTTTTGATGCGGATTTAAATAATGAAGTATCTTTGCTTATTTTCACCAGCGGTTAAATATACGCTCTCTGGCTCACAGGTATTATTGGCTTCGACGCTGCTCTACAGTTATTCCGCTAACGGTGCAGACTCCACGTTAACCGTGACCGCCGCACCCGCCTCTTCCACCACCAGCTACAACCAGGATGATGCTGCCGCCACACTACGCACCAACACGCCACGCAATGAAACGCCGCAGTCGATCAGCGTGGTGACGCCACAAGTTATAAAGGACTATCAGGTCACCAGCCTGAATGATGCAGTGAAATTCGTCAGCGGCGTCACCCAAGGCAATACCCTTGGCGGTACTGAAGATGGTTTTGTTAAGCGCGGTTTTGGTTCCAACACTGACGGTTCAATTTTTATCGATGGCGTGCGCAGTAACCAGGGTTTGACCATGGACTCCAGCATCGATCATGTCGAGGTGCTGAAGGGATCGTCATCGCTGCTGTACGGCATTCTTAATCCTGGCGGCATCATTAATCTGGTAAGCAAAAAGCCGCAATACGAATGGAACACCCATATCAGCGGTGAATCCAGCAGTTACGGCGGCGGCACAGGCATGGTGGATATCACCGGGCCGCTTGGCAACGGCTTTGCTTTCCGCATGGTGGCAGAACGCCAGCGCGAGGATTACTGGCGCAATTTTGGCGTTAACGAGCACACCTTGCTGGCGCCATCATTGAGCTGGTATGGCGATCGCGCGTCATTCAACATCAGCTACGTTGAGTACAAATACGATGTGCCATACGACCGTGGCACCGCGTTTATTGGCGGTAAACCGGTGGATATTCCCTACAACCGCCGCCTCGATGACAGCGCCAACCATGCCTGGGGCAAAAACAAGCGCCTGAATATCACCTACGGTTACAATCTGAATGACACCTGGGATACGCATCTCAACTATGGCTGGATGCAGCGTCGCTATGACAGTAATGAAGTGCGCGCCACCGCCATCAACACCACCACCGGCATCGTCTCACGCCGCGCTGATGCCAACCGTGGTTTCAACCATCAGACCGAATATGTCTCCTGGGATGTCAGCGGTTCACCCACTATTGCGGGTATGCAGCACGACCTTCTGGTGGGTGTCGATTACGAACAGAATGAAACCTATAAAGCGCGATCCTATCGCGGCACTGTTTCACGCACCTTCAATATGTACGATCCGGTGTACGGCGAAGAGCCAATTGTCAGCGACAGCACCTATAACGATGCGCTGAGCAACCTGCGCACCAATCTCTATAGCCGTTCAGTGTTTGCCAAAGATAGCATTCACCTGACGGATAAATGGATCGCGGTGTTGGGTGGCCGTTTCCAGCGCTACACCCAAACCTCCAGCAACGGCTTTATCGATCCAGAGAGCACCCTCAACGACCGTGGCAACGCCTTCCTGCCGCAGCTCGGCGTGGTGTACAAAGTGCTGCCGGATGTCTCGCTGTACGGCAGCTTCAGTAAATCCTTTACGCCATCAACCCAAACCGATGATGACGGCAATGTGGCCTCCACCGAGAAAGGCACCACCTGGGAAGTCGGTTCGAAGTGGCAGGTTGCGCCCAATCTGGCGGCCACACTGGCGCTGTATCGTATTGATGAAGAGGATATGTCGATCTTCATCAACGGCGTGACGCGCAACATCCCCAAAGCACGCTCCACCGGGGCTGAGCTGGAGGTCAATGGTGAGTTCGCGCCAGACTGGAATCTGATCGCCAACTACAGCTACGACAAAACCGAGATTGTTTCCGACAACGTGAATCCTGACAACGTCGGCAACCGTCTGGTGAACGCACCGACCAATATGGGCAGCCTGTATCTCAGCCACACCCTGCGCTTCTCCTGGCTGCCGGGTGAACTGCGCCTTGGCGGCGGTGGACGTTATGTCGGTACCCGTGCTGGCGATCCGGAAAACAGCTTCGTAATGCCTGCGTATACCGTGGCCGATGCCTTTATCGCCTGGGATAGCCAGTTGATCGGTAAACACACCCAGCTGAAGCTCAACGTGAAGAACCTGTTTAACCGCGAATACTACGAATCCAGCGCCGGTAATCTGCGCGTGATTGAAGGTGAACCGCGCGTAATGTACTTACAGGCCGCTGTCGACTTCTAATCTGTTGCGCTCCGCCTTTGACGGCGGAGCCCACTGTGAGCAATGCGATGAAAAGAGTGCTACTGACTTTGCTGCTGTTATTGCCACTGGCGGTGCAGAGCAAAACCCTGACGGATAGCCTGCAACGCCAGGTGAAGGTTCCGGACAATCCACAGCGGATTGTGATTGGCGAAAGCCGGATGATTTATACCCTCGCGCTAGTGGAAGACGGCAACCCGGCGAAACGGGTGGTGGGCTGGCCCGCTGATCTGCGCAATCTGGATAAACAGACCTGGGATCGTTACGTCAAAGCCTTCCCGGAGATTGGCAAGATTACCCAGATTGGCAACTCCAACTTTTCTCAGCTTAACGTGGAGAAAATTATCGCGCTGCAGCCGGATTTGGTGATCCTGCCGGTGTATGCGCGTACCCCGCCCAATAACTCGCAGTTTATGCTGCAGCTTCAGGCAGCGAATATCCCGGTGCTGTTTCTTGATTTCCGCGTTGATCCGCTGGCGAATACCGTAGCCAGTCTGCGTACACTCGGGGCGGCACTTAATGATGAAGCCAAAAGTGAACGTTTTATTGCTTTCTATCAGCAGCATATGCAGCGCATTCGCGATCGCTTAGCCAACTGGCACGGCACGCGGCCAACAGTGATGTTGCAGTTACATCTGGGTAAAAAAGCCGAATGCTGTACCACGGTCGCCCATGGCAATCTGGCGGATTTAATCGCCTTCGCTGGGGGCGACAACATTGCCGCCGGGCGTTTCCCCGCGGTGTTTGGTCAGCTCAATCCGGAAGCGGTGATTGCCGCCAATCCCGACATCTATATCGCCACTGGATCTTCGGGCCCGGAGGAGACCAGCGCGCTGCAACTCGGCCCGTTGGTGAAGGCGGAACAAGCCAAAACCACTTTCCTGCGAGCTTTAGCACAAGACACTACGGTCTCAGCCCTGCCCGCCGTGCAGCAGCAACGTGCCGCTGCGTTCTGGCAGAATTTCTATATGAGTCCGTGGCACCTGCTGGCCGCCGAGTTTTTCGCCAAAACTTTCCACCCGCAGCTGTTTCACGATCTTTCTCCCGACGAGACGCTGCGCGAGATGAACCAGCAGTTTCTGCCGATTCCAGAAACCGGCACCTACTGGACCCACAATTGATTTTTTTGGGGCGGCTAACCGAAGCGCATCAGTCCTAAGGTTGAATTAATCTTGGTTCGCGAAAATAGCCTCATGACCACGAGGATATTTTTATGAAATCGATGTTTGTCCGCCCTGCCAGCGAATATATGGCGCTGGCGCTGAGCCTGTTTGCCGTTGTGAGTTTTCTGACCATCTGGTTCACCCACTAAAACGCCACGCTGTGGCGTTTTTCTTTTGTAACCCACTGAAGAAGCTGCGCATCTGAAGATGACAAATTTGTCATCTGCCTCTTTCCATTCTGTTCGGTGGCCTTCGATAAACTTGTGAAAAATTACTCCGCTCGTCGAGGCACCATGGCTTTTCAATCTAAACACTCTCTTCTGCTGATGGTCGGTTTGATCATCGCCGGGAGCGGCTGGTACTTCTGGCCGAAACAACAGGCTGATGCGGCCGTCAAACCCGCCCACGCCCCAGTGCTGGTGAGCATGATCAGTGCCACGGTGAAACCGCTGCCGATTACGCTGGCAACACAGGGACATGTGGTGCCGCTCAATCAGGTCGATATTCAGGCACAGTTGACCGGCACGGTGAAAAGCGTCGATTTCCACGAAGGCGATTTTGTGAAAGCCGGACAGCTGCTGTTTACCCTCGATGATGCCAGCCAGCATGCGGCTTATGATCGCGCGGTGGCCGCCGCAGGGGAATCTAAAGCACTGCTGGTAAAGGCGCAGAACGATCTGCAACGGGGTCGCCTGTTAAAAGCGAAAAACTACATTTCTCTGTCTGACTGGGACACGCTGCAAAGTAACGTTCAGCAGTATCAGGCCCAATTCAAGGCCGCGCAGCAGGATGTGCAAACCGCACAGGTCAACCTCGGCTATACGCGCATCACCGCGCCAGCTGGCGGTAAAACCGGGGCGCTGAATGTGCATCCCGGCAGCCTGGTGCAACCCGGCAGTACCTTGCCTCTGGTATCGCTCATTCAGTTCGACCCGATTGGTGTCGCCTTCACCCTGCCTGAGAACGATCTAAAGCCCGTGCTGGCTGCTCAGTCACAAGGCCCGGTAACCGTCTGGGTGGAGGACGCCAGCGGTAAGCCGACACAAGGCACTCTCGACTTTATTGATAACAGCGTCAGCACCACTAGCGGCACCATTACGCTCAAAGCGCACTTTGACAACCATCAGCATCTGCTGTGGCCGGGTCTGTTCCAGAACGTCAAAGTTGATGCGGGCGTCACGCCGGATGCCGTGGTGCTGCCGCCGCAGGCGGTGCAAAACGGCCCCGATGGTCATTTCGTCTATGTGATTGATAAGCACAACCAGGCGCAAGCACAAACCATCACATTGCTGCGCGTGCAGCAGTCACTGGCGGTGATCAATGGACTCGCGCAGGGCACTAAAGTGGTGAATGAAGGTGCGAATAACTTACGCCCTGGTATGACGGTGCAAATCGCCAGCAACATTGATAAGGCGGTAATGCAGCCATGACCTTCTCTGAACGTTGTTTGCAGCGACCGATCGCCGTGCTGCTGTTCTGGATCGCGATCATGGTGGCAGGTGCAGTGTGCTGGCAGCATTTGCCGGTGGCTGCCTTGCCCACGTTTGATACGCCCACCATCAAAGTGAACGCTTCCCTGTCTGGCGCCAGTCCGGAAACCATGGCCTCCTCGGTGGCCACCCCGCTGGAGAAGAATCTGGCGACCATTCCAGGCGTGGCGATGATGACTTCGACCAACCTCGAAGGCGCCACCACCATCGTGCTGGAGTTTGATCCCTCGGTGAACATCGATTCGGCTTCGGTGGATGTGCAGGCCGCGCTGTATCAGTCGCTGAAAAAGCTGCCTTCGCAGATGACCACACCACCGACCTTCCGCAAGGTCAATCCCGCGGATGCGCCGATTGCACAGATCAGTCTGGATTCGCCCTCGATGACGCTTTCTGATCTCAACCGTTACTCGGACGATCTGATCTCGCCATCGCTGTCGATGATCAAAGGCGTGGCGGAAGTCACGGTGATTGGTCAAAAGCGCTATGCCGTACGCGTGGAAGTCGATCCCGCCAAGCTTGCTGCCACCAACATGACGCTGGAAGAACTACACACCGCGCTGAAAGCAGCCAATGACAATTCCCCGGTGGGTGAGTTGGATGGCAAACGTCAGATGATGATGTTGCAGACCAGCGGCGACCTGCGCAATGCCAGCGATTTCAGCCAGGTGGTGGTGGCAACGCGCAATGGCCAGCCGGTCAGACTCTCGGATATTGCCAGCGTGCAGGACAGCATCGAAAACACCCTGAGCCACAGTGCGGTGAATAATCACACCGCCATCGTGCTGAGCGTGACGCGCCAGCCGGGTGCCAATCTGGTGGCCACGCTGGACACCATTAAGCAGCTGTTACCAAAATTACAGCAACAAATGCCCGCGTCGGTGCACATGCAGTTGCTCAATGACCGTTCAATCTCGGTGCGCAACGCCATTCACGACGTCAATCTCACCCTGCTGCTGACCATTGCGCTGGTGATTATGGTGATCCTGCTGTTCCTGCGCCATGTGCGCGCCACTGTGATCCCGGCATTGAGCGTGCCGATTTCGCTGCTGGGTGCGTTTGGCCTGATGTATGCCTTTGGTATGAGCCTCGATAACATTTCATTGATGGGGTTGACCATCGCCGTCGGGCTGGTGGTGGATGACGCGATTGTGGTGCTGGAAAATATCATGCGCTACATCGAACAGGGAGAAGATCCTAAAAAGGCGGCGCTGAAAGGCGTCAGGGAAGTCGGCTTTACCGTCATTTCCATCTCGCTGTCGCTGGTGGCGGTGTTTATCCCCATCTTCTTTATGCCCGGCACCATGGGCCTGCTATTCCATGAATTTGCCTGGGTGGTGTCACTGGCGATTCTGGTATCAGCCGCCGCCTCACTCACCATCATCCCGCTGCTGGTGCCGATGTTGATGCGTCATGATCCGCATCACACCAAGCCTGAACCGGCGTGGAGCCAGCTGTTTGAGCGCTGGTTTGAGAACCTGCGCCAGCACTATGCGCGCGGATTAAATTGGGCGGTGGATCACCGCGCGATAACGCTTTCAGTCGCGGTGCTAACCGTGGCGCTCACCGCCTGGTTGTACACCAGTGCACCCAAAGGTTTCTTCCCACAGGAGGATATCGGCCAGGTCACAGCGAATATCGATACGCCACAGGATATGTCCTACGACTCACGTAAAGAAGTGGCCTTCCAGTTGGGTAATACGCTGTTAAAGGACAGCACGGTGGAGACATTGGTGACGAAAGTGGATCACGACACCACCCAGCTCAATATTACGCTGAAGGACGCCAGCCAGCGCCCGGCCATGGCGCAAGTGTTGCAGCAGATGCGGGCTGAAACCCACTACATGCCGGGTATTCAGGTGTTCTTCAGTCCGGTGCAGAACTTTAAGGTCGGTGGCCGTGCGGCGAAAAGTACTTATCAGTACACGTTGCAATCGGTGAGCAGCAGCAGCGGCTTAAGCCTTAACGACTACACTAATCAACTGATGGCGGAGATGAATAAGTGCGGCGTGTTTGTCGGGGTAAACAGTGATGCCCAGCTCAACGGCTTACAGGCGCAGCTCATCATTGACCGTAACAAAGCCTCACTGCTGGGCGTCGATCTCGACCAGATCCGCAGCAATTTGTACGCCGCCTTTGGCACATTGCAGGCTTCTACCATCTACGCCCCGGAAGATAGCTATGAGGTGATCATGGAAGTTCAGCAACCGTTCCGTCAGAACGAGAGTGACCTGTCACAGATCTATGTCCGTTCTGCGTCGGGCGATCTGTTGCCGCTGTCGACCTTTACGCATATCAGCCGCGTACAGGGCGTCACCGCCGTGAACCATCAGGGACAGTTGCCAGCGATCACCATTTCCTTTGACCTGGCGCCAGGCAAGTCTCTGTCCGATGCCACGCAAGCCATCAGCCAGGCGGAAAGCGCCATCAACCTGCCCGCCACGGTGTTTGGCAACTACGCCGGGCAAGCGGCACTGTTCCAGCAGTCGCAGAGCAGCCAGGTGTGGTTGATCGTGCTGGCGCTGGCGGTGATTTACGTGATTCTCGGCATGCTGTATGAGAGCTGGATCCATCCGATTACCATTTTGCTCGGCCTGCCTTCTGCGGCCGTTGGCGCGCTGCTGTCGCTCAGGTTGATGGGACTGGATCTGACCTTTATTGCCATGATCGGCATTTTGCTGCTGATTGGTATCGTGAAAAAGAACGCCATCATGATGATCGATTTTGCCTTATCGGCGCAGCGTGAACAGGGTTTGAGCGCGCATGACGCCATTATTCAGGCCTGTTTGCAGCGCTTCCGTCCCATCATGATGACCACCCTGTGCGCCATCATGGGTGCGCTACCGATTGCCTGCGGCTGGGGTGCTGGCGCCGAGTTACGCCAGCCGATGGGCGTGGCCGTGGTCGGTGGCCTGGTGTTTTCACAATTCATCACCCTGTTTATCACGCCGGTGCTGTACTTGCTGTTTGATCGCACCGGTGCGCGTCTGGATGCGCTGACCCACGCGACGGAGGAAGCATGAGACTGTTATTAGTAGAAGACCAGCAGATGGCGGCGGATTACATCGCCAAAGGGCTGCGCGAGAATGACTTTGTGGTTGATGTGGCCGCCAACGGTATTGACGGTCTGCACCTGCTGCTTACCCACGATTATGACCTGGCAATCCTCGATGTGATGTTGCCTGGCATCAACGGCTGGAAGCTACTGGAGATGGCGCGGCAAGCCGATCGCGCCACACCCGTGATGTTCCTGACTGCGCGGGATGATATTGAAGATCGCGTCAAAGGGCTGGAGCTAGGCGCGGAAGATTACCTGATCAAACCCTTCTCTTTCAGTGAACTGCTGGCACGCGCGCGGGTGATCCTGCGCCGTCAGACGCCCAGTGCGGTGTTGAGCAGTGATGAATCCCAGTTGCAGATTGGCGGGCTGGTGCTGGACTTTGTGAAGCACAAAGTCTCACGCGAAGGCAATCGTATCGAGCTGACGCAGAAAGAGTTTCTGCTGCTGAGCCTGTTAATGCGCCGCAGCGGTGAAGTGTTGTCGCGTACGGTGATTGCCGAGCAGGTGTGGGACATGAATTTCGACCCTGAAACCAATGTGATTGACGTAGCGATCCGCCGTCTGCGCGGCAAAATTGATGATAACTACAAGGTAAAACTGCTGCACACCATCCGCGGTGCCGGTTATGTCCTGGAAGAAAAAGAGTATGCTGATACCCCGTAACGTCCCGATCACCGTTCGTCTCACCCTGTTCTTCTCACTGGCGATGGCGATCGTGCTGTACAGCGTCTCCGGCCTGCTCTACCAAACCTTGCGCGACCAGCTTAACAGCAAAGATGTCAATGAACTGCGCAGCACGTTGCAGTTCCAGAAGGAGATTGCCAGCACCATCAGCGAACGTCAGGGGCCGCAAGAGCAGTGGCAAAAGGAGCTGTTTGAATTTATCGCCGAACAGGATCGCCTGTCGCTGCGCATTATCAGCCCAGATGGCAAGGTCTGGTCTCAATCGAAAAATATGCGTGTGCCGCAATCCGCCTATCCTGCCCCGACCAAGGACTTTAACTACCAGAGCTGGAAGCATCATGACGGTGAGCTGCACGAGAAGTATCTGATTACCGCGACCACTTTCCCACTCAAGGACAAAGAGCTGTGGCTGGTGCAGGCCGCACTTAACGTCTCACGTAATAATGAAATCATCGAAAATTACTGGGCGCGCATGCAGATTGCTGCTGCGCTGGCGATCTTGCTGTTTGCCGCCTGCGGCTATGGTCTCGCGCGTCGTGGTTTGCGACCGCTGCGGGTGATCAGCCGCCAGATTGAAACCATCAACGTGGAAGAGTTGCATACGCGCCTGGCCACCGAGCGCTGGCCGTCAGAATTAGTGGTATTGGCCTCTTCGTTCGACAGTATGCTCACGCGACTGGAAGGTTCTTTTGCCCAGTTGACTCGCTTCTCTTCCGATCTCGCGCATGAGCTACGCGCACCGATCAATAATTTGATCTCAGCGGCCAGCGTGACCCTGAATCAACCGCGCAGTGCGGCAGATTATCAGGATACGTTAGAGGCGATTGTGGAAGAAGGTGAGCGTTTGTCGCGCACCGTCTCCTCGATGCTGTTCCTGGCGCGTGCCGATAACAGCCGCGAGCCGTTGAAAAAAGAGCCGTTGAATAGCGCCAATGAGTTCCGTCGTCTGATTGGCTTTTACGACATTCTGGCTGAAGAGAAAAACATCACGTTGATACAAACGGGCGATGAGTCATTTATCGCCGATCCGCTGCATTTTCAGCGCGCCATCTCTAACCTGCTGTCGAATGCACTGCATTACACGCCCACTGGCGGTGAGATCACTCTGCGCGCCATTCGCGAGCCTCACTGGCTGCATTTTAGCGTGCAGGATAATGGTGAAGGCATTGAGCCTGAGCATCTTCCACATCTGTTTGAGCGTTTTTATCGTGTCGATCCTTCACGCACCAGTACCGAAAATACCGGCCTGGGATTGGCGATCGTGAAAACCATTGCAGAGTTACACGGCGGTAAAGTCGCGGTCATCAGCACACTCGGTAAAGGCAGCACCTTTACCTTCTCGATTCCGCAATAATATCGCCTGTCAAAATTGTCATCTTCAGGTTTGAGTGTGGTCACCGCCACAGTGAGAAAATAACGCTATCAACACAACCGTTGTTATTAACCACAAGGTGACCACCATGAAACAGAAACTCGTAACGATTCTCCTAGCCGCGTTTTCCCTGCTGGCCGTTACCCAGGTTGAAGCCAATATGGGTGTCGAACGCACCGCCAATACCTGGCTATTAACCCCCGCCAGTTGGCATCCCGGCACACCGAATAAACTGTACGAGAATTATCCTTTCGATCTCGGCGAGCGGAAAATTAATATGGGAGATGAGGATCAACCCCGTCATTTTGATAATGACAGCCAGCAACACCCGCTGATGGATAAATCGGTGCATTCACCGGTCTATCAACAGCAATAAAAAGCGTGCTCGCGACAAGTATTCTGTCGCGAGCACATGTTTTGCTATTCAGAGGGGCGATGGCCCGCACTCCGCCACCACCACCACACCGCAGGCAAACTCAGATACAGCGCAATCATAATCGACGTAAACAGATCCCCTGGCCAGTGCATACCCAGCGCCAGACGGCTGACGATCACGCCATACGCCCACATCACTACTACCCCCGCTAACAGCCACTTACCTCGCGCCACCAGCAGCGCCACCGCCATGAGTGCCCAGGTAGCAGCAAAAATTGTATGCCCGGAAGGAAAAGCCGGATCAACCTGCTGCAGCCAGTGCTGCTTCTGCCAATGCGGAATCAGGGTGTTATTAGCCAGCCGCTGGGTTATCAACTGCTGCCGCTGGGCAGGATCATCCTGGTAAAAGTGACGATCGATCTCAGTGTCCGTCTGACTCAGCCACACCACATAGGGGCGTGGCTCCTGGTTAGTCTTTTTAATTTCACTCACCGCCACTTGTCCGACAATCACCGGCAACAACATCACCAACGAAAATTTAAGCCACTCTCCCCGGCGAATATTTAAGGTATAAATCAAAACAAACAACATTAACGCCGAAGTGATAAAGCCAAAAGGTTTACTCACGGTCTGCGTTAGCAAATAAAACCACCATAACAGCGCGGATTGATCGTTGGCATTCCAGCTCCAGTGAATACCCCAGGCAAACAGCGGAATAGCAAACAATGATGCACAGCAGATCATCAGCGCAAGATAAGGGCGCGTTAAAAATCGCATCGGTTTATTTACCCTCAGATTAATGTTTGGCGCGCGTAAGCTTTAAATAGCCGAATAAATAAGCATTCAGATTGCTGAGTTTATCAAACAGCGGCGTCAGCAGCGGTACCGCTTTATTAATAGCGAAGGCACAACCTAATGCCACCAGCACCGAACCCAGCATATCGCCAGGGAAATGCACGCCCATATAGATACGGCCCCAGGCAATAAAGCCACTTAACACCAGCAACACAGCACCCAATATCAGCCGTTGGCTAAAGAACAAGCTAAAGGTAATCGCGCAGGCCAGAGTCATATGATCGCTGGGGAATGAAGCGTCTGCGACGTGGGAAATAAAGGTGTGGCCGATCGGCACCATAAAGGGTCGTGGATGAGGGAAGAAATCCCCGATGATGACGTTGATGCTCAAGGCTATCAGTGACGTCAATAAAGCGGACAGCGCCACCTGTTGATGATTGCGATTGAAACTAAACCAATAAATCAGTAACGCCAGCGGGTAGATAAATATCAGCCACGACGCACAGGCATTTCCAAAACTCAGCATTGCCGTCGATGCATGTGCCGGCGCATTTAACAGCAGAAAAACCGTATCGTTAATATTTTCCGCGTTCTCAGATGTCAGAAACATCGCTATCTCCTTGTAATCAATTAAGCCAGTGGCAAGGAAACACTTACCTTTAAACCAGACGGGAAGCGCGAGGCGGGAGCGAGTACCACCTCACCCTGCATACGAACCAGCATGGCGTGGACAATCGACAGACCTAAGCCTGAGCCGTTGGCGTCATTGCCTTCCATGCGATAAAAAGCGTCAAACACTCGCGTGTGTTTATCAGCGGGAATACCGGGGCCGGAATCTTCGACGGTGATCAACACCTGACCGTGATGCTTTTCGATAGCCATATCGATGCATCCGCCTTCCGGCGTGTATTGAATGGCGTTGTGCAACAGGTTGCGCAATACGGTATAGAGATCAGAGGGACGAACCCTCACCACCGCATCACTGATGCTAAGTACTCCCAGATCCTGGGCTTTGTGCTCCGCTAACGGATGCAGATCGGAAATCACCTGTTTCACCACCGCAAACACTTGTGTGCGCTCGACTGGCGGTAGTGCCACCGCTTCCCCACTCTGGGCGCGGCTTAAAGTCAGCAGTTGCTCCACCAGCCAGCTGGCACGCTCCATACCGGCACGCAGATCGCGCAGCCGATGCTGGCTCTCTGGCGGCAGTTCGCTGCTCGCCAGCCGCTCGGATTGCAGCATCAGCGCAGTTAAAGGGGATCGCAGTTCGTGAGCGGCATCGGCAACAAAGCGTCGCTGCAACGTGATAGCGTCAGAAGAGCGTTGCAGCAGGCGATTGATAGCCGTGATAAAGGGCTGGATTTCACGGGGAATGGTTGCGCCATTCAGCGACATCGCGGCACTGTCGCGTTGCAGATCGACCTCTGCGGCCAGTTGACGAATCGGGCGGAAAATCTTCTTAACCAGGTCAGCAATCAGATACAGCAGAACTGGAAAAAGAATGCCAAACGGTACTAAGGTGCGAAGCGCGGATGAGAGCGCGACGCTTTCCTGTACCGAAGCACGCTGCGCCACCGCGACGCGAACGCCACCTGCCATGTTCTCTATCAGCACGCGGTAGCTTTGTTGATTCACTTTCAGGGTATGGAAGCCTGCCTCCAGTTGCGCGGGCAGTGGAAAATCAGCGGCTGGCGCAGCAGCAGGCATGATGAAGTGCACCACAATGCGCGAGGCTTCTTCATCCTGGAGCGGTGGGCTAATGAAGCTGCTGTTACCGGGCGTAAGCATGCCGTCTTTGGCAAGACTGGCAATCTGTTGCAGCGACGAATCCTGCAACTCATGTGCTTCATCCCAGGCAGAGAGAAATCCCAATACCCCGCTGAGAAAGGCGATGCTGCCGACGGCGACACACAGCACCAGCGACAACCGCAACTGCACTGATTCACTCAGGCGTCTTTTGAGACTTTCCATCCCACGCCCCGCACGTTCTTAATCGCATCGCTACCGAGCTTTTTACGCAGCGAGTGAATGAAATACTCAATCGCGTTGCTCTCTACTTCCTCACCCCAGCCGTAGATTTTGCTTTCTAACTCGCTGCGCGAAAAAATCTGACCGGGCTGGGCGAGCAGCGTCTGCAACAGCGCGTACTCGCGAGCCGACAGCATGTGGGTTTCGTCACGTTGCAAATGGCACACCTGGCGGGTCGCAGGGTCCAGCGTAAACCGACCATTGCTCATCAATGGCGCGGCATTGCCTGCTTTGCGCCGCATCACCGCACGCGCACGCGCCAGCAGTTCACTCATGGCAAAGGGCTTGAGCACATAATCGTCGGCACCCGCGTCCAGGCCATTCAGACGATCTTCCAGTGCATCGCGGGCAGTTACGATCAGTAGCGGCACCTGGTTACCCTGCAGACGTAATTGTTTCAGCACTTCCACACCATCACGACGCGGCAAGCCCAAATCGAGCAGCACCAAATCGTAGCTGTGTGTAGCCAGACTTAGCAGGGCCTGTTCGCCATCACGCACCCAATCGGCGGCATAGGCGGCATCCTTTAGCGCCGCATACACCGCATCCCCGATCATGCGATCATCTTCCACCAGCAGCACTCTCATGACTCTTCCTGCTGAGCAGGACGTATTACCGCGGTCAGAACCGGCAGCAGTGAAACGCCAATAATGCCGAGCGCCAGCCACTCGCGGTGATCGCGCACCCAGGCCAGATCGCCAAGGAAATAACCGAGCGCGATGAAACTGCCACACCACGCCAGACCACCGGCGAAGTTCCACAGCGAGAATGTCGAACGGGGCATGGATGAGAGGCCGGCAATAAACGGCGCGAGCGTCCGCACAATCGGCACGAAGCGACCGATAAACACGGTGGCGGCGCCATATTTGCGAAAGAAGGCTTCCGTCTTTTCCCTATGCTGAACGTTCAGCCACTGACGCCGTAAAATAAAACGCCCCACCGCCCCTTTACCAATATGGTAATTGAGCATATCGCCGATAAACGCTGCGGCGGTTAACAGGGTGATCACCAGTAGGGGTGAAAGAGAGGTGGCCGGTAAAAAGGCGCCTACCGTGAACAACAACGAATCACCCGGTAGAAATGGCACGATGACTAAGCCGGTTTCACATAAAATAATCACCGCGACAATGGCTACCACATATAAAGGGTCGGCATTCACCAACGCAATCAGGTGGCTGCCAGAAAGAAAATCCATCAGATGCTGAAGCATAATTTCATTCCTGGTCGGGTTAGAGTTTGGATATCTGACGCGAAGAGTGGCCGTAGAGCGTTGATGCGCCGATTAATATCGCCATCGCGAGCAGGAAAATAATATTGACCGGCGTAGTGCCGTAACCCAATCCGCCCTCTTTAATCGGTTGAGAGAACAGATCGGCGAGAGAGGCGCCTAAGGGGCGCGTCAGAACATAAACCGTCCAGAAACAGGTCACGCTGCTGAGTTTGCCGATGCGCCAAAGCGCCGCAGTCGCCGCAATCAGCACCGCAAACAACAGGGTTGTGGTCAGGTAACCGAGCGATAATCTTTCCGCTAACGCATCACCCAGCGCCGTACCAAACGCGAAGGTGATCATAATGGCGAGCCAGTAATAGATTTCACGACCTTTGGTATTGATGGATGAGAATTCCAGCGTACCTTCGGTGCGATGCCAGAACATCAGCACCATCACCAAGCCCGATCCAAACATTGCCACCGAATAGAGCAGCGGCACCTGCATTTGATCGGTCAAATAGTCAGTGAGTAAGGTCCCGGTAATGCTCACCATTAATACAGTCAGCCAATAAAGCCATGGGATATAACGCGGTGCGCGCAGCTGAAATAGCAGGATGCATAAAAAAAGCAGCGCAGAAATAAGGGAAGTGCCTGTAAGTCCAAAGCCCAGCCCAAAGTTGATCCAGTCAGCGCCGGTTTCACCTACCGTCGTTGACATCATTTTTAGCACCCAAAACAACAAGGTGGCTTGCGGTACTTTCGCTTTTAATTCTGAAAAAGTGTCAGTCATGATCGGTGTCCCCGTCAACATATTGCGCTCATGATGAACGGGTAAACTTAAATCTCCCTTAAAACAGGAAAATTGTTTTCCTGCTGCAAATTTATCCTTTATGAAAAGAGAATAAATTAATTGCACTCTTAATGTTCAATTAAGGATTTCCTGAATGATCCTCTTTTTAGTCGATAATTATCTCGATATTCAATGTGAAATAATTTTACCCTGAAATAAATAACCAAACTGAGTTCACAAAAGCTGTAAAAACTTTACAGAGCGGATTGCATCGGTAACGCAATGGGTTACTGTTAAATTCTTGTAACAAATGTAACCAAAAGGATCTGTATGAAAACCTCACTGCGTTTTTTAACAACCTCTGTAATGGCCGGGCTCTCCTTCTCTGCGATCGCTGCTGTGCCTGCTGGTTATCCTGCTGATTATCAGAAAATTATCGATGCCGGTACCAAAGAAGGAAAAGTCGTGGTCTATTCCACGACAGATACCAAAGCGGCGGGACCGTTGATCAAAGGCTTTGAGTCGCTCTATCCGGGCATCAAAGTGGAATATAACGACATGAACAGCACCGAACTCTACAACCGCTACATCAGCGAGCAGGCTTCAGGCAGCGGCAGCGGTGATGTGGTGTGGAGCTCATCCATGGATACCGCATTGAAACTGGCTACAGACTATGCCGCGGAGTACATCTCACCTGAACAGGGCAAGATACCAAAATGGGCAGTGTGGCAAAATAAAGCCTACGGCACGACCTATGAACCGGTGGTGTTTATTTACAACAATAAACTCATCCCAAAAGACACCGCGCCTGACTCTCACACCGCGCTGGCTAAAATGATTGCAGCCGATCCGGCTAAATTCAAAAATAAAGTGACCACCTACGATATTGAAAAATCAGGATTAGGTTTCATGCTGACGGTTCAGGACAGCAAAGTGGATCCGCAATACAAAGAAAACCTGGCGGGGATGGCGAAAGGGGGTCTGACCGTACAATCGTCTACTGGCACCATGATGGAGCGCGTCTCTTCAGGCGAGAATTTAATTGGCTTTAATATTCTCGGTTCTTATGCCGAAGCCCGAGCGAAGAACGATCCGGCATTAGGCATCGCTTACCCGAAAGATTATATCCTGGTGCTGTCTCGCGTTTCGTTTATCACCGAAGAGGGTGAGCATGAGAACGCGGCTAAATTATGGCTGGATTACGTGTTGTCAGAAAAGGGACAGAGTATCCTGGCAAATCAGGCGGACATCCCTTCCCTGCGCAATGATATCGAAGGCAAAAATGATATTGACGGTATGACCAAAATGCTGGGCGACGCCTTGAAGCCGATTCCGGTAGATGAATCGCTGCTGGAATATCTGGAACCGGCAAAACGCCTGGAATTTATTAAACAGTGGCGCACCGCTGCAGGGAAATAATCCTCCCATGATATGCGCCCGCCGTGGCGCATAACTTTTCCTCTCGCCTTCGGTGTTTGACAGGGTTGGCATATGACCAGGTTACTGAAAAAGTGGCAAAGCTTGCCGCGTGCATTGATTGTTCTGATCACGGCATTGGTTATTTACGTGCCGCTGATGTTTATCGTGGTGCAGAGTTTTCTCTCCGCGCCGTTCTTTGCCAAAAAGAAAGAGTTAACGCTTGGTTCTTTTGGATTTATTTTCTCCGATCCTGATTTTTACAAAGCGCTGGAGTCGGGTTTTATTCTGGCGTTTGGTCTGGTGATCATTGCTATTCCGCTAGGCGGTATTCTGGCCTTCCTGATGGTCAGAACCAACCTGCCAGGACGCCGCCTGATTGAGCCATTGATTCTGGTACCGATATTTGTTTCACCGATGGTGCTGGCCTTTGGCTATGTGGTTGCCGCAGGGCCAGTCGGTTTCTTGTCGCAATGGGCGAATCAACTGTTTGGCGTGGTGCCGTGGAACATCTACTCGATGACCAGCATTGTGGTAATCGCGGGACTGACACATGTGCCGCATGCCTATCTCTATATTTCGTCTGCACTACGTAGCGTGAGCTCCGATGTGGAAGAAGCGGCGCGCACGGTCGGCGCTTCACCCTTGCAGGTCATGACCTCGGTCAGCCTGCCGATGGTGCGCCCTTCGATTCTGTATGCCTGTGTGCTGCTGTTCTTCCTGGGCTTAGAGGTGTTCGGCCTGATGCTGGTACTGGGCGATCCCGAAGGCAACATGGTGCTCGCCACCTATCTGTATAAATTGACTAACAAGCTCGGCACACCTTCGTATCACCTGATGGCCGCCGTGGCCGTGGTGCTGATCTGTTTTACCGTGCCACTGGTTATGCTGCAGCGCTGGCTGATGCGCACCGCCAACCGTTTTGTCACCATGAAAGGCAAAGCGTCACAAGCCCGCGCCCTGCCGCTGGGTAAATGGCGCTGGATTGCCGGTGCGGTGGTGTTGGCCTGGCTGACAATCACCATCGGCGTACCGCTACTGGGCGTGGTGATGCGTGCGTTTATTTCTCACTGGGGCGTCGGCGTCTCTTTGTGGGATGAGATTTCCTTCGCGACCTTCCACAGTATCTGGGAACAGCCAAATCTGCTGCGTGCCATCGTCAACTCGATGCTGATTGGCGTGATCGGCGGCGCGGTGGCGGTGATTTGTTATCTGTTTGTCGGCATCGCCATGCATCGCAAGCAGGATCAGGTTACGCGTTTCCTTGATTACAGCGTGCTGGTGCCGCGCGCCGTGCCGGGCCTGTTAGCCGGTCTGGCGTTTCTCTGGGTGTTCCTGTTCATTCCGATGTGGCTCGATCAGTCACTGAAAAATGGCTGGCTCTCCAGCCTGCCGGTTGCCGATTGGCTGCGCGAAAACTTTATTGTTTGGCTGCGTTCCCTGCGTCAAACCATCTTTAGCGTCTGGCTGGCCTACACCGTGGTGTGGATGGCTTATGGCTTGCGTCTCATCTCCTCAACGCTGTTACAGGTCGGCCCGGAACTGGAAGAAGCTGCACGCAGCGTGGGCGCCACCCCTGGGCAGACCACGCGTCACGTGACCGTGCCGCTGTCCCGCCACGGTCTGATTGGCTCGTGGTTGCTGATGTTTCTGATATTCGAGCGCGAATATTCAACCGGTGTGTATCTGCTGTCACCCGGCACCGAAACCATCGGTTCAATGCTGGTCTCTCTGTGGTCAGCGGGCGCCATTGATATCGTCGCTGCGCTCTCCCTGATAAATATCGTGCTGGTGGTAGTTGGCCTCGGCATCGCTTTACGCTTTGGAGTGAAATTACATGATTGAATTATCGGTTGATAACTTGCATCTGATGTACGGCGATAATCCTGTATTGAAAGGCGTATCGATGCAGTTGAAAAAAGGCGAGGTGGTTTCACTACTGGGGCCATCGGGCAGCGGCAAAACCACCCTGCTGCGCGCCGTGGCCGGTCTGGAAAAACCGTCTCAGGGGCGAATCAATATCGGCAAGAATGTGGTATTTGACGGCACGCCAAAAAGCGAGATTCCGGCCGAAGAGCGCAATCTCGGTCTGGTGTTCCAGTCCTACGCGCTGTGGCCGCACAAAACGGTGTTTGAGAACGTCGCCTACCCGTTGAAATTGCGCAAAGTGGATAAAGCAGAAATCAATCAACGCGTGCAAGCCGTGCTGGATCAGTTAGGGCTCGGGCACCTCGGCAAACGCCATCCGCATCAACTTTCCGGCGGACAGCAACAGCGCGTGGCGATTGGGCGTGCGCTGGTCTACAACCCGCCGGTGATTCTGCTGGATGAGCCGCTCTCTAACCTCGATGCCAAGCTACGTGAAGAGGCGCGCGTGTTCTTGCGCGAGCTGATTATTCGTCTCGGACTGTCTGCCTTAATGGTGACGCATGACCAGAACGAAGCCATGGCGATCTCCGACCGTATTCTGTTGCTGAATAACGGCGTGATTGAACAACAAGGCACACCACAAGAGATGTACAGCCAGCCTTCAACGCTGTTTGCCGCTGAGTTTATGGGCAGCAATAACCGTCTGCACGGCAAAATCACCCACGTTGAAGGCGGCCGGGCGCGCATTGCCGGGGCAAAATGGGCGCTGTGGGGTAAACCGAGTGGCGATGTGCGGGTTGGACAGGATGGGACGGCGGTGATTCGCGTCGAGCGCATGAATATCGCTGACACCGCTGATGACAACGCACTTGAGCTGCCCTTGCTCACCAGTATGTATTTAGGCGATCGCTGGGAATATCTGTTCCGAACCGAGGTAGACAACTTTGCATTGAGGGCGTATGGCAAAGAGTTCCGCGGTAATCAGCGTTTCCGCATTTCGCTGCCGAAAGAGGATCTGTGGATTTTCGCTAAAAGCTAACCCTTCCCTTGAATAAATTTCCCCCAGCTGCGCATCTGTGGTTGGGGGAATTTAACGCACCTGTATTACACGAATTAACCAACAATCTTTATCACGTTGTGTAAGCCTGCTAAAAAAATCTATTTAGGTTGCTGACGCGCTTCATTTATAGAATACTGTCGCGCCATACATGTTTTAATGTCCAGGACGGATTTATGTCAGCATTCCCTTATTATATCGCTTTAGCTTTACTGGTGTGCGTGGCACTGGTTTGGAGCGGATTAATCCTGGATCTGTTTGGTATGCGCTGCTGGATGCACCATCTGACTGATTTTATGGAAACCCAATTAAAAGGTTCAGAACCCTTGCAATAAGGGAGATTTAACTGAACTTATACCAGGACATTTCTTTATCATGACAAGTTTGTCATCTGGTCATAAAAAAATACGGCTTTAAGCTTTGCTTAAGAAATTAATGGTTGAATCACCTCCAATAACCCGGAGGTAATAATCGTGATTGCTACGACGTATTCATTACTCAAAGAAAAAACCCGCTATTTACAGGCATTTTTCGCCAACCCGCGCGTATTTGGTTCTATCGCACCTTCCTCTTCTGCGCTGTGTCGCACCATGTCTGAAGCCGTAGATTGGCAGCAGACGCAACGCATTGCCGAACTCGGCGCTGGGGATGGCGTACTAACACGTCATTTATTGCACCGCATACAAGCTAATGCGACGCTGACGGCATATGAAATCAATCCGCAATTAGCCCATAAGCTTAATGCGTTCAACGATCTGCGTTTGACGGTACACGCGGATTCCGCAGAAACACTCGGCACAGGCTACGATGCGATTTTTTCGGGGTTGCCGCTGCTATCACTGCCGCAGGCGCTGCGTGAAAGGATTTTGACGCAAATCAGTCGTGCGCTAAATCCCGGTGGCGTGTTTGTACAGTTTCAATATACGTCGCTGTCGGAGCCTCTGTTGTCACAGCACTTTTACTGGACGCGCACGCGCGTGATGCGCAACCTGCCACCGGCATATGTTTACCGGTGCCAGGCTACGTTTTATCAGTGATTGATTATCACGCATCCGATAGCGTTCAGGTCAGTGCACATAAGGCGGTGTGGTCACTATAAACACGCTCACATCAGCACTGAACGGGTTTGAAGCGAGAATGTCGAGGCTATTTGCGCGCTTTAGCTGCCGCAACCAGCCCGTCCAGCCAATCCTGATGACCGTTAATCATCGGATTGGGTTTCGCGCTCGCCAGCGCTACCGCCGGTTTGCCGTTTTGCGTTTCCTGGGTCAGGATGCGTACGCGATTGTCAGACAGATCTTCAATCAACCAGGCATGCAGGACATCTAAACGGTCGTCGCTGCCCACTTCACCCGCCCAGCCGTGCCAGGAAACACGGGCCGCTTCACCGGCTACAGGCGCCACGTACTCGGTGACCTGCGCTTCCACCGGGAAGCCAAAGGTTTCGAAATAGAAGCGGACGCCCTGCGCCAGTTCCGGGCCTTTATTGTCATAGAAGCGCGCATTCGCCGAGTTCTGGTAATAAGTCGGCCAAAGTGACGGCGTGTTCAGCAGAGGCCAGATATCCTGGGTGCTCAAACCTGCAACGATCACTTCGTTGGAACAGTAGTTATCGCTAAAGCCCGGTACAAATCCTTCTGGCCAGTTAATCGCGTTCATTTTCATTTCATTCGTCTCACCGTGGATAAATCGTGGGTGAAGTATCTGACTCCCTATGAAATAAGACCAATCGCCATTATTTATTTTTAATATACGTTTTCGTGATATCTGGAAGCAGCGTAAGATGAGGCATTGCCTCGCCATCGCCGGAAGATGATGAAAACCGATATCCGCAACCTCGACCTCAATTTGCTCAAAGCGCTGGATGCCTTACTGGATGAGCGCAGCGTCACCCGCGCAGCTGAACGTTTAGCCCTGACGCAACCCGCGGTCAGCGGCATGTTAACGCGTTTGAGAGAGTGTTTTGATGATCCGCTGTTCACGCGGGCGCAGCGCGGCGTTGTTCCGACGATGCGGGCGCTGGAACTGGCTCAGCCCGTGAAGGCCATCCTGGCGGGAGTGTCAGAACTGTTGCAGCCCAAAGCCTTTGACGCTGCGACCGCCGAAATGACCATTAAAATCGCGGCCACCGATTATGCCCTGCGTGCGGTCATTGTGCCTTTTATGGCCGCATTACGAGTGCAGGCACCGGGTATCCGCGTGGCGGTATTGCCCGTTAACAACGAGCAGTTATCTGCGCAGTTTGAACGGGGTGACATCGATATCGCGTTGATCACGCCAGACAGTGCCCCACCCGATCTGCACGCCCGCTCGCTGTACGATGAAGAGTATGTGTGTCTCATGCGCGAGGACCATGCACTGTCTGCGCAGGCAGGTTTAACGCTTGACAGTTTCTGCGCACAGGACCACGCCTTAGTTTCCTACGTGGGAGGCAACTTCAAGGGCGTGACGGATGAGGCGTTAGCCGCGGTTGGACGTTCGCGACGTGTGACACTTTCGGTGTGCAGTTTTTTAGTTTTACCTGAGATCTTACGCGTCAGTGATTTGATCAGCGTGGTGCCGCGTCGCTTAACGCACGATTTACCTGGTTTGAAGGTCTTGCCTCCTCCGTTAGCGATCAAGGGGTTCAACAAAATCGTCGTCTGGCATGAACGCACGCACCGCGATGCCGGACACCGCTGGTTGCGTGAATTACTCTTCTCCACTGCCCTTTAAGCCGCTACGCGCTCGGTGCCTAGCAAATCCAGAATCCGGCTGCGCAGCGCCACCAACTGTGGATCATCGCGGCGTCGCGGCCAGGGAAGATCCACCTCAATCACATCCACCACTTTCGCCGGTCGCGGGCTGAACACCACTACGCGATTGGCCATCACCAGCGCCTCTTCAACGTCATGCGTTACCATCAGCGTGGTGAACTGCTGCTCCTGCCAGAGATCAACAATCTCCTGCTGCATACGCAATCGCGTCAACGAGTCGAGTTTGCCCAGAGGCTCATCAAGAATAAGCAGACGTGGCACATTCACTAACGCGCGAGCCAATGCTGCTCGCTGGGCCATGCCGCCAGACAGCTGATGCGGCCAGGCGCGAGCAAAATCCTTCAAGCCGACACGATCCAACATGGCGTTAATTCGCTGATCTTTAACTGCGCGGTTCTCGCCGCGAATCTGCAATCCAAGACCGACGTTGTCATACACCGTGCGCCATGGATAAAGCGTGGGATCCTGAAATACCACGACGCGCGACGGATCGGGGGCTGTGATCGCTTTACCCTCTTCCGCCAGCAAACCACTCGCTGGAGGTTCCAGCCCGGCAAGTAACCGCAGTAAAGTCGATTTTCCGCAACCGGATGGCCCTAATAGCGCGACAAATTCGCCTGCTTTCACATGTAAATTGATATTCTCCAGCACTGGTAAATCACTGCCTTCAAGCGTGAAATGGTGATTCACTTTTTCAATGGCAATATTCACGCCTGACGAGATCATGGTCATATTTCGCTCCCGCTTAAATAATACTGAGCCGACAGTTATCAGCAAATAACCATAAGCCTCTCTCTCTCCTCATTGAAATAGCCTTTTCGGCAAACCTATCCGTCATCTTTCATAAAGAAAAACTGCATGACCTCATGCGGGATTGTTATTTGGTGGCGGGAAATCACTAAGCGATAGTGCCCGTGATCTTTAATGACAAGGAAAGCAGAATGGCAATGCAAAAATACTTTATGAGCCGGCGTGCATTATTGCGCGGTCTGGGTTTATTTAGCGCCGGTGTAGCGGTGAATCCATTGTTGAGCAGCAATGTTTTCGCCGACGACAAACCGCTTAAAACCATCAAACTGGCGTGGGGACAAACGGCGGTGTGTCAGGCGCCGATTTCGGTTGCCCTGAAACAGGGTTTCTTCAAGAAATATGGCCTCAACGTTGAACCGGTTAACTTCAGCGGCCCGACCGATGCGCTGCTGCAGGCGATCGCTACCGGGCAAGCCGATGGTGGTATTGGCATGGCGCTGCGCTGGCTAAAACCGCTGGAGCAAGGCTTTGACGTCGATCTCACCGTCGGGACTCACGGTGGATGCATGCGTTTACTGACCCCGCAAAACAGCGGCATTCGCGATGTAAAAGATTTGGTCGGTAAATCTGTCGCGGTCAGCGATCAGGCCAGCCCAATCCGTAACTTCTTTGCCGTGCAGCTGGCGAAACAGGGCATCGATCCGGACAAACAGGTCAACTGGCTGCAATATCCGCCCGATCTGTTTGGCGAGGCACTGCGTAAAGGCGAAGTACAGGCACTGGCAACCGATGACCCACAAGGTTGGCTGCTGAAGAAACAGCACAACTTGCTGGAAGTCGACAACAACCTGAAAGGTGAATACGCCACCATGACCTGCTGCGTGCTGGGACTGCGCGGTTCGCTGGTGCGCGACGATCCTGCCACCGCACGGGCCATCACTCAGGCCATCGTCGATGCACAGCAGTGGACGGCAGATCATCCCGCCGAAACCGCCAAAATCTTCCAGCCGTTCGTGCCGGGTTCGGTGCCGGTGGAGGACATTACCGCGATGCTCAAAGAGCACACTCATCATCACCATTCAACCGGTGCCCAACTGCGCAGTGAAGTCGCGACTTATGTTGAGGAGTTGAAAAAGATCAACGTGATTCGCCCCGATACCGATGCGAAGCAATTTGCCGAGCACTATGTGCCGCAACTGCTGCCTGCTGAATCCGCCCATCAGCATGCCAGTAACATGGCGCACATGAGCAACATGTCGAGCTAAGGAGACCTTAATGGCCAGTGAAACTCTGACGATAGCCCAGCACCGTGACGCACCGCGCCGCCTGCAACCCAGCGTTTTAGTCGCGCTGTTGCTGTGGTGGGCGCTAGTGGCACTGATGGTGGTGGTGCCTGATAAGCCGCAGGGTTTCGCTGCCCCGCGCTTTGTCGATCAAACCCATGAACTGTTTGCGGCGATTGCACTGTTGCTAAGTGCGCTGGCTATCGCGTCGGGGATCTCTCCCCGTCTCGCTGTATGGGCACCCTTCAAACGCAGCGGTCCCTGGCTGATTGTGCTGGCACTGCTGATCGGCGTGTGGGAAACCGTGACTGGCAAACTGGCGCTGTTGCCCGCACCGTTCTTTGCACCGCCGCGCGCTCTGGTGGAAGCCTACGCCACCGACTGGCCGCGCCTGCTGGACAGCGTGCTCAATTCGCTGCGTTTGCTGGCCTTTGGCTTTATCTACGGCAGCGTGGTGGGCTTTATCACCGGCGTGGCGATTGGCTGGTCACGCGGGTTGGGATATTGGGTGCATCCAATTCTTCGTTTCCTTGGTCCCGTGCCGTCCACGGCGTTACTGCCGCTGTCACTTTATTTCTTCCCTTCCAGCTTTTCCGCAGCGGTATTTCTCATCGCATTGGCGACCTGGTTCCCGGTGACCGTGCTGACCTGGTCCGGCGTTTCCAGCGTCGATACCCGTTTTTACGATGTGGCCCGCACGCTGGGTGCTAATTCGATGTTCCTGGTGCTGCGCGTGGCAGTGCCTGCCGCTTTGCCGCATCTGTTTGTCGGATTATTTATGGGGCTGGGTGCGTCGTTCTCGGTGCTGGTCGCGGCAGAGATGATGGGGGTGAAATCGGGTCTAGGTTGGTATTTGCAGTGGGCACAGGGCTGGGCGGCATACGCCAATATGTATGCGGCGTTGATCGTGATGGCGCTGCTGTTCTCTTCCCTGATCTCCCTGCTGTTCCTGGTGCGTGACCGTTTGCTCTCGTGGCAGCGCAGCGCGGTGAAATGGTAAATGCGCCCAATGGCGCACCGGATAGAAACGCTACCACATCTTAAGGGTCGTCAATCATGGCGACCTACTCCACCACAGAGGTGAACTATGGTTGCAAAAATTTCCTCGTCAATCACCGAACTGATTGGCAATACGCCGCTGTTACGGCTCTCGCGTTATGCTCAGCAACAAGAGATACAGGCCGAACTGATCGCCAAACTGGAGCTGTTTAATCCTAATCACAGCGTCAAGGATCGCATTGCACTCAGCATGATCGAAGCCGCCGAGCGCAACGGAATCATTCAGGCGGGCGACACGCTGGTTGAAACCACCAGCGGCAATACCGGGATTGGATTAGCAGCAATTGCCGCCGCCAAAGGCTATAAATTCCGTGTCTATATCAATGATTTTGTTAGCATCGAGCGCACACAGCTGATTCAGGCTTACGGTGCTCAAGTGGTGCCGTTCAGCACTATCGAGGGCTTCAGAGAGTTTTATGAAGCCAGTAACGGCGATTTTGTCGCGGCCACCAAATGGCTAGCGGAGAAGGTCACCGCCGCAGAGCCGGAAGTTCACTTCCTTTTGCAGCTGGAGAACCCAGCCAACCCGGCCGTGCATGTTCAGACCACCGGGCCGGAAATCTGGCGCGACAGCGGTGGCAAACTGGATATCTTTATTGCGGCAGTGGGAACCGGCGGCACGCTATCCGGCACCGGTCGTTATCTGAAGCAGCAATATCCGAGTTTGCAGGTGATAGCCGTGGAACCCGGCGTGGGTTCACAGCCCAGCGAATTGCGGCCGGAACCGCTTGAGATCACCGGGGTGCACGCCTTTAGCAATCAGCCGCCCGAACGCATCCCGGCGAATTTAGATCATCGCGTGTATGACGAAGTGATCGCCGTGGAAACCTGGCAAGCCTATGCGGCAGCGCGTCAACTGGCGCTTAGCGAAGGTGTACTGGTGGGCGATTCATCCGGTGCCGTGTTATGGGCGGCGGAACAGGTGGCAGCGCGACCGGAAAATCACGGCAAACGTATTGTTGTCTTGCTGGCAGATGGCGGCAGTAGCTACCTCAGTACTCAACTCTTTGCTCACCAGGTGCCGGCCGAAACCTTCAAACTGGCGAATGCCATTCAGACATCGCAGAAGATTGCCTGATTCGCCAAGTTGTCTTTATCACGATGTTATTTATTGCGCATTCATGAGCAATAACGCTGCTCGATGAATGCGCGATAAACCACGCCGCTACAATCTATTGCCCGATATAAAATCGTCCCTCACACCAGCACATTACTGGTGATGCCCTTGGCGAACAGCAGCGGATCGGTTTCCGGGCGTAGCACGTTAATTGCCTTCAAATCCCGCGCATAGACATCGATTTCTTTGACGAACGCATTGCCCACTGAATAGTGCCCATGGGTATGGGTTTTCAGCACGCTGGCAATTTCCTGTGGAGTGGTATTCAGCGCCTGGCCGTTGAACTCGCTACCGATCGCTTCCGGATGCTGCGCAGCATAGGCATGGGCTTGAAGGATGGCATGGGTAATCGCGGCAGCCACCTCTGGCTGTTCGCGAATCAAACTACCGCGCGTACCCACCACACAGCAGCTCAGATTGGCGTATTCATCCATCAAATTGGTGCCGACTTCGCGATAGCCCGGCTTCTGCGCCAGGCGCCACATAATCGGATCTGAGCCGCTGGCGGCCTGAATCTCTCCTTTCTCCAACACCATTGGCAGCAAATCTTGCGGGAATACGCGCCAGTTCACGTCGGTATTGGGATCGACGCCGTGCTTTTTCAGCATCAGTGAAAAGAAGTTCTTATCTGCGCCCGCCATATCGGTGACGCCGATGGTTTTGCCTTTAAGCTGCTCCAGCGTCGCGGGACCGTCATTACGCGCTAATAAACGCATGCAACCACCGTGTGTGCCTGCGGTGAGTTTCACATCAAAGCCCTGCTCCAGCGCTTTTAACCAGCGCAGCGCCATGCCGATAGCGGCTTCCGCTTTGCCCGTGGCAATCGACTCCAGCAGCAATTCGGTGGAGTTACCGAAGTTCACGAATTCCACTTCAAGGTTATGCGCCTTGAAAAAATTATGCTGATCGGCCACCACAACCGGTGCCAGGCAAATGGCATTAAGGTTCACCGCGAGACGAATATGCGTGGGTTTCGCCAATGCCCATTTGCCCGCACCACCCTGCAACAGGTCGCCGGACATCGGCATATTGTGCATGGGCTCTTCGGCAAAACTCCGCCCCGGTAACGTTGAAGCCATCATCGCCGCGGCGGAATATCCGAGAAAGCGACGACGCGAAAGAAGATAATTATCTGGCATGGTATTACTCCCAAAAATATATGCAGGTAAAAGATTGATCGTTGTAATCATTCATTTCAGGAGTTGGCAGATTAATCGTTAATTTACAGCGCAACCAGACGCGTAATTATGCCGATTCCGCATGTGTTAAGCGGTTTTATTGCTTTTACAGTCTCGCGCTATCAGGAAACAATCGACCTTAGATTATTCCGGGATAATTAAGGTTTCTCAATGGCAAATAACACGCCTTTTCTCGCTGAAATATTGCCAGCGCTCACCGAACTATTGACTGAATATGCTGAAGAAGTTGATCGCAGCGGTGAATTTCCGCGCGCGGCTTTTGCTCATCTGCGACAACTGGGATTGTTGCAGTTCGCTCTCCCCGTCTCCGCAGGCGGCGGCGGTGGCGATTTACGCGATTGTCAGTCGATCATTCAGGCGGTAGCGCGCGGCGAACCCTCCGCTGCGCTAATTCTGATCATGCAGTATCTCAATACCCGGCGGCTGGGTGAGGAATCTGGTTGGCCTGTTAGTGTACGCGCTACTGTGGCGAGCAGCGTGATAACTCAGGGCGCGTTGATCAATGCGCTGCGCGTCGAGCCTGAACTGGGCACGCCAGCGCGTGGCGGTTTGCCCGCAACCCGAGCGCGTCGTACCGCCGAGGGTTGGCGCATCAGTGGCGAGAAGATTTACTCCACCGGCAGCCATGGGCTGAGTTGGTTTCTGGTATGGGCCAGCAGTGATGATGTGAATCCGCTGGTCGGCGGTTATCTGGTGCCCGCCGATGCGCCAGGCATTCAAATCGTCGATGAATGGGATCATCTGGGAATGCGCGGCACCTGTAGCCATCGCGTGGTGTTAGATGAGGTGCTGATTCCGCTGGATCACGCGGTCAACGTTGCGCCCTGGAGCACGCCGAAGGCAGGGCTAAATGAAGAAGAGTCTGTGTGGTTAGCTGTGCTGCTCGGCTCGCTTTATGACGCGATTGCCCAAAGCGCTCGCGACTGGTTTATCGGCTTTTTACAACAGCGTGTTCCCGCCAATCTCGGTGCTCCACTGGCCTCCTTGCCGCGTTTTCAGGAGTTAGTCGGGCGTATTGATACGCTGTTATTCACCAATAGCACCTTACTTGCCAGCGCGGCACATGGCCGGGTTCCCAGCCAGCATGCGGCGCAAATCAAACAGGTGGTTACCGAGAATGCCATTCGTGCCGTTGAACTTATGGTGGAGAGCATCGGTAATCATGCGCTAACGCGGCAGCATCCGTTACAACGTCACTATCGGAATGTGCTTTGCGGTCGCATTCACACTCCACAGAGTGATGCTATTTTCACTTCCGTGGGCAAAACCGCCCTATCTACTGAGAGGAGTACGTCATGACGCTGGAATTTATAGGCCTGGTGGGCGCGCAGGAGAGCAGTGAATCACTGGCTGCGCAAGGCCCCATTGTCGATCTGCCATTTATCAAAGCCTTTTCACACGCCCAGGAGTATGCGGGATTCGATAAAGTGCTGCTGGCGGTGAATACCCGCGCGCCGGATTCGATGATCCTTGCCAGCTATGTCGCGGCATTTACCGACAAACTCGGTTTGCTGGTGGCGCATCGTCCCGGCTTCCAGGCGCCGACCTTCGCCGCACGACAGTTTGCCACCCTGGATCAGTTAAGCCACGGACGCGCAGCGATCAACGTGATTACGGGTGGTGACAGCGGAGACTTACAACGCGACGGAGATTTTCTCAGCAAGGATGAGCGTTATGCTCGCACCGGCGAATATCTCGACATCATGAAACTCACCTGGGAATCCCGTACCCCGTTCCGCTACGACGGTAAATTTTATCAAGTAGAAGATAATCTCACTGAGGTTAAGCCCTGGCAGCAACCGCGCGTGCCGGTCTATTTCTCTGGCGCATCTGAGGCCGCGATTGATATCGCTGCGCGTCATGCCGATGTCTACATGATGTGGGGCGAGCCGCTGGAGCAGGTGAAATCACGCATTGAGCAGGTGCGGGCAGCGGCAAGAAAATATGGCCGCGAAAAGCATATTCGCTTTAGTCTGTCGCTGCGTCCGATTCTCGGTGATACCGATGAGCAGGCATGGGCGCGCGCAAATCGTTTGCTGCGTGAGGCGCAAGCCAATATTGGTGGCAGGTCCATTCAGCCCGACAGCAACACCGGCTCACAACGGCTTTATCAACTGGCGACCGCACGCAAAGTTTATGACAGCTGCCTGTGGACGGAAATCGCAGCGCTCTCCGGTGCGGCGGGTAATTCTACTGCACTGGTGGGTTCAGCCGATACCGTGGCCGATGCGGCTTTGGAATACTATAAACTCGGCATCACCACCTTCCTGTTCCGTGGTTTTGATCAGCTAAGGGATGCCACCGATTATGGCCAGCACCTGTTACCGCGTATTCGTGCACGCGTGAAGGCGCTGGCTGCCGCCGCTTAGGCAGATTATTTCGGTGCGCAGACGTGCGCACCCTACAAAACCACCGCAATTTCCCGCATGCTGTCGGTTTTCAGGGCCGCGATATCTGATAGCTATGACTGCCACTAAAACTGGATTTACCCTTGCTGCATTGGTGATGCTGAACGCGCTCGCCTTACTATTTTCCCACTGGACGGCGTTTCTCGCTTGGTCATTGCAAACGCAGATCCAACTCCATCGCCTGCTGGTAACGCATCTGCTGCAAATCAATAGCGGGCAATACAGCGCGGGGTTGTGGTTGATTGGCGTGACCTTTATTTATGGCATCTTGCACGCAGTTGGCCCCGGCCATGGCAAATTTATCGTCACTACCTGGCTCACCACCCATCAACCGCCACGCGGTGTCGCACTCAGCGTACCGTTTCTCGGCAGCCTGGTGCAGGGACTAAGCGCCATCGCTTTTGTGTTTATCCTGGCCGTTGGCTTTAACCTAATGACCGGCGATCTCAGCACCAGCCGCTGGTATCTGGAAAAAGCCAGCTCGCTGTTTATTGCCGCGCTCGGCGTGATGATGATGGTGCAGGCCTGGCGAAGCCGCAAAAAGCATCTGCACCAACATCAGCATCTGCACCAAAATGAGCATGAGCATGAGCATGAGCATGAGCATGAGCATGAGCATGAGCATGAGCA